>JBNLCC010000028.1:0-1907 GCA_050303615.1 Methylococcaceae bacterium | reverse complement strand
CTAACGAGTGGTAATTGGTATCCCCACATGGCGTAACGAATTTAAGGGCCATTGTTCATACGTTGCGAGTATAAAAAATAATATCCATTGTAACCAAAAATATCGCATAAATTAAATTGATTGCAGGGAGTCAATTATTTTGGGCGATTTGCATTAACCGGAGAGAGATTTCTGAGGCAGTGCATAATTAATCCAGGCTGCATGGGGGTATAAGATCGCTTCTCCCCCCGGGAGGTTTTCCGATGCGTTGTGTTAATAGCTACTGGGTAGGTTGGGCTAGGTGCGCTAATGGCAGGAAGTCTAAGTTATGCACAAACTATAGGCGCGCCTAACCCAACTAACCACCAACCCACGGCTATTACGGAATACGGTGATTTTCAAGTTGGGGTACGGTGCGCAAAATACAATGGTTTCGACATTTGACCGTAGCGCGTGCGCACCGTATCCCAACCTACCCGGTTGCCATTAACACAAAATTTCGTAACTTAACGTTAACGACATCGATGCTCTGATAAGCTATCAACTTGAACCTGGCGGTTTATCGGACACGCTTTATTGATAAATTGGTATAATGAAACAACTTTAGAATAAGCGATGGTTATTGAGAAATAAACTTGAAATTCGTTGGGATTTTAGGTAGAATCCTCGATCTTTTATATAGCCTTAACCGAAACGTAAGTAACGATGAAAACATTTAGTGCTAAGCCAGCAGAAGTAAAGCGCGATTGGTTCGTGGTGGACGCTGAAGGGAAGACGCTTGGGCGGCTTGCCAGTGAAATCGCCAAACGCCTGCGCGGAAAACATAAGCCCGAATATACACCGCATGTCGATACTGGTGATTATATCATCGTAGTGAACGCTGAAAAGATCAGAGTCACCGGCAATAAAGAAAAAGACAAAATGTATTACCGCCATACCGGGTATATCGGTAATATGAAGTCTGTCAATCTAGGCAAACTGAGACAGACATTTCCTGATCGCATCATCAGTACGGCGGTTAAAGGAATGTTGCCTAAAAACCCGTTGGGACGTGCAATGTTCAAGAAATTGAAAATCTATGCCGGTCCCGAACACCACCATCAGGCTCAACAGCCTAAAGTATTGGAAATATAATAAACCAAGCAGGTTAAAGCCATGGCAGAAGCTCAATATTATGGAACCGGTCGTCGTAAAAGCGCAATAGCTCGTGTTTATGCAAAAGCGGGTTCCGGTAAAATTACGATTAACAAACAAGCCCTCGATCAATATTTCGGTCGTAAAACCGATCAGATGGTTGCACGCCAGCCATTGGAATGTGTCGACTTGGCGGGAACTATGGATGTTAACATCATCGTTAAAGGCGGCGGTCCTTCAGGACAGGCCGGGGCGATTCGTCACGGTATTGCCCGCGCCTTGATTGAATATGACGAAACATTACGTTCTCCACTGAGAAGAGCGGGTTATGTCACCCGCGATGCACGTGTCGTTGAGCGTAAAAAAGTGGGTCTGCATAAAGCGAGAAAACGTCCGCAATACTCGAAACGTTAATACGCTTTTTTCCCGATCAATGTAATGTTTGGGGAATCGTCTAGCGGCAGGACTACGGACTCTGACTCCGTCAACCAAGGTTCGAATCCTTGTTCCCCAGCCAAAAATCAAAGGTTACAGTTTTTTGCTGTAACCTTTTTTCAATTATAGTGTTCGTACATCAAATTTCGATTTCTTATGTGCCATCATCACGCCGTCTTTCTGGCGGATGGCTAATCAAAGTTATCCCGTAAAGTTAAAGCAGAACTGATTGAGCAACACGTATGATCGTATCGAATTGTCTATTGGGAAGCCACTCATCGAAGAAAAAGAATTCTGCCGTTAGTTGGTGAAATTGCCGAACAGAGCTAACATCCGTTGAGAAAGGCGGCAAATTACCG
>JBNLCC010000027.1:0-6016 GCA_050303615.1 Methylococcaceae bacterium | reverse complement strand
ATCGAATAGGCTTGATAGCCGTGGTTTTCGACAATTTTGAAGACCTCCTCTTTTGACAGAGAGGTGGTCACTCGCGCAGTTTCCGAGACATAATTGACGCTGGCTTTGGTTACCTGCGGCTCGCGCAGCAGTACCATTTCCAGGAACAGCGCACAGGATGTGCAGCTCATCTTGCCGACACCGAATACCAGGTCATGTAACGGCATTGACGCGTCATAACTACGTTTCATGGTGGCAATGCTATGCTGCGGTTTTCGGCCCATGTTGGCGATGACGCTTTCCAGCAAAACCAGTAAATTGGCTTTGGGCAGTTGCAGCGGGTCGAAATAAATGGTCACAGAAGCGATCTGCGGAACCACCTTGACTGTTTCGATCGCTTGCCGTTTTAACAGCAGGATTTTTAGAATTTGCGCGCGTTCCGGGTCTTTGCAAAGTACCGGCGCGATAATCCGAATCCGTTTACATAATTGGTGGACGAGGGTAAAGTGCTTAAATTCAGTTGTCGGGTGCATGGCTGATTGTCTTGCGGCGGCGAATAGTTGATCGTTAAATTATAGATTATGCACGGCAAAGCGGAAATTTATGAGGGTTTCGGGTTGTTTTGCAAGTCTTCGAAGGTTTGGTAAGTCTGCATTCCCCCGGAAAGGTTTCTAACGTGGAAATTGTGTTGCTGCAGAATGCGTGTTGCATTGTAGGCTCTTTGACCGACGCCGCACACCAGCCAGATTTCCCGTTCCCGCGACAATTCATGCAGCCGTTCACGCAATGTGTCCAGCGGTATATTGATTGCCTGCGGGATATGTCTCTGCCGGAATTCAGCTTCGGTGCGCACGTCGACGATTTGGGCTTGGGCAAAAGGGTCGTTCAGTATCAATGCCAGCATTTTGCCGGCCTCGTCCTGATCCTCTATCACCGGCGCATGGCTTTCCATCAGCTCTTCCCATTTGGCCAAGGGATGATTGCCGCGCAGGTGATTGGCGGCAATCATGCCGGCTAAATTAACCGGATCCTTGGTTGCCCCGAATTGCGGCGCGTAGCACAATTCCGCCTCCTCCAGATCGAAAACGGTTGCACCCATTTGAATATAGGCGGAAATGACGTCGATACGCCGCGCTACGCCGGATTCCCCCAACGCCTGCGCACCGAGGATCGTGCCGTCCCGACCGTCGTAAAGCAGTTTCATGTGAACCGGCTTTGCGCCGGGATAGTAGCCGACGTGATTGCCGGGATGCAGGTAGACTTTTTCATAGCTGTCGAAGCCGGCTTGTTGCAACGTTTTTTCATTGACTCCGGTGGTGGCGACGGTGAGGTTGAAAATACCGCAGACGGATGTTCCCTGCACGCCGCGATAGGGTACGACGGCTGCATCGTGCTGTTTGCCGACAATGTGCGCGGCGGCGAGACGCCCTTGTCGATTGGCCGGTCCGGCCAGGGGTAACAGCTGCCATTGGCCGGTAATGACATTGCGCACTTCCACCACATCGCCCACCGCCCAAATATGCGGGTCGCTGGTTTGCAAGTACTCGTTCACCCGGATACCGCCCAGTTCGCCGACTTGCAGGCCGGCCTTCTTGGCCAGTTGTGCCCGCGGCTTGACGCCGACCGAAATCATGACCGCATCAGTGCTAATCGTCTCGCCGGTCGCCAAGTTAACGTCCAGGCGTTGCTGTGCGTTTTGCCGAAAGGAACGGACCTGGCTATACAGACGCAGATCAATATGATGCGCCTGCAAATGCCGGGCGATAAATGCCGCCATTTCCTGATCCAGCGAGGGCATTACTTGCCCGGACGACTGCAGCACGGTGACCTGCATACCGCGCTTTTGCAGGTTTTCGGCCAACTCCAGGCCTAAATAGCCGGCACCCAGCACCACCGCGTGTTGCTTGTCTTGCAAGGCCGAACGGATTTTGCGGCTGTCCGGAATGGTGCGCAGCACGTGAATGCCCGGCAATTCAATGCCCTCAATTTCCGGCCAAACGGCTTCCGAACCGGTCGCCAGCACTAATGCATCATAGTTTTCAAGCCGTTTTTCCCCGGTTTGCAGGTCGCATACCTCGATGGTTTTATCTTGGGGCGTGATCGCCGTGACTTCCGAGTCGGTACAGACTTGAATGTTAAAACGATTCTTGAATAATTCCGGCGTGGCTACCAGTAATTTTTGTTCTTCGACAATGACGTCGCCGATGAAGTAGGGAAGCCCGCAATTGGCAAAGGAAACATAGGAGCCCATTTCAAAGATAACGATTTCGCACGCTTCGCATTAGCGCCGGATCCGCGCCGCACAGGTTGCGCCGCCGGCGACACCGCCGACAATTAAAATTCTTTTTTTTGACATTCTTTTTTCATCCTGTTGACGGCGATAGCTTTTGATATTGCGCTATAGTAATAGTATTTGCGCACCAAATTTCTTAAAATAATGCTGTGAAGTTTGATTGGCCCCCAAGTTCCAACGCTCGTTTTTATATACACAATTGGAGGGAATGCTGGCCTCCGAAGTGCATGAATGTGTTTGAGCTTGCCGTCCTTGGCGCTGGATACCCGCTTCCCGGCGGGTATGACGGATTGGAGTAATGTGGCAAATTAAATGAAATTGATGCAATTGCCATAGTATAGTCGTGAAAGGAAATATGTGCATAGATCAGCCACTTGGGAGAAAAGCTTAAAGTGCTGAAATAATGTGCATTCCACATAATTTTCCGGTCGGTTCCGCTGCCGGCGTTAATGCGGTAGGGCTTGAATATTGCTTTGCTTCAAGGCAATTCAGTCACCACCACCGGCTTCATCAACACCTCGTGGCCGCTGTAGACGCCCGGTGCGATCGTCAGTTTGACGTTGCCTTCGGCGGTACAGTAGAGATCGTCGATATCGTGTTCCTCCTTTTTGAAGGCGGTGCCGGCTTCGGGGATTAATAACTGGCAGGGCGGAGTGACGCAGATCAGTTCACTGATGAGGGTAAAGGCTTTTCTTGCTATTTTCAGCAACTGCCCGGCGATTTCCCCGGATAGTTCCAGCTGAGTACTCAGCACGGTGATGTGATCCTGTTGAAACGTATCGTAATCGATCATATCCTGTTTGGTTCTGAGCCGTTGGACTTGCAACCGGTAGGGTTTGGCCAACAGGTTGTCGGCCAAGATCGACTTCATCTGCGCCAGTTGCGCTTTGGTTTGTTGTTCGTCATAGTTTTTATGATCGGTTTGTTGCGCGGACACAATTTCCTCCGCCAGATAATCGAGTCCCTGATGCAGGCAGAATTCCTTGTATTCCTTGACGATCTGGTAATTTTCCCGTTTTTCGTAGTCGCCGATCTGTTCGCTTATTCTACCGCTTTTGTTTGCCGCTTTCGCTAATAATAAGTCATTCTCGTCGGTCAGCAGCTGTATTTTATTTTCAAGCGATGACCGGTTTTCATTTAAGCGCCGCTTTTCGCTATCGTGCTTTTTTAACGCATCCTGAAATTTACTTTGAATAGTACTGAATTTATCAGTTAATTTTGCCGTTTCGGATTGTATTTTTGCATATTCAGCTTTCCAGTTGGTGCCGCTGGCGACCCAGTCAGGGATGATGCTCATTAATGATTCCATGGACTTTAATGACATTTTTTCCAGTAAGCTGGTTTTGTTCAGCAATTCCTCGTGCAATTGTTGGGCTTTATCTTTCACGGCTTTTATTGTTTGATTTAATTCGGTCACTTTTTTCCGTTCATCGGCTAAATGTGTTTTTGAGTCAGCAATCGCCTTGTCTTTATCTTGCAGCCGGTCGTTGAGAGTTTCCATTTCCCGGACATTGTTTTCCAATTCCGCTTTGAGCTGGTCCAGTTGTTTTTTTTGTTTTTTCACGGTGGCATCTAACGATTTGATCGCCTTGTCCCGCTTCGCCAATAATTGCGCTTGCTGTTCGCAGTGTTCCGCCAGGGTGCGTAGATAGCAGGCGAGAGCCGGCTTGGTGGTTTTGGTCAGGTTTTTGGCGAAATCCGGGGCGATATCCGCCAAAGCGTCATGATCGATATGTTGTTTCGCCCAGGAAACAATATTCAAAAGATGTGCGTGCTCTTCAGTTGAGGTCATTTGGTCCATGGTTAAACTACCCTGTTAACGAGGTCTGTACATTGTTAAAAAATTGAGCTCGGCTTCCACTTCGGAATTTGATGCCAGGCACTTCGCTTTAATCTTTAATTTGGTGTCGCCAAAAAACATGGTAACACCGATTTTTCTCTGTTTCACACCGTTCAGCGGCGGTAATTTCAATAGAATTTCCCCGACTTTGTCGACATCGTTTTCATCGACGAACAGCACGTTTTGCTTTTCGGAAGCGAAGATTTCGATGTGCGCTTGGTGCATGTCCTTGCTTTTGTGAATGAAGGTATCCAGCACCTGATGATTTTTTTCTACGGTATCGCCGTAGTTGATAAACGCGGTAAAACGCCTGTTCAGGTCAAGCACGTCATTGTCTTCATCATAAACCAGTTTTTCCCGCAGCAGTTTTTTAAAAGCTGCCGGACCCATTTCGTCCGCTTTTTGTTTGGCTTGCGCCAACAGCTGTTTGATTTGCGGATCGTTGCCATGAATGGTCTTCAAACCGCGATAGTGGCTGCGCAAATCGGCGGGCAGTTCATCCTGCAAATACTCGCCGACCAGCAGTTCGGCAGGCGTGCCGCTGATTGCTGAAGCGATACCGTAGGTTAACCTTGATTTCCTGGGCAGTATGATTTCCGGGTTTCTTGCAAAGGAAGCCGCGCCGGTCATCACCGATTTTCCCGGTTCGCCTGGGATCAGGATTTTTTTGGTCACCCTGGATGCGAATTTGTCTTTAACGGACTTCTGCAGGTAACGGGAAGTGGCAAAGCCGCCCACCAAATACATGTAATCGCAGTCTCCGCCGATTCGGGAAAAAACATTGTCAACACAATCGAGAATATTATTGACCACCGGTCCGAATATTTTTTGCTCCATTATTTCCTTGGTGAGCCAAAGGTTATAGGTATTGTTGTTTTGCGCCTCGGCCAGTTGTTCCAAAACAGCCGGATATTTTTGCTGCAATAAATCGCGCAGCTCGGCGGGAATACGGAAATTACCGCGCACATAGCCGTCGGGATCGAAGCCGTATTTAAAGTTTTCCCAGTCATCCAGCATGTCCAGATAAGATTCCGGATACTGCGCTTCGAAGGTCTTGACCGCTTCTGCCCCGAATACTTCATCAACATAATCGAGAAAATTTTGGTCCACGTCTTTCCCGCCGTGTCCTTCCACGGCGCCGGAACCGGGAACGACCTCGCGAACGCCTTTTTCCCGCCCGTCGCGGACGATTTTATGGACCGTCAAATCCAAGGTGCCGCCGCCGCAATCGATAATCATCATAGTCGACTCATTCTCTACAATGCCTAATTCCTTGTCCGCAACATACAGGCAATAGATTGAAGCAGCCTCGGGCTCCAGCGCAAAAATAAAATTTTCAGTCTCCCAATCGCCTTTTTTTAGAATGCCGGCTTTCTGTGAAGCCTGTTCCATCAGTTGTTTCGCGGCATCGTCCCAAATCGCGGGGATCGTCAGGCACCAGCGGATTCGGGATTCGTCTATGTTGGCACCGGTATGGTTCGCCACGTCTTGCAACGCTGCCTGGCGCATCGCTTTCAAATAATCTGCAATCAAGTCAATCAGTAAGAATTTTTTGCCGTTTTGTACCAGGTAGGGTTCGCCTTGTTCATCGACCTGCTTGCGGGCAAAGATTTCCGTTTTGAATTTTTCGAAAAAACAACAGTTTTTCGCTTGATCGGCCTGTCTTAATTCGATCAGGCGGCGTTTCGCGTTATAGCCCCAAGCCTCGAGCTTGCCATCATTGTAAAGCAAATGGGTCGGTGTCTTTATATAGGAATTCTTTTGGTGCACCTGTTTGGTCCACTCGGTATTTTTATATATTTCACCGGTTGCGGAATGCGCGGCAAGACAATAAGCATATCCGGAAAAGGTGGTTCCGAAATCGATTGCAATTGCGACACTGAAAGCGTTATTCATAATCAAAA
>JBNLCC010000026.1:0-18236 GCA_050303615.1 Methylococcaceae bacterium | reverse complement strand
AAAGCCTGGCGCACAAAATATTCATCTTGATATTCCTTACTGATCAGCCTGCGTTGTTTGGCGAAGCTTTTCCAGTGAATCAAATGCAGCGGGTCGCCGTAGCGATATTCCCGTAAAGACATAAATTCAGTGGATTCACCTACCGAATTGGCTTGGGTGAAACCACCCGGCTGGTACTTTTGTTCGCCATGGTTGGGCAATACGTGCATCGGATGGCGTTTAGGCAGAACCAGGCAATGTTGAGCTTGTTCGACGAATAGCAACCTTCTGAACAGGCCCAATGGATCCGGCTTGGCGATATAACAGCCGCTGAAAACTAACACACCACGCCGCAACGGTACAAAACTGATTTTACAGCGTATCGGCTGATGCGCTAAACAAGGAATTGCAATTTCACCGGCAGTGCCGCCGCGTTGTTTGGCTAAAAAACGCCGCCATCGGTGAAAACTGATTAGCCACGGTCTGCTTAATCCCCGGACCGCTTTTATTTCATCAAGACCGGGAAATGACTCCGCCAATACATCGATGAATGCCAAGTTATAATAGGTCTTGCCGGTCAGGTTCTTAATATGCATCTGATAAGTGAACGGTTCGCCGGCGGTAACATATTTCGGCAATTTTCTATCGACAGTAACCTTTAACGTATTGACCAGGCTGCCGAGCAATGAAAAAGCGAAAATGACCAGCAACAACACGAACAACTGATAGGTAGTGCTGGCTTTGGTGTCGATACCGAATACCGCGGCACCGATCATCAGCATTAACAAAAAATGCCCCAATAAACTAAAATGCCGCCGCAGCCAATTGTCGTACCGGTAAATGCGTTGATATTGCCGGAATAAAAATCGATGCAGCATACAATTCAATTAGGTACCGGGATACTGTCGACGATTTCCCCGACGACTTGTTCCGCTTCGATTCCTGAAAACTGGCTTTGGGTATGCAAGCAGATACGATGCGCGATAATCGGCACCGCTAGTTCCCTGACGGCGTCAGGCGTGACAAATTCGTATCCGTCCTGTAAGGAAAGCGCCTGTGCACATTTCATCAGCATCAACGAAGCTCTCGGGCTTGCCCCCAGTTTAATTTCGGTATGCTCGCGCGTGGCACTGACCAGTGCAACGATATATTGCTGCAGCTCTCGCGTGATGCGTACTTTATTTACCTGTTGCTGTAATAGTGACAATTGTTCAAAATCAAGACAGGGCTTTAAGGATTGCAACGGATGCTTGCTACCTTGGGAAGCCAGAATATCCAGTTCGGTTTCGGCCGGGACATAGCCCAGGCCGAAACGCATTGAAAAACGATCTAATTGTGCTTCGGGAAGCGGATAAGTGCCGTGAAATTCAATGGGGTTTTGTGTCGCAATGACAAAAAAAGGAGCCGGAAGCGGTCTTTTTTTGCGGTCGATGCTAACCTGCGATTCAGCCATCGCCTCCAATAAAGCCGACTGGGTTCTGGGCGATGCCCGGTTGATTTCATCCGCCAGCAGTATGTGGCAAAATACCGGACCTTTTTCAAAGCGGAATATTTGCTGCCGTTGATCGAAAATAGACATACCGATAATATCGGACGGCAATAAATCGGGGGTAAACTGAATCCGCTGAAACTCGGCGGTACAGGAATAGGCCAATGCTTTAGCCAGCGTGGTTTTACCGGTACCCGGCACGTCTTCCAGCAACACATGTCCGTTAGTGCTGAAAGCAGCTAACAGCCATTGGATGGTACGCCGTTGTCCGTAGATGACAGTTTGAAGATTATGTAACAGCAGTTGAAAGATTTCTTGGGTTTGGGCGAAAGCGGTGTCGTTTTCCGGCATGGGTCAAGTTTAAGTTTCGGTATGTTTTAACGCGTTTTTTAAAGCGTCTTCCAACAATTCATATTGGAAGAAAAAGTTATTTTCCTGCAATCGTTTGGGTAAAACCTGTTGTCCGCCTAGCAATAATTCGGCCATTTCACCCAGTAATATCTTTAATACCTTGGCCGGAACGGGTAATAGCGCGGGGCGTTTCAGAAGTTTTGCCAGGCAAACAGTAAATTGTTCATTGGTCACCGGATTGGGTGCGGTGGCGTTGAACACACCCTGCAACTTGGGATTGATCAAAAGCAACGCAATAATCCGGATCAAATCATCCCGGTGAACCCATGACATCCACTGCTTGCCATCGCCGAGCCGGCCACCCAGGCCAATTTTAAAGGCAGGCAACATTCTTTTCAAAAATCCGCCCCCTTCATCAATCACCAGGCCGGTACGGATAATACACACTCTGACTCCGAGCTCTGTTGCGCCTGCTGCAGTTTGTTCCCATGCCTCACACAATTGGTGGGAAAAATCATCAACGGCATCGCTGTTTTCATCTAACGCAACATCACCCTGATTGCCGTAAAAACCAACAGCGGAACCGCTAACCATCACATCCGGTTTGATTTCCGATCTTTCGATAAAGTTTAGCAGCTTTTCGGTGGTTTTAATTCGGCTATCCAGCAAAATTTGTTTCCTTGTACGGCTCCATCTGGCATCCGCAATACCTTCACCGGCCAGGTTAATGATTGCTTCATAGTGGTCTTCGGGGGGCAGGTCGTCAAGGTTGGTAATCGCTTTGACTTTTTCGCCGCATAATTCAGGCACTTTTTCAGGCCGGCGGCTAAGCACTGTCAAATGATGGCCTCGTCCCTGCAAGTATTCGCACAGTTTTGTACCGATAAATCCGGTACCGCCTGTTATTAGAATTTTCATATTCCACCTTGCTTACATAGTTTCCGGAACTTTTTTCGAATTTTAGACTAAATTAATATAAATGGGCCAACAATACTATTCCGAATAATCAAATGAAACTAACGCAGAAAAAAATAAACGGATACCAGGTGCTATTCATTGGCGATGAACGGATCGATGCGCATAACTCCGGCGAGTTAAAACAGCACTTCCTCGACATGCTGGAACAGGGCGAAAAAAACATTGTCGTGCAGATGGACAGCGTGCGCTTTATCGATAGCTCCGGTCTGGGAGCGCTGTTGTCCGGCCATAAAAATGCTGAAGCCAGATCGGGAAAACTGGCATTAGCCGGTCTGCAGCCACAGGTGTACTCAATGTTTGAACTGACGCGTTTAAACCGCGTATTTGAAATATATTCTGATCCCGATGAAGCGGTAGCAGGATGAAAAAGCCAAGCACCGATTTACAGGTTGATGTCATCATTCCGACACAAACCAAATATCTTGACCTGATCGGCAGTATCGGCCAGCAAATCGGTAAGGAACTCAGTCATTATCAAGGGGATAAAGAAGCTTTGGCTTATCATTTGAACCTGGTTTTAACCGAAGCCACGACCAACGCTATCAGGCACTCTTCGAGTGATGACAGCAAGGAAAGCGTCAGAATTAAAATCCAACTGCATAGCGATGAGTTAAACATCAAAGTCATTGATCATGGTCAGGGGTTTGACCTGGAAAACGTTCCATTGCCGGATCTTGAACGACCTAAAGAGGGGGGATTGGGTCTTTTTTTAATCAGAACCCTGATGGATTCGGTAACCTATACCAGGAAGGAAGATGAAAATGTCTTGGAAATAATAAAATTCCTTAAATGATGCTGTGAAACTATTCCTGACCTCCCTCATTCCTGAAAGTAAAACCAATCGGCAGCGGCATAAGCTTGACTCAGTCGAATATCTACTGAATAAACATGGCACGAATTACAAACGGCCGCTACTGAGGAAACTGGCGGAATCGGTATTTTTGCCGGATAGTTATCTAATGACACTGCCCGATTCGATCCTGGAACAGCTGATTATTCGTTTTTTTGAATTTCTCCAACAAAAACCGGATACTTTACCGGTTCAACAACAGCCGATATCCATTGAAAATATTCAGCTTCTGTTGGTTAGTTGCCCGGATATCCCTTTCATTGTCGATTCGTTGTTGGCGCTTCGCCAAAGACTGAATTTCTCCTATCGTTTGGCCGCCCATCCGGTGCTTGCGGTTAAACGGCTAAATCATGAGATCGTTTATGTCGGCAACGATCCGTCACTCGGCGGAAAAGAACTGTTCATCGTGATACGCTTGGAATGTCTGCGTAGCGACGATATCCTGCAGTTGCAAGCCGAAATAGACAAAGTACTTTCGGCTGCAATGCAGGTTAACCGGGATCATTCGCTATTGACGGCCAAACTCAGCACAGTAAAACAATTACTGGGTTTGGAAGCTTGGCATGATTGTATCGACTGGCTGACCGGAACGGCTTTTATCCCGTTCAGTTATCGGTGCTTTAGTGCAAAACAGGCAGACGCTACACACTGGACACCAGTTGCTGACTCAAATATCGGCTTGGATATTGACACCTGTCTTGCCGATGCAATGCAAAATGTGCGCACTAATTTCATGCTTGATTTGGACGCTATTTTCATCCGCGAAACTACAATGATCGTCCGCCACCTTCCGATGGTTAGTCCTCTGTTACGTAATATAAAGTTAACTTATATCGGTTTCCGTCAACAAAATGGACATGATAAAAAAATTGAACATGGCTTTTTCGGGTTATTCAGGGAAATCGAATTAAACGGCATCGCTTCCAACGTACCTGCACTGTACAGCAAGATCACCCGATTATTGCATGGTGCAAAAATATCCGAAGACAGCCATGAATATGCAAGATTACAGGAATTATTCGATCTTTTTCCCAAGATGGAATTGTTTTTTCTCGGTCAGACCCAATTGCAACTGCTGCTCAATTCATTGCTGCTGTATCTGAACAGGACTTATACGATAAAATTGTTGATACTGGCAAGCACCAGCCCTGACAGGATTTCCGTACTCACTATCGTGCCGCGTCCGTTATTCAAGGATAACCTCGATCAAAAGCTGCAGCACAGGCTCTGTGAAGATTTAGGCGGTACCCTGGAAAGTGCCCGAACCATCAATGTCGGAGGAAGATTTATCGGCATGCAGCTTACCCTGGCACCAAGCCAGCAGGAAAATTACATTGATGTCAACAGTCTGGAACGTTCGCTTAACAAGCTGGCCAGACCGTGGGAATTGAAATTAAGGCTGTTGATGGAACGATATTTGGGACGGGAGCAGGGTTACCGGTTGTGGCGAAAGTACCGGGAAATGTTTTCATCGGAATATCAGATATTGATGCCCCCCCGTTATGCACTCAGGGATGCGCTGCAAATTGAACAACAACTGACCCGGCCGGGCCAACGTATCGATCTGCTCATGCCTTGCCAGCACGTACACCACTACCGGCTACATTTCTACAGCGAACAGCAACGTTTTCTCGACGAATACATTCCGGTTCTTGAAAGTCTGAATTTCAGGCTAATCGATCAGGTGCAATTTTCCCTGCAGGTCGACGGCAAAACTTTTTTTATCAAAAGTTTTGCCGTTGCCGCTCCGGCAGCGCCGATTCGTCCGTTAAGTCGCTTAAAACAACCGATATTAAACGCCGTCCAAGCCATGCTGGATAATCGGCTTGAGAAAGATATTCTGAACAGTCTGATAGTTTCCGCCGGTATGCTTTGGCAAGAGATCGATGTGCTCAGGGCTTATCGCAATTACTATTGGCAACTGGGCTATCAGTCCACCATTTCTAGTTTTCACCGCGCACTGATAGACAATCCCGGGGCGGCTAAAAGCCTTTATTGTTATTTTGAAGCGCGATTCAGACCCAAACCTGAATGGCAAGAGCCGTCAATCAGGGAGGAGCAAGCGTTATTTCCTGCTCGCTTGGAATTGCAGCAACACCTCGAAACAGTCCGTGATATTAATGACGATAGAATCTTACGCGCCTTGTTCAATTTGATCGATGCCACCGTGCGCAGTAATTTTCATGTGCGACGGGAGTTGGATGACTATTTTGTTGCCTTTAAAATCTATAGCCTCGGCGTTATTGATATGCCATCTCCAAGGCCGCTCTATGAAATATACGTGCATGCCGCCGATATGGAAGGCATCCATTTGCGCGGCGGAAAAATTGCCCGCGGAGGAATACGCTGGTCGGACCGCCCCGATGACTTTCGAACAGAGATATTGGACCTGATGCAAACTCAGATGAGCAAAAATGCGCTGATCATACCGGCAGGCGCCAAAGGCGGTTTTGTGACAAAAACCACAGCCGGTTCAATGATTCGGCAAAATGCAGGCAAAAATGCATATAAGAAATTGATTCGGGGGCTTTTGGATTTAACCGATAATTATGTCGAAGAACAAGTCATTCGCTTGCCCGGCGTCGTGACCTACGACGGCAATGATCCGTATCTGGTCGTGGCTGCCGACAAAGGGACTGCGGCATTTCCCGATATCGCCAATGCGGTGGCTGCTGAATACCGATTCTGGCTGCATGACGCTTTTGCCAGCGGCGGTTCCGCCGGCTATAACCATAAGGCGTTGGGGATTACCGCCCGAGGCGCATGGGAATGTGTCAAGCGGCATTTTCGCGAACTGGGCAAAGATATTCAAATCGAAACCTTTACCGTGGTAGGCGTCGGCAGCATGGACGGTGATGTGTTTGGCAACGGTATGTTGCAATCCCGTTGTATCCGTTTGTTCGCCGCCTTTAGTGGCCGGCATATTTTTATCGATCCGGATCCCGACCCGGAAACATCCTATATCGAACGGCAACGTTTGTTCAATTTACCGGGTTCCAGTTGGGAGGATTATGACCGGAAAATTATCTCCGAAGGCGGCGGGGTGTATGACCGCGATGCAAAGGATATTCTCATTACCCCGCCCATGAAAAAATGGTTGGGCATTCGCTACCGTTCGTTGGACGGCGAAAGCTTGGTCAGGTATCTGCTTGCCGCCCGAGTGGATCTATTATGGCTTGGCGGTATCGGGACTTATGTCAAAGCAAGCACGGAAAACCACGACCAGGTCGGAGACAGGGCCAACGACAGAGTGCGCCAGGATGCACTGCAAATTCGTGCTCGAGTGGTCGGGGAGGGAGCCAATTTGGGTTTTACCCAAAAGGCACGTATTGAATATAACTTACAGGGCGGCCGCATCAACAGCGATGCAATTGATAACTCGGCGGGCGTGGATATTTCCGATCATGAAGTTAATTTGAAAATATTACTATACGCCTTGCAGAAAACTAAGCAGGTCGCCGATTACCGGCAACTGTTTACGGGTCTGACCGAGGATGTCTGCCAGGCTGTTCTGGCAAACAATTATAATCAAAGTCTTTGCTTGTCATTGGACCGGATGCGTTGTGCAGCCGGCTTGGACAATTTTATCGGCTTGGCGGAGCGCCTTGAATCAGCCGGTTTATTGGATCCGTCTGTTGAATCTTTTCCCAGCAGAAAAGAGTTGTTTACCAGGCCGGGTCGTCAATTGACCCGGCCTGAGTTAGCCGTGTTGCTTGCTGCCTGTAAAAATTATCTGAAACAGACATTAATCGAACAAAACGATTTCATACAGTCCGCGTATTGCGACGATTTTTTACAGGCCTATTTCCCGCAATCGATCGCCGAGCAATATAGGGAGCAACTCGCCAACCATCCGCTGGCGAAAAACATTAAAGCGGCATGGATCAGCAATCATTTGATCAATCAGGCCGGCTGTAGCTTTTTGAACCCCGATTTAACAATCAACAACGATAACATCATTGCGCTGGTTAGTAGCTATCTGACCTTTGACCGGGTTTTGCAAAACCATTCCCTGCGGCAATCGATTTATGCTTTGGATAACTTGGTAGCGTGTGATGTGCAGTACCGACTGTTGCTGCAAGTTGAAAATGTATTGCTCGATTTTTGCCGCTGGGCGGTGTTAAACAATCAATTACTCCAACCCGATCAAACCACCGTCAGCTGTTATATGCGTCATTTAATGGAATACCAGCAGGCCATTATCGATAATGACGCCCGTCAAGAAAATAAGGCATACCAACAGCAATTGGATGACTATCGGCAGCAGGGTGTTGCACCGGACTTGGCCTGGCGCATTGTGATTATTAGCCAGTTGCAGGATTTTCCGTTACTGGTTAGTTTGACGGTGCAAACCGGCAAGAATTTTAACCGTATTTTGCGCTTGTTTAATGAAACGATGGAATATTTGGGCCTGAATCATGTCTCTCAGCGCCTGGCTAATGTTACTATCCATGACCAATGGGAACGCAGCGTGTTTACTGACCTTCAGCAAAACATGAAAAACATTGTCGGACAATTGATTAAAGAAATGATTGCCGATGATTATCAAACCGCTGCCGAATATTTTTCCGTAGAGCAAAACAAACTCAATATCAAGCGCTATCAACAGGTTTATCAACATGTCTGTAATGACTTGGCAGGCAGCTTGATTCCCTATATTGCCCTAGTGAATGCTTTGGAACATTTGTCCGGTAACATTAAGTCCGTTTGAAAATCATCAAGGTAATGTCGTCTCGAAACCGGCCTCTATGACTAAACTGCTGCAGTTCGCTGATAATTTGATCGATGATATGTTGAGTATCTTGATCAGCGTTATGTTGAAAGGTCTGACAAAGTCGTTCAACGCCAAAAAATTCCCCGTTTTTATTTTCCGCTTCGGTAATGCCGTCCGTATACAGCAAAACTGAATCCCCCCGCTGCAGCACAATGGATTTCTCTTCATAGAAGATATTTTCCCGAACTCCGAAAATCATGCCGTCGGCATCCAGTTGTATGCACCTATTGCGGTGCTGATCGAATAAAAGTGGCGGCGGGTGGCCTGCATTGGCATAGGTCAATTGGTTGGTCAGCGAGTTAAATTGAACATTGAACATCGTAATAAAATGTTCCGCCTGAGACAATTCTTCATAAAGAAGATTGTTCAATTTGGCAAGCGTATTACCCGGAGAGTTTTGTTGATTCGCCTGCGCGCGCAACGCGCTGCGGGTTTCAACCATGAATAAAGCTGGGCCGACGGAATGACCGGAGACGTCTGCGATGGCCAGTGCCAGATTGTGCTCATCAATATAAAAATAATCGTAATAATCGCCGCCTACCTGAGCGGCCGGCAGGCATACGCCGGACACCTCAAAGTAAGGCGACTGTATCGGATTGGCAGGCAACAGCAACGACTGGATGCGGTGCGCGATATTCATTTCATTTTGCGTAATTGCCATATTAATTTGTGCTTCACGGATCGTTTTTTCAGCCTTTTTTCTGCCGGAAATATCGTGAACAAAGCCGCTGAAAATATAGCTGTTACCTAATTTTAACGGCGAAATGCTTAATTCGACAGGGAATTCGGTGCCATCACTGCGTATACCGATATGTTCGATCAATTTATTTAGCAACGGGCCTTTTCCGGTTCGAATAAAATTTTCCAGGCCGAGCCGGTGCGCTTCACGAAAACGTGGAGGAATGATTAAATCGTCAAGTCGTTGGTTGATTGCTTGCTCCTTCGTCCAGCCGAACATTTTTTCCGCTTGTATGTTCCAGTCGGTGATGATGCCGTAAGAGTCCATTATGATAATTGCGTTCAAGGCACTCTCAATGATTAAGCGATTGCGTTTTTCACTTTCCAGTAACGCATCCTGAAAATGCTTTCGGGCGGTTATATCCCGGTCAACACCTCGCCATTTAATCAGTTTTCCGGATTCGTCTTTAATTGGTAAACCGGTGGATTCAGTGATCACTCGATGGCCGTCTCGATGCTGGTAAAGGTTGATTAGCGAATAAAACGGTTGTTGAATAATTGAGACGTGCTGCTGTTTTACCTTATCCTGGGGTGTTAGCAGTTCCGTATAATGTTTGCCGGTGACTTCTTCGGGAGTAAACCCCAAGATTGCTTTGACGGCGGCGCTGCTGTATGAGTAATAGCCTTTCGGATCCTGTTCCCACAGCCATTCTCCGGTCATTTCCGCCATTTGCCGGAAGCGTTCCTCGCTTTCCGAAAGTGCTGCTTCCGCCAGCTTACGTTTTGTAATATCTTCTTCGATGGCCAATAAATGGGTGATTTCACCCTGACTGTTCTTTATTGAACTAATCGTTTCGTATGCCCAGTATAATTCACCGTTTTTTTTCCTGTTTTTTATTTCGCCCCGCCACTCACCGTGTTTATCGAGCATTTCCCATAACGTTTGGTAAATTTCGGGCGAGGTGGAGCCGGATTGTAACATTTTCGGGTTGCAGCCTAGCAGCTCCTGTTCCGAATAGCCCGTTAAGGCCATGAATTTGGGGTTGACATATTCGATACTGCCTTCAGGGTTGGTAATTACCACAGCACTTGCGCTTTGTTCAACCGCAGTCAGCATTAACGACAGGGTTTCAGTGTTTTGCTTCACCTCGGTTAAATTCTGAATGAAAAGTACAATCTGATCCTGCTGCGTTTTTTGTGTCGAAAAAGCCGAAAACGAAATCAAAGCGGGTATGCTTGTTCCTTGCTTGGAACGCAGTCGGCATTCATACACGTTATTTTGCGGCTGCCGGGACCATTCGCTGATTGTTGTTTGCCAAAACCTGTT
The DNA here is from genome assembly GCA_050303615.1 of Methylococcaceae bacterium. Taxonomy (GTDB): domain Bacteria; phylum Pseudomonadota; class Gammaproteobacteria; order Methylococcales; family Methylomonadaceae; genus CAZDXJ01. Next base: position 7,810 of record JBNLCC010000026.1, on the reverse strand, counting down.
TGGCATTTCCGGTCCCGAGATGCATTCAATAGCGCTATTGTCCAACTCTTGCCGCCGATACCCGAGTAGTCTGCATGCGGCATCATTAAGATACTTAATTATCACGCCTGAGCTGGCAATATCATGGTGACATTTTGTCTCAACGATCATGATATTGAAATTCAGCTGGTCAAAGAACGGCTGTTGCATTTTGTGGACCGTATTTACTTAGTAATTTCCGTTTATTGCCGGTGTTCGGTTGACCGTAGATTAAACTGCGGAAATACCGAAGTTCTAGTGTAAAAGTAAGTTGCAATTGTGGGTTATAACTGTACTTTAAGATCTATCATAAACAACATGCATCAAAAAATGAACGGATAATCATTTTTTTACTATCTACAATCTGTCAAATGTGTCATGATCACCGTAGAACGTATGATGTTCGCGCCTCTAATTTTAATTTCGCCTTTCTATAACGAATTTAGTTATGAAACGAGATCACCACACAATATTTTCCTGTGCTTTTTTTCATAATCTGCCTGTATTGCTGTTCCTGCCGCTATGCTTTAGCGTACCAGATGTTTATGGACAGGATAATCCCCAGCCTAGCGCTCTTTATGACCAAATTCAATCTTTGGCAAAGCGCCATCACTTTGTTGTCAAAGGCATCGAAAATATCACCGATTCACCGTCCCGTCACGTTGAAGGCACTGCTGAACAACAGTTACAACAATTGCTGGCCGATTTTAATTATGTGGTGATGCAAGCATCCAGCGGTGCAATTGAAAAATTAATCATCATCAACAAAAAGACAACATCCGGTACTGAACGCATTATCGTGCCCATGACCACCAAAAACGGTCATCACTTTGTTAATGCATCAATCAAAGGGGAGGGTACTGATTGGTTGAGTATCGACCTGCTGATCGATACCGGCGCTGATATGGTGGTCTTACCGGAGTCGATGATTACCGAATTGGAAATAGCTGATGAAAACATGGAGCTTAAGACATTGCAGACTGTCAACGGCAAGGTTGATGCGGTAATAGGGCATTTACAGGCACTGGAAATCGGCAATGAAATCATCGAACAAGTGGCCGTTGCGTTTGTTCCCGACGAACAAATGGGCGACTCGAATCTTTTAGGTATGAGTGTGCTGGGCCGTTATCTGATCAGTATCGACGATGCTGCGCAGTCGATTACGTTGACCCGAAAATAGCGTCTGCGAGATCCGGGGCTATAACCATTAGCAATTATATTCAGCTATTAAAATCCACGTTCCCCACAGTAGAAACACAATACCTATCCCGCGGCTTATGAGTCTACTGCGGACGACGACAAGTTTCTCAACCAATACCAGCAGGGTGATTAAAGCCATGGCAGCCAAATTCATCACTCCCACGGCGAACATAATCATCATTTGCGCCCAGCAGCAGCCCACGCAATGCATTCCGTGTTTAAAGCCCATGTTAAATGCGCCTTTAGCGCCTTCCTGCCAATGATTTAACAAAAACCCGATCGGGCTTTGGCAATGCTGTAAACAACTGTTTTTTACAGGCACGAATTGATAAATCCCTGCCGCCAGGAAAATGCCTGCAGCGAATAGCGGGCTTTGATTATTCATCATCGGTGTCAGCAAGTCCAGGCCGTGTAATTGCCACTGCAGCAGGGTCAAAATAATGCTAAACAGTAACCAGACAGAAAAATAGCTAAAAACAAATAGAAAAATCGCAGGATAAGGCTTTGCTAAACGTTGGCCGCTCACTTGACTGAAGTAGATAATCATCGGTATTGCTGAGGGTAACATCATTGCCGCCATCATTATCGCCCACATGATGAAAATAAGCGCAAAGTCAACGAGTTTCCATTGAGATAAAGTGGAAGGCGGCATCTGCATAGCCGCCATTGGTTGGGACATCATTTGCCAATGCAGGTAATAAAGATAAGCCCAGGCTGCAAAAATGACAGTCAACAATGTTGTCAGAACAACATATTGCGTTTTATCCAAAATATTACGGCTGATAAAGAAAGTCGGAATAATAGCCGTTGCGCTGCGAAAATTGCCAGCTCTTATCGTAATCCTGATATCGGTAATTTTTTGATTCGGCCACCACCGAAGCATGACTGGGAACAACACACAACGGTGGATTACTGATAGTGGCAGGACCGCCGCTGATCCCTTGAATGCTTTCGATTTCGACTTGGCTGATCTCGGGAATGGTCAACATTCGCCTGTTCTGTTCGGCGTGGTAATCGATACGTACTTTCTTGATGCCCAGTACCTCACCGACAAAACTCATCAAAACCGCCATGTGGCCGCCTTGTTGTCCGCTGAAAATTTGCGTAATTGCGGAAAATTGCCGTTCGTCGGCTCGTTCGTCCACATATAAAGCCGCCTGCCAGTTGCCTTGTTTCATATGTCCCGGTGCATAACAAGCCAGTGCGACATTTAATCCATCCAAGGACTGGTCTTCAAAATGTCCTGTTTGAATATGCCATGCCACCATCAGTTTGCAATCGCCTTCACTAGGTGGCTGAAACCAAACACAGGGACAGGCTGTTTCACAATTACAGGTTTCAAAATAACCGCCCTGCAATTGCCAGTTTTTTGTGTTTGCCATGATTAATCTCCTAGAACGGTTCTTTGTAGGGTCTTAAATCGAGTTCTTGAGTCCATGCACTGGGATGCTGGCAGTGCATGGCCCAATAGGTTTGTGCGATTGCATCCAATTGCAATAAACCTTCTTTACCTTTTGCAGCGACATAATTGGGGAATTGTTTTCTTGCTCGTTCGCCGTCTATGACACCGTCAATAATGGTATGTACGACATGAATACCCTGCGGTGAAAACTCCCTGGCCATGCCTTGTGCCAGTGCTCTTAACCCGGACTTGGCAGCGGCAAACGCGGTAAACGGCGGTTTGGCCCGTAACGATGCCGTGGCTCCGGTAAAAAACAACGTGCCTCGTTTGCGCATCAACATGTGCCTGACGGCTTCCGTACCGAACAAAAAAGCGCCATAGCAATTTTGTTGCCATAGCGCAGTAAAGGTTTCCGGATCGGTTTCCAGTAAGGGAGCAGGAATGTTGCTGTCGACATTGTAGGCGGCAATATCGAGGACACAATTTTCGGCACTGACCGTCTCAAATAAATGTGCTACATCATGTTCAACTGTTACATCGGCTGTTACCGCTGTTGCGGTACCGCCCTGTTGCCGAATCGTTTCGGCAACTTGTTGCAGTTTCTGTTCACTGCGTCCGGCGATAAAAACGTGCAAATCGTTTGCTGCAAAACATTTGGCGAGTGTAGCTCCCAGACCTTTTTCCGGTCCGACGCCGATGACAACGGCTGAACATCTTTGCGCCATTATGCAACTTTCCCGGCCGCAGTCGCTTCCGGAACTTCGATTAAGGTGCCCGATTTGACGTCGTAGATATAACCGTAAACCGGGATGTCAGCAGGAACCAGCGGGTGGTTTTTGATGCGTCGTACATCTTCGGTGACGCTTTCCGCCTGGTCTTTGATGGTCAACCAATCGATATATTTTGCTTCGGCGGAACCCGGTCCTTCACAGCAGTCGTGCCACCCCTCGGCATCGATTGATGCGGTTTTTAAGCTGCTGCCCAAGAGATCGCGCATAATGTCATCGGTAAAGGTTTCCATACCGCAATCGGTGTGGTGAATTACAAACCATTCGCGGGTACCGAGCAATTTATAGGAAATTACCAGGGAACGAACCGCATCGTCGCTGGCCCGGCCGCCGGCGTTGCGAATAACATGTGCATCGCCCTCGGAAAGTCCGGCATATTTGGCCGGATCCAAGCGGGCATCCATGCAGGTAAGTATTGCAAAATGACGCCCCGGGGGCATTGGCAGATCGCCTTTATCGAAACCGGCGGCATATTCGCGATTGGCTAATAATACTTCGTTAAGTACGCTGGACATTGTGTTCTCCTCTGTTATTTATGGACTGTATTATTATTTAGTGTTTGTAACAGCAGAAATTATTGAAATTTCATCATTGCCGCATAGGCAATATGCTGAATGGCAAAACTGTTTAATAAGTATTCTATTATATTTTTCCAAAAATCAGCGAGAAGTTATTAGCCGGCATATTGATTTGTTCTTTGAGTTCCATTCCATGATTGGCTGCCGCCTTTTTTAGGTCCGCCACATCTTTCAAGCCCCATTCGGAAACGCCGGCTGAACTCAAAGTTTCATGGAATTCCTTATTGGAATCAGTGGTAAATGTCCCCTCAACCTGAAATGGTCCATAGATCAATAAAATGCCGTCGTCACTAAGTAAGTGGGCAGCACATTGCATCATGCCGTCGGCAATGGAGATCGGTGCCACCTGAAAGATATTAATACAGAATATGGCATCGAAGCTGGCTTGCTCACCGGCGTTAAACCAGGATTCAGGTTTCGTTAAATCCAAATGAACCGGATCGGCAATGTTGTCGTTGCCGTGTTCCGCAGTGAGCTTTTTGATATTGTCAAATACCTCTTCATCTTTGTCGGAAGGATGGAAATGCAAATGATCAAAATGCGGGGCGAAATAGTTGATATGCATGCCGCTGCCGCTGGCCATTTCCAATACCCGGCCGGGATCTTTCGGTAATTTTTCTTTTAATACGCCTAATATCGGTTCACGGTTGCGTCCTCCGGCCCAGGCGACATATTCGCTTAACGGATGCGGATTTAAAGGTGGTTTTTCTTGGCTCATTATAAATTCCTCATATAATAGTTAATGTTGTACGATTAACAGACAGCAAGTGCCGTGCCATTAATAAAATATTATAAAGGGATTGAAATTCAATGAATTATGGTTTGGGGTTTGCCCGGTTAAGGAAATTGTGCTTCAATTAAGGAAATTTAATTTCACATTGTTTTCATTATGAGTAATTCCTCCTTATCCGATATAACTCCGATATTTTTTCTGCAGACATTCATTCTCGAATTAATGCATGCCAGCGAGCAACAGGGACAAGAACATTGTGAGCAACTGATCGAACACATTGCCCGCACCGCCGGTTGTTTTTTTGAGGAAACCTATCGCGACGAGAATAACAAGAAAAGCCTCCTAGATCGCGAAAGTTACACCGAACTGATACTCGGCCTGAAAAATAATATCGGCGGTAAGTTTTCGTTGGCGTCAAGTAATCCGGATTGCATCACCGTAACCAACAGCTGCTGCCCATTCGGCGAGCGTGTCACTAATTTTCCCGAATTGTGCGGCATGACATCCAGTGTCTTTGGCGGTATCGCCGCCAGAAATTTCGGCTACGCAAAAGTGGAAATCAAGAAAAGCATTGCCCGTCACGACGGTTTATGCGAAGTGTGCGTATATACCAATGCAGAGGCGGCTGCTGGCCGGCCCGGTATGGAATACACCGATACTACGCCGATTGAAGAAAAAAAAGACATGCATGCACTGCATTGCCGAATTGAGGAAAGCATGCAAACCATTTGGCGCAAAAACGCCAAACAGATTTCGAAAAAAAACCAGCCGCCGGTGATCATTGCCAAATCGGCGGCAATGCAAAAAGTGCTGCAATCCATTGAAATAGTGGCGCCAACGTCGGCAACGGTGCTGATTCAGGGACAGACCGGTGTCGGTAAGGAGTTGATCGCCAGGGCCATTCATGCCATGAGCGATCGTAATCATAAACCGTTTATTCCCATCAATTGCGGCGCGATTCCGGAAAGTTTGATTGAAAGCGCGTTATTCGGCCATGAAAAAGGGGCGTTCACCGGTGCGATAGAAGTGCACCAGGGCTATTTTGAAAGAGCGGAAGGAGGGACGCTGTTTTTGGATGAAGTGGACTCTCTGTCGGCCGCGGCGCAAACCCGTTTATTGCGCGTCTTGCAGGAAGGCGAACTGGAACGGGTGGGGGGTAAGCAGACCTTGGCTGTCGATTTACGTATTATCTCGGCAACCAATCAGCACCTGGAAGAGGTTGTTGCACAAGGCCATTTTCGCAATGATCTGTATTATCGGATCAATGTGGTGCGTTTGGTTATTCCACCGCTGGCCGAACGGCCGGAAGACTTGCCTTCGCTAGTGCAATTGGTCATGCAGCGCATCAATAAGAAGTACAACAAGTCGGTGGAGTCGGTCAGCCGTAAAGTCATGCAGCAGATCCGTTCGTATCATTGGCCGGGCAACGTGCGGGAATTGGAAAATACGCTGGAGCGCAGTTTATTGTTTGCTAACGGCAAGGAATTGACACAATTGGATCTGGACATTCCGGAGACCGCTCAAACTGTTGACGAATGGAAAGACGTAAAGGAAAACGCCGTGGCAAAGGTTGAGCAGCGATTTCTGCAATTAGCCTTAAAACAGTACCAGGGTGATGTTAAAAAAGTTGCTGAAAGTATGAGTATTACGCCGCGCGCCGTTTACGGCAAATTAAAAAAATACCAAATTAATCTTCCGGCTTTTCGTGAAAATAATTGACACGCCTTTGTATTAATTTCGATGCGTACCGGATTTAGTCAATTACCGCTGCACGGCGGCAGGGCTCCCCGCTGGCTATTTGACAGGATGAAGTTGCTGGCGCGGGAGATTATCAGCCATCTGGTTGCGGAATATGGTGCTGAGGGCGCCTTGCAGCGGCTGTCCGATCCTTTCTGGTTTCAGGCATTCGGTTGCGTGCTGGGTTTTGACTGGCATTCCAGCGGTTTAACGACAACCACTTGCGGTGCGGTAAAGGAAGGGATTAAAGATATGCAGCACGAACTCGGTTTTTTTGTTGCCGGCGGTAAGGGCCGGGTGGCACGCAGAACGCCGCTGGAGATTGAATCGGTTTGCGAAACAACCGGCCGTGAGGCGGCACCGCTAGTCAAGGCCAGCAGACTTTCGGCAAAAGTCGATAGTTCGGCTGTGCAGGATGGTTATCAAATTTATCATCATGCTTTCTTTTTTACCCGCTCCGGCCGTTGGTGTGTCGTGCAGCAGGGGATGAACGACGTTTCCGGCATGGCTCGCCGCTATCATTGGCTGGGTGATGAAAACACCGATTTTGTTAATGAGCCGCATACCGCTGTCTGTTGCGATCATCGCGGCGCTACCTTAAATTTCGTGGCCAGGGAAAGCAAAATTTCCCGGGGCAGAGTCACCGAACTGGCGGCACAGCCGGATAAAGAGGTGGAGAAAATTCTATCACGCCGCCCCGAACTACTCATGCCTCGACGGCATTGGGTTCAAAGCGAAGACATCAATCCCAAGTATCTACATAAAATTCTGCTTAAGACCTATGAACAAGCGCCTGTTGATTTCGAAAGTCTGCTCCGTATTCAAGGTGTAGGGCCGAAAACACTGCGAGCGCTGGCATTAACCGCGGAACTTATTTATGGCACCAAGACCAGCATGCGGGACCCCGCGCGGTTTTCATTTGCCCACGGTGGAAAAGACGGCACGCCTTATCAGGTGGACCGGGAGACATACGATAACACCATCGCCGTATTACATGGCGCATTGGATAAAGCAAAACTGGATCGTAGCGAAAAAATCCGCGCATTGAAACGGCTGGCAGATTTTAATGCGGATTCGAACTGACCGTAGCTGACAAAAGTTGTCACAAAACCCTTTGCCCATCAGCTCTAACTCTATGAAATGTGGTGAATTTTCACACACATGACGCATTTTGTCACATTTGTGAACTGGTTCACAAGTGCCGACTATATTGTGTGAACCAGTTCTCAGTTTAATGGGGTCCTCTAAATTATATTAACCACAAGAATAATAAATATATTGCTTGGTTGCTATGATGCCGTTAAATAAATTACAAAAATCTGCCGGCTTTACGCTGATTGAAGTACTGGTTGCG
>JBNLCC010000025.1:0-15528 GCA_050303615.1 Methylococcaceae bacterium | reverse complement strand
GGTCAGTTCGACGGTGCCGAGACCGGCGGCAAAATGGCCGCCGGACTGGCTGACGGACTGGGTCAGAAATTCGCGCAGCTCTTTGGCCAGCGGCTTCAGTTGGCTGGCCGGCAGCTTGCGTAGGTCCGCCGGTGTGTCGATCCCGCAGAGCAGCGGGTAATTATAGTAATTATTCATTATTAATACAGCGGTTCGCGATAGAACATCAAGATAACGCCAATTTGAAACAAGGCAAATACGGAAATGAAACCGGCGATACTTTTACCGGGTTCATCCAGTTTCAATTCCAGCCATCGTCCGCATGCCAATATAAGCGCGAACACCCCCATCAAAGTATGGCCGACTTGAATTAAAAACGCGGTTTTTGCCTGAAAACCGACATGAGAATGGGTTAACAGCATAAGGCCGCCAAACGCAGCCAGAAAAGGGAACACATAGGGTAGGTAGCTGCTTTTATCGGCGAGTATCCTCGTCCTTAACTCCAGAACGCCCAGTACAAAAACCAGTAATGTGGCAATTCTGTGCTGCAGCACTTCGCCGTTGGTGAAGGTGCTCTCCCAGAAGCCGATTGGTCCCAAAGGCCAGGTTTCCGCATCACTGCGAAAAAACAGAAAAATCCCTAACAATATGAAACCAATCGGCCAATAGCGCGCCTTGGGAAAAGATTTATGATAGGAAAGCATCGCAAAGAAACTCATCACGGTCAGAAAAATTCCCGAGATATTATGGTTGTAATCGGACCAGGCAGTGGCCGCTTCCGACGGTACCTGGCCGACGATCGCTACGCGTCCCGCTTCTCCGGCAATCAATGCCTCGTGTGTCGGGGAGGTAATGCGCGGTATGCGCGGCTCGAAGGTTTGTAAGACTTCCATCCAGGCGGCGGTCAAGTTGGGGATGTCAATGGCTGGTGGTTGGGAAGCCAGGCTGGCGGCGGTAAACAACAACGTGACCAACACGAAGGTTTCCGCTTCGACATAGTAAGGCACGCGATGCATTAATGCAAAGTTGTTGCCGGTAAGATCATATTGGATAACAGCCTTGCGGTTTAAATAAGCAAATCCCAGCGCGATCGCCAGCAACATCATTTTTACCAACAGTAAATTGCCGTAACCGGTGCCGATAAAACCGTTCCAGGTATCGATGTATCCGAGGGCCAACGGTATTCCGGAAATCAACAGTACCGCAACGGAGGTGATGCCCAACGTGGAAAATCGACCGAGCAGCATTGGCCATAATTTATCGGAAATGCGTTGGTTCCGTTGCAGGAACCAAAGATTAACCAATTGGAAAATGCCGCCGATCCAGGCTGCAGCGGCAAGTTGATGCAACACGGTCATAGTCATCAAATAGCCGCTGTCTTCGAATCGGCCGGCGCCATGCACCAACCAGGCTCCGGCAATAATCACCGGCAGGCTAACTGTTGCGGTTACCTGCCACTCCTGCTCGGAATACGGGTCTTTCCTTAAATAGAAAAAAGCATATGCAGCCAGTAGCAGGGCAAGGCCCGCACGCCATAAACCGGCCTGAAATTGAATGGTATCGGCAAATGCCGGAAAGGGCCACATATCTAACGTTGCGGCCATTAGCCAGACTTTCAGGACAATCTTCAGTAGTTGAGTGATAAATAATGCAAGGGCCCCTATATAGATTAAAGCGATGGTTTTTTGCAGCAGGACGGTACTGTAATCCGCTTGTTTGTTCCACGGGCGCAGCACGAAAAGTCCCCATAAGACACTGCCTAAGGTCAGCGAGTAGACGGTAAGATCCACACCGCCGATCAGGGAATCGAGAAAATCAGCTATACCTTCCATTACCGCACCTATTGTGTCACATCAAAATGGATAATGTCTTCGGTCAAATGGCCGTCGGCGGCAAAAACCTTGAAGCGCAATGCATATTCGCCGGTTTCCAGAGCCGGAATGTCAAGCATGACTTGTCCCGGTTCCGAGCCGCGCTCGGCATTTAATAATTCCTGTTTATCACCGGCGCGAACCAGAAAGATCTGCGATAAAGCCAGTTCTATATTGGAATTAAAATTAATGCTCACTTTGGTTGCCCGGTTCGGCGCGATCGGATCCACCTTCAACGAGGATTCGGTGACCACGGCATGAGCACCGGCGGTGCCGGTCAGTACGCAGCTAAAAATAAACAGTCCCAATTGTAAAAGTTGTTTGCCTTTTAACATAGTAAACTCCCGGTTATCTATTGTTTTTTGATTTCATTGCATGGCTGGCCAGATTTTTTCCAAGATCCCAGATCGAGCCCGGCACCTTATGGCAGTCGGCTATGGTTTTATCAAAAGCGTTAACAATCCAGTCACGGTCTTTTTGCGTCAGGTTTAACGGCGGCAGCAGTTTAACAACGTTCATGCCGTGGCCGGCAACCTGACTCAGCACGCGATGATCCTTAAACAGCGGTATTGTGACCATCTGGCAGAATAAGCCTTTGTTAGCAGTTTCCAGCATCGCCCAAGCCGCTTTTAAAGACAGGCTTTTCGGGGCACCGAATTCGACGGCGATCATCAGCCCTTTGCCGCGCACTTCTTTAAGGAACTCATAACGGTCAATCATGTTTCTCAAACTTTCTATGATGTCCTGGCCGATGCGTGCGCTGTTTTCGACCATTTTTTCATCTTCCAAAACCTGCAATGTAGCCAGTCCGGCCGCCATCGCCATATTGTTTTTGGAAAAGGTCGAACCGTGCACCACGGCACGGTCCATACGATTGAAGACACTGTCCATAATTTGTTGGGACATGGCGACCGCGCCCACCGGAATGAATCCGCCGGATAAAGCTTTAGCCATCAACAGCATGTCCGGTTGCACTTGCCAATGATCGATGGCCCAGAATTTGCCGGTGCGTCCGATACCGGTTTGAATTTCATCGGCAACAAACAACGTCCCGTATTTTTTGCAAAGCCGCTGCGCTTCCGGCAGATAGTCATCGTCGGGAACATTAACCCCTTTGCCTTGAATCGGTTCGACGATGAAAGCCGCGACATCCTTATTGCATAAGGCTTGTTCCAAAGCCGCGAGGTCGTTAAATGGCACCGCATGACAGGCCGGCAATAAAGGCCCGAAGCCCTCACGGAAAATTTCTTCACCGTTTAACGATAACGCGCCTAAGGTCAGACCGTGAAAACTGTGTTCACAGTGCAGGATTTTTTCACGTTTGGTTGTATAGCGGGCAAATTTGATTGCTGCCTCTACCGCTTCGGCGCCCGAATTGGCGAAGAAAATCCGGTTCAGGTTATCCGCGGTGGTTTGTAATATTTTCTCGGCCAGCAGGCCGCTGAGCAGCGAAACGTCCATCTGCACCAGATTGGGCAGCTCTAGTGTCAGTGTTTCCTGCAATGCGCTGACGATCGTCGGATGATTCCTCCCGACAGCAAACACGCCGAATCCGCTCAACAAATCCAGGTATTCGTCGCCGTTCTGGTCGTACAGGTACTGTCCGACGGCTCTTTTGTAATTTCTGTCATAGCCGATGGTTTTTAAAACACGCACCATCTGGTTATTCAGGTGCTGTTCGTGCAGTCCGAATTTATCGTTACTGCGTTCGGATAACAGTTCGGCAATGCTGAATGACATGTTGTTCCTCGTGTTCAATCTTAACGTTTTATTAATAGTGTGCATCTTTGCTGCTGAATGCCGGTAAAACGATCAGTGTGCAAAGCAAGGTGAATGATATACCAATGGCCAACAATAGTCCCATACTGGCAATACCCTCATGCGGGATGAAAGCCAGGCTGGTAAAGCTGCATAGCGTCGTTAGCGAACTGAAAAATACTCCCCTGGCGGTACTGGTTTGTAGAATTTGCTCGTTTTCCGTCAATCCGACATGTAATCTGTGCATGATGTGAATCCCGCTGTCCACACCCATCCCCATCAATAACGGGATGGCGATGCTGTTGGCGAAATTAAAGTGATTGTCCAATAATACATTCAATGCGCCGGTCATCAGTGCTGCCAACAGCAGGGGACCGAATACCAGCAGCGTATTCCGCACATTTTTCAAGATCAGCAATAAAATCAGAAAAATCACCGCCAACGCACTGGCCAATGCTTGGATAAACGCCTCCACAACGGCCGTACCTGATGCCCTGTCCACTACAGGGTAGCCTGTTACGCTATTATCTACGTTTTGCACTTCGGTGACAAAAGCCTTTAGATTCTCCGCATTGTTTAAGTCCTGTTCCGGCAGGATCAGGATTTTGTATATGCCCTTATCGCTACGCCATTGTTTACGGATGTATTCCGGGATGTCGTCAACGTTGAAAGGATTAGCCGACAACCCTTGGCGTAATTGCTCCATGGTAAAGGGGAGCAATGCCAAAATACTGTCATCCAGTTTATCGTACAGATTGTCCTGGCCAGCTTGATCGGCTGATTCAATAAAAGCCCGAATGTGTTCCTGCAGGCGCTGCAGTAGTTCGACGGAAGTCTTATCGGTGCCGTGCTGCAGTGCGCGGCTGACTTTTTGCTGTAATTCAATTAGCGCCCGGCGCGTGTCGGTATGTTGCAACGGTTGATTAAACTGGTCCAGGTCGGTGCTGAGCACCAGATTAAGATCATCGATAATAGCCAGTTTCTGCGATTGGTCTTGCGCGACCATATCATTTAACGTGATGGTTTCGCTCACCGTGTCCAGAGCCAGTAATTTGTCTGCCAGTTGTTTGGCCTCAACCGGATTGTCGCTGAGCGCGTATAAGACAAAAGGTGAATCCCGTTTGGTACGTAATAATTCATTGAAGGTAATAACCGATTCGCTTTGTTTATTACGCAAATTGACCGGATTCGAATCAAAACTGAGTTGGGTAACGATAATCGCTGAGCCAATAGCCAACAATACGGAAATTATGCGTATGCTGATTTTATGGCGGAATGGAAAAGCGTACAGTGTTCGCGGTATTAATTTGAAGCGTGCCGGCCGGACATTGTTTACCGGCAATATTTTCAACAATGCCGGCAAGACAATGACCGAGATGAAAAAACCAATGAACATGCCGCCTCCGGAAATGATTCCCAATTCGGAAACGCCGGCATAGGTGGTAGGTATAAAGGCAAAAAATCCGATTGAGGTTGTCAATGCACAGAGGAACAGCGAAAAACCAAGGTCTTTTACGGTTTTTTGAATTGCCTGCAGGTTCGGCATATTATGTTCCCTGCATTCCCGGTAGCGGAGGCAAATGTGAATTGAAAAATCCACGCCAAGGCCGATGTATAACACGGCAAAGGCAACCGACAGCACATTTAAGTGGCCGACTATTAATGCGGCGTAACCGGCGGTCAGAATGAGGCCCATGATCAGGGCGATAAAGGTGGAAAGCAATAATTTGAACGAACGCAGCCCGACCAGCAAGGAGCAACAGACCAACAATAACGAAATGCAGCCGGCGACCACCATGTCTTCACCCAGGCTTTCCAGTTCTTCATACTCCAAAGCCGGATTACCGGTGATTTTGATTGTTACGCCGGGCAATGACGACTCAATTTGCTGCTTTGCCTGGCGCACAAAGTGCATAGCCGGCCCGGTCGGCAACATCGACTTAAAATCGAATACCGGTCTTGCCACGATAATTTGGCGGATGCTTGATTCGTCATCAACCTTATCGAAAGCGAGCAATTGCTGCCAGGACAGAAAATAGGGCCGTTTTGCCGGTACCGCGGTTAAGGCCTGATCCACTTTTTCGAGGATCGGGGTTAAATCGGTCGGTAGCTCGTTGTCCTGGTTATCCAAGGCCTTGCCGATTATTTCAAATAACCCCGGTAAATGAAAGTTTTGGCCAAGATAGCCTATAAAAGGCTGTGCATCGATCAGTTTGGCAGCTAGGTCGTCAAGCTCCTGTTCATTGAGATAAAGCAAAGCCTGGCGGTTAAAAAACTCATTATCATCGGCAATATAGACCGAACTGAACAGTTCAGGTCGATCTGCCAACTGCTTGGCCAGTTGCCTGGCGGCGATGCGAGTATATTCGGGAGTGGTTGCTTCCACCACCACCAAGAAAGTTTCGCTGTCTTGGGGAAAGCTTTGTTCAAATATTTTTAAGTTTTTTTTGAAAGGTAATTCGGGTGATAGTAATTCCGACGTGTCGGTGTTAATTCCCAGGTGATTGACGGTGTAATGCAGGCTTAACGCGCATAAAACGGTAACCAATATCAGCAATATCAGGGGGAAGCGCAGGATTTGACGATTCCACCAGCATAACAAAGATTTACTGTTAGATGAAAAAGAATGAGGCATGCAGGCTTACTGTTTTAAAATATATTTATTGTCTTAGTTTATTAATGGCTAAAGCCGGTAATAGTTCGACAATTGATTTTAATGTTCGGGCTGCAGCAGTGAAATGCAGGCCGAGTTCGATTAGTCCCGGTAATTGGCCGGGATGCGTCAGTACAAACCCTGTTAGTTTCTTTATATCAACGCTGCCTGATGGGTCCATTGCGTACGCGACGGCAGCAGGTAAGTCCATATCTGCCGGGTCAGCTACCGCGCGAACCACCAAACACGGCAGGTCGGCTCGTGCAGCCGCTTTGGCAATTGCGGCGCTTTCCATATCCAGGGCAATGGCTTCAGTTTGGTTGTGCAAGGTTTGTTTTTCGCGGCAGCTTGAAATAATGCGGCTGCTTTCAGCCAAACTGCCGGTTCGAACGTCGAAGCGGGAGGCGAGCAACTCTGTTGCATATCGGTGCCATTCACAATCAATCGGCAGCCGTTGCCCATTATCGGTGACCAGTTGTGCCGGTAGCGTCAGATTGCCTGGTTTTAGCGACTTGTCCAATGCCGCGGCACAGCCCCAGCTAATGATCGCTTTGGCGCCGTTCGCAATCAATATACTGACGGCATCGGCGGCATTAACCGGGCCGGCGCCGGAACGGACCACTAAAATATCGTCGGCAATGAAAAAGCATTCACCCTGAGCAATTTTTCTATTGGTCAGGGTCTTGATTTCTTCGGGTAATGCGGCAACAATCCCGGTTATCACTGCTTATTGAGCTCATTACGATAACGAGCCAGTGCCCATAACGGAAAAAATTTATCATAGCCATGGTATTTCAGGTAAAAAACCTTTGGAAAGCCGGGGGCGGTAAAACAGGTATCGTGCCAAACACCATCGGCTTGTTGCTGCCGTAACAGGTAATTAATTCCGGCAGTGACCTCCGGGCTTTCCGTCTCGCCCGCGGCCATTAATCCCAATAGGGCCCACGCGGTTTGAAAAGCGGTGCTGGTATGAAATCGTCCGCGTGAATCAGCTTCATGGTAACTGAAATTATCTTCGCCCCAGCCGCCGTCTTCGCGCTGAATGCTTTTCAGCCAGGCAACCGCTTTGGTATACATCGGGTCGTCTTTCGGTAAATCGGTTTGTTCAAGTCCCAACAGTACCGACCAAGTGCCGTAAATATAGTTGGTTCCCCAGCGTCCAAACCAGGAACCGTCTTGTTCTTGTTCACTGCGAATGTAGTCAAGGGTGCGAGTTAACGAAGCTGCATATTGCTTATTATGTTGCGCAACTTTAGCCATCAACATGGCGCATCGGGCGCTGACATCCACGGTTGGCGGGTCCAATAACGCACCGTGGTCGGCAAAAGGGATTTCATTCAGATAATAATAAGTGTTATCGATGTCGAAAGCGCCATAACCGCCATTTTTTGATTGCATACCTACGATCCAGTCGGTTGCACGCCGGATCGATTCATCGAACCCGCTTGGGTTTAATGAGTCCGCCATGGCGAAAGCGACAACAGCAGTATCATCCACATCCGGATAATAAGGATTTGCAAACTGGAATGCCCATCCGCCGCCCGCGACATCCGGGCGGCTAATACGCCAGTCGCCCGGCTCATCGGAAAGTTGTTTGCTTTGCAACCAGGCATAGGCGCGGTTTAAACTCTCTTTGGTGCCTGGTTTATCCGCTTCCTGTAAGGCCAGAGCGGTCAATCCGGTATCCCATACCGGAGAAAGACATGGCTGGCAGTAAGCTTCGTAGTCGCGTATCACCAGCAGTTTTTCAAGTGCTTTGCGAGCGGTGACCACAAGTTCGTGTTCCTTGGGCATGCCTAGCAACAGCATTGCCTCATAAGCATTGACCATGGCCGGAAAAATACCGCCCAGACCGTCTTCACCGTTGAGACGTTCAATAAACCAGTCTTTTGCCTTTTCAATGGCTCGCTGATGCGTGCTTTCGGAGATCAGCGGCCGTGTCGCGCGGCCGATTTTATCCAGCAACAGAAAAAACTTATTGAGCAGTGTCCGTTCAGGAAAATAATGTCGCTCTTCATTCGGATGGGTGACAAACAGTTCCAGGACGTTGACATTATGTGGGTTTTTTGCTTTTGCCTGAAGTGTGCACAAAATAAACAGCGGCACCATGACGGTGCGCGACCAGTAGGAAACCTTGTCAATGTGGAAAGGGAACCATTTCGGCAGCAGCATGATTTCGACCGGAATATAAGGTACGCCACGCCAGGGCAGTTGCTCAAATATCGCCAGGGCGATGCGTGTAAACACGTTTGCTTTTGCGGCTCCTCCCTGGCAGAGGATATATTCTCTCAGTTTAACCATGTGTGGTGCGTCGATTGAATCGCCGGCCATTTTTAAAGCATAGTAGGCTTTAATGCTGCAACTGAGGTCGCCTTGTCCGCCTGCAAATAACGGATAACTGCCGTCTGCTGATTGTCTGGCTCTGATGTAATTTGCGATCTTACTCTGCAATTGTTCATCTATATCACCCAGATAATGCATCATCATGATGTACTCGGCGGGAATCGTGCAATCCGCCTCCAGTTCGAAAACCCAATAACCTTGATCGGACTGTAAGTTTAATATGGTCTGTTTTGCGCTCTGTATTGCCCGGTTCAGGTTGTAATTATTTGACGTGTCGGGAGATGCAGTGTCCTGAGTCACGCCGTAATTCATTTCTGTATATGATTCAGTAAACATAATGCTTCCTTTGAGACTAGGCTTCGGTTATTTGTGGTGAATATTTCCAGTTGGGCATATTGAGTCCGCGGCTGGATAGCTTAAATAATAAAGACAGCAACAAATTGCTGTGTCCGGTTATGCGCGTGGTGATAATGGTAGCCTTGACGCTGCTGCGGGTTATTTTGACTTGTTCTGAATTATTAAAATCGATGTTCTGCTTGATTTTTTTTAGCGTCAGTACCGCCATTCCCAATGCCCATAAGCAGAAATAACGAATTCCTGTTTCATGAGTTGGTATCAGTTGGGTAAAAGTCAGTGCATTTTGTAAGTGGCTGTACGCAATGCTGATCAAATGCTCCAGCCCCTGCTGGAAGTGTCTGTCACTGGTTTTAGTTGTCAAATCCTTTAAATCGAAACCCGTTTCGCTGAAAATATCCTGCGGCAGCCAGCAAACATCGCGACCGGCATCATCCCATATGTCCTTGAGGATGTTGGTCATTTGCAGTCCCTGGCCGAAAGATACCGAAAGTTTTAACAGTTCTGTCCGATGTTCGGCTATCTCCGGTGAATAATGGCAAAATAGTTTTGCCAGCATTTCTCCGACACAGCCGGCGACGTAATAACAATAGTCATCCATATCGGCCATTGTTGCCAACCCGCTATGTAGATCTTTTGCCTGGAATATCGGCATGCCGTTGGCCATTGTCTCGACACAGCCGGCCAGCGCTTCAATCTGATCGGCATCCAGGCGGTGGGTAATTTCTATTACCCTGGGGATTAATCGGATCAGGGTGTGTTCCGCGGGAATTGTTTGCCCGGAAAGTAAAGGTGCGAGTTGCTCTGCAAAAGTGACGGAATTTTCACCGGTTTTAGCGACGTCAATGAAAGCATTGCAGAAATATCTTTTTTGTTCGGCGGAAAGCGAGACTTCATCTTCAATTGTGTCGACAATGCGGCAAAGCAAATAAGCATTGGCAACGGCGCCGTGAAGTTTTTCGGGTAATTGCGGAATGGTTAGGGCAAACGTGCGTGATACGCCCTCAAGCAATATTGCTTGCAGCGTATTATCGTCCAGTCCGTGCAGGCTATTTGGATCGTTGATTGAAATTTGAGGTCCGCTCATTGGAGTTGACGTTTACTCGATAGATAAAATATATTAGCAATTATAGGTCCTTTGTTGGTGCATTGCAAAATAATGTTGTTTTTGTGCGAAACGTTGATAATAGGCGTCCCTGCAAACAATTTCGCTGCCTAGGCGCAAGTTTTCCCTGCTTTGTTGAAAGATGATGTTGTTTACCATATAAGTCAATATAATCAACTGGTTGTGTTTTGTCTGGGTGGGGCTGGCGGCATCGAAAAACCGCCCGTTAGCAATATAAAATATCCGGTATATTGAGAAACACAATGAGGGTTGCCAGTGAAAAAACTGGAGTTGTGCCATAAAAGATAGTATTCTACTGGGTAATTAAAGTAACTGATTGTTATACAATAAAACCTTCCCTTGGTATTGGAAATAAGCGGTTTTCCCGCTTATATGGCCGTTTAACTGTGTTGTTGCTATAATGCAACTTGATTTTCGATACTGTTATTGCATAGCAATTGTTTTTTGCTGGTTAATTTTTTGTGGCTTAATATGAGGATTTGCTCATGGGTGTTCCTATCCGTCAACAGTTAAGTGTTGGTAGTTATCTCATTAAACAAAAGTTGAAGGGGGTAAAAAAATATCCTTTGGTTTTGATGCTGGAACCTTTATACCGTTGTAACCTGGCCTGTGCCGGTTGCGGCAAAATTGACCACCCAGATGAAATTTTAGACCGTCGTCTCTCTGTCGAAGAATGCCTGCAGGCCGTTGATGAATGCGGTGCGCCGATCGTCTCCATTCCGGGCGGAGAGCCGCTGCTGCATAAGCAAATGCCTGAAATAGTGAAAGGGATCATAACGCGGAAAAAGTTTGTTTACTTGTGTACCAATGCGCTGCTGTTAAAAAAACGCATTGATGATTATCAACCATCTCCTTATCTGACCTTTTCGATCCATTTAGATGGAAACCGTGAACGACATGATGCCTCGGTATGTCAGGATGGTGTTTTTGACCGGGCGGTCGAGGCGATCAAGCTGGCTCTTGGCCGCGGATTCAGGGTCAACATCAATTGTACGCTATTCCAGGGGGAAAAAGCCGAGGAAGTAGCGGATTTCCTGGATTACGTCATGAAATTGGGCGTGGAAGGCGTTACCATTTCGCCGGGCTTTAGTTA
Source organism: Methylococcaceae bacterium (assembly GCA_050303615.1). Taxonomy (GTDB): domain Bacteria; phylum Pseudomonadota; class Gammaproteobacteria; order Methylococcales; family Methylomonadaceae; genus CAZDXJ01. The sequence goes on along the minus strand of JBNLCC010000025.1, from coordinate 4,351 downwards.
CGAACGCGCACCTCAGCAGAATATTTTTATCAAAGCCAGGGATACCAAAGAGCTGTTCCGCGGTATATTCAGCATTGGAAAACGGCGTCAATGGAAGCTAAACCATTCCGCTTTGTATCTGGATTTTCTTGCGGGAAATCAAAATTATCACTGTACACCTTGGGGTAATCCCACACGGAATGTTTTCGGTTGGCAAAAACCTTGTTATTTATTGGATAACGAAGGCAATGCCGGCAGTTTCAGAGAGCTTATGGAAACCACGCCATGGGACCAATACGGCAGTGTAAAAAACCCCAAATGTGCCAGTTGTATGGCCCATTGCGGTTATGAGGCAACCGCTGTCGAGGACATGCTGAAACATCCGCTTAAAGGGTTGTTGACTTCAATCAGGGGGCCGAAAACTTCGGGCGATATGGTGCCTGAGATGACTCCTGAATATGTCGTTGATAAAACAACAAGACTTGCCGATATTCCGGTGAGAACCGAAACTGTCAATTAACGATGCAGGATTACGGTTTTTTTTTGTCGGTCTTTACTGCGTTGGTGTGGCTGGTGACCATTTGTTTGCCGTGGTTGCCTTGGAAAACCAGAGAAGTTTTGGAGATTGATCCGAACAATGGGCAAGTAACCGATCTCAGCGATATAACCGTTGTCATACCGGCCAGAGACGAGGCTGAAGTCATCGAAACCACGCTTTTAGCGCTCGCAGAACAGGGGCCGGGGCTGAAAATAATTGTTATTGATGATGAGTCAACCGATGGAACGGGCGACGTCGTCCGCAAATTAAATCTGGAAAATTTAAAAATTATCGCCTCCAAGCCGTTGCCTGAAGGTTGGAGCGGAAAGCTATGGGCGCAACAGCAGGGTTTACATGAGGTGCGAACTTCGCATACACTGCTGCTTGATGCCGACATCGTATTGTTGCCGGGTATGATTAATAGCCTTAAGTCAAAACAGCAAGCCGAGGGACTACAGCTTGTTTCGTTGATGGCGCAATTGCGCTTTTCGTCGTTTTGGGAAAAGTTGTTAATGCCGGCGTTTATATTTTATTTCAAAATGTTGTATCCGTTTGCATTAGCCAATAACGCCAAGCGTAAAACAGCTGCGGCGGCAGGCGGCTGCATTTTGGTGAATACGGATTGCCTGTATAAAATCGGTACTATGGAGGCGATTAAGGATGCAGTCATTGATGATTGTACGTTGGCAAAAAAAATCAAATCCGCCGGTTTTAAAACCTGGGTTGGGTTAACGCATGGGGCAATCAGCCAACGTCCTTATGCTTCGCTGTCAGATATTTGGGAGATGGTTGCCCGTACCGCTTACAGCCAATTATTTTACTCGGTCGCATTGCTGTTGCTCTGCACCGTTATCCTAGTATTGATGTATGTGGTGCCGATTGTCGGGGGGTTATATTTTTCGGGTATGGCGCAAGCTTTAAGTATATTGTCATTCGCGATTATGGTGACAGCGTATATACCGACACTGCTTTTTTATTCGTTAAGTCCGGTTTGGAGTGTGGCCATGCCGATGATCGCCGGGCTCTTTTTATTGATGACCTGGACATCGGCATGGCGATTTTGGAGAGGTGAGCGTTCTCGTTGGAAAGGACGGATTTATCAAAACAGTTAGTTTATGTTTTCTTGTAGGGTTTCTGATGCAGTTATTTTCCAAATTTAAATATTCCTTTGCTTTTGTTTTCATTGTCCTGTGTTGGCCGGTGGTGACGATGGCAGCTAATAGTGAACCTAAAACAGCCAGGCAGGTTGTCGAGGCTTTTCAGGGTAATTTGCTGGAGGTGATGAAACAGGGTGAACAATTAGGTTATCAGGGGCGTTACGATAAGCTGTTTGAGCCGGTAACGGCCAGCCATGATTTGACTAAAATTGCCCGTATTGTCATTGGCAAGGATTGGAAAAATTTATCCGAAGAACAAAAACAGCAAATGATCGATGTTTTTACCCGCCTCAGTGTTTCTTCCTATGCTTATAATTTTAAAGATTTTTCCGGTGAATCTTTCCAGTTTGATTCGGAAGAGGAAACAGCGCGAGGCGGCGTTATAGTCCGGTCGCTGTTTATTATTCCCGATGATAAAGATGTCAAATTTGACTACATGTTGAAGAAAAATGGTGATTCCTGGCTCATAATCAATATAATTGCCAACGGTGTCAGCGATTTGGCTTTGAAAAGATCGGAATATTCCAGCGTTATGAAGCGGGAAGGTTTCGACGCTTTAATCGCAAAATTATCCGATAAAATAGAAAAGTATTCAAAACAATAGGTTCGCAACGTAATGAATAAGCGTGAGCGTTTGGAGAGTCGGCCGCAAACAGATAATTGCAAGGTGTTGTGTGCATTAGTCATGTCGGCGGCATTATTGTTGTCCGGATGTGTTACCGAGTATGTGATTGTTGAACAGGATCAGCCTGCTGCACAGCAGGCTACTGAAGCGAAAGCGGAAGAGATTGCTGAAGAGGAAGAGACTACGGACAACGACCCGCTGGAGGGTTTTAACCGTACCATGTATGATTTTAATGAAAAGGTCGACACTTATATCGCGGAGCCGATTACCGATGTTTATCGGTGGGTTTTTCCGCAGTTCGTGCAAACCGGCGTCTCCAATTTCTATGCCAACATGCGCGGTATTGGCGTTTTTATCAATGATTTTCTCCAGGCGAAATTTGCACAAGGCGCGTCGGATACCGGGCGTTTTGCATTAAACACGACAGTCGGATTATTGGGTTTGATTGATGTTGCCGGTTATGTCGGGCTTGAGCAACATGATGAGGATTTCGGGCAGACGCTTGCCGTCTGGGGGGTGCCTGCTGGCCCCTATCTGGTGTTGCCGTTTGTCGGTCCGGGTACATTTAGGGAGATACCCGGTTCGATTGTTGATGCCGCGGTACATCCGGCAACTTACTTGCCGGTGGGGTTTGCCGCTGTGGCGGCACTGAATCGCCGCGCCAATGCCGAGGAATCACTCAAGTTTATCGATGAGGCGGCATTAGACCCCTATGTATTTACCCGTGAGTCCTATTTGCAGTTCCGTGAGCACCAAGTAACGGATGGCGAAGGGGAAACCTCTGTTGATATTGATGAATTTGATGAGGAATTATTTGCCGATGAGGATTTAGAGGAAGAAGATTCGCCGGCGGATGATGGGGACGCCGTGAGCCCGGCTGCTTCCGAAGCGACTGATAGCGCTAATGCTCAGTCCGAATCTGATGCCACGAACGCAGGAGAAGTGCCTGGGGTGAATGGTGGCATTGAAGCGCAGGGTAATATCGAAGCGGAGCAGGAAAAATCCGAGACGGCCAATAACGATGCCGCCGAGACGGATCCTGTCAACATGCGGCGAAGAAATTCCTCGTGGTAAATCAAAAGGGATTATGAAAAACGGTAGTTTTTTTAACCTTACTCAAAAATGGACCAAGGAATGTACTTCGTAATTTCCAAGTTTTTTTCTTCCTTCAAGAAAATCCAGCTCAACAACAAAGGCACAGGCTTCGACGCTGGCACCGAGCTTTTCCACCAGTTCGCAACTGGCCTTGGCCGTACCGCCGGTTGCTAACAGGTCGTCGATCAGCAGCACCCGGTCGGTGCTCTCAAATGCGTCAATGTGTGCCTCCAGGCTGGCGGAGCCGTATTCCAGGTCATAGCAAACACTTTGTACGTCATAGGGTAATTTACCAGGCTTTCTTAAAGGGATAAAGCCGACACCCAATTCCCAGGCCACCAGAGATCCGAAAATAAAACCACGTGCTTCCATGCCGGCCACTGCGGTAATGTCGCGTCCCAGAAAAGGATGAATCAATTGATGCACCGCCAAACGCAACGTGGCGGGATCTTTAGCCAAAGGCGTAATATCCTTAAAAATAATGCCTTGTTTCGGGAAGTCAGGGATATCGCGGATTTTTGCTTTTAATCTGTCCATTATTTGCCAAATAAATTGATCTTCTGATGATGCCGGTTAAATTAATTTTACATGATTAGCTTTATTCGTAAAGCCGTTCGATACTGGCCACAATGCCTTGGGTATCCAGGCCGCACAAACTGAGCAACTCTTCCCGCCCGCCCTGTTCGACGAAATTATCGGGCAGGCCCAGATTCAAAATAGGCAGAGTTATCCGCTGTTGCAACAGAAATTCGTTGACCGCGCTGCCCGCACCGCCGGCGATGACATTTTCTTCCACGGTGACCAGTCGCTCATGGTCGGCGGCCAATTCCCGGAGCAGCGCTTCATCCAGCGGCTTGACAAAGCGCATATTGACGACCGTTGCCCCCAGTTGTTCGCCTGCCTGCAGCGCCGGCGCCACCATGCTGCCCCAGGCCAGCAGCGCCAGCCCCGTTCCTC
>JBNLCC010000024.1:0-59388 GCA_050303615.1 Methylococcaceae bacterium | reverse complement strand
TCAGCGCTTCCAGTCCTGCGACTTTACCGACCTGCCTGCGCCGGTGAATGGCATCGTGCTCGACGACCGCTATCCCGGCAGAATCGTAGCCGCGGTATTCGAGCCGTTTCAGTCCTTCCAATAGTATCGGCACGACGTTTCTTTGTGCCACCGCGCCTACAATTCCGCACATATTATTGCTCCCGTTTAGTCGGTCTATGCCATCCTTTTACCGTTGTCTGTCGGTTGCGTGCCAGCGTCAGTTGTTCCGCGGGCGCATCTTTGGTGATGGTCGATCCTGCTCCGATCGTGGCGTTGTCGCCAACCGTTACCGGCGCCACCAGTTGCGTATTGGAACCGATAAAGGCACCGTCGCCGATGACGGTGCGGAATTTATTGACGCCGTCGTAGTTACAGGTAATGGTGCCCGCACCGATATTTACTTTGCTGCCCACATCCGCGTCACCAACATAGCTAAGATGGTTGATTTTGCTGCTGTCGGCCACCGTGGATTTTTTAATTTCGACGAAATTGCCGATATGCACATTGCGCCCCAATGCGGTCTCGGGCCGCAGGCGGGCAAACGGCCCGATGCGGCTGGCGCCGCCCACGCGGGCATTTTCGATGACACAGTTCGGCAGGATTTCCACATCATCTTCGATTGTTGCGTTGCGGATAATCGTATTAGCTCCGATTTTGACATTGTTGCCTATCCGAATCTCCCCTTCCAGGATCACGTTGATGTCGATCTCGACATCACTGCCGATTTGCTCGATGCGGCCCCGTAAATCGAAACGGTTCGGATCATATAGCGTGACGCCCTGCCGCATTAGCTGTTCCGCTTGGCGTTGTTGGAAAACGCGCTCCAAATGGCTTAACTGGACCCGGTCATTAATGCCTAACACGTCGTCAATACTGCCTGCCGCAACGGTGGACACGCTGACTCCGTCCTCTACCGCCATTTCGATAACGTCGGTGAGGTAGTATTCCTGTTGGGCATTGTTGTTTTGCAGTTGCGCCAGCCATTGCTTTAATCGTTTGCCATTGACAGCCATGATGCCGGTATTGACTTCGTTTATCTGTTTTATGTCGTCGGTGGCGTCTTTTTCTTCGACAATCCGGTTTACCTGCCCATCCGCCCCCCTGACGATGCGGCCGTAGCCCTGCGGATTTGCCAATTGCACGGTCAGCAACGCCAATGTCCGCTCCGACACCTTTTGCAGCAGCGCGTTCATGATTTCCAACTGCAGCAGCGGCACGTCGCCATATAAAATAAGCACCTTGTCGTCATCATCGATGTAATCAATGCAGTGTTGCACGGCATGGCCTGTACCCAACTGCTCGGCTTGTTCGATCCAGTTTGCCTGCAGCGTTTGCAGCTCCTTCAGCACCATCTCGGCACCATGCCCGTAGACGATGTTGACTGCATTATTTTCTAGTTGCCTGCAGGTATCATAGACATGCTGCAGCAGCGCTTTGCCGGCAATTTTATGCAATACCTTGGGTAACGCGGAACGCATGCGGGTCCCTTGCCCCGCGGCCAGAATAATTGTTTTAATGTTCATAGTATAGTCCTTCAAAAAACATTGACAATAAAAAAAGCCCGGCAACATGGGGACGAAACCATATTACCGGGCTTTCTTTGGCTGTAAAAAATTATGACTTGTCAACCGCCTCGTTTTCTCAATCTGTCCAGCGTCCTGAGCTGCATGACCGCTTCAGCCAACTGCGCTTGGGCTTTAGCGTAATCAATCTGTCCGGATTTGTCGGCCAGTTGTTCTTCGGCCCTGGCTTTGGCTTCCAATGCCGACGCTTCGTCGATATCCTTCGCCCGGACTGCGGTATCGGCCAGAATCGTGACCAGATGGGGTTGTACCTCGATCAGTCCGCCGGACACGTAAAACGGGTATTGTTCCGTTTCATTCACCTTAACGCGGACCTCGCCCGGCACCAGTTTAGAGATATAAGGGGAATGGCGCGGCGCAATACCAACCTCGCCGAGTTCGGCGGGTGCAAAAACCATTTCGGCCAGGCCGGAATAAATTTCCTTTTCCGCGCTGACGATGTCTACATGTATTGTCATTGGCATAATTATAACCTATGGCTGTCCGCCTTACATCTTTTTGGCTTTTTCAAGTGCTTCGTCTATTGTGCCGACCATGTAAAAAGCCTGTTCCGGAATGTCATCGTATTCGCCTTCGACGATTCCTTTAAATCCGGAAATGGTATCTTTCAGCGGAACATATTTGCCCGGTGAGCCGGTGAATACCTCGGCAACGAAGAACGGTTGCGACAGGAATCTTTGGATTTTACGCGCCCGGGAAACGGTCAATTTGTCCTCTTCCGACAATTCATCCATGCCCAAAATTGCGATAATGTCGCGCAACTCTTTATAGCGCTGCAAAGTACCCTGCACTTTACGGGCGACATCGTAATGTTCCTGGCCGATGACCAGCGGGTCGAGCTGACGGCTGGTGGAATCCAGCGGGTCAACCGCCGGGTAAATACCCAACTCGGCGATTTGGCGGGACAATACCACGGTGGCGTCAAGGTGGGCGAATGTCGTCGCCGGCGACGGGTCGGTCAAATCGTCAGCGGGTACGTATACGGCTTGAATCGAGGTAATGGAACCGGTTTTGGTGGAAGTGATACGCTCCTGCAGGACACCCATCTCCTCCGCGAGGTTCGGCTGATAGCCCACCGCCGACGGCATACGGCCCAGCAACGCGGAAACTTCCGTTCCGGCCAGCGTATAACGGTAAATGTTATCCACGAAAAACAATACGTCTCTGCCTTCTTCACGGAAATATTCGGCCATGGTCAGGCCGGTCAGCGCCACGCGCAACCTGTTGCCGGGCGGCTCGTTCATCTGCCCGTAGACCAGCGACACCTTGTCGATCACATTGGAATCGGTCATTTCATGATAGAAGTCGTTGCCTTCACGGGTACGTTCACCGACACCGGCAAACACCGAGAAACCGCTGTGTTCGATCGCGATATTCCTGATCAATTCCATCATATTAACGGTTTTACCTACCCCGGCACCGCCGAACAGGCCCACTTTACCGCCTTTGGCAAACGGACAGACCAAGTCAATTACCTTGATGCCCGTTTCCAGCAATTCATTCGCCGGCGCCTGCTCATCATAGGATGGCGCTTTGCGATGAATGACCCATTTTTCTTTTTCACCGATAGGGCCTTTTTCGTCGATGGGCTGTCCGAGCACATTCATAATGCGGCCCAATGTTTCCTGGCCTACCGGGACAGAAATTGCCGCACCGGTGTTGGATACCTGCAATCCTCGTCTTAAACCGTCAGTAGAACCCATTGCAATGGCTCTGACAATGCCGTCCCCCAATTGCTGTTGAACTTCCAAAACGATTTCCGTACCCTCGACGTCCAGCGCGTCATATACTTTCGGCAGGCCTTCACGCGGAAATTCCACGTCAACGACCGCACCGATAATTTGAACGATTTTACCCGAACTCATTGTTTCGTCCTCTTAAATACTTTTTATCAATTCGTTTTACTTGCTTATACAGCAGCTGCGCCGCCGACGATTTCCGAAATTTCCTGCGTAATCGCAGCCTGCCTTGCTTTGTTGTATATAAGCTGCAATTCTTCGATAAGATTACCGGCGTTGTCCGATGCACTTTTCATCGCAACCATTCTGGCGGCCTGTTCACACGCATTGTTTTCCACCAAGCCCTGATAGATGATCGATTCAATATAGCGAGTCAGCAATCCGTCCAGAACTTCTTTTGCATCGGGTTCGTATAAATAATCCCAATGTCCTTTCAACTCTTCTTCGATATCTTCGGCGACGATCGGCAATAGTTTTTGAATGGCGGGCTTTTGCGTCATGGTGTTAACAAATTCGTTATACACGACGTATAACTCGTCTATTTTTCCTTCGCTATAAGCATCGAGCATGATTTTAATGATGCCGATGATGTCTTCCAGGTGCGGTGTATCACCAAGCTTGGTCGCTTGGCCGATGACGTTCGCACCCAAATTGCTAAAAAAAACGGAGCCTTTCGTGCCGATCGTGCAGATATCAAATCCGATGTTTTCACTGTCCCACTGTTTCAGCTGCGCAATGGTTTTTCTGAACAGATTGGCATTCAACCCGCCGCACAGGCCTCGATCGGATGAAATAATGACCAGACCGACCCGCTGCACATCGCGCTTAACCAGAAATTCATGTTTGTATTCCGGATTGGCGTGCGCCAAATGCTTAATCATTTGCGCAATTTTTAACGAGTAAGGGCGCGTTGCCTGCATTTTGCTTTGAGTCTTACGCATTTTACTCGCAGCAACCATCTCCATTGCGCGGGTAATCTTTTGAGTATTTTTAATACTCGCGATTTTAGTGCGTATTTCTTTACCAACTGCCATAAGTAGACCTTTTACCAGCTGTGATTTTGAATGAAATTCTCGATGGCGGACCTCAAACCCTGTTGAATTTCATCATTGTAGTCCCCGGTAGCATTGATTTTGTCCATTAATTCAGCTTGATCCGATTTCATATATAACTGCAATGCATCTTCAAAGTCGCGTACTTTACTGACTTCGACGTTGTCCAGAAAGCCTTCGTTAGCGGCAAACAATGACACGGCCATTTGGGCAACCGACATAGGGGAATATTGATTTTGTTTCATTAACTCTGTTACTCGTTGTCCGCGTTCAATCTGCTTACGTGTGCTTTCATCCAGATCGGATGCAAACTGTGCAAAAGCCGCCAACTCACGATATTGAGCCAAATCGAGTCGTATGCCGCCGCCGAGCTTTTTGACGATTTTGGTTTGCGCCGCACCGCCGACCCGCGAAACCGATAAACCGGCGTTGACCGCCGGACGAATACCGGCATTAAACAAGTCGGTTTCTAAAAAGATCTGTCCGTCGGTAATGGAAATCACGTTGGTCGGAACGAATGCAGAAACGTCGCCGGCCTGCGTTTCGATAATCGGTAATGCAGTAAGCGAGCCTGTTTTTCCCGTTACTTTGCCGCCGGTCAATTTTTCAACTTCCACAGCGTTAATCCGGGCAGCTCTTTCCAGTAAACGGGAATGCAGGTAGAAAACATCACCTGGGTAAGCTTCACGACCAGGTGGGCGGCGCAGCAGCAGCGATACCTGCCGATAAGCCCAAGCTTGCTTGGTCAAATCGTCATAAATGATTAAGGCATCTTCACCCTTATCCCTAAAGAACTCTCCCATAGAACAGCCCGTATAGGGGGCAATAAACTGCATCGCCGCCGACTCTGAAGCGGAAGCAACGACCACAATGGTATGCTCCATCGCACCGTGCTCTTCCAGTTTACGAACCACATTGGCGATTGAGGATTGTTTTTGACCGATAGCAACATAAATACACTTAATGCCGGTACCTTTTTGATTGATTATCGCATCAACGGCAATGGCGGTTTTCCCGGTCTGCCGGTCGCCGATAATCAGCTCTCTTTGTCCCCGGCCGATAGGAATCATCGAGTCGATCGATTTCAAGCCGGTCTGCACCGGTTGGTCAACAGATTGGCGTGCAATGACGCCGGGAGCGATTTTTTCTATCGGCGACGATTGGTTCGAATCAACCGCACCCTTTCCGTCTATCGGATTCCCCAAAGCATCGACAACACGCCCGAGCAGGGATTCGCCGACAGGTACTTCCAGAATTTTACCGGTGCATTTGACCGTATCGCCTTCGGTGATATGCTCGTAAGCTCCCAATATCACCGCACCGACCGAATCTCTTTCCAAGTTGAGGGCCATGCCATAGGTATTACCCGGAAACTCGAGCATTTCGCCCTGCATAGCTTCAGATAATCCATGAATTCTTACGATACCGTCCGTTACGCTGACCACGGTACCTTCGGTATGCGCTTCGACACTCAAGTCGAAATTTTCGATCTTTTTCTTGATAAGATCACTTATTTCAGATGGGTTTAATTGCATGTTATATTTCTCACTCCAGCCGTTTAGAGCCGTTTCGCTAATTGTTGAAGCTGGCCTTTAATGGATCCGTCGATCACTCGGTCACCTGCACGTATCAACACGCCGCCAATCAATGACTTGTCTATTGCCACGTTAATATGCACTTTTTTGTTCAGTGTTTTTTCCAGCGATTCGGCAATTTGCTTTTGTTGTTCATCACTAAAAGAAAATGCCGTCAACACATCAACATCGACATAGCCTTCGTCGTCGGCTTTGTACTGTTCATACAGCTTTGCAATATGAGGCACTAATGACAGCCTGCCGTTTTGGACAAGGAGTTTTACGAAGTTAACACCTTCGTCATTCACCTGTCCCGCACAGATATCCAATAACAGCGCGGTCAATCGTTGCCGGCTGATTTTCGGATTTCCGGATGCCGCCGCGATTTCTTTGTCCTGCATTACAGCTGACAGAAACCCGAGCATTTCCGACCACTTGGCAGTTGCATCAGACTCTTTGGCACGCTTGAAAACAGCTTCCGCATAAGGCCTTGCCAACGTTGCTATTTCGCTCATTATCCTTTACCTAGCTGATCAGATACTTTGCTTAAGATTTCTTGATGCTTTTGTTCATTAACTTCTGACTGCAGGATCTGCTCTGCCGCTGTCAACGCTAATGCGGACACTTCTTTGCGCAATCCTTCCTGCGCTTTTTGCATATCCTGCTCGATTTGTGCATTTGCTGCCAAAATCAGGCGTTCGCCTTCTTTTTTTGCATCGACCTTTGATTCTTCTACAATTTCAGTTGCACGTTTTTGCGCCAGATTTACGATATCGGCCGACTGTTCTTTTGCTTCCTTCAAGAGGCTCTTCGCCCGTTTTTCGGCCAACTCCATTTCTTCCTGGCCGCGTTCGGCAGCAGCCAATCCTTCAGCAATTTTCTTTTTTCGTTCTTCCAGTGCCTGCATTAACGGTGGCCAAATATACTTCATGGTAAACCAGACCAGAAGCGCAAATGTTATCATTTGGCCGATCAGAGTAGCATTGATACTCATGATGCATTCCTCATATTGCTGTTAATAATAATGCTTGTTAGCTTGCAGCAGACTGTACAGCCGAAAGGAAAGGATTGGCGAAAGTAAAGAACAGTGCCATACCCACCCCGATCATTGTTACCGCATCCAACAGACCCGCAACAATAAACATTTTAACCTGCAGCATCGGCACCAGTTCAGGTTGGCGAGCCGCACCTTCCAGAAATTTGCCGCCCAGCAAACCGAACCCGATCGCGGTTCCTACAGCGCCCATTCCAAGAATCAAACCTACCGCGACGGCGGTCAAACCTTGAACATCTGCGATTAATGATGCAATTTCCATGATACCTCCAAACGTTTTTTAAATGACAAAAGGGTAAATTAAAATTTTAGTGATCTTCGTGCGCCATACTCAGGTAGACTATCGTCAATACCATAAATATAAAGGCTTGCAGGGTAATAATCAGAATATGAAAAATCGCCCACGGAAAACTCAACACGGGTTGAATCAACGGCGGAAGCAATGCAATAAGAATAAAGATCAGCTCACCGGCATACAGGTTGCCGAACAAACGAAGTGCCAATGAAATGGGTTTGGCCAACTCTTCAACCAATTTAAGCAACAGGTTGAAGGGCAACATCCAAGGACCGAAAGGCTGGAACAATAATTCTTTGGCAAAGCCCCACGGGCCTTTGATGACGATGCTGTAGAAAATAATTAAACAGAACACACTGATCGACAATGCGAACGTTGCATTCAGATCGGTACTTGGCACCACGCGCAAATATTCGATTCCCATCAACGAACCGATTAACGGCAACAGGTCCACCGGAATCAAATCCATGAAATTCCAAAGAAAAACCCAGCAAAAAATGGTCAAACCCAACGGCGCGATGAGTTTACTGCGCCCGTGAAACGTATCCTTTACCTGCGAATCGACAAATTCGACCAGCAGCTCGGCAAAGTTCTGCGCCAGTCCCGGCACGCCGGATGTCACCTTTTCCGCGGCCGATTTAAAAAACCAGATAAACAATGCACCCAGAAATGCGGAAAAGAACAACGTATCAAGATGCAGCGTCCAAAAACCTTCCCCAACCGACAAAGGTGTCAAATGATGAACAATGTAACCTGTAGCCCCACCTTCGCTTGCCATCTTACCTCACAATAACTCAACAATCGATCTCGTTAATCGCGCCACAAAATCAGCGCAAACCAAAAAACAGACAGCACCGCCACGTAGCCTGCCAACAGCGCCGGAAATTCTAGATTTGGGATTTGGAAAATCAAAAAGAACAGCAAGACTGTCAATATTAATTTCCCTGATTCACCCGCATAAAACGAATGAACAACCTCTTTTGCTGCTTTCCCTTTCGATAAGGATATACGGAATGCGAAGTACAGATTCGGCAAGAACGCTGCCGCTCCCCCTAAAACTGAAGATACGGATTGTTGCTCTGCCCCCGCCATTGAAAACCCCGACCAAACGACTAGTATCATCAGGATCTGCAAAATCAACACTTTTCCGACAGTAGAAATTTCATTTCTACCTGTCATAATTAACTCCGACATACTCAGCTTGGGGATTATAGACACCGGTTTTGATTTAATCAAGTTGCAATAAACGCAAACAAAACCATAACCGATTATCACCCCTTGCAAATGTTGTTATGCCGCGAAACACGGCTATTGTCAACATTTAGGAAACAATATTTTTAACGACAAAACCGCATGCATTGTACTGTTATATCGCTGCCGGCAAGTAAGTAACCGCACAACGATTACACGCCAACGCCAGGCTTGACCATAACCACACCTCGTTCCCGAACAACTTTTTGTTATTCCGCCAGGGGTAATCCCGCAGGTGTTAAGCCGCTATCGCACGTTCCCCGATCAATATCGGGCCGCTTAAGATACCCCTCAGCTTATGCGGCTTATTATGCTTTCCAGTTCGTCCAAACTGGTATAATTCATCACCAGTTTGCCCTTGCCGTTAGACTGATGACTGATCGTCACTTTTGCGCCTATCCTTGCCGTCAATTCCTCCTGCAGCCGCATAGTGTCGGAATCGACAGGCTTGGCAACCGGCTTTGGTCTCTCCTGCTGCATATCCCTGATTAATTTTTCAGCCGCTCTTACGGTCAACCTGCCGGCGTGGATTTTATGCGCCGTAACGAGTTGTTTTTTTCCTTCCAGAGCAAGCAGGGCCCGCGCATGCCCCATTTCCAACTGCCCGGTAACCAGCATTTTTTTAACTTCCGCCTGCAATTCATTCAAGCGCAACAGATTGGTGACCGTTGCCCTTGACTTTCCGACGCTCTCGGCAATCTGCTGATGTGTCAAATCAAACTCATCATGCAACCTCTTTAAGGCTTCCGCCTCTTCCATCGGATTTAAATCTTCGCGTTGAATATTTTCAATCAGCGCAATGGCCATCGCCGCGCGGTCGCCAATATCCTTGACGACCACCGGCACATCCTGCAAACCGGCCAATTGCGCTGCACGCCAGCGCCGCTCGCCGGCTACAATCTCGTATTTATCCGCGCCGAGCGCCCTAACCACAATCGGCTGCACTACGCCTTGCGCTTTGATCGAATCAGCCAGTTCCTGCAGCTTTTCCGGATTGATGTCTTTTCTGGGTTGATATTTGCCGCGCTGCAAAAATTCAATCGGCAAGGTATGCAGATGGTGTTGCTTCTCTTCTTTGACCGCAGCATCCCCTAATAAAGCATCCAATCCCCTGCCCAGACCCCGTTTCTTTAAAGCCATTAAATTCACATCTCCGTCAGATCTTTGACAAACCGTTCATCAAACCACAGTTCGATTTCAGACGTCTTCATTGTTGACTATTTCTCTCGCCAGATTTTTGTAGGCGACAGCACCCCGCGACGCTTTGTCGTACAGATATACCGGCAGCCCGAAGCTCGGCGCCTCGGCAAGGCGGACATTCCTTGGGATACAGGTCTTGTAGACCTTATCACCGAAATACTCCAGCAATTGATCGGAAACATCCTTGGTCAGCCGGTTTCGGTTGTCATACATCGTGCGCACCAGCCCTTCCAGGTGCAGTTTGGGATTAACCGTTTCCTGAATATTTCTCAGCGTATCCATCAATGCCGACAATCCTTCCAGCGCATAATACTCACACTGCATCGGTATCAATACGCTATCGGCGGCAACCAGAGCATTGAGCGTCAACATATTCAGCGATGGCGGACAATCAATCAAAATATAATCATAGTCTTCCCTGATCGGCAGCAATGCGTCGGCAAGACGCCGCTCCCGGTGCTCGGCATGCATTAATTCCACTTCCGCCAAAGTCAAATCGGCATTGCCCGGTATTACCGCAAAGCCTATTTCCTTCGGCGTGATAATCACGTCGGCGGCGGGAACTTCCTGCAGCAGCATATCGCAACTGGAATAAGTAATCTCATTCTTATCGACACCGCAGCCCATTGCCGCATTACCCTGCGGGTCAAGGTCCACCAGTAACACGCGGCGCTTTTCCACTGACAATGAAGAAGCCAGATTGACACTGGTCGTGGTTTTGCCCACACCGCCCTTCTGATTTGTTATTGCGATGATTTTACTCATTACTACTCTCAGTCTTTTGTATCTGTACCAAACATCGCTCGGCATCTATGCCGGGAACATGAATGGGAATAATCGAATAGGGCTGACGTATTTCTTGCAACTCCTCTTCCTGAGCTTGTCCCTTCATGGCCAGCAAACAACCGTTAACAGCCAACAAATGTCCGCAAAGACCGATGATCTTAGTCATGCTGGTAAAAGCGCGACATAAAACCGTATCGAACAACAACGCCGGTGTATAATCCTCGACACGACAATGGCGAACCTCTACGTTACTTAATTGCAATTCCAATACCGCCTGCTGTACAAAGCGTGTCTTTTTCGAATTACTGTCCAGCAGAACAAAATGATCATCGCGGTTAAATACGGCTAATGGAATACCCGGCAAACCCGCGCCGGTACCGATATCGGCAACCCTCGGCCCCTGCAGATAGGGCATAACTGCCAAGCTGTCCAGGAGATGCAATCGCACCATTTGTTCCCGGTTACGGATAGCCGTCAGATTATAGGCTTTGTTCCATTTTGCTATCAGTTCGAGAAAAGCCAGCAGTTTTTGTATTTGTTGCTCGTCAGCAGGCAATCCCAGCAAGCGCAGACCTGATGTCAAGATATTGCGGCTGCCATCCATCAAGCGCTTTTCTTTTTCATATGCACCAGCAACAACGAAACAGCCGCCGGCGTAACGCCCGGAATTCTGGAGGCCTGTCCCAAAGTTTCGGGTCGCTGTGCGCTCAATTTCTCACTCACTTCGTTAGATAGGCCGGGCACATTTTTATAATCGATGGATTGCGGCAGACGCAAATGATCGTAACGTCTAGCACGGTCGATTTCGTCGCTCTGCCGCTGAATATAGCCGGCGTACTTTGCCTGTATTTCCACTTGTTCCGCGACCGGCTCGGCAACCTGGCCGAATTCGGTCAAATCTAGCAAGCGCCGGATATCCACTTCCGGCCGACGCAATAAATCGAGCAGATTACTTTCCCGCTGTAATGGTTTACCCCAATATTGCTCCACCTGCGCGGCTTGCTCAGTATCTTTTCTGATCCATTTGCCTTGCAATTCCGTTTGCAACCGGCCGATCGCCTCCCGCTTTTCGCAGAAAGCCCGCCATTGCCGGTCACCGACCAGTCCCAGTTCTCTGCCTTTTTCAGTCAAACGCAAGTCGGCGTTGTCTTCCCGCAACAACAACCGGTATTCCGCCCGGCTGGTAAACATACGATACGGCTCGCCGGTTCCCCGCGTAATCAGATCATCAATCATCACGCCGATATAGGCCTGCTCCCGGCCCGGACTCCAGCTTTCCAAATCCTTAACCAGACGCGCAGCGTTAAGACCGGCTATCACCCCTTGGGCCGCGGCTTCTTCGTAGCCGGTGGTACCGTTGATCTGTCCGGCAAAAAACAGGGCCGGCATATGCTTCGTTTCCAGCGAATCCTTCAAATCCCTGGGATCAAAAAAATCATATTCGATGGCATAGCCCGGACGCACAATTTCAGCCTGTTCAAAACCCGGCATGGTACGCACAAATTCATACTGTAAATCAAACGGCAGACTGGTTGAGATTCCGTTCGGATAATATTCATTGGTATCAAGTCCTTCCGGCTCGATAAAAATCTGATGCGATTCGCGTTCGGCAAAGCGCACTACCTTATCTTCGATTGAAGGGCAGTAGCGGGGCCCGATGCCGTCGATGATACCGGCATACATCGGGGAGCGATCCAACCCCGAGCGAATGATATCGTGAGTGCGGCTGTTGGTACGGGTAATATAGCAGGGCACTTGCCGAGGATGCTGTTCGGGCTCGCCCAAAAAGGAAAACACCGGCACCGGCTCATCACCATGCTGCTGTTGCAGTTTGCTGAAATCAATAGTCCGGCCGTCGATGCGCGGCGGTGTTCCGGTTTTCAGGCGATTCACCTGAAACGGCAATTCCCGCAGACGCTCGGCCAATGCGATCGACGCCGCATCGCCGGCCCGGCCGCCTGAATAATTATCCAGACCGATATGAATCCGGCCGCCCAGAAAGGTACCCACGGTCAGCACCACGGCCGATGCCCTGAACTCAAGGCCCATTTGGGTTTTGACGCCGACAACCTTATTATCCCGGACAATTAAATCGGCTACGGTTTGTTGAAACAACGCGAGATTCGGCTGGTTTTCCAGTGCGGAACGGATAGCGTGCTTGTACAGGCTGCGATCAGCCTGAGCGCGGGTGGCGCGCACCGCCGGGCCTTTACTGGCATTCAGTTTCCGGAAATGAATGCCGGCCTGATCGATCGCCCTGGCCATGATGCCGCCCAACGCGTCGATTTCTTTGACCAGATGGCCTTTGCCGATGCCGCCGATCGCCGGATTACAGCTCATCTGGCCCAAGGTGTCGATATTCTGGGTTAGTAACAGCGTTCTGGCTCCGCTGCGCGCCGAAGCCAGCGCCGCTTCGCTGCCGGCATGACCGCCGCCTACGACAATAACCTCGAAATCTTTTTTAAATTCCACAAATAATACTTTATCAAATAAATTGTTATTGTAATTTGTTATGCGTGCTTAGCCAATTTTTATTCATTGGGAAAGCGGCCGATGTTCGGCGCGAACAGGCATCGCGGCATTTCCCCGCAGCGAGGTAATAACGATGCAATGTTTACACTCAAACCGCCTGTACCGGAACCGGTATTGATTGACGGTGAGAGCCGGCTTGCCGGTCGTTAGTTCCTTTGCCGCAGTGCCACTTCATGGGTCATTGGTGTGTTGAGGCCGATATTTCGCTGCTGCGATAAGTCATAGGCCGCTCTATTGATTGCATATTGCGCATCGATTAATTTGTAGACATTCTTCAGGGAATAGGACAGCCGCCAGATCAATGCATGGTCGCCGGCCTCAAGTAATTTAACCGTAGCCGGCTTT
Organism: Methylococcaceae bacterium; assembly: GCA_050303615.1. Lineage (GTDB taxonomy): Bacteria > Pseudomonadota > Gammaproteobacteria > Methylococcales > Methylomonadaceae > CAZDXJ01. The sequence continues at coordinate 45,956 of JBNLCC010000024.1, read as the reverse complement.
TCGGTATTGATGGCGCTTTCCTCGGCACAGGCTTTTTCCCAGACCTGCAACAGAAATGCCGTTACCGTTTCACTGTCGACTCCGTAGCCAAGCTTAAAATCCGCAAATTGGATCAATCCGGAATTCGGCCCCTTGGTAAGGATATCGATTCTTGCCGATCTGAGTTTTGAATTCGGCAGCACAATACGGTGGCGGGCGCGCAGGTCCCTGAATACGGTCTGCGTCAAGGAGGTTTCTACGGCAATGGCCAACAAATCATATTCGGCCACCCTGACGACGCTGCCCGGTTCAATGTCGCCGTTATAGAGCAAAATCAAACCGTGAATATTGTCGGGCGCCCAGACATCCTTCGTCGAATAAACCAGCAACAACATAGCCCCCAAAACACTGGTTGCCTGCAGCCAATCGGTCATTTCCCAGATATTGATGATAACCAAAACCGAAACCAGCACGGCCAAAATAATGCCCAAAACACCGAAAACCTCTGATTGATAGGTTTCAGTGCGGCAGATTTCACCTTCAATCTCCTTTACTCTGCCGAATTTAAGCAATAGAAAGAGCTGAAACAAATGCACAAAGATAAATGCCAACAATAACGTGAGTCCTGTTAAGGAAATCTGCCGGATGTACTCGGTTTCAAAGAGAGCGATAATCTCAAGCCCGATCAGCATTAAATTAATGGCACGCAAAATCCACAATTTACTGTCGAACCCAGCATCTTCGGACGGTTTTTTGGTGCCCCGGACGATCCAACGGGAAAAGACCAGTATCAACAGGTTTATCCCGAAAACAGTCAAGTCCAAGGCCGACAGTTTGGCCGGAAACCATGTTAAATCCATTGTACGTTGCGCTTAAGCCACACAGTAAAGGTTTTTAACAGGCCCGCGCTATATCGTCCCGTCATGTTTTGACTCTTGTTGCGCACATTTGATACATTTATCCGAAAAAGGCAGCGCCTTCAGTCTTTCCTGTTTTATCGGCTCCCCGCAAACTACACAAAAGCCGTATTCCCCGCTATCAATCCTGGCAATGGCCTGCCGCACCCGGGTTCGTTCCTCCCGGGCCATATTCCCCAGGGAATCAAGGACCTCATCGTTTTCCCTTTCCGTTACCTGCTCGGCAAAATCCTTTTCCGGCGGCTCGTCTACATGTTTAATATCCTCGGTAATTTTACCCAGACGTTCATCGAGATCTTCGAGCATAGCAAGCAACTGGCTGCGGACAGCTTCATAATCTTTCACAACGGCTCCTGCGTTTTTCTCTAAATTGATAAATTTATAATGCTGAAAAGAAATAAAAAGTTAAAATGGGCACACATATATTGCCTTTATCCGCCTCGTTTATTGTGATAGACGGTTATTTCAGCCACGCATCACAAAACCACAACCTTATTTCAAAACAAAATTTTTTCGAAATATAGGTAATTCTTTCATGGCAGTCTACTATAAAATAATTTGACTATTTTGATTTTAATATACTGACTCCTTATGCCCGACAACCTCGATCAACTGTTCCTTACTGCAAATCAAATCATCCTTGGCAAAAATAAACAAATAAACATGGCGGTATGCTGCATTCTGGCCCGCGGCCACTTGCTGATTGAAGACATACCCGGCGTAGGTAAAACCACACTGGCCCATACCCTGGCACGTTTGCTGGGCCTGCATTATCAGCGCATCCAATTTACCAGTGATATTCTTCCTGCCGACATTATCGGCGGGTCGATCTATGATGCCGACAAGCATCGCTTCACTTTTCAACCGGGCCCATTATTTCATCAAATGATATTGGCCGATGAGATCAACCGTTCGACCCCGAAGGCCCAAAGTGCACTACTGGAAGCAATGGAAGAACACCAAGTTACGGTCGAAAATAAAACTTACGCTCTGCCTGAGCCATTTTTCGTAATCGCCACGCAAAACCCTTCCCACCAAGTAGGAACTTACCCGTTGCCGGAATCGCAACTGGACCGGTTCCTGATGCGTATAGAACTGGGATACCCGGATTCTGCCGCAGAAAGAGAATTGCTGACCGGCAAAAACCGGCATACGCTGATTAAGTCTTTACCGGTCCTGCTAGCTCCTGAGCAGTTGAAAATTATGCAGCACAAAGTGTCCAAAATCCATGCCTCACCGGCTCTGCTCGATTATTTGCAGGCTATTATCGCCTTTACCCGGGAGTCGCCTGATTATCCTTGCGGATTATCTCCGAGGGCCGGTTTGGCGTTACTGACCGCCGCAAAATCCTGGGCGTTTATGCACCGGCGCGATGCCGTCCTGCCGGAAGACATTCAGGCGGTGCTTGCCCCGGTGGCGGGACACAGATTAAGGTCCGAAACGAGCGATTCAACATCAATCGTAGCCCCGTTACTGGAAAAAGTGGCCATACCGTGAGTACCGCGCTTTCCATTAAAGACCGTTTCCGGCTAAGCCGTTTTATCAAAGGTGAAAAACCGGGGCCTGACACAATTACACTTAATCACCGGCGAATTTTTATTCTTCCGAGCAAGCAGGGCCTTGGGTTTGTACTGTTAATCAGCTTATTGCTGTTGGTGGCGATAGTTTACAATAACAACTTGGCTTATATATTAACCTTTCTGTTAGCGGGAATTTTTTTTGTCTCGATTCTGCACAGTTTTAAATCGATGGCAGGTATCATTCTGAGGCCGGGAAAAACCACCAACGCATTTGCCGGGGAAACGGCCGGTTTTGAGCTGCATCTGGAAAATCCCATTGCCGTTGACCGCGTGAACCTGCAACTATCCACCGACGCCTCCCCCACGATCCATGTCGATATCCCTGCCTTTTCAACGACGCATGTCACGTTATTTTCAATTACTCGCAAAAGGGGGCGGCACAGGCTGGGCACCATTACTGTTTCCAGTTATTTTCCGTTAGGCTTGTTTCGCTGCTGGTCACCAATCAACTTTGATGTTTATGCGCTGGTTTATCCCAAACCTTCAGCGGCCAACCGGCCCTATCCCGAGCAGGGTTCATCGTCAACGGACCTGGGACACATAAAATCGGGTAATGATGATTTCTATGCTTTGAATAATTACCAAACCGGCGATCCGATCAGGCGTATTCACTGGCAAGCCTATGCCAAAGGCCACGGTTTGTTCATCAAGCAATACAGCGGCGCAATCGCCGCTGAAATCTGGCTGGATTACGAACACACTCCCGGCAACACTACGGAACAACGGCTAAGCCGATTATGCCGCTGGGTTCTTGAAGCGGAGCAGTCCGGCATCCGTTACGGCTTTAACATACCCGGCACCAAACTGGCACCGTCAAAAGGTTCGATTCACTACAAACAGTGCCTCGAGGCATTGGCTTTGTTCGGAGGCTGAACAGCTATGGCTGAGGAGAAAATCAATAGTAATGTGCTGATCATGTTGCTGTCGTCAATCGGTTTGATCGTACTGCCGCACGCAACACATATCCCATTGCCGTTATTTTCGTTTTTTGTTTTATTATGGGTCTGGCGCTTCCTGGCTATCCGTTACCACCGGCTGCACCCGGACAACAGAGTGATATTTGCATTCACGCTCATTGCCGTTTTACTGCTGCTTTATCAACATCAGGGCATTTGGGGGCGTAACGCGGGGACATCGCTGTTTATTACCGCACTGGGGCTGAAATTACTCGAAATAAAACGCCAACGGGATCTTTACCTGACCACTTACCTGGCTTTTTTTGTCGCCGCAACTCAGTTCCTGTATCTGCAAAACATCCTGATGGGAGCCTACATACTATTGGTAAGTTGCCTGCTGCTTTGTACCTTGGTTTTCATCAACAGCCAAAAACCAAACATTGTTTCATCGCTAAAAATTGCCGGCACAATCATTTTTCAGGCTATCCCGTTGATGATCGTGGTATTCATCTTTTTTCCACGCATCGAAGCACCGCGCTGGTCTTTATACGAAGACAACAATCTTGCCCTTTCCGGATTGAGCGACTACATGGAGCCGGGGTCGCTATCCCGCCTGGCGATGTCGGATCAGCTCGCTTTCCGGGTCACGTTCGACGGTGAAATACCCCCCTTGCCGCAGCGTTACTGGCGCGGCCCGGTATTAACACATACGGACGGCAAGCGCTGGACCGCCCCTCAATTCGCCGCTTACCGGAAATCACCCGCCAAGCCGGTATTCTATGGTACGGCCTACGGCTACAAATTACTGATTGAACCGCAAAAACATAACTGGGTTTACGCTTTGGATATGCCGGCCCGCTTTGGTGCGCCACTGACGCAAAATCCAGGCTACAATCTGGTCAGCAACAAGAAACCCGATGAGCGCGCCGAGTATGAAGTGGTTTCGTATCCCGATTTCAATACCGGAGCGCTCGACCGCAGGCAATGGCGGACTAACCTGCAGCTGCCCGGCGAACCGACGCAGCGAATTACCCGATTGGTAACAGAGCTGGGGGGATTCAACCGGCAGCCCGAAGCATTTGTTGACAACGTTTTGAAATATTTCTCGGAAAATAACTTTTACTACACGCTGAACCCGCCTTTATATCCGGTTAATCCGGTGGAGACTTTTTTGCTTAAAGCCCGGGCGGGCTTTTGCTCCCATTATGCCAGCGCCTTTGTCTATTTAATGCGCGTCGCCCGTATCCCCGCCCGCATCGTTACCGGCTACCAGGGAGGCGAATTGAATGAAGAAGGAAATTTCCTGGAAATACGCCAGTACAATGCGCATGCCTGGGCCGAAGCCTGGCTTGCAGGCAATGGCTGGGAACGCTTTGATCCGACCGCGGCTGTTGCGCCCGACCGGGTGGAAAGGGATATCAATATTGAACGGCAACAGGCCACCGGCGAGGTCAGTTTCACTGTATTCGAACAACAAAAACAAATTGACTGGCTGCAAAAAGCGAGAGCCGTCTGGGGCAATATCGATTATTCCTGGCAACGTTGGATAATCAACTATCACGGCAGCAAACAAACCGAATTCCTCTCGTTTTTTGGTATCGACAATATGAAAAGCTGGATTATCTGGCTGTCCGCGCTGCTCGGCGGCATAATCGCCATACTATCTCTGCTGCTGTTGCGTAAACCCCAAAAACCGTTGGACAAAGCGCTTCGCATTTACAATCAGTTTTGCCGAAAACTGTCTAAAAACGGACTTGACAAAAAACCGGCAGAGGGTGCCAAGGATTTTGCCTTACGCGCGAAAACCCGCTTTCCCGAACAGGCTGAAAAGATTGACCGGATAACAACGGTTTACATCAGGATACGATACGGGAGACATGCGGATCATCAGGATTTACTATTACTGAAGAAACTGGTCGCATCTCTATAATGGCTACCTTGTCGTACTGCATAACGCGGCCTCTTGTAAACGATAATTCTCGATAATAAACTTCGCTAGTTTCCGGCATAACAGACAGCGTCGTCAACAAAGCACCCACTACGAAAACTTGTAAGCATAACTGCGTTATGTTATTTACATAATAAAATTCCATATGGTTTTAGCGGTATTACTGATCGGCAGGACTTTAGGCTATAATTCATCCGTTCCAAGGTATCTTAGCTGTTTAATAATTTTCATAAAATACGAATGAAGTTAAATTATCTTTTTCGTCAGCCTATTATGATTATTCGGATAATCACTCATTGACAATAGGGATAATTTACCAGATGCCGCGCATTATTATCTTCCTGCTAAGTCTTATTGTCATTCTGAACCTGGCCGTGCTCGGAAGCAATTATTTGCTGCCGGATTTTCAATTACCTGCCAATATTCAGGAATATGTCAACGGCGTTATTGCGCTGACGGCGGCACTGATCTTATTGACCGCTAAAAAAACAAAAACCAGGCAACCTCACTCAGCATTAAAGCAGCATCATAAACGATTTTTTTCCGATCGATGGATTGTCGAAAACATTCCGCATATTTTATGTATAAAGGATTCTGACGGACACTGGTTACAAGCCAGCCCGGTTTACCTCAACCTGTTGGGACTGGACAAAGTCAAATATCAAGGCAAAACCAACAGAGAACTCAGCACCCTTTCCTGCGACTGCGAAAAAGGCTTATTGCTGAACGCCATGCACGATGACCGCGTCTGGAAAGAGGGCAAACCGTACACCAAAGTCGAGAACTTCAAAAGCGACAATTTGGACCTCAAAACCTTCGAGATAACAAAAACCCCTGTATTTGACTCCAACAACCGGCCGTATCGATTGGTCATCAGCGGCAGCGACATGAGTGTCAGCAAAAAGAAACTGCATTTCCTGCAATTGATTTCCTCGGTTTTCAATCATAATCCGGACAGCATTTTAATTCTGGATTTGGATTTCAGGATAACGCTAACCAATCCGTCGCTTACTCACCTAACCGGCTATACGCAATCTGAATTTGCCGGCAGCCACGTAGCGATCATTGCCGAACAAAAAGACAGTTCGATCCTTTTCCAAACAATTCAGACTTACATTGGGCACAATCCGCAATGGGAAGGGGAATTGACCTGTAAACGCAAAAACAACACCACATTTCCGGCAAAATTACGCCTGTACAGCGTCATCAACCGCAATGAAGACAAACCGAGACACTATATCGGTACTCTCACCGATATCACCGAACAAAAAGCTGCCGAGCAGCATTATCTTAGACTGGCCCATTACGACGACCTGACCGACCTTCCCAACCGGGTGATGTTCATCAATCGTCTGAATCAGGTCTTGTCGCGTGCCGAACGACACCATCAGCATGCGGTGTTGCTGTTCATTGATCTTGATCATTTCAAATCCATCAACGATACCGTGGGCCATCAGGGGGGCGATGAACTACTGGTCGAGACAGCCAGGCGCTTAACCAATGCGGTGCGCAACGAAGATACCGTTGCCCGGCTTAGCGGCGATGAATTCGCTATCCTGCTGCACGAGCAGATCAGCTATGAAAAAGCCAGTTATGCCGCTTCATTGATTGCCAACAAAGTGATCGCCACACTGACTGAATCTTTTTACATTCAAAAACGGGAACTGTTTATCGGCGCCAGTATCGGCATCGCCATTTATCCTGAAGATGCCACCAATTCCCAAGACCTGTTGAAATTTGCCGACATTGCCATGTATCAGGCAAAAAACCAGGGCCGCAACAACTATCAATTTTTCAAACGCAACCTTATTTTGGCGCTGAAAGATCGGCATCAGATGGAAACCGAAATGCGCAAGGGTCTTGAGCAGGGAGAATTTCGACTTTATTATCAGCCGCAATACGATGCACAGACCAAACAAACCATCGGGGCGGAAGTTCTGGTGCGCTGGTTTAAGTCCAACACCGAGGAGGTTCCGGTGTATTCATTCATCCCGCTTGCCGAAGAAAGCGGCCTGATCGTTCCGCTTGGACAATGGATCCTGGAAACCGCCTGCAAAACGTTGAAACAATGGCTCAAAGAGGGTTATCCGCTGAAGCGGATATCGGTAAACATTTCCGCCAAACAGTTTGCCCAACCCGATTTTCTGCAAATGATTGAAGACACGCTCGATAAAACAGGTCTGGATGCCGCGTGCCTGGAACTGGAGATTACCGAATCAATGTTGATGGGCGATATCAAGCGGGTTCTTCTGCTGCTACAGCGCTTGCATAATATGGGAATCAGCCTGGCGATCGATGATTTCGGTACCGGTTATTCCTCGCTGTCCTATTTGAAAGACTTTCCCATCGATATCCTGAAAATTGATCAATCTTTTGTAAGAGGAACTCCGAAAAGTACGAAAGATTCGAAAATCGTTTGTGCGATCATCGAAATGGGGCATTCCCTAGGTTTGAAAATTGTTGCCGAAGGCGTTGAAACCGAACCACAGCTGATTTTCCTGAATAACTACGAGTGCGATTACATCCAAGGATATTATTTCAGCAAACCGATACCGGAGAATGAGATGACGGTTCTGCTGCAAAATTCGACCTAATCATCGCTCAGCTTCCGTGCCGCATCGTTGACAATACGAACTTAAAACGAGCAGTATTACGGCAAAAATAAACAATGCCGGCACGAATAGACCGAAATCTGATTTTTCCACTCATAAAAAATAAGTGTGAAAATCAAATGATAGGGTTACAGGAAAATAGCTGCAGCATATGGTATAAGTATACCCAGCTGTTGCCGTAAAACGGCGAGATAATTTTTGTTTCGCATGAGACCGGCAACCCAATAATATTTGAAATTCGTTTATTTGTATCACAGGTAAGATTAATGATTACTGCAGCTATTAACGTCCTAATCTACACAGGAATTTTCCTAATTGTCGGTTTGATTAAACCGGGCTGGGCATTATTTTTTATGCGCAATCCCGACCGTTTCATGGTGATTGTTTTTTCCGTCATTGGTTTTATGGTCGCCGCCACATTATTCGGTGAAGGCAAACGGCAGGAGCAACTCGAACAACAGGCAACCATTCGACAAAAGGCTCCGCAAATCAAGGCTGACCCGGAGGAAATTCCAATTAAAGCCGAACCGTCAAAATAAGATGGTGTTCATGATACAATCGTTTCACACTTATTTCGCCATGCGCTTTTTCTTGCTTTTTTTATTTAGCTTTTTTGCCGCGCTCAATCTGCACGCGGCAACGCGGCCCGATCCCCTTTTAGCGATGAGTGTGGTCAAGATTGTCGGACATTCGTCTCACGGAAAAATGTCTTTTGGCTCAGGGGTGGTGGTCGCGCCTAATCAGGTCGTTACCAACTGTCATGTCATACATTCCGCACATTCGGTGTCAGTCATAAAAACCGCGACCCGTTATCAGGTAATTTCCCGAACTGCTGATCCCGAACTGGATTTATGCCTGTTGCATCTCAATACCCTGGCACTGCCCAGTGTTAAACTGGGCGATCCTGCCAAAACCAATAAAGGCGATACGGTATTTGCTTACGGTTACCCGAATGCGGTCGGATTAAGTCTACGGGCCGGAGAAATAAAAAAACTGCATCCGTTTCGTTCCAGTTATATTATCGAAATCGATATCGGCATACGCCAAGGGGCAAGCGGCGGCGGATTGTTCAACGCCCAGGGTCAGCTGATTGGGTTGACGACATTTTACCGTCCCGATAAGGGTGGGCACTATTACGCAATTCCGATAGATTGGCTCGACCAAGTCAAGACCAAAGCGCGTCAATCAATCATACCATTTACCGAAAAAGCCTTTTGGCAGCTGAATATCGCCTTTGCCGAAGATAGCCAATAAATTGTTTCGGCAGCCTTAAAATCAGGAAATTCATATGGCAAGACGCAGTGAACACACCCAGGAACAACTGCGGGAGATGGTACTTCAAGCGGCTGAGGCTATCATCGATAAAAACGGTTTGCAGGCACTCAAGGTCCGAAAAATCGCCATAGATATCGGATATACCGTCGGCAGCGTGTATATGGTATTCGATAACTTGGACGATTTAATCATGCATGTCAAAGCGAGAACCCTGGACAATCTTGCTTTGCATCTGGATAGGGCATTGTCGGACAGTGACGCTGACACCGAAACTGCCATCCGGTCCCTGGCCAGGGCCTATCTGCAATTTGCTAACCGGCACTATAATCTTTGGAGCATGATTTTCACGCATCGTCTGCCGGATAACGCGAAAGTTCCCGAATGGTATCAAAACCGTGTGGACCATCTATTCATGCGAATTGAAAATTTATTTCACGCACTGTCCCCTCAGCAAACAAACCGGGAAATCAGCCAAGCGGCCAGGGCATTGTGGAGCGGCATACACGGCATCTGCATCCTATCCTTGAGTGGCCCGTTAGATACCGTTGAGTTAGAAGAAGTTGAAGCGAGCGTGCTGCTGCTGTCCGACTGTTTTATGCAAGGCTGGACATTACCGGAAAATCGCTGATGCCCCCGCCCTGTCACTGACCGGCAGAGGTATCACCCGGCTGGTGATTCCCCTGAAATTCATGGGCGATTCCGTGTAACGAACCGATTAACAACACACCTGCGGCGATCAAAGCAATCTGCTGTAAGGTTGCTTTAAATTCGGTTCTTTTATGCAGTGTCGGAATTAAATCCGCTACTGCAATATAAATAAAACTGGAGGCCGCGAGAGCCAGGAAATAAGGCAGTTTGTCGTGCAGGTTTTCCAGCCCGAAAAAAGCCAGCACACCGCCGATAACCGTAGTAAAACTGGCCATCACGTTATATAGCAATGCTTTGCTTCGGCGGTACCCGCTCTGCAGCAAAATGGCAAAATCACCAACCTCCTGCGGAATTTCATGGGCGGCGACCGCCAAACTGGTAACTATACCGAGTTGTACATCGGTTAAAAAGGCAGCGGCGATTAAAATACCGTCGACAAAATTATGAATGCCGTCGCCCACAATAATCAGGGTGCCAGCTGTATGATGGCCATGATGATGCCCATCATCGGCTTGCATGTGGGCCTCGCAACTACCTGAATGACAGTGCCGCCATATCAGCAGCTTTTCCAATACAAAAAAAATCAATATGCCGGCCAGAATCGTCGCCGAAAGTGACTGCAATTGATCCGTCCTGACTTCCTCAAAAGCATGGGGAATTAATCCCCAAAAAGATACCGCTAATAATGCCCCTATCGCAAAACTGACACCGTGCGGCAGAATTCGGGTGCGCTGTTTTTCCGGCAGCAATAGAAACAGCGATGCGGCTAGCACACTGAGTATACCGCCCAACGCCGTAAAAATTATAATCAGCAATAACAAATTCATCTTTAATGGTTTTACCTGTCGCTTACCGCCGCACAAATCGCGGGTCTGCCGCTCTGTCCGCTTTAGACGATTAGGTTCTCCAGATCAGACTCGCCATGCGTCCGGTATTGCCGTCGCGGCGGTAAGAATAGAAGCGCTTATAATCTCCGAAAGTGCAAAACTCACCGCCGTAAATCCGTTTTACACCGGCATTATGCAACGCTATTCGGGCTAACTGGTAGATATCGGCCAACCATTTTGTTTCATTTAATCGCCGAAAGGCGACACTAAACTCCGGCGCTTTGTTAATATAAGCTGCTCTGACCTCGTCGCCCACTTCAAAATAATCCGCACCGATCGCCGGCCCCATCCAGGCGAGCAGGTCATCTCTGCGCATAGCCATAACCGTATTTTCCAGCACCCCTGCCAATAATCCCCGCCAACCCGCATGTGCCGTGGCAATACTGGTTCCGGCCTGATTGCACAGCAACACGGGCAGACAATCGGCGGTCAATACCGCACAAACCACTCCCTGTTGATGCGTATAACTGGCATCCGCCTCTTGGTTCCTGCTACTTGATTTCGCGTTGATCACCCGATTACCGTGCACCTGCTGCAACCAAACCGGTTGATCGGGCAACTGTAGTTGCAGCTCGATTTTTTTGCGATTTGCAGCAACACATGCCGGATCATCTCCGACATGATTTGCCGCGTTCAAACTGAAATAAGAGCCGGAGCTAAACCCACCGGTACGCAAAGTGGTACCGGCCCGAATATTCTTCGGAGCAGGCCAATCAGCCGGCAGCCAATTCGGCATCATTTTCCCGCAACGCCGTCAACAGATTCTGCATATCTTCCGGCAATGGTAGATCCCATTCCATGTAGGCTCCGCTTCTCGGATGCGTCAAGCCCAACTTCGCCGCATGAAGCGCCTGGCGTTTAAACCCTCTCAGTGCCAATTGCAGGTTTTTATTGCACTCCGGAGGCAACCGAAAGCGTCCGCCATAAACCGGATCACCCAGCAGCGGATAATGGATATATTCCATATGTACCCGGATTTGATGCGTCCGTCCGGTTTCCAGTGTCACTGCAATCATTGTATGGCGGGCGAAACGCTCAAGTACGCGGTAGTGGGTTACCGCTGGTCTACCGTTTTCCCTTACGGCAAAACGTTTGCGGTCAACAGGATGTCTGCCTATCGGCTCGTCAATAGTACCTCCGGCAGTAATTCTTCCGCGAGTGATCGCCAAATATTGCCGATTGATTTCCCGCGCCTGTAACTGTGTCACCAGTTGGTTGTGCGCCTGCAGGGTTCTGGCAACCATTAACAGGCCGCTGGTCTCCTTGTCGATCCGGTGCACCAAACCCGCTCTCGGCAGCGTCGCCAATGCCCGGTCATAGTTCAACAAGGCATTCTGCAGCGTTCCGCTCCAGTTGCCTGCAGCCGGATGCACTACCATACCTGCCGGTTTATTGATAATTAACAGGTCATCATCCTGGTAAACAACATCCAGTGCGATCTGTTCAGGTTCACATAACGTGACGGGTTCCGCCTCCGCATCCAAAGCGATGGTTTCTCCGCCTTCCAGACGATTCTTGGGTTTAAGCCAAACACCGTTTACCAACACGCGCTTCGCATTAATCCAGGTTTGCAATTTACTGCGTGAATATTCCGGAAATAAATCGGCTAATACCTGATCCAGCCTTTTCCCGGCATATTCTTCAGCTACTTTTGCTGTCATCTTAGTCATAATAAGTTCTACTGATTAACGCCGGCAATTGCGTTATACTCTCAGCATTATTGCGGACTACATCATCGTCCGCCGGTATTTCTGAAAATCGGCCATAATACATCATATCGTTAACACTATGCGATTTTATTTTATTAGAATTTTATTTTTGATTTTTTCCTGCCTGCTAAATCAGGGTTGTGAGACATTGCGGAACTTCAGCTTCGACAGTTCCGATAAAGACGAATATATCGAGTATGATGCCGAACGTTTCCATAAAGAAGCGACCGAAGCGATGGAGAGCGGGAACTATCAAAAAGCCATTAAATTATACGAAAGCCTGGAGGCACGTTACCCGTTCGGCGAATATGCAGCCCAAACTCAACTGGACGTCGCCTATGCCTATTATAAAAATGACGAGCCGGAAGCCGCGATATCCGCTGCACAACGCTTCATTAAGATTCATCCGAGCAACCCGCACGTAGATTATGCGTACTATTTGATCGGCTTGGTCAATTTCAACAGAGGGTTCGGTTTCCTGGAGCGGTTTATGCCGATAGACTCGTCGCAACGCGATCCGGCCAACACCAAAATCGCCTATGAGAGCTTCGCGGAACTGGTACGCCGTTTTCCCAACAGCAAATATGTTCCCGACGCCAAGAAAAGAATGATTGCGCTTCGGAATTCGCTGGCGATGCATGAAATCCACGTCGCCCGTTTTTATTTAGACAGGGAAGCTTATATTGCCGCCGCCAATCGAGGCAGTTATGTTATCGAGAACTTCCAGCGCACCCCGGCGGTACCCTTTGCCTTGCAAATTATGCAGCAGGCTTATACGAAACTGGGGCTCGTTGAATTGGCTGACGATGCTGCCCGGGTGTATGCAATGAACTACCCCGAAGGACCACCCGTGCCCGAACTGTCGCAATCCAGTTTTGCCCATAAAGTGTGGGACTTTCTGGGTTTTGATCGATAAAATAAACCGGCAGCCAACAGGACTTTACCCGGACAAAGCGGCTATTGTTAGGGTGCTTTTCCCAAATGTTTGAATTTCACCCATAGTGCGCACCCAAAACCGACGGCGACAAAGCCGTAGCGAACGATAAAACCGAGAATATAACTTTGGTTATGTTCAACGGAATCACGCAGCCCCGGAGTAACCAGGAACGTCCACAGTGTAGCCCCGATAAAGTAAGCCAGTAAACCGACAGCCGCCCAATTTACCGGATTTTTACCCAACGCACGGGCCGTTGTGTAAAACCAAATTGCAATGAAAATTGCAGCCAATGAACCAAGCATAATTTAACTACTCTGCAAATTTGTCAGACTCGACATAATATAACGCTTGCCCGATGCTAAACAAGCGGAATTATTGGCGCTGCCGCTGCAAATCCGCCGGCAGCCGGCCTAAACCGGCGGCCACTCACGGCCTGCCCGCCCACCAAAGCCCCGGCGTTAAGTTTGCCGACCGTGAACTTTTTTCTCCAATTCCTGTAGACTGATATGGCGGACATCTTCACCTTTGACGATATAGATGACATATTCGCACAGATTACAGGCATGATCACCTATCCTTTCCAGCGCCCTGACAGTCCATAATACGTCAAGCGCGCGTTTTACGTTTCGCGGATCTTCCATCATCTGCGCGACCAACTGCCGGATAATGCTGACATATTCGCGATTTACTTTTTCCTCCTGACTGGTTATTGAAACCACGTCATCAACATTCAGTCTGGCGAACGCATCCAAAGACCTGTCCAGCATGTCTCTGACCAGATCCGCCAAATGCTGCAATTCGTAATATTGCTCATGCTTCTTTTCAATATCCGATAAGTGAATAGCCATTTCAGCGATGCGCTGGGCCTGATCGCCAATGCGTTCCAATTCAGTAATCGCCTTGACCACTGAAACCAGCAGTCTTAAATCGAATGCCGCCGGTTGCCGTCTCGCCAGAATGGTCATACATTCCTGATCGATATCCATTTCCAGAGAATTTACCTGATCGTCCTGCTGTATGACTTTTTCAGCCAGTTCCATATCGCCGCTCATAAACGCTTTAACGGCCAATTCGATCTGTTGTTCGACCAGGCCACCCATGGTTAAAACCTTGTTGCGGATATCTTCCAATTCTTCATTAAATTGCCGGGAAATATGATGCCCGATTTTGTTGGTGTCCATAATTCAATAGCCGTTGTAATTTATTCAGTAAACTGCTGCAAAGGATCAACTACATTCTAAAATAGCGGTTCCGTCCGTTGCAGGCCAACTTTTACTTTGCCTGCTGTTGCCAAAGAAAACAATAAGCAAAATAAAAAAATGTAATTCGGTCCATTTATCCGTAGCGACCGGTAATATAATCCTCGGTCTGCTTTTTAACCGGGTTGGTGAATAATTCACTGGTGCTGCCGAATTCGATCAATTCCCCCATATACATGAATGCCGTATAGTCGGAAACTCGCGCCGCCTGCTGCATATTGTGGGTTACAATCACAATGGTATATTTTTCCTTGAGTTCATTGATCAACTCTTCAATCTTTAATGTCGAAATCGGATCCAGCGCCGATGCCGGTTCATCGAGTAACAACACCTCCGGTTCGATAGCGATAGCCCTGGCGATTACCAGACGCTGCTGCTGGCCGCCCGACATACCCAATGCATTTTCATTAAGCCGATCTTTGACTTCATCCCATAATGCCGCCCCGCGCAAAGCACCTTCAACCGTTTCATCGAGAATTCTCCGGTCGTTAATACCCTGTATTCTCAGCCCGTAAGCAACGTTTTCGTAAATCGATTTCGGAAACGGATTGGGTTTTTGAAACACCATCCCGACACGCCGGCGCAAAGCCGCCACGTTTACCGATTTATCATAAATATCCCGGCCGTCCAGCTGAATTTGCCCCTCAATCCTGACGCCGTCCACCAAATCGTTCATGCGGTTTATACAACGCAGCAACGTTGATTTGCCGCAGCCGCTAGGCCCTATATACGCCGTTACTTTCCGCGTCGGAATTTCCATACTGATGCCGAACAATGCCTGTTTTTCGCCGTAAAAAAGATTTAAATCCGATATTTTGATACAGCTTTCCACAACTGCCGGATGACTGTTCTCCCTACTGTGCGATATCGCTTCTATATCAATTGCATGCGTACGAATTTTTTGTATTGTCATATGAATTTTCTTAGGCTGGGCGTATTAAATTTCCCGGATTAATTCTCTAATGCGCGATATTTTTCGCGTAAATTATTCCTGATGGCAACCGCTGCCAGGTTTAACCCGACGATGACGACAACCAATAACATCGATGTCGCATAGACCAGGGGTCGCGCAGCTTCAACATTCGGACTTTGAAAACCGACGTCGTAAATATGAAAACCGAGATGCATGAATTTTCTGTCCAGGTGTAAAAAAGGATAATTACCATCCAACGGCAAAGACGGAGCCAATTTGACGACACCAACCAACATCAGCGGAGCCACTTCGCCGGCCGCTCTGGCTACCGCCAGGATCAAGCCGGTCATCATTGCCGGACTGGCCATCGGCAGCACCGTACGCCACAATGTTTCCGCTTTTGTTGCGCCTAACGCCAGACTGCCTTCCCTGATCGACTTCGGTATGCGGGACAGCCCTTCCTCGGTAGACACAATAACCACCGGCAACGTTAACAGCGCCAGGGTAATGGAAGCCCACATGATGCCTGGCGTACCAAAGGTGGGGGCCGGAAGCGCTTCCGGAAAGAACAGCCGGTCAATGTTACCCCCTAAAATATAGACAAAAAAACCCAACCCGAAAACACCGTAAACAATAGACGGGACACCGGCGAGATTATTCACGGCGATCCTAATCAATCTCGTTATAAAGCCCTGCTTGGCGTATTCACGCAAATAAACCGCGGCGATAACACCAAACGGCGTAACAATAATGGACATAATAATCACCATCATCACGGTACCAAAAATTGCCGGAAACACGCCCCCCTCGGTATTGGCCTCGCGGGGATCATCACTGATAAATTCCCAGAATTTACTTCCGTAATGTTTAATTTTATCCACTATGTTCATTGCATTGGGCCGGTAAACCCTGACCACTTTTTCCAGCGGTATGTCAATTTCGGCTCCGTCCGCAGTGCTAGCCACCAGACTGTCACGCCTGACATTGCTGTACAGTTCGCCCAATTTGTCCTGCAATGCCAAGTATTGCTCGTTTAATTTGTTTTTTTCCGCGTCCAACCCGTTCCTTGCCGCTTCGTCCCACCGACCCTTAAGCTGCAGACTTTTCTGCTTCAGCCGCAACCGCTCCAATCCGAAATTAACGGCGCCAATCTCTTTTTTCTGCAAACGATCGATTTCCGAGACCATTTGCAGCACCCGGTCCAGCCTTGGGCGCAACTGCGCCTTTGCTTGAGCACCCGACGCGACCACCTTCCCGTTTTCCTTTACCGCCTGCAAATAACCGTAGAAATTGCCCCACTCACGCCTTTCGACAACCATCAAGTCATCTGGAAAACTTCGCTGTTTGATGTTTCTGTCCAGTATCCAGCGAAAATCCATACCGGTAATATCTCTATTACCGGTTTTCAGCAGATATTGCGTCAACGTCTGCTCGTCTTCTTGCACCGGAAATCCGGCGTCCTTGGCACGCTGTGCAGTCATTTCATCGCGCTCGACTATTTCCCCGATAATCGTCTGTAAATTTCCGCTTTCTTGCTGATAGCTGAATTTTGCAACTTGCGCCGGCCAAAAATGTCCCAAACCGCGAATGGCAACCAGGAATAACAATCCAAATACCAGTATCAAACTGATGCTGACCGCCGCCGCATTTAGCCAAATCCAGGGGGCGCCGCTTTTATACCAGGAACGAATCATAACGAACTGTATTTTTCACGCAAGCGCTGGCGAACTATTTCAGCCAGCGTATTAAAAACAAAAGTGAATAGAAACAACACCAATGCCGCTAAAAACAACACCCGATAATGTGTGCTGTCAACTTCCGATTCCGGCATTTCCACGGCGATATTTGCCGACAGGGTGCGCATTCCCTGAAATATGCTCCAATCCATGACCGGCGTATTGCCGGTTGCCATTAATACAATCATCGTTTCGCCCACCGCGCGGCCAAAGCCGATCATCACCGCTGAAAAAATGCCGGGGCTGGCCGTCAGCAACACCACACGCATCATGGTTTGCCAAGGGGTTGCGCCCAATGCCAACGAACCGACGGTCAAATGTTTCGGTACACTGAATATGGCATCTTCGGCTATGGAAAAAATCGTCGGTATCACGGCAAATCCCATCGCCATGCCGACCACCAGTGAATTTCGCTGATCATAATCAATGCCCAGCACACTAGTAAGCCAATAGCGCATGTCTCCGCCGAAGAACACCGTTTGTATCGGCCCGCTTAGCGCAAACGCCACCCAGCCGCTCGCCAAGATAATCGGAATTAATATCGCCGCAATCCAGCCATCCGCAAACCGCCACCGAAATTTTTCGGGCATGTGATGCCAGGCAAACGCAAACAGCAATACGCTCAACGGCACGACCAGCAGCATGCTAAAAATCGCCGCCAAATTTTCCTCCACATAAGGTGCCAGCCATAAGCCGGCCAAAAATCCTAATATGACGGTGGGCAATGCTTCCATAATTTCTATACTGGGCTTGACAAAACGGCGCATCGACGACGTCATAAAATAGGCGGTATAGATCGCCCCCATAATGGCCAGGGGAATGGCGGCCAGCATTGCGTAAAACGCCGCTTTCAACGTCCCGAAAACCAATGGCGTCAGGCTAAATTTGGGTTCAAAATCGTTGCTTGCAGAAGACGACTGCCAAATATGAGCCGGTCCGGGATAACTTTCGTACCAGACTTGCTGCCATAGCGATTTCAACGAAACCTCAGGGTGCTCATTTTGCAAATTCCAAAAGTGAATGACGCCGTTTGCATCCTGCAACAAAAATGCGTTGGCCCGAGGGGACAACGCCAAGGCAGTGGGAGCGGACCGGGAAACTTTTGCCGCGACCAATTCCCGCTCCGCAGTCGAATGAAAAACCGCGACGACGCCTTGACTATCAGCCGCTATGAATCCTTTACGGCGCTGTTCCATCGCTATCGCCGTTACCGGACTTGCGGAAATGTTAAAGGTCCGCAATTTTTGCAGTGCCGGCCGGTTTTGTTGATCCCTCACCAGGCTCCACTGTGCGATGTCTCCGCCTGAATCGCCGATCAGTAATGAAATGTTGCCGTTCAAAAATTCAATGGCGGTAATTTGCCGCCCGGAAGGTACAACATTCAGATGTTGTGAAATGACCGGTTTGTTTTTGTTGCTGATATCGATAAAACTTAAACGCCCCCCTCGATCGGCGAGATATAAATGCCGCTGCTCTTTATCCAGCAGGATATAGTTTATATCCAGTGCGGGCAGATCGATAACCGAATCGATACGCTGCAGACTCGATTCGTCTTCAAACAGCGATTCTTCCTTTGCAAAGCCGGTTAATAAAATACGATTGTCCGCTGTCTTTGCCACGACGGTTGTTGCATCGTCGGCAACTTTAACGGCGATCTTTTGCAGAGGAAAACCGTTATTATCGATCACTATCGGTTCTTTACCCAACGGATAGTCGAGCTCCGGCGAAATTTTCCGGACATCATCCGGGTAAGTAATTTTATAACGGTGCTTTACAATCAGAGCCCTTCCGTCTGACAAACCGTAAATCGCAGTACCGTTTGCCGGACTGCCTGCGGCGAAACTGGTAATGGTTACCCCACTCGGAACACCCACAGTTTTTGACAGCAGCGTTTTGCCGCTTTTCGCGTCAAAAAACGCCACATTGCCCTTGTCAGTAAACCGAACGGCGACTTGGCTTTGCTCTTCCATCGCCAATAATAATGTTCGGCCCAATTTTTTCTCCGGCACTTCGTATTGGGACACGGCTTCGGCGGTTGCCGGCCGAAATAAAGGGATAACCACATACAGTAAATAAAAAAATATCAATACAATGGCGGCAATAACACCTAAGCCGCCGGTAACTACAACATAATTGGCCAATTTGTCTTTAATTAATCGCCAACGTTGATAATATTCTACAGACTGATTGAGGGTAGGGTTTGCCTTGCTGGAACTTATTTCGGACATCAGAACATTTAGTATGCTTTTTAATAGGGACAATTTTATTACAGACACCGAATTAACAGAAAAAAAGTTTTCCGCAACGGGTGCATGCTGCAGCGAACTTTTATAACAAACCCGGCCGGTTTTGCTGAATTAGGAGGCTCGGAACAAGCGACCTGGTAGAAATCCCTGTAATTCGCATCCATGCGAACACATTATGTCCTTTTATCGTTTTTCATTTCCTTACCTGCCCAAGTCCCTTTGCAGTCAATGCCTTGACAATCGATCCACGCAACATCCTTATGATCCGCTCCGTCATTACTCAATGGATGCCAATGCCTTGGCAACCACTTTTTCCGGTAGAGGGATATAGCCGTCCTTGATGACGACCTGTTGTCCGGATTGGGACAGCACCATCTTGATAAATTCTCTTTCCAACGGCGCCAACGGTTGATTCGGGTGTTTATTCACATAAATGTAAAGAAACCGGGCCAAAGGATAACTGCCGGCTACCGCATTTTCGGGGGTTGCATCCACAAATTGCCCACCGTCGTCTTTAGCTAAGGGCACCGCCCGCACACCGGATGTTTTGTAGCCGATGCCTGAATAACCTATACCGTTCACGGATGATGTCACCGACTGCACCACGGAAGCTGACCCCGGCTGCTCATTGACGTTATTTTTGTAATCCCCTTTACACAGTGCTCTTTCCTTAAAGTAGCCATAGGTTCCTGAGACCGAATTGCGTCCGTATAACTGGATGCTTCTATCCTGCCATGCACCGTCAAGACCCAATTGCCCCCATTTTGTAATATCCGTTTCATAGCCGCATTTGCGCGTTGACGACATCACCGCATCCACCTGGGCGATGGTCATGCCTTCAATCGGGTTGTCCTTGTTCACGTAAACTGCCAAAGCGTCAATGGCTACGGGAATGGCCGTCGGTTTATAGCCGTATTTCTTTTCAAAGGCATCGATCTCTTTATCTTTCATCTTACGACTCATCGGTCCCAGATTCGAAGTCGCTTCGGTCAATGCCGGCGGCGCTGTCGATGAACCGGCCGCCTGAATTTGAATATTGACATTGGGGTAAACCCGCTTAAATTCTTCCGCCCATAACGTCATCAGGTTTGCCAGCGTATCGGAACCCACGCTGGATAAATTTCCTGAAACACCGCTGGCTTTCTGATACTCCGGAATTCCGGCATCAACAGTTTGCACAGCCACGGCAATTCCGCTGGACAGTGAAGCGGAAACCAAACCGACCATCCCTATTAAAAACTTCAATTTACAAGATAAATTCATTTGAATAACTCGCTCTTAGATTTGATCTCCCATTGAGATCATTGTGTAATCAAAAGGTTACAATAATATGAATAAAATATGACAATTTGATGACAAGATGAAAAATTTAAATTTTTCGTTCACTTCACGATGCTTGTTGGTCAGCGCTTTATTGTTTAACGCCCCGGTAACCGGAGGTAATCGGGTAGCGCCTGTCTTTACCGAAAGCCTTTGGCGTAATCCTGATGCCCGGAGGCGACTGCCGCCGTTTATATTCATTCCTGTCTACCAGGCTAATGGCCCGGCAAACATCATCCCTGGCAAAACCCGCGTTAATAATTTCCTGCTCCGATTGATCGCGTTCAACATAACGCTCCAAAATCGGATCGAGCACTGAATAGGGCGGCAATGAATCCTCATCCTTCTGGTCCGGCGCCAACTCGGCAGAAGGCGGCCTGGTGATGACCCTTTCCGGAATTACCGGGGCTATACTGTTACGATAAGTGGCTAATTTATAAACCAACATTTTGGGGACATCCTTCAGCGGGGCAAACCCCCCGGCCATATCGCCGTAAAGCGTTGCATAACCGACACTCATTTCACTTTTGTTGCCGGTGGTCAGCAATAGCCTGCCCTGTTTATTGGATAGCGCCATCAGAATGACACCACGGCTACGGGCCTGTATGTTTTCTTCAGTCGTATCCCTTTCGCTGCCCGCAAATAATTCCGATAACATGGTATTAAACGCCGCCACCGCCGGTTCGATGGGAATAATATGGTACGACACGCCTAACGCTTCCGCTTGTGCAACGGCATCCTGCACACTCATATCCCGGGTATAGCGGGACGGCATCAATACCGCTTCAACCTGGTCTTTACCCAAAGCGTCAACCGCTATTGCCAAAGTCAAAGCGGAATCAATGCCGCCGGACAAACCCAGCACACACCCTTGAAAACCATTTTTTTTCACATAATCATGGACGCCGAGCACCAACGCCCGATAATCGCTGCTGACCTCGTGGTAATGCGGCGCCACTGTTGCAGATAGTGGGTTACAGCCTTGGCCGCAAGTAAATTCCACGGCGTTTAATTGCTCTTCGAACTCCTCCGCCCGGAATACAATCGTACCGGTCCGGTCCATCACAAATGACGCACCGTCAAATACCAGTTCATCCTGGCCGCCTACTTGGTTTACATAGAGCACCGGAATAGCGGCGGTTTGAATTCGTGCCCTGATTACCGATTCCCGCGCATGGATCTTACCGGCGTGATAGGGTGACGCATTCAGGTTCAATAAAATTTCCGCTCCGGCGCGGCGGGTTTGTTCGACGACCCCCGGCTCCCAAACATCCTCGCAGATGCTGATGCCGAGTGGAATGCCCTGTAATTCAAAAACGCAGCACTCCCTGCCGGCAGTAAAATATCTTTTTTCATCAAAAACACCGTAATTGGGCAGGATATTTTTTCGATATACAGCCACCGTTTTACCTTCCATTAAAACCGCGGCACTGTTGTACAAAGCATCGCCGTGACATTCCGGAAAGCCGACAATGACACTGATTCCTTTGGTCTGCTCTGCAATTGTCGCCAGCGCGCGTTCGGCCTGCACGATAAAATCCGTCCTGAACAACAAATCTTCCGGAGGATAAGCGGTTACGGCAAGTTCCGGGAAAACGACGGCATGCGCGTGCAACCGATCGCGAGCTTCAACGGCATAGCGAATAATTTTTTCGGTATTGCCGTGAATGTCGCCTACCAGAGGATTGAGCTGGGCTAAAGCTATTTTGAGATTCATCGTTTAATTCGTATTTAACCGGTCATGCATGCACTGGCCGATCTCTGTCGGTGAATCAACTACAGTAACGCCGGCGGCTTTCAGTGCGGCCACCTTACCTTCGGCCGTGCCTTTGCCGCCGGTGACAATCGCGCCGGCGTGGCCCATCCGTTTCCCCGGCGGGGCTGTGCGTCCGGCAATATAGGCAACTACCGGTTTGCTGACATGAGCCTCGATATATGCCGCAGCCTGCTCCTCCTCACTGCCGCCGATCTCGCCGACCATCACAATACCCCGGGTTTGATCATCTTCCTGAAACATTTTGATGACGTCGATAAACCTTAAACCATGCAGCGGGTCGCCGCCGATACCGACACAGGTACTCTGTCCCAGTCTCTGCCGGGTGGTTTGGTGCACGGCTTCGTAGGTAAGTGTTCCGGATCGGGACACAATACCGATACTGCCGCACTGATGGATATTGCCGGGCATAATGCCCAGCTTACATTGTCCCGGCGTTATGACACCCGGACAATTGGGACCGATCAGCAGCGACTGCGAGTTTTGCAAAACCGCTTTCACGCGCAGCATGTGCAAAATGGGTATACCCTCGGTAATGCATACAATCACCCTGATGCCGGCGTCTTCCGCTTCGAGGATGGCATCGGCGGCATAAGCCGGCGGCACATAAATCATCGTCGCGTCCGCGCCGGTATTGTCGACCGCCTGCTGGACGGTATCGAATACCGGCAGGCCGAGATGGCTCCCCCCCCCCCTTCCCGGTGTCACACCGGCCACCAGCCGCGTTCCGTAATCCAAAGCCTGCTGTGAATGAAAACTGCCCTGCTTGCCGGTAAATCCCTGGCAAATGACTTTGGTGTTTTTGTCGATTAATATGCTCATGCCGTCCTCACTAAATGAACCGCTTTGGCGGCCGCTATTTCCAAATCATTGGCGGCAATAACAGCCAGTTCCGAATTGTTTAACAGATCCCGTCCCTCTTCCGCATTGGTTCCTTCCAAGCGCACCACAATGGGAACCGAGACGTCCATGTCCTGCACAGCATGCAATATACCCTCAGCGATAATGTTGCAATGCACAATGCCGCCGAAAATATTAACCAGAACCGATTTGACTTTTTCATCGGAAAGAATCAATTTGAATGCTTCGGATACTTTTTCGGAAGTGGTGCCACCGCCGACGTCGAGAAAATTTGCCGGCTCCCCGCCTTTCAGTTTAATCAGATCCATGGTTGCCATTGCCAGACCGGCACCATTCACCATACAGCCTATATTGCCGTCAAGACTGATGTAATTTAATCCGATCTGCTCGGCGATATGTTCTTTTTCGTCTTCCTGGCCGCCGTCCCGCAAACCGCTGATATCAGAATGCAACATCAGCGCGTTATCATCAAAGTTAATTTTTGCATCCAAAGCCAGCAAAGCACCGTTAGCGGTTTCGATCAACGGATTGATTTCCACCTGACTGGCGTCTTTTTCGAGAAACAGCTTCACCATGCCGCGCATGATTGTTTCCAATTCGGCCAGTTGCTTTCCTTTTAGGCCCAGCGCGTAGGCTATTTTCCTGCATTGATAAGACTGCAAGCCGGCCGCCTTAATTTTTTCCATTAGGATTTTCTCCGGTGTTTCCCGGGCAACGGTCTCGATATCCGTTCCTCCCGCTGCTGAAGCGACGAACATCATTTTTTCAGAAGCCCTGTCCACTAACAGGCTGATGTAAAATTCCCGCGCTATGGCGCTGGTTTTCTCTATCAATACCGAGTCAACCGGCAAACCGGTCGCTGTAGTCTGTTGCGTCACCAAACAACTGCCTAACAATCGGCCGGTTATCGACTCCGCCTCCCGAAGATCCCGTGCCACCTGCACGCCACCGGCTTTACCGCGTCCACCGGCATGTACTTGGGCTTTGACCACCCAGCTGTCGCCGCCTAATTCCTCTAATACTTGTTTTACTTGCTGTGTATCCCTGACCGGTTTACCTTCCGGCGTAGCGATGCCATAGTAACTGAAAAGCTGCTTGGCTTGATATTCATGGATGTTCATGCGGCGCTCCTGTGCGCAATTAAAATGCAATGCTATTATTTAAAAGTATTTTAATAATCATTTAAGAAACTTTCACCCTAAATCCCCTATAAAGTATGCATAGCGGCAAAAATATGATCTACCCTTGTCCTTTTTCCAAGGGATACGGCATTCCCGAAAAACAAGCCTGGTTGTCATTAAACGTATTCTTGCTGTACCGGTTTATCATAGCCAGCCTGTTTGCGCTGTTATTTTTCACTCCCACCGGCCCGTCGATACTCGGTACTTTTAATTCTCAACTGTATTCTTTGAGCAGTCTCAGTTACCTGATGCTGTCGGTAATTTCGGGGGCGAGCTTGTTTATTCGCTACCCCAGCTACTCTACACAGGTCCAGGTTCTTATTTTTATGGATATTATTTTTATCACCCTGCTGATGCATTCCAGCGGCGGCATTACCAGCGGTATCGGAATTTTACTGGCCGTCCCGATTGCGGCAAGCGGCTTATTAATCGGCGGCCGTTGTGCCGTGGTATTTGCCGCAATGGCTAGCGTAACAGTTCTCAGCGAGCAAATTTATTCTCATCAAGCGCTCCATAGAATTTCCGCCTACACTTATACAGGCATGCTCGGTGCATCATTGTTTGCCATTTCCATCCTTTCCCTGCTATTGGCACAACGCACGGAGCAATCCGAACTGGTTGCCGAACAACGAAAAAAAACCATCCTCGAATTGGAAGAGTTAAATCATTATATAATCCAGCATCTCCAATCCGGCATCATTATCATCGATAAAGCTCATCATATCAGCATGTTCAACGAGGCGGCTTTACGTTTACTGGACCTGCAGCTTCTGCCGATAAGGCTACATGATATTTCGCCGGTGCTCGCCTCCGCGTTTAAAAACTGGCAGCAAAACCCGGAGCAGGACACGGTCAGTTTACCATTTACCAACCAAATTAATATCCAGGTCCGTTTCAAGCTGCTACCGATTTTGCATGAAACCATTTATATGGTCATTCTGGAAGATACCGCGCTTTATAACCAGCATGTTCAACAAAGCAAACTGGCTTCGTTAGGCCGTTTAACCGCCAGTATTGCCCATGAAATTCGCAACCCGATCGGCGCCATTAGCCATGCCGTACAGTTATTATCCGAGTATCCTGAATTACACACAGAGGAAAAACGGCTGACGGAAATTATTCAGGTGCAAACTTCACGGGTCAATCAAATTATTGAAGAAATTTTACAATTATCCAAAAGAAAAAATTCCAATCGCGAATCAATCGAACTGACCTCCTGGCTGCGAAACTATCTGCAACAATTCTATATTGAACAGAATCGCAACGACGGCCCGTTCGACCTCCAAACCAATGCAGATTCCATTAATGTTTTGATCGATCCGGGTCATCTTAAACAAATTCTTGACAACCTTTGCCAAAACGCATTGAAATACGGCACTAACGATTCCGAAAAGATCGTCATCAGAGCGACTTGTAGACAGCAGCCGCATAACCACTACATTGACGTGATCGATAAAGGCCCCGGAGTAAATGCGGAACACAGCAAACATTTATTTGAACCTTTTTTTACGACTTCGGCTACCGGGACAGGTTTGGGACTTTATATCAGCAGGGAGTTAGCTGAACTGAATCAAGCAAAATTAAGCTATCATCCGGACGGAACTTCCGGCAGTTGTTTCCGTTTAAGCATTCCGGATGCCGAGAAAACAATAATAGAAATATGAATACACCGCTTACTCTCGTTGTTGACGACGAACCCGACATTCGCGAGCTTCTGGAAATCACCTTAAACCGTATGCAAATACGCACCTGTTCTGCAGGAAATATTGCTTCGGCTAAAACATTGTTAGCGCAGCAACCAATCAATTTATGTTTGACCGACATGCAATTGCCCGATGGCGACGGACTGGACTTGGTCGACTTTATCCAGAAAAGTTATACGGCAATACCGGTAGCCGTCATCACAGCCCACGGCAACATGGAGACGGCTGTGCGCGCCATGAAAAACGGCGCTTTTGATTTTATCTCCAAGCCGGTTGATTTAACTACTCTGCGGCGCCTGGTGAATAATGCCATCAAGGTAAATGCCGCCAGCCTTCCCGATCAAAGAAGCAGAGGCATATTACTTGGCGAATCGCAAATCATGCGTGATATACGGGGAACAATTAGCAAGGTTGCCCGCAGTCAGGCTCCGGTTTATATCAGCGGAGAATCAGGTTCAGGAAAGGAGCTGGTTGCCAGATTGATTCATCAGCAAAGCCCGCGCAACGAAAAAGCCTTTATTGCCATCAATTGCGGAGCCATTCCTCACGAACTTATGGAAAGTGAGTTTTTCGGCCACAAAAAAGGCAGTTTTACCGGAGCTCATTCCGACAAGGAAGGTCTATTCCAGGCCGCCGATGGAGGCACGCTGTTTCTTGATGAGGTTGCAGATCTGCCGCAATCGCTTCAGGTAAAATTGCTCCGTGCTATTCAAGAAAAAAAAATACGGCCGGTAGGGGGACAACAGGAAATACCCGTCGATGTACGCTTACTCAGCGCCACCCATCAGGATTTGGGAAAAATGGTACAGGAAGGAAAATTCCGTCAGGATTTGTACTATCGGATCAATGTGATTGATCTCAACGTTCCGCCATTAAGAGAAAGAGCAGAAGATATCCCTCAATTGGCTGAGCATATTTTATCCCGGCTGGCTGAAAGCACAAATATCACTACCCCCCCCAAAATTTCACCGGCAGCTCTGGCACTACTCAAACAATATTATTTTCCAGGTAACGTGAGAGAACTGGAAAATATTCTGGAACGGGCATTGGCCCTTTATGACGGCGATAACATTAAAGCTGAAGATATAAATCTGCCGGTCGGAAGCGAAACCATTCCGGAAGCCCCTCAATTCAATCCCGCCGAAGTGAGCCTGGAAGATTATTTGGCGGAAATTGAGAAAAAAGCGATTAACAACGCATTGATAAAAAGCCGCTGGAACAAAACCGCAGCCGCCAAGCTGTTAGGTCTGTCATTCAGATCCTTGCGTTACCGCCTAAAAAAATTAGATCTTGAATGACCATACGCCTTCAAGGAAGGCCATATGCAAAACCAGTAAGCATATGCCGGAAAATTCGGCAGATTTAAATACCTTTCGCGTTTTCAGGCGTAGCAATTCGAGACGCTAGGGTGTAATCCTAAAAACACCCACTGCAGTTTCGTCTTGAGGGACGCTGACGGATCCAGTTTAAGGCTGATACTTTTCCATCATTCTAAATTGTTCAAGCGCCGCTTTTACTTTTGCGCTGGCAGCGTCATCCAATTCATTATTTTTATATACTTTGTCCAACAGACCTTCAGTAACAAGCGCGTCTTTAATCCAGCGTTTGGTGAAGCGATAATTTGAGGGAATAGCCGCTGTTTCGCCGGTTTCGGGGTTACGCACCTCTTTACTGGCCGGTGCTGACGCAGCAACCTCCGCTTTAGCGGCCGGTTGTGCAACTTTTTCAACCGTTACTTTTGGGGCGGCCTGCTGTTTCGCCTTCGGGGCAGGTCGAATCTCTTTGGAACCGCCTGACTTTTTAAAGTCGCTTGTAACCGAATAAACAACATAAGCTACAAAAATAACAGTCAAAATAAACAGTGCTTCTATCATGTCTCCTCTCCATCATTTTATATAATAAATTTTTTTTGCTTCTTTATTCCGTACCGCAGATGCCATTATTCGGCAGCGTGTTCCTTAGGGCAATTTTTCTATTTGAAATTTCAGCCGACGCCCGTTGCACCACAAGCTATCAACCTCGGCTACAAACCTCAATTTAGCCCGCCAGAGACAGAATATACCAGAAGCCACGCGGCAGGGTAAAATTTATCGCTCATATATAAGGTTTTTCCCTTGTAATATTATATCGGCCAACAGGGTAGCCCCCTGGCCAACTTCGGTAAATCGTCGCGTAATCCCATCGCATAGCGGTTAAAATAATTTTTTAAAACAGCCGATTGGTTAAGCCGGTTCATCCCTTCAGAACGTAGATAAATAAACGGTTGCATCGATACGCCGTAAATCCTTTTTAGCGCGTCCATGGCTGACAACATCAGCAAATTATCACCTTTCCGCCAACGCTCATATTGACGCAACACTCGCCTTCCCGCTATCGGTCGCTGCTGCCGCTTTGCCGATAAAATCAGTTCCGCAATTGCCGCCGCATCAAGCAGTCCGGCATTTGCGCCCTGTCCTGCCAAAGGATGCATTGCATGAGCCGCATCGCCAAGCAGGGCAAAGTGTTCCGCAATATAACTATTTGCATATTGATAGCGCAAAGGAAATGCAGCCCTGGGGCCAACATCCAACATCTTGCCCAGAATACCCGCGGACGCCTGTTCCAAAAGCCGGAGAAACTCCTCTTGCGGCAGCGCCAAATAGTGTTTGGCCGTTTCCGGCGCCAATGTCCAAACGATTGAGCTTTGCCCGTTATATAAAGGTAAAAAAGCTAGCGGGCCTTGCTCTAAAAATCGTTGCCGGGCAGTTGCCCGGTGACTGGCTTCGGTTGTTACCGTCGCAACCAGTCCGTACTGCCGGTAATCCCAACCGGTAATATCAATCGCAGCCATAGTGCGTAGTTTAGAATCCCTGCCATCAGCGGCCAGCACTAATTGTCCTGCGAGGGAGCGCCCGTCATCCAACTGTAGTTGCCCGCCCGAAGAATCGATCTGCAGCGCGGCAACTGTTGCCGGACAAACAAGAGTTACCGTCGGTAATGATTCCAGCAAGTTCCACAAGCACGCCACCGTCAGCCGGTTTTCGACGATATGCCCTAACTCGCTGTATTCGGTATCGGCGCAATCAAAATGCAATTCGCCGTGGGCACGCGCATCCCACACATGCATTTGCTGATAAGCACCGACTCCCCGTTGTTGCATTGCCGGCCAGACGCCGATCGCCTGCAAAATATTCTGTGATGCCTTGGTCAATGCGGAAACCCGGTTATCAATGGGTTCCGCCGGCCACTGCCGGGGCGGGTTACAACTATCCAGCAACGCGACATGAACACCGCCAAGCCCCAGTATGCAAGCCGCCGTTGCACCAACCATGCCGCCGCCGACGACGATCACTTCATAGGGCTCGGTCATCCGCACCGGCTCCTGCTGCCGATGCGTGGCAGACGCCCGGACAAACCCATGGCATAGCGTGCCAAATAATCCTTGGCTGCCGGTATGTGGTCCAATAACACCAAGCCGGAATTCCTCAGCGCCGCCATAGGCAACCATTCATTGGAGAAGATTTTGACTACGTTGTCGGTAAAACCGATCACCCGATTATGGTCCTGTTGCCGTTTTGCCGCATAGTCGGCTAGAAAATTCGCCGCGCCGATATCGCTTCCCTGATTTTGCCGTCCGATCAACATCTCCGCCAACTGTACCACATCCCTCAGTCCCAGATTAAATCCCTGCCCGGCAACAGGGTGTAATTGATGCACGGCGTTGCCGATAATAACGCTGCGCCCCGATACCATCCTTTCCGCTTGAATCAGGGTTAACGGAAAAGCCCTTCGGGGGGCGGTTAGTGTTAATTCACCCAGCCAATAACCAAAGCATTGCTGTAATTGCGCAACGAAATCACCTTCGGCGCTTTTCAGCAGGGTTTCCGCCTGCTCGTGGCTTCGCGTCCAAACCACCGCACATTGACCGTCATTTGCCGGCAACATGGCGAGCGGTCCGGATGCAGTGAAACGTTCATAGGCGGTATTCCCGTGACCGATGCCCGGCTTAACCGTAGTGACGATGGCAGTCTGCCGGTATTCGGTAACCTGTTGCCCGATTTCCAGTAATTTTCGCACCGTGGAATTGCCGCCGTCGGCACCTACCACCAGTTTTGCAGATAAATTTACCGGCTCATCAGCAATATTTATACTGACGCGCGCCAGATCCGTATCTGACGCTAAGCCGACAACCCGGGCCGGGCAAAACTGTTCGCAACCGGCCTCCGCGACCTTATCCGCCACATGTTCTTCGATATCACGCGCGGCAATAACATATCCCAAAGCCGCAACACCTGCCTGCTCTGCGGATAACCGCGTTTTACCGAAATGGCCCCGGTCGGAAATGTGAATCCGTTTAATGGCTGTCGCTTTATGTTTAACGCCTTGCCACACTCCCAATGCATCCAGCATAGTCACCGTACCGTAGGCCAATGCCAAAGCACGATCGCCGGCAGTGGAATCGCGGCGCTGCTCACGCGTATCGGCTTCAATAACGGCCAACCGCAACCCGCTGTCTTTTAACGCCAAAGCCAAACAATTGCCGGCCAAACCACCGCCTATTATCAGTAGATCATATTCGTGCTGCATCAGTCTGCCTGAATCAGTGTTTCTATTTCTTTAATTGTTTTGGGCACGGCATTGGTTAATATTTCATGACCGTGCTCAGTAACTAGCACATCGTCTTCGATTCGAATCCCTATGCCACGCCACTTTGCTTCTACCTGGCCGCAATCGGGCGAAATATAGAGACCTGGCTCAATCGTCAGAACCATTCCCGGTTCCAGCAGACGCCATTGCTCGTCAACCTTATAGTCACCGACATCATGCACATCCATACCCAACCAGTGGCCAATGCGATGCATGTAAAACAGTTTATAGCTCTCGTCTTCGATCAGCTTGGACACACTCCCTTGCAACAACCCCAGTTTCACC
This sequence comes from Methylococcaceae bacterium, assembly GCA_050303615.1. Classification (GTDB taxonomy): domain Bacteria; phylum Pseudomonadota; class Gammaproteobacteria; order Methylococcales; family Methylomonadaceae; genus CAZDXJ01. The sequence continues at coordinate 14,664 of JBNLCC010000024.1, read as the reverse complement.
AAGCCTTCGGTCAGAACTTGTACCGCGGCATCATGGGGCCGGTTCCAGGCTATACCGGGTTTTACCTGATCGAGAGCGGCAAGCTGCGCATCAAGGACCAATTGATAAAGCAGTTTTTGCGGTTCGCTGAATCTGCCGGACACAGGAAACGTACGGGTGATATCAGCCGCATAATGATCGCATTCCGCTCCGGCATCGATCAACAGCAGATCGCCTTTTTTCAGTCTCGAAGCGTTCTCTGTATAGTGTAGTACACAAGCATTTTTTCCTCCCGCAACAATGGAAGGATAGGCTACTGCACGCAACCCTTCGCTAATAAATTCATGGACAATTTCCGCTTCCACCTGGTATTCGTACATCCCGGCCGAACAAGTCTGCATCGCCCTGATATGCGCTTGTGCGGAAACATCAGCCGCTTTTTTCAACAAGCATATCTCTGCGGCGCTTTTAAACAGGCGCATCTCATGCAGCAGATGTTCCATCGAAACAAATTCACCCGGCGCGCTGATGCCCGCTCTGGATTGCTTACGGATATTATTGACCCATTCCAGCAAATGATGGTCCAAATCGCTGTCCCGTCCCATTGGGTAAAAGACCTTTACTTTATTCTCAAGCATACCCGGTAAAATCTCATCCAGGTCATCGATTGGAAAAGAATCATCAGCGCCATATTCGCCAGTCGCACCTTCCAATCCGGAATGAGCGCCTTCCCATAGGGCTTTTTTTTCATCGAATTCCCGGCAAAACAGGATATATTGTCCTTGTTTGCGTCCGGGAATAAAAACCGCCAGCGCATCCGGCTCATTAAATCCCGTCAGATAATAAAAATCACTGTCTTGACGAAAAGGGTAATCAACATCCCTGTTCCGGGTACGTGTCGGCGCGCTGGCAATGATGCCTATATTGCCTTCGCCGATCTGCTGCATGAGCAATTTACGTCGCTTTTTGAATTCAGTTGGTCTCATTTAGCTAGTTTATTCGGTCTGCCGGATTTTAGAAATCTCCGGATATCGTTCAGTAAGTTTATTTGTACAGGATCAGACAATTAAACTGTTGCCATTCCCCTTAATTGTCACATTATAAAATAAAAAACAAAGCTAATCTGCTGCCGAGCAGGCACTGATCACAAAATTCATCGTGACTGAATTTTTTAGGCAAAAAAAATGCGATCGCATCGACCGCATTAATAAGAGGTAGGATATGTAAAACTCTCTATCAATAAAAGCGCATTGCAGAGTTGTAGTTATGTTATCCAAAAACGGTTCATGTGAGAATGTGGCATATTGACGCGCGACAGATTGTCGCATCTTTGCAACAGAGTACTGTTGACTGCACCGGGAAAAGGGCATAGCAAGCTCTTTATAACGATGCCCAGACTTCGTCAACCCGGCTGATGATTTCCGGCGCCATGACAATAGGCTTGCCCCATTCCCTAGCCGTTTCCCCCGGCCATTTGTTAGTCGCATCAAACCCGGCTTTAGAGCCCAGCCCGGAAACCGGCGATGCGAAATCGAGATAATCGATCGGCGTATTTTCGAGTAGCGTGATATCCCGCGCCGGATCCATGCGCGTAGTCATTGCCCAGATCACATCCTTCCAGTCCCTGGCGTTGACATCATCATCGACCACAATGACAAATTTGGTATACATGAACTGGCGCAGGAACGACCAGGTTCCCAGCATAACCCGCTTGGCATGTCCGGCATACTGTTTTTTCATACTGATCACCGCCATACGGTAGGAGCATCCCTCCGGCGGTAAATAAAAATCGGTTATCTCGGGAAATTGTTTTTGTAGTATGGGAACAAAAACCTCATTCAACGCCACCCCGAGGATCGCCGGCTCGTCGGGGGGCCGGCCGGTATAAGTGCTGTGATATATCGGATTTTCGCGCTGGGTGATTTTTTCGATCGTGAATACCGGAAATTCCTCCACTTCATTGTAGTAGCCGGTATGATCGCCGTAAGGGCCCTCCCGCGCCGTTTCTCCGGGATAGATAAACCCTTCCAGCACAATCTCAGCGCTGGCCGGCGCCTGCAAATCATTGGTAATACACTGGGTCACATCCGTTTTGTTGCCGCGTAACAACCCGGCAAACGCATATTCCGACAAAGGGTCCGGGATCGGCGTCACTGCGGCAAGAATGGTCGCCGGATCAGCCCCTAATGCAACCGTAACCGGAAAGGGCCGGTCAGCATGCACTTCCCGCCATTCCTTATAATCCAGCGCACCGCCGCGGTGCGCCAGCCAGCGCATGATGACCTTGTTTTTTGCAATGACCTGCTGCCGGTAAATACCCAGATTCTGCCGTTCCTTATAAGGGCCGCGGGTGATCACCAGCGGCCAGGTTATCAACGGCGCAGCGTCTTCCGGCCAGCAGGTCTGAATCGGGTAATTGGACAAATCAACGTCATCGCCGCTCAAAACCACTTGCTGGCAGCTCGCATTTTTGACGATCTTCGGCGCCATATTCAGCACCTGCTTGAATACCGGGATTTTTTCGAAGGCGTCCTTCATGCCTTTGGGTGGCTCGGGCTCTTTTAAGTAAGCCAATAACCGGCCGATTTCCCTTAATTTATCGACCGAATCGGCACCCATGCCCATCGCCACCCGGTGCGCCGTACCGAATAGATTGCCCAACAGCGGCACCGTTGAATTTTTCGGATTTTCAAATAATAATGCCGGCCCTTGCTGCTTTAACGTACGGTCGCAAATTTCGGTAATCTCCAATACCGGGTCGGCAGCATATTGAATGCGTTTTAGTTCCCCTTGTTGTTCCAGCAAGTCGATAAAATCACGCAGATCCCTGTACTTCATGCGGCAATCCCATTATGTCTGAGCAAAGCGTCGATTTCCGGCTCACGGCCGCGGAATTCGACAAATAACTCCATAGCATTACGGCTGCCGCCTTGCTCAAGAATTTTATGCAGGAAGGATGTGCCGGTTGCCCGGTCGAAAATACCGTTTTCCTCAAACAGCGAAAAAGCATCACTGGACAACACTTCGGCCCATTTATAACTATAGTATCCGGCTCCGTAACCGCCTGAAAAAATGTGCGAAAAACCGTGCGCAAAGCGGTTGAAGGAAGGCGGCATAATAACCGCAACCCGCCGCCTGACCTGATCCAGCGTCTCATAAATATGGCCCCCTCGGAGGGGATCATATTGCCGATGTATCAGAAAATCGAATAGGCTGAATTCCAACTGCCGCACCATTTGCATGCCGGACTGGAAATTTTTTGCCTCAAGCATTTTCTGAAACAAGACATCCGGCAATTTTTCGCCGCTTTGATAATGGCCGGAGATCAATTGCAAAGTATGCTGCTCCCAACACCAGTTTTCCATGAATTGGCTGGGTAATTCGACCGCATCCCACTCGACGCCGTTAATCCCGGACACACCCAAATGATCGACCAGCGTGAGCATATGATGCAGGCCGTGACCAAATTCATGGAACAACGTAATGACGTCATCATGGGTCAACAGAGAGGGATGCTCACCGGTTGGCGGGGTAAAATTGCACACAAGGTATGCAACCGGTGTTTGAATGTGCCCGCCGCTCTTCTTGCGCGTTACACAAACATCCATCCAAGCGCCGCCGCGTTTTTTAGGGCGGGCATATAAATCGATATAAAATTGGCCGCGAAGTTGGCGCTGCTGATCGTGAATTTGAAAAAAGCGCACATCCTGATGCCAGCTGTCGAAGTCCTTGATTTCAGTAATGCTTAAGCCGTAGAGTTTTTCAACGACGGAAAACAAGCCGGGCAGCACACTGGTTATCGGAAAAAAAGCTTTGACTTCTTCTTGTGAAAGCCGAAAAAAATGCTGTCGCATTTTTTCGGAAAAATAACCGATATCCCAAGCCTGCAAATCATCTAATCGATGTTGTTGCCGCGCATATTGCCGCAGTTCTTCGAGATCCCGCTGCGCCTGGTGTTTTGACTTTGCCGCAAGATCCTCTAAAAAACCGGTCACCTGCTGTGGTGACTCGGCCATTTTAGTGGCTAGCGACAATTCCGTAAAATCGTTAAATCCCAGCAATTGCGCTTTTTCGTGGCGCAGCGCCAGTATATTTTCCATTATTTCGCTGTTGTCCCACTGCGGTTGTTGCGGATTTTGATCCGAGGCGCGGGTGTTGTAAGCGGTATATAATTCCTGGCGTAACGCCCTGTCATCGGCATAGGTCAGAATTGCCAGATAGCTGGGAACCTCAAGAGTAATCAGCCATCCGGATAAATTTCTCTGTTCCGCCGCCTGTTTGAATAAATTCAGCGCCGTTTCAGGAAGACCGGATAATTGTTGCGGATCTTCAATCTGCTTGGTCCAGGCATGTGTGGCATCCAACAGATTTTCTTCAAATTTGCTGCTCAATCGCGATAAATCCCGATTGATTTCTTTAAAGCGGCGCTTATCGTTTTCATCCAGATCAATGCCCGAAAGCCGGAAATCCCTGAGGCTGTTTTCAATGATTTTCTTTTGTGCAGTATCTAAGGCGGCATAATGCTCACTTTCCGCAATTGATTGATAGGCTTTGAACAACCGTTCATTTTGTCCGACTTCGGTCGCATATTCGCTTAATTTCGGCAAGCAGGTGTTATATACTTGGCGTAATTGATCACCGTTTACCACGGAATTCAAGTGATTGACAGCAGACCAAGCTTTATTAAGGCGGTCATCGGCGTCTTCCAACGGCTCAATTAAATTTTTCCAGCTATAATTAACAGTGGCTGCGAGGTGTTTATCGATGGTGTCTCGGGCTGATTCGATCAGCTGCCCTATCGCCGGTTCGACATGTTCCGGTCTGATTTGAGAAAATTGCGGTAAATGGGAATCGATGAGTAATGGATTATGTTTCATGCTTTAAAATGGCATTATTAGCCCTTGAATTAATCTAATTCTGTCACGCTAAAAAGGCATGACCGTTTTTAATTTCGTACAAATTTGTCATTAACAATCCCAGTATACTATTGCTTTGATCAAATTCCAGCCTATATTATTAGCAATATGCACAGGACACCCGGATGGCAGAACCAGACCCATACTCGGTAAATTTGTTAGGAATGACTTCGTCACAAGATATTTTAATGTTTAAGCCTGTTCCCAGAGTTGATGATTTTCACCTTCCTTTCGAGCCGAGCGCAAAAGGACTTTCCAACTGGCTGGGCGATTTAACCGTTGCGGATAGCTATGCGTCATGCCGGCAAATTTTCTGCGCCGTGCAAAAAATAAATGCTTTACAGCTCAAAGCCGACCTGCATATCGCTTTATTGGAAAAGATCTATGCCCAGCTGAGTCCGTTTACCGATCGTGTGGAAGAAAGTTTCCTGGACAGCAGTTTTCCCTTATCGGAACAGGAACAAAAAAATTCCGAAATACTCGTCTGGCTGTATTCCGAAATTGCCAGAGGCTTTTTCCAGTCAGTCGATCACATCGAAGGCTGGAATAAGAAAAAAAATGCGGCGCTGGTTCTTTACCGGTCGCTGCATGCCTCGGGCAAAGCCCTACTGCATATTTGCGAAGTGTATAACAAACCTTATCCGGGTTTCTGGCTGTTTTGTTATCAAGTCTTCGCCAAAGCGGAACAATTGAAAATTTTAGACCGGGAAATTACCGTCGAAGATAGTCAGGAACGTACCGTGCAGGAAGCATTTAATCAGATATTGACTTTTGAATTGTGCAGCAGCAATCAGTTCCGCGCCAGAAACATTAAAAGAATCTATGAATTTTTAAGTACGGTCGCCAAACACGCCAAAGTGGTCTCCGAATTTGAACCCAAATATATCAAAAGCTACTGCAAATTCAATTTAGCGGTTGATACCCCACCCGGACGCATTACTGAAAATAAAATGGTGGAAGATCAAGCGGACAGATATATCACCACAGTCATTGTCGCCAAAAAAATTTACCAGTATTTACGGGAGAATCCAGCGATTCAAGGTGCCTCGAATTCGATTTTACAAAACATGTTCTTAAAGGTGGTCAATACGCTGGGCATGGCTCAGCAAAGAAAGAATGCTCGGATAAAAAAACAGCAGCATTGCACTGGAATCATCGGTCTCGAAAATCTGATCGCCTTGCTGCGTAAAGACAAAAAACCACTTGCGGAACCGGTCGCCGAACAGCAGCAAAGTACCGACAAAAATAATCCGTTGTATTTCGTCAAGGATTTTGACCCCAGGATTGCCGGTCAATGGGAGGCGCCGGAATTGGACCTGGTTCCGGTCGGCGAGGAAGATGCACACCAGATGAGAGAAACCTATAAACGGAAAATCCGACACAATAGAAAACTCGATAAAATTTTTTCCGTCTACCAGGAAACATCGGATAAAAAACGAATTTGGGACTATCCGGAAAAAAAAACGGAGCGGCAGCAGATACCGGAGCAGGAAGAGTTATTACACAATTTCGAGATATTGGACAGCAGCATACATGGCCGTAAAATTTCCTGTCTGTCAAACAACGCCAAGGTCAAAACCGGAGATGTGATCGGTATCGCTGCTGATGTTGTCGGCAGAATCGAACTCGGCTTGATATGCCGGGTTGATAATGCTTACAACGAAAATATCAGCGTGGGAGTCAAGTTACTTTCGCTGCAGACCACACTGGCGTTACTGCGTTTTCCCGGACGTAAGGAGCCCACTGCCTGGGCATTGTTTTTACCGGCAACCAAGTCCATACATCCGGTCGACAGCATTGTCTTTAATACGACGAAATTCAAGTCCGGCGAGATTGTATCCATACATCTCGACGGTAAGGATGTGCGCTGCCGACTTGGCAAAACGTTAAATTCCACCGCGGCCATCAACCATCTTGAGTTGGCTTATCTTAGGGATGAGCAATAGTTATTTGAACAGCCTGAAAATAAACTGCGCAACCGTTTCCAGCAAATCGTCCTCCCTACCGCTTTGGTAGCCGGCAAAACTTTCAAAATCATACCCGTTAGAATACACCTCCGGCGACTGATGCCGCTGCTGTTGCTTTTCCTGTAATTTTTTTTGCCGGGAATATCTTTCATGCAGCAGTTGACCGCCGGCTTTCCGCCATTCCAACAGGTGGGTAATTTCGCCGCTATCCAGCCAAACCCCATGTTTCCTGCAGCGGTCGATAACCACACCGCTGCGATGTCCGTAATTGACGCGATTCATCAATTGCCGGCATTGCGGGCACTTCCGATAGCGGATCTTTTGTTGTTTGCCGTAACGGTCGCGGTTTATGTTTCCGATATGTTTTAAATTGATTTCATAGATGGCGCTTACCGAATTTTGCAAAAAAACATCCAATTCACCCGGATCAAAAAACAGACCGTAACAATTATCACAGCGCTCAACATAAAGTGCGCCGTGTACTGTTAAAGCAATGGTTTGCAACTCCTTGTCACAAACAGGGCAGATGCGGCCGGAATGTTGATGATGGATAAAGTATTCCTGTTTGCCGTGCAGATCAACATCGTTGCGGGTTCCGCAATAGACACAACGGTTGGTATCGGCGGCAAGCGGAGCGGAGCAACTGTTACAACGGGCCATTACCGGACCTGCTTTGCGCATTAAAACTAGAGTGCATCCAACAGCTGTTTTTTCTTGGCATTATACTCATCGCCAGTAATTAACCCCGCTTCATGGATTTTTTTTAACTGCGCCAGTTTATCGATCACCGCATGGTTACCGGAAGCACCGGACATTCCCTCCCCCATAGACTTGGCCATGCTTTGCCCCAAGCCGATACCTGCCCCAAGACCCATGCCCATACCGGCACCACCGCCTTCGTTTCTTGCCGCTTCACGCAGCGCTTCCAGCTGTTGCACCCCGGCAAAATCGAGCCCCACTGCCTGCGCGGCCTGTGCTTCGGCGGTCAAATCGGCAATGCGATTAATGCGTGCTTTGGTACCCTGATCAAAGTCCGTACCCTCAATACGAAAATCGGTGATGGTAAATCCCAGTTTGCGAAAATCTGCATCCAGTTTTTGCTGCATGCCGCCGGCAATTTCTTCTCTATTGGCATCAATGTCGGTATAAGTAAATTTACTTTCGGCGAGAAAATCACTCAGCGGCTGAATAATGCGGTCGGCCATGATCTGACGAAAATCCTCAACATAAAATTCATTGTGACTACCGACAACATTGACAAAAAACTCCCCCGGCTCGGTTATCCGGTAACTGTAATTACCGAATGCCTTTAAACCGACGGGAAATTTATACTTCGGATCTTCATATTTAATAACCGAGGTCGTCCCCCATTTCTGGTCCAGTATTTTACTGCGCTTAAAAAAATAGATGCCGGCTTTATGCTCGCTTTCAAAAAATTGCATGAATTTTTTGATTGTCGTCCAGAAAGGTATATTGGCCGTCGATAGCTCGATTAAACATTCTTCAGTAATGACCGAACGGACTTTTCCTTCATAAACGAATATGCAGCCTTGCCCGGGACCGACAATCAACTTCGAAGCATTTTTAATTTCGTCGCCGTTCTCACTCCACTGGTGAAAAAGCGTACCCGGGCGCGGATTATTCCATTCAATGACCGACCGAAACTGGCGTTTTAAGCCTTCAAATAATGCCATGTTAGTCTCCTGCGCATGTAAAATTTGTGTTTGGTAGAGCGGTTTTAAAAACCGGCAGTTGACCTGTTCTCGCTACAATGTGCATTATAGATGTTTTTACTATGATCAGGTGATATTGTGACCATCAGAAATTTTAGTAATAAGCAGCCGAAAATCGGCGAGGAAGTTTATATCGATGACAGCGCCGTGGTGATCGGCGACGTCACTTTACACGACCACGTTTCAATATGGCCGACAGCAGTGGTCAGAGGCGATGTGCACCGCATTGAGATCGGCGCCGGCACCAACGTCCAGGACGGCAGCGTACTGCATGTCACTCACGACAGCGAATATGCACCGGGGGGATTTCCATTAAGCATCGGTCAGGGCGTGACCATTGGCCATAAGGCGGTGGTCCATGCCTGCACCGTCGGCAATTATTGCTTAATCGGCATCGCAGCAGTCATCATGGACGGCGCGGTATTGGGGGATTACGTGATACTAGGCGCTAATTCGCTGGTACCGCCCGGAAGAACCTTGGAGAGCGGCTATCTTTATGTCGGCTCGCCGGCCAAGCAAGTCAGACCGTTAACGGATAGCGACAAACAATTTCTGCACTATTCCTTTCAACATTACCAGCAGCTAAAAGACAAGTATTTGAAAAAACCATAAGCAGCCCCATCCATTAACTACCATCAGTTGAAAAACACGGAAAAACAAATTGAATCAGAATTTTTTTTAATCCTTGAAAGGCGATTGACTTACGTCCTAACGTCGATCAAAAACACCGTAATATGGGCTTTTTTGGATCTGTCTGTGTTACTTTACAGCGCTGAAATTTACAAGCATGTTTTCATTTCGAGTAAAAGTTTGTAGCAAACTTTATAGAGAAGTCCATTCATATCTTCTCTATCAAATAGGGGCCGAAACCGAAGCACATTACGCCATGAACAAAGACGGCTAACAAATGTATTCCATTGACAATGTGCCGAGATATACTCGTGGTTGACTCTTCTTCAATATTTTCTTGAACATCCCATATACCTTGGGGGATTTATGCCGCCAGTTGAGAATTCAGCCCCATGCGTCTGCGTCCGCCTCCGCGCCTTACGCATTTTTAGTGCATAAATAAACTCCGAACACCCCTTCACGCATGCTTTTGCTGTCGATCGTGAATCCGGCCCTTGTCAATAGGCCATCCATAATCCAGTCATAGGTGGAAAATTCGTCCCTAAAATGCCCCTCCGCATCTTGGCGCAGAAAATCACCGCCGGCTGCCGCCTGCTTTTCAATGAAAGCCGCTATATTCGTAATGGCATGATCTTCCGCCAGAATGACGTCGTTGATATAAAGCCGGCCGCCGTGCTTGAGCATGCGGTTCATACGCTGCAAAGCGACTCCCTTCCAAAAGTCCGGCAGATGATGAAAAGCAAAAGTTGTAACAATCGCGTCGACGTTTTGGTGTTGATGCTCATAGCTGAGAAACCCGCCCTGGCAAAATTCAATATTGGTCACACCGGCCTTGACCGCCTTGGCTTTTGCATACCCGATCATGGCTCGGGATACATCGACCGCATAAACCTTGGCACAACGCCGCGCAGCCTGCATCGCGAACACACCGGTTCCGGCGCCAAAATCGATCACGCTTTCGTTAGCGCCGAGCCCCAGCACATCAAGTACGGCACTGCTTTCCCGCTCAAGATCACGGAAATTTGCATGGGTTGTCTCATAAATCTCGACTTCTTCCGGCAAACTGTAGTCTTTTCCGACCTGATGGTATTCATCGTATTGCCAAGCCAAAGGAGTTTTCATTTGTTTTCCTTATCTTACAATGTGGGTACGCCCCGGTCGGCAAGACGTGGCTGCATAACCGGCAACGAAGCGGATCAATTGCTTTTCGCAATGATGTTGGTAGGAAAACCGTCAATACTCGTTTGATTGTTTTCCTCCCAGTAGCGCCGCAAACCGTCTTCGTCTAATTCAGCGGCTAAGTTGTTAAGTTGCTCCCGGCCGCCCTGATAAGCGAAATAGGGAACAGCCATGCCGCAGGAGGTTTGTACCAGATCGATTGCAACATCGAAAATTTGACGCGCACCAGGTAATGGCTTGAACTTGACAAACAGTTCGTGCCAAGCCGGATCTCCCCGGTGTACAACGCTAGCGGTCCCGTAAAGCCTTAAAATCAACGGTTTGCCCTCAAAGGCGCAGAACATCATGGTCATGCGCGGATCCTGCTGGACATGGGCAGAAGTTTCATTGCCGCTGCCGGTCACGTTTAACCAAGCCACACGGCTGTTGTCCAGAACCCGCAACGAATCCATCCCTTTTGGCGATATATTGACCCGGCTGTCGGCAGTCGCCGTACCGACGAAAAAAAGTTTCTGTGCTTCGATAAATTGAATATGTTTCTCGGATAGTTCGCTAAAACGCTGTCCCATAAAATTCTCCTTGTTGTCGGATGGCTAACAATGACAGTAACTTGCACAATAGCACCGGGCTGAGCCGCTTGATATTGATTCAATCTCTCCAAGCTTACGTAAAATAAGCAATACGGTAAAGGCGGCATTGGTAAAACAACGATCACACAAAACTTAGTTTCCGCTCTCGCGAAACTAGGACGCTCATAATTGTGGATTGTGAACCCAAACAAGCCGATGAAGGACGTCAATCGGCAATTAACATTCGCGATAATAAGCACTTCGTTATTCCATTACCTATCACCATGGATGAGTTAGCAGAATTGATGATGAAATTCGGCAACAGCGTTCAGGAAGACGAATCGATTATCGGCATAGCGGCAACTGCTGAGTTAATACCTGAATTCAAGCTATAAGTATCAGTACAAATCACGCCGGTAAGATACCCCTATCCTATTTGTTTCGATAAGCGGCTGCTTCAATATCATATTTTTTCAGTTTTTGGTGAACCGCGCGCGGGGTTATTTCCATTTCTCTTGCAACCGCACTCACGTTTCCGGTAAATCTCTTTAGCGCGTCCTGCAGCATCTTAATTTCAATTTCACGGGCGGCTTTCTTCTTGGTTACATTCAGACTCCCTTCGCAACGATGATCTGAATCCGAGTCAGTAAGATCGACAGCGATATCCTCGATTGAAGGTCCGGGCGAGAATAAAAATGCATGCTCCAAGGCGTTTTCCAATTCCCGGACATTGCCGGGCCATTGGTAAAACATTACTTTGCGCCATGCCTGCTCGCTAAGACTTTTCCTCGGTTTTTGATATTTCTTCGACAATTGCGTTAGATAATAATCAACTAAAGGACCAATGTCTTCACGTCTTTCCTGCAACGGCGGTATATGAATCGGCACAATATTCAACCGATAAAAAAGATCTTTGCGAAAACTGCCGGCTGAGACCATGTCTTTGAGCTGCCGGTTAGAGGCAACGATGATCCGGACATCCGCCTCGATCACTTGTCTGCCGCCCACTCTTTCAAATTCGCCTTCTTGCAGTACACGCAGCAATTTCGCTTGCCCCGCCAAACTCAAACTGTCGATCTCATCCAGAAACAACGTGCCGGAACAGGCTCTTTCGAAAAAACCCTGGTGAACATTATAAGCCCCTGTGAAAGCGCCTTTTTCATGGCCGAATAACGCGCTTTCGATCAAAGTCTCCGCTATAGCACCGCAATTGACTGCGACAAATTTATCTTGGTTACGACCACTCAGGGCATGTATGGCCCGGGCAATAATTTCCTTGCCAACACCGGTCTCCCCGCTTATCAGCACATTAGCCATGGTCGGGGCAACTATCTCTATCGCCTCGATAATTTCACGCATCCTTTGGGACTGTCCTGTGATGATATTGAGCGGGTTTTGCCGAACATTCGCTTCGCCGCTGCAGCACCAGTTTTCCCCCGTTTGCTCCGTCACTTGAACGATAGTTTCTGACAACTCCAATTTAGAAACGATTGCGCCGTCCTGGCTGTAATATTCATCGCCGGCTCGGTCTTGACTCGTTTGCCGGTCCAAATAAATATTAACCTCACAGTTTGCATCGCAAACGGCAATACGCTTTTTCAATTCGACTTTGGCATAGCCGAAATTCCGCGCCGCTATGCCGCCAAAAACCGAGGAGGTCATTTGACATAGCTCAGGCGTTTCTTTAACCATCGCCCCGAAAGGGCAACGTGTATTTTCAACGCGGACTACACCAGCATCGCTCGAAACCCTGGAAAACCCGCCGCCGATCTGGTTTTTGATTTCGATGATAACATCCGCATATTGGTCATAGGTTAGTGCATTTTCATAACCTAATTGTTTTCTGGCCGTAGCTTCAAAACAACTACTCGCTGACAGACCAAGGTGCTGAATATAGTTATCATTACCCGATTGTTCAAAATTGTTCTTTCGCCCCAAATGAATGCTTTGAATCACGAAGGTCTGGAGAAATGAAATTGGGGTCAAGTAGGACAAGAATTTTTTCCCGAGCGCCATCAGTGCCTCCTGTTTTTGGCGGTTTCCTAAAGGTCAATGATCATGCGCAAGGCCGCATCCGCATCCTTTCCCATGACGATGAGCGTTACCTTGGGCAGACGGTTGTAACGAACGCATTGCCTGCTCCCGGCCAACCGCTTTGTAACCATGTGCGGCCGGGGGCGAAAGGATCAGTTTATTACAAGCGCCTCCGCAGGCCGGACAAGCAGGCGAAAAATCATTTATTCGATGATTCGCTTCAAACTGCGCTCCACATTTAGCGCATTGATAATCGTAAACTGGCATATTTTTTTCCTATTTCTGGTAATGACTTTAGCAACGGCGTAAGGAGAACGCTTGTTCGCAGGTTAAGCGTTCTCCACCGATACCCTTTTAGGTCCAACGTTCCGGTTGCTTAGCGCTTACCCCAAACGCGGTTGAAGCGACATCGGTTCTAAGCCGTTTTTCAGGATCAAGCGTCGGAGCTCTCAACCGCCTCGTCTCAACCTCCCAAACCCAGCCGCTGATTACCACGTCCTTTGGAATCAGCGGATGGTTTTTAAACGCTTCAATGGTTCTCATGCAGGACACATCGACGTCATCCATCATGCCGATCCACTTGGCAAACGACCCCCTGCCAAGCTTTTGTTCGGGCAATGTCGGGTCAAGTATTAAATTGTCCGTATCGACGCCCCGGTCACGAATCGCCTTTTCAAGGTCGTCGGCATTCGCGGACAGCATGCCGCACTGGGTGTGTTGCACGATCACAATTTCCTTGGTTCCGAAAAAATTGCAGGTCAACATTGCGGAACGAATGGCATCGTCAGTCACAATGCCGCCCGCATTACGAAAACAATGCGCATCGCCGCCGCCGACCGGCGTGTCGACATGGATACCAAGTGCCTCGTCCACCGGCAAACGTTCATCCATACAAGCTAAAACCCACAAGTGCGCATTATTATGTCCCTCGGCTCCATAACGCCGGCGTTTCGCCCAGTAATCATAATCCTTGATCCGGTTTTCCAGTTTATTTTTCAAAGTTGTCATTGTTATCTCCTCAAATAAAGAATTAGGAATCCGGGTGCAAAACCCGGAATATTTAGATAGCGCCATCACGTTATTATGAGCAATAGCCGTACCATCAATAAATTCTTTATAACTATCAATTACTAATGACAATTTTTAGCTTTTAAGCTGATACTCATCACCTAAAGAACATCACTGAAAAACACAATATTTATATTAATATCAATAAGATACAATTTATGAAGCAGAACTTCCCACTGGGAAGCGGGGCTTCCTCGAAAACGGATAAAATTTAAGTTTTTGTAATTTAAAGGAAATAATTAGGATAATGCAATATAGCCGGAGTTGGAAAAAACCGACCTCTCCACTATATGCAGCTGCTACTAATTGGCTTCAGGTTGGCTTTCAGTCGCTACAGGGCGTTCAGGTATCCACGCCGGTTGTGCATTAGGAATGATTCTGACAATCCGAACATTTATTCCGGTTTCTTGAGCACCGATTCCGGAAATGCCCCAAGAAATGTTCAGCTTGCGCCGGAAATTGCAAAAAGTTTTTCTTACAGATCTAAAGTCAGTTTTTTGCCTTTAGCGCGCGAGACGCAAACACACATTTGTTGCTTACGTTGTTGTTTAGTTAAATAAACATCGCGATGCTCTACTTCGCCATCGAT
>JBNLCC010000023.1:0-16534 GCA_050303615.1 Methylococcaceae bacterium | reverse complement strand
GAAGGCTTTTGCCTCACCGCCTCGCAAATCCGCCATAACTTTGGTCAAGGCTGCTGTCAGCGTGGTTTTTCCGTGATCAACGTGTCCGATTGTGCCTACGTTTACGTGTGGCTTGGTGCGTTCAAATTTTTCTTTGGCCATGATTCAATACCTAATTATTTTTTCGATTCTATGATGATTTTTTTATGACTGCTTCTGCGATGTTCGCAGGAGCTTCATTGTATTTTTCAAACTGCATACTATATGTCGCACGGCCCTGAGTCGCTGAACGTAAATCAGTCGCATAACCAAACATCTCTGCCAGCGGCACTTCGCAACTTATCGTCTTCCCGGCGGGCGTGTCATCCATCCCCTGAATCATACCCCGACGGCGATTAATATCACCGACCACATCACCCATATACTCTTCAGGAGTTACCACTTCCACTTTCATAATCGGCTCAAGCAGCACCGGATTTGCTTTTTTCGCACCTTCTTTAAAACACATGGAACCGGCAATTTTAAAAGCCATTTCATTTGAGTCCACGTCATGATAAGAACCATCGTACAAGCTCACTTTCACATCCACGACCGGGAAACCGGCTATCACGCCATTTTCCATCTGCTCCTGCACGCCTTTGTCAACAGCCGGAATATATTCCCTAGGAACGACGCCACCGACAATTTCATTAACGAATTCATAACCGGAACCCGCTTCTTGCGGCTCAATTCGCAACCATACGTGCCCGTACTGCCCTCTTCCGCCCGACTGCCTGACAAATTTGCCCTCTTGCTCTACTGCACTGCGAATTGTCTCTCTATAGGCAACTTGCGGAGCACCCACATTAGCCTCAACATTAAATTCTCTTTTCATTCGGTCAACAATAATTTCCAGATGCAGCTCTCCCATACCTGAAATAATTGTCTGACCGGATTCCTCGTCCGTATGGACGCGGAAAGAAGGGTCCTCTTGAGCCAATTTACTCAGCGCAATCCCCATTTTTTCTTGGTCGGCTTTTGTTTTCGGCTCAACCGCAACAGAAATCACAGGCTCAGGAAACTCCATACGCTCAAGCACAATAATACTTTTAAGGTCACACAAAGTGTCCCCAGTAGTGACATCCTTCAGCCCGATCGCCGCTGCAATATCGCCAGCTCGGACCTCTTTTATCTCTTCACGACTGTTAGCGTGCATTTGCACAATACGCCCTATCCGCTCTTTCTTCTGCTTGACGGCATTATAGATACTGTCACCGGAATTCAACACGCCGGAGTAGACTCTAAAGAAGGTCAGCGCCCCCACAAAAGGGTCAGTTGCAATTTTGAACGCCAAAGCTGAAAAAGGCGCATCATCTGTAGCGGGACGTGAATCTTCCGTATCATCCTCGAGCACACCCCTGATCGCTTCAACATCTGTCGGCGCAGGCATGTAATCAATCACCGCATCCAACATGGCCTGGACACCCTTGTTTTTAAATGCCGAGCCGCAAAATGCCGGAACAATTTCATTGGCCAGAGTTCTTACGCGGATTCCCTTGCGAATTTCCTCCATTGTCAAATCACCCTCTTCCAGGTACTTTTCCATTAATTCATCGGAAGACTCAGCAGCAGCCTCAACTAAATGCTCCCGCCACTCCTGGCAAAGATCAAGCATATCAGCCGGTATTTCTTTTTCCTCGAATGCCACACCCATATTGGCCTCTTCCCAATATATAGCCTTCATTTTGACAAGGTCCACAACCCCGGTAAAACTGTCTTCAGCCCCGATGGCCATTTGCATTGGCACCGGATTGCTGCCTAACCTTTCCTTAATCTGCTCGATAACCCGTAGAAAGTTGGCACCGGCGCGGTCCATTTTGTTCACAAAAACCATGCGCGGAACATTATATTTGTTAGCCTGCCGCCACACAGTCTCCGACTGAGGCTCCACGCCACCAACCGCACAAAATACAGCACAAGCACCATCCAACACGCGCAACGAACGCTCCACTTCAATCGTGAAGTCTACGTGGCCCGGCGTATCAATGATATTAATACGGTGCTCAGGGAACTGCTTCCCCATACCACTCCAGAAACAGGTTGTCGCCGCCGAGGTGATGGTAATGCCTCGCTCCTGCTCCATCCAGTCCATCGTGGCCGCACCATCATGAACCTCACCAATTTTGTGAGATACGCCTGTGTAAAACAAGACCCGCTCAGTTGTTGTTGTCTTCCCCGCATCAATATGAGCCATGATCCCAATGTTGCGATAACGTTCAATTGGAGTTTTCCGTGCCACTGCTATAACCTTTTATAAATTATCAAAATTACCAACGATAATGCGCAAACGCCTTATTCGCTTCCGCCATTCTATGCGTTTCTTCACGCTTCTTGGCTGCAGAACCGCGACTTTCAAATGCATCCAACAATTCACCTGCTAATTTCAGAGGCATATTGCGCTCATTTCTTTTACGAGCAGCATCAATAACCCAACGCATTGCTAACGCCATACGTCTGGACGGCCTGACCTCGACCGGCACCTGATAGGTAGCACCACCAACACGACGCGACTTAACCTCCACCCTTGGCTGCACGTTTTCCAGGGCCTTAGCCAATACCTCCAACGGCTCGCCATGCCCCTTTCCCTCTATCGCATCTAAAGCACCATAAACGATCTTTTCAGCCACCGACTTTTTGCCGCTCACCATCACCATATTCATAAACTTGGTCAACATTTCACTGCCAAACTTAGGATCTGGAATAATATCTCTTTTCGCCGCAATTCTTCTTCTAGACATTTATTTCACCAACTGAGAAATTAGTTTTTTGGCCTTTTCGCACCGTACTTGGAACGACCGCACTTTCTGCCGTCAACTCCGGATGTATCCAAACTGCCCCGCACGACATGATAGCGAACACCCGGCAAATCCTTAACACGACCACCCCTGATCAAAACCACCGAATGCTCCTGAAGATTATGCCCTTCGCCCCCAATATAGCTACTTACCTCCGAACCGTTAGTGAGCCTGACACGCGCAACTTTACGCAACGCGGAATTCGGCTTCTTGGGCGTTGTCGTATAAACCCGCGTACAAACACCCCTCCTTTGCGGACAAGCTTCTAAGGCAGGCACGTTGCTTTTTTCAATTTTTCTTGTGCGCGGCTTACGAACCAATTGGTTAATCGTGGCCATTTCTATCTTACTCCGATGTACAATTTAACTATCAGCCAATAAAAAAATCCGCCACACCCAAAAAGTATGACGGGATTTCTTTCAAACTGCCTGAACAAGCATTTTAGCTCATGTGAGCCAAGTATAATAAACTCTGAATATATTTATGTCAAGCTTATACACATTACTTTTCCGTGATCTACTCGCCAACCACCTTTCATTCTGTGCTGAGCGCTTGTTTTAAGGCTTCTTCTACCTCACCGGTATCAACATTATTTGTCGCTTCCGGTACCCCGCTATCCAGTAAAGCGCGCTTTTTCTTCCTTTGCTCATGATAAGCAAGACCGGTACCTGCAGGAATTAACCTTCCGACAATGACATTTTCTTTTAGTCCGTGTAAACCATCACTTAATCCTCTAACAGCAGCATCCGTTAAGACCCTGGTAGTTTCCTGGAATGAAGCCGCGGATATAAAGGATTCCGTAGCGAGTGAAGCCTTAGTGATACCTAATAATATTGGTTCGTAGCTGGCCGGAATTTTATCTTCACTTTCCATTTTATCGTTTACAACTTTTACCGCCGATCTCTCCACTTGCTCTCCCTTTAAGAATTCCGTGTCACCTGATGCAGTAATTTCCACCTTGCGCAGCATTTGGCGGATAATCGCCTCGATATGCTTATCATTGATCTTTACACCCTGCAATCGGTAAACATCTTGAATTTCCTTGACCAGATATGCAGACAATTCCTCAATGCCTCTCAAACGCAGAATGTCATGCGGCGTCAATTCACCTTCCGCGATAGTCTCGCCTTTTTCGACAAATTCGCCGTCAAACACGGTGATATGCCGCCATTTTGGCACCAATGTCTCAAATTGCTCTCCGGCCGCATCGGTAATGACAACGCGCTGCTTACCTTTTGTTTCCTTTCCAAAGGAAACCGTCCCCGTCGCTTCTGCCAGGATCGCAGGATCCTTTGTTTTGCGCGCTTCGAACAGGTCGGCTACGCGTGGTAAACCACCGGTGATATCGCGCGTTTTGCTGGATTCCTGGGGTATTCTTGCAATAACATCTCCAACCTTGACGTCACTGCCGTCTTTTATTCCGGCGATAGCTCCGGCTGGTAGAAAATATTGCGCAGGGATTTCAGTTCCCGGCAAATAAACGTCCCCCCCTTGCATACCGACCAATTTAACCATAGGCCGTAATTCTTTTCCGCCACTGCCCCTTTGTTTTGGATCGGTAACCACGAGAGAGCTTAAGCCGGTCACTTCATCCGACTGCTCCTGTACAGTGACTCCGTCAACAAAATCAATCAGTTTAACCGTCCCCTCAACTTCGGTAACTACAGGATGGGTATGCGGGTCCCAACTAACAATAATCTCCCCCCCTTTAACCTGATCGCCTTCCTGAACGGATAAAATTGCCCCATAGGGGATTTTATAGCGCTCACGTTCCCGGCCATATTTATCAATTAAACCGACCTCACCGGATCTTGAAACCGCAACCAGATTACCTTCCCGGTTATGAACCGTTTTCATATTATGCAACTTGATGGTCCCTTCCGCCTTGACCTGGACATTACTAATTGCCGCAGACCGGGAAGCCGCACCACCGATGTGGAATGTGCGCATCGTCAGCTGTGTACCTGGCTCACCGATCGATTGCGCAGCGATTACCCCGACGGCCTCGCCGATGTTTACCATGTGACCGCGTCCCAGATCGCGCCCATAGCATTTAGCACACACCCCGAAACGATTTTCACAGGTAATAACTGAACGCACCTTCACTTGATCAATGCTGTTTTCTTCCAGAACGGCAACCCAATGCTCATCCAGCATCGTTCCGGCAGGCGCAACAACTTTTTCCCCTGTCTGATCCAAGACGTCATCCGCTACAACGCGTCCCAGTACTCGTTCTGCTAACGGCTCAACAACATCACCGCCTTCGATGAGCGGTGTCATTGTCAGTCCGTCATGGGTGCCGCAATCCAGGTCGGTAATAACAAGGTCTTGAGCCACGTCAACCAAACGCCGGGTCAAATAACCTGAATTCGCTGTTTTTAGCGCGGTATCGGCCAAACCTTTTCTTGCACCATGGGTGGAAATAAAGTATTGCAGTACATCTAAACCTTCACGGAAATTCGCAGTAATCGGTGTTTCGATAATCGAACCGTCAGGTTTTGCCATCAATCCGCGCATACCGGCTAATTGCCGGATTTGTGCTGCAGAACCCCTGGCACCTGACTCGGCCATCATGAAAATTGAGTTAAATGATTTTTGTTTAATAAAATTACCTTCAGCGTCCTTAACATCATCCTCACCAAGACCTTCCATCATTACCTTGGCCACTTGATCATTTGCATGTGACCAAATGTCGATTACTTTATTATATCTTTCACCGTCGGTGACCAATCCTGATGCATATTGATTTTGTATTTCGTTTACTTCAGCATTGGCAGAGCCGATAATATCAGCTTTTCTGGTGGGAATCTCCATATCTTCGATACCAAAGGAAACACCGGAACGCGTCGCATACTTAAATCCAAGATACATCATTTGATCAGCAACAATTACCGTATCCTTAATTCCCAAATGACGATAACAATAGTTAATCAGACGAGAAATATTTTTTTTGGTCATGTCACAATTAACTATGTCAAAAGGAATGCCGTCAGGAAGAACATCCCAAATCAACGCCCTACCTACCGTTGTATCAACTCGAGCGGTTTTTTCGACAATATCTCCAGCTTCGCTCTCTTTCCTTTCGGTAATGCGCAGTTGAATTTTAGTCTGTAATTCAACCGCTTTAATATCCAACGCTTTATGCACTTCATCTACACTGCCGAAAACACTGTCTTCACCCAATGCATTCACTTTCTCACGGCTTATAAAATATAACCCCAGCACAACATCCTGCGTTGGATTAATTACCGGTTCGCCGTTAGCCGGCGATAAAATATTATTTGTCGCCATCATTAGCGAGCGGGCTTCCAATTGAGCTTCTATAGACAATGGAATATGTACGGCCATTTGGTCGCCGTCAAAATCCGCATTAAAAGCACTGCAAACCAGCGGATGCAATTGGATCGCTTTACCTTCAATCAGGGTTGGTTCAAAAGCCTGGATACCCAATCGATGCAAGGTTGGCGCCCGATTAAGCATAACCGGATGTTCCCGAATCACTTCCTCGAGAATATCCCATACCTCTGCGCCTTCCCTTTCGACCATTTTTTTAGCCGCTTTTATCGTCGTAGCCAACCCGCGCATCTGCAGTTTGCTGAAAATAAACGGCTTAAATAATTCCAATGCCATTTTTTTGGGTAAACCGCATTGATGCAGTCTCAAAGTCGGTCCGACCACAATAACCGAACGCCCTGAATAATCGACACGTTTACCCAGTAGGTTTTGCCTGAAACGACCTTGCTTACCTTTAATCATATCTGCTAGAGATTTTAAAGGTCTTCGGTTGGTACCGGTAATTGCCCGGCCCCGGCGTCCGTTATCCAGCAGAGCATCAACCGATTCCTGCAGCATTCTTTTTTCATTACGGACGATTATATCGGGGGCATTGAGATCCAACAGTCGATTTAATCGGTTGTTTCTATTGATGACACGGCGGTATAGATCATTCAAATCTGACGTTGCAAACCGTCCGCCATCCAAAGGAACCAAGGGGCGCAACTCTGGCGGAAGCACAGGAAGAACGTGCATAATCATCCATTCCGGGTGATTTTTGGAACTCAGCAAAGCTTCGATCACTTTCAAGCGTTTTGCGTATTTCTTTATTTTTGTCTCGGAATTGGTTGAATTTATTTCCTCCCGAAGTATTTTAACTTCTTCCTTCAGATCGAGTGATTGAAGCAGCTCATAAACAGCCTCCGCACCCATTTTTGCATCAAAGTCATCTCCGTATTCTTCCACAGCATCCAGATACTCATCATCGGTAAGCAGTTGGCCTTTTTCCAATGGCGTCATTCCCGGATCAAGCACGACGAAAGATTCAAAATATAAAACACGCTCTATTTCCCTAAGCGTCATATCGAGCAACAATGCGATTCTGGAAGGAAGCGATTTTAAAAACCATATATGCGCAACAGGGCTTGCCAATTCAATATGCCCCATTCTTTCCCTGCGCACTTTTGACAACGTTACTTCCACGCCACATTTTTCACAGATTACACCACGATGTTTCAGTCTCTTGTATTTTCCGCAAAGACACTCATAATCACTCACCGGGCCAAATATTTTTGCACAAAACAATCCGTCACGTTCCGGCTTAAACGTACGATAATTTATCGTTTCCGGTTTTTTTACTTCCCCATAAGACCAAGACCGAATCATACTGGGCGAAGCCAAGCCTATTCGAATCGAATCAAAGTCGTCCACACGACCTTGACGCTTAAGAAAATTCATTAGATCTTTCAAGAGCTTATCCTCTTAATAATATATTCCGGTATCGTCCGAAAAAATTTGCTGTCTTCCAATTTCGGCTAACAAAACTTAATCTTGTTCCAATTCGATATTAATGGCCAACGAGCGAATTTCTTTAATCAGCACGTTAAATGACTCCGGCATGCCGGCCTCCATTTGATGATTGCCGTCAACAATATTTTTATACATTCGCGTCCTGCCGTTCACATCATCTGATTTGACCGTTAACATTTCTTGTAATGTATAAGCGGCACCATAAGCCTCCAATGCCCAAACTTCCATTTCGCCAAATCGCTGACCGCCGAACTGGGCTTTACCGCCCAGTGGCTGCTGGGTTACCAGGCTATATGGGCCCGTTGAACGCGCGTGCATTTTGTCATCAACCAAATGATTCAATTTAAGCATATACATATAACCCACGGTCACTTCGCGTTCAAACGGATCTCCGGTCAATCCGTCATAAAGAGTGACCTGACCATGCGTCGGCAAGTCGGCCAATTCCAGCATTGTCCGGATATTTTCCTCACTTGCACCATCGAATACAGGAGTTGCCATAGGCACGCCATCAACCAGATTCGTTGCCATTTCCAGAATTTCTTTATCCGATAATGATTCCAAATCTTCACGACGCCCACTGCTGTTGTATATTTTCTCCAGTAATCCCCTGAGTTCACTAATTTTTGCTTGGGCTTCCAACATTTTGCCAATTTTTAGCCCCAATCCTTTTGCGGCCCATCCCAAATGCGTCTCCAATACCTGCCCGACATTCATTCGTGAAGGAACCCCCAATGGATTCAGAACAATGTCAACCGAGGTTCCATCTGCGGTATAAGGCATATCTTCAACAGGCACAATCTGCGATATAACCCCTTTATTACCATGCCGGCCGGCCATTTTGTCACCGGGCTGAATCCGTCGTTTTACCGCAAGATATACTTTCACCATTTTCAACACACCCGGCGCCAAATCATCGCCCATGGTAATTTTCTTGCGTTTTATTTCGAATTTTTCGTCGAATTCTTTACGTTGCTGTTCGATTTGTTCGGCAACGGCCTCTAATTGAACATTGATTTCCTCATTTTTCAATCTGATCTGCAACCATTCGGAGTGCTTTAAGCTGTTCAAATAGTCTTGACTGATTTCGCCACCCCGTTGCAAACCACCGGGACCCGATTCAGCAACTTTACCCAATAGTAATTTTGCAATACGATTAAAAATATCTTGTTCGACTATTTTCAACTGATCATTAAGATCTTTTCTATACCGCTTAATTTCGGCTTCTTCAATTTCAAGCGCGCGCTTATCTTTTTTGACGCCATCCCGGGTAAACACCTGCACATCAATAACCACGCCTTCCATCCCGGAAGGGACTCGAAGTGAAGTATCTTTGACATCTGCCGCTTTTTCACCAAATATTGCCCGCAGTAGCTTTTCCTCAGGAGTCAATTGAGTTTCACCTTTCGGCGTCACTTTTCCTACCAAAATATCACCGCCTTTTACTTCGGCGCCGACATAGACAATACCTGACTCATCTAGCTTTGATAATGCTTCTTCACTGACATTAGGGATATCGGCCGTAATCTCCTCCGGACTATGTTTGGTATCCCGTGCTACACAGGTTTTTTCTTCAATGTGTATCGTGGTAAAACGATCTTCCTTAACAACCTTCTCGGAAACCAAAATGGAATCTTCAAAGTTATATCCGTTCCATGGCATAAAAGCGACCAACATGTTCTGTCCTAGTGCCAATTCGCCAATATCCGTCGAAGGACCATCGGCTAATATATCGCCACTGACCACAACATCACCCGGCCGAACCAAAGGTTTTTGATTGATACAGGTATTCTGATTGGAACGGGTATATTTAACCAAGTTATAGATGTCTACACCCGGTTCCCCAGCCTCGGTCTCGGCATCATTAACGCGCACTACTATCCTTGCTGCGTCGACAGCTTCAATACTGCCTCCCCGTTTTGCAACAACTGTCACTCCGGAATCCTTCGCAACAGTTCTTTCCATGCCGGTGCCAACCAATGGTTTTTCCGCCCGCAGAGTCGGAACCGCCTGACGCTGCATGTTTGATCCCATTAACGCTCTATTGGCATCATCATGTTCAAGAAATGGAATTATAGACGCCGCAACAGATACGATTTGTTTGGAAGAGACATCCATATATTGTACGCTGTCAGATGACGCCAAAGTAAATTCATCCTTATGTCTACACGACACCAGGCCCTCTTTCAATTTTCCGTGTTCGTCAACCGCCACACTCGCTTGAGCAATAACGAATTCTCCTTCTTCAATCGCCGACAAATAATCTACTTCTTCGGTAACTTTACCATCAACGACACGCCGATACGGTGTCTCAAGAAAACCGTATTCGTTAGTTCTGGCATAAACCGATAATGAGTTTATCAAGCCGATATTAGGTCCTTCAGGCGTCTCAATCGGGCAAACGCGCCCATAATGCGTAGTATGTACGTCACGAACCTCAAAACCGGCCCGCTCCCGTGCTAACCCGCCCGGTCCCAATGCGGAAACGCGCCGTTTGTGCGTTACTTGCGACAGCGGATTATTTTGATCCATAAATTGTGATAATTGGCTGGAGCCAAAAAACTCTTTTACCGCCGCAGAAACCGGCTTTGCATTAATTATCTCTTGTGGCATTAAGCCCTCGGAATCAGCTAGAGTAAGACGTTCTCTTACTGCCCTTTCCACGCGCACCAATCCAACCCGAAATTGATTTTCAATCATTTCGCCTACTGACCGAACACGGCGATTACCTAAATGATCGATATCGTCAACTATGCCGTTTCCATTACGAATGTTGATCAACTCCTTCAATACATCGATAATATCTTCGCTATCTAATGTGCCGTTACCTGTTGTTTCATCGCGCCCCAGACGGCGATTGAATTTCATCCTGCCCACTGTCGAAAGATCGTATCTTTCTTCTGTAAAAAACAAATTCTGAAATAAATTTTCAGCTGCTTCCTTGGTAGGCGGCTCACCCGGCCTCATCATGCGATAAATTTCCACCAACGCTTCCAATTGATTAGTGGTCACATCAATTCTCATGGCATTGGAGATATAGGCACCGCGGTCTAAATCGTTTACGTAAAGCGTATTGATTTCCGTCACACCATTTTCAATAATTTTATCGACTAATTCCGCGGTCAATTCATCATTGACATTGGCGATCATTTCGCCGGTGGCATCGTCAATAAGATTTTGAGCCAGTATTTTGCCATGTAAATATTCTCTGGGCGTCTCAATTTGCGTAAGGCCGGCTTTATTCATTTGCCTGATATGTTTGGCAGTAATACGTCTTCCTTCTTCCACCAACACTTTATCGCCATGTTTAATATCAAATGTGGCGATTTCACCGCGTAATCTATCAGGCACGATATGAAACAGGCAGCGTTCTGCACTAAGTGTAAACTTATTGGTTTCGAAGAAGATTTTGATCATTTCTTCATTGTCGTAGCCCAGAGCTCTCAACAAAATGGTTGCCGGTATTTTCCTACGCCTGTCTATCCTGACGAACACGCAGTCTTTATGATCAAATTCGAAATCCAGCCATGAACCACGGTACGGAATAACCCGTGCATTAAACAAAAGCTTTCCGGAAGAATGGGTTTTGCCTTTGTCATGATCAAAAAACACGCCGGGGGAACGGTGTAACTGTGAAACAATGACTCTTTCAGTCCCGTTGATAACAAAGGTGCCGTTTTCGGTCATTAACGGCAGTTCCCCCATATAGACTTCCTGCTCCCTAATGTCTTTAACAACTTTAGCGCTGCCCGGCGCATCTTTATCGTAAATTACCAGACGCACCAATACCCGCAATGGCGCGGCGAAAGTTGCGCCTCTTTGTTGACACTCTCTTACATCAAAAGTTGGTTCTCCGAGTCGATAATTGACATATTCCAACACAGCATACCCGGAATGGCTTTCGATCGGGAAAACACTGGAAAATGCCGCATGCAAACCCTGATCTTTTCTTTTTTCAGGTTTAACACCGGATTGTAAAAAACTCGAATAGGAATTGATTTGTGTTGCCAGAAGATACGGTACTTCAAGAACTTCTGAGCCTTTGCCAAAATTATTACGTATACGCTTTTTTTCGGTAAAAGAGTAGGCCATATTGCTTCCTTACCTTTCGTCAAGAATAGATTTTCTACTATTTGCATTATACAAACAGTAAAAGGCCGGCGGCAAAAACGCCACCAGCCACGATTTACAGGCTATGCCTTATATGCTCTGTCAAAGACTTATTTAATCTCGACAGTAGCGCCCGCTTCTTCAAGCAGTTTTTTAATTTCCTCGGCTTCGTCTTTGCCGACGCCCTCTTTAACTGGCGTTGGTGCGCTTTCAACAGCAGCTTTGGCTTCTTTCAAGCCCAAACCTGTTATACCGCGAACCGCTTTAATGACCGCGACTTTGTTTGATCCCATACCGGCCAGTATTACATCAAATTCTGTTTGCTCCTCAACTGCGGCAGCTTCGCCACCTGCAGCAGCAGGCGCCACTGCAACCGCTGCAGCCGCAGAAACACCGAATTTTTCTTCCATCGCAGAAATTAAATCCACGACTTCCATAACACTCATGTTAGAAATTGCTTCCAAGATATCTTCTTGTGAAAGTGCCATTGTTGTTTTTCCTCTAAATTTAAATGGTTATTAACTGGTTGAATTTTTGTTAAGCTGCTTGTTTTTGGTCTTTTACCGCTGCAACGGTTCTAACCAACTTCGCGTGAGGTTCAGCCAAAGTACGAACAAATTTTTCTACCGGCGCCTTCATCACTGACATCAACATACTGATAGCCTGGTCACGATTCGGTAGGCTGGATAGCCTCTTCAATTCCGAAGCATCATAGAGTTGCCCGCCAATTGAAACCAGCTTAGCGACTAATTTGTCATGCTCTTTGGAAAAATCATTGATAACACGCGCTGCACAGCCTGGGTCTTCCATTGAAAATGCCACAAGTAGCGGACCCACAAGCCCCTCTTGCATGCACTCAAATTCGGTCCCGGCCAAAGCGCGCCGCGTTAATGTATTTTTCACCACACGCAGATAAACACCTGATTCTCTAGCAGCTTTACGCAGCTCTGTCATCTCGCCGACTGTCAAGCCTATGTATTCAGCAGCGACGGCTGAATGGGCTTTAGCGGCAATTGCAGCTACTTCTTCGACGACAGCTTTTTTGTCATCCAATCTTAGCGCCACTGTTTACCTCCGATTCACTTCTGAACAGCTGTTCAGAATTTACGTAATGTATCCTACAGCAAAGCGGATACCCCTTACGGTCCCTTTCACCAGTTATCCGGCTCCAGCTCCCGTCTGCGCAGGTCAAAATTAAGCCAAAGGCACCTGCGGTCTTTGACGGTTACCGATCACTCGGCAACCCAAAGCTTTATCTATGCCGGTTGTTATTCGGCAATACTGCCCTGATCGATCCACAATCCCGGGCCCATCGTAGAAGACAATGTAATTTTCTTTAAATAAACGCCTTTAGCCGAACTCGGCTTCGCCTTTTTCAAATCGGCTAACAACGCCTGAAGATTTTGACGAAGCGACTGCTCGTTAAAATCGACTTTGCCGATTGTACAGTGAATGATTCCAGCCTTATCCGTTCGGTAACGAACCTGCCCGGACTTGGCGTTTTTCACCGCTGTCGCGATATCCGGGGTAACAGTGCCAACCTTCGGATTAGGCATTAACCCACGCGGGCCAAGAATCTGTCCCAACTGGCCGACTATCCTCATCGCATCGGGCGAAGCAATAACCACATCAAAATTCAACTCGCCTTTTTTAACCTGTTCCGCCAAATCTTCCATGCCCACAACATCGGCTCCGGCTTCTTTAGCGGCATCGACATTCGGCCCCTGCGTAAAGACAGCAACCCGGACTGTTTTTCCAGTGCCATTCGGCAGCACAGTCGCACCTCGCACATTTTGATCCGATTTTCTGGCATCCACACCCAAATTAACACTAACATCAATGGACTCACTAAATTTAGTGCTTGCCAATTCCTTCAACAACGCCAAAGCCTCATCCATTGGATATTGCTTGGTTTTAACAACCTTTTCCCTAGCAATTTTTGCCCTCTTGGATAATTTTGCCATTACAACTCCTCCACATTCAGCCCCATACTACGGGCACTGCCGGCAATAATTCTGATTGCCGCATCCATATCCGCCGCATTCAGATCCTCCATTTTTGTTTTAGCGATTTCTTCCAGTTGATCGCGAGTAACCGTGCCCACTTTCACCGTATTGGGAGTGCTGCTGCCTTTGGCCAGACCGACAGCCTTTTTGAGCAAAATAGATGCGGGTGGAGTTTTAGTAACAAACGTAAAACTACGATCACTATATACTGTAATGACCACCGGCGTCGGAAGGCCCTTTTCAAGGTCTTGAGTTTTTGCATTAAATGCCTTACAAAACTCCATAATATTTACACCATGCTGCCCCAGAGCGGGACCTACAGGCGGGCTTGGATTCGCCTCTCCAGCCTTAACCTGTAATTTTATATATGCTTGAATTTTTTTTGCCATACTTAACTCCTCGCGGGTTCCAACGCTTTTCAGCTCCCCATAGAAACAAAAATCCCTGCCTTAAACAGAGATTTTATTGATCTGCCGACAGAATTCCTCGATCAACTTTTTTCCACTTGACCAAATTCCAATTCGACAGGTGTTGAGCGACCAAAAATAAGTACCGATACCTTCAACTTACTCTTTTCGTAATTAATTTCCTCGACCACGCCATTAAAATCCTTAAATGGCCCGTCTACTACGCGCACAACCTCACCCACTTCAAAAAGAATTTTCGGCCGTGGCTTGTTTACTCCCTCTTCAACACGATTTAGTATCGCATTTGCTTCTTTGTCAGAGATAGGGGCCGGTCTATCAGAAGCCCCTCCTATAAAACCCAGCACCCTGGGAATATCCCTCACCAAATGCCATGTTTCATCGGTAAGCTCCATCTGCACCAACACATAGCCGGGGAAGAACTTTCTTTCACTTTTGCGCTGCTGCCCCAGCTTCATCTCCACCACTTCTTCGGTCGGGACTAAAATTTTGCCGAAGTACTCTTCCAGCCCATCTCTTTTAATTCGCTCCTCAAGAGATTTCTTGACCTGGTTTTCGTAATTTGAGTAGGCGTGCACCACATACCAACGGAGAGACATTTTTAACCACCTTGCCCGGTCAGCAAACGAATACCCCAGAATAAAAACATATCAAGCAGCCACAGAATCAATCCCACAATAAAAACCATCGCAAAAACCATCAAGGTAGTTTGCATGGTTTCTTGCCGGGAAGGCCAAACCACTTTTCTTACTTCCTGCCTCGACTCAAGCATAAACGCCCAAAAACTCCGCCCCGCAGCCGTTGTCAACAACAACAACGCAGCCATGACGACGACAGTAACCATCCCCAGAACTCGATAGATTAACGCAAATTCTGAAAAATAATAAAACGCAGCCACGCCAGCGATGACAACAAAAAGGGAAAGAACCTGTTTAACAACATCGAAAACAGATGTTGCAGCTTCAGCCTGAGTACTCATTATTAAGCTACTTTGGGAAAATTAGAATTTTATCAGCTAAAATTAAAGATAAAATGGCAGGCCAGGAGGGACTCGAACCCCCAACCTGCGGTTTTGGAGACCGCTGCTCTACCAATTGAGCCACTGACCTGTATCTCTAACCTTAAAGAATTAACTATTTTATATCAACTGCAATTATTATTCAATAATTTTAGCAACGACACCGGCACCCACTGTGCGCCCGCCTTCACGCACTGCGAAACGCAGACCTTCTTCCATCGCAATCGGCGCAATCAACTTCACTTTGACATTGACGTTATCACCGGGCATAACCATTTCCACTCCTTCCGGTAGGTCTACCGCGCCGGTCACATCGGTTGTTCTGAAATAAAACTGCGGGCGATAGCCATTGAAAAACGGCGTGTGGCGGCCGCCTTCATCTTTTGACAAGACATAAATCTCCGCTTCAAAGTGGGTATGCGGCGTAATGGTTCCGGGATGCGCCAATACCTGCCCCCTTTTCACTTCGTCTCTTTTGGTGCCGCGCAGCAATACACCGACATTGTCTCCCGCTTCACCTTGATCCAGCAATTTACGGAACATTTCCACACCGGTACAGGTTGTCTTGGTTGTGTCTTTGATACCGACGATTTCGACTTCTTCGCCGACTTTTATCACACCACGCTCTACACGGCCTGTTACCACGGTCCCACGACCCGAAATAGAGAATACGTCTTCGATCGGCATCAGAAACGCACCATCCACCGCTCTTTCCGGCTCAGGAATATAGCTGTCCAGTGCTTCGACCAGCTTTATAATTGCAGGCACCCCGATTTCGCTGGTGTCGCCTTCCAAGGCTTTTAACGCCGAACCAATGATAATCGGCGTATCATCACCCGGAAATTCATAGGTGTCGAGCAGCTCTCTGATTTCCATTTCGACCAATTCGATCAATTCCTCATCGTCGACCATGTCGGCTTTGTTCAGGAACACGACGATATAAGGCACACCAACCTGCCTGGACAACAGGATATGCTCACGGGTTTGCGGCATCGGGCCGTCCGCTGCGGAGCAGACTAAAATCGCGCCGTCCATTTGCGCCGCACCGGTAATCATATTTTTTACGTAGTCGGCATGTCCCGGGCAATCCACATGAGCATAATGACGTGTCTCAGATTCGTATTCGACGTGCGATGTCGCAATCGTGATGCCGCGCTCACGTTCTTCCGGCGCATTGTCGATCTGATCGAAGGCTTTTGCCTCACCGCCTCGCAATTCCGCCATAACCTTGGTCAAGGCTGCTGTCAGTGTGGTTTTTCCGTGATCAACGTGTCCGATTGTGCCTACGTTTACGTGTGGCTTGGTGCGTTCAAATTTTTCTTTGGCCATGATTCAATACCTAATTATTTTTTCGATTCT
>JBNLCC010000022.1:0-3179 GCA_050303615.1 Methylococcaceae bacterium | reverse complement strand
ATTGCACCGACATCATGTGAGCAAGTCGTAATAGTTATCGGCCAAGCTCCCGCCATGTTACTAATTTGCATATCTCCGGGATCAGAATATGCGGCATTGCCAACTCCTAACAGCATGCAAACAACTAAAACAAGATTTATCACATTTCTTTTCAACATACCGCTGTGTGTCATAAGCTTATCTCCTTAAATAATATTGATTACAAATGCTAACGTCGGCGTTAACCGGCATGCCTCCGAGTTAAACGACCTTATAAAGTTTGACCTTCATTTTCTGCATGCATGGACTTTTTACCTACAGACCCTTCATTGAATCTCGAGTAGAAACGATACGAAAACACATCATCCCTTTCTGCATATTGCCCGGCAATCGATCAGCCTGCCCAGGTTATTGCCCTATGCTTCCTTACCGTCATATTTATGAGGTCCTCTAGCCTATTGCTCGCGGTTTCAGTACATTGAGCTTGCTAAGATTCGTAAATATTACTTCGTTCGGTAATGCGCGCGACTGCTTCCAGAGGATCGCCATGACACCTTTCAACAACCCAGCCGGCATTGGAATCTATAACTTCTTCTATTTTCTCTCGATTCCGCTATCGGGGCTTTTTGAAACGGCGTTTCCGGTAACCAAGCACGACCGTGCAAATCCGGACAGGATATGCCTTATTTAACGAGCTTTTTTACCGAGGTAGACCCATGACACTGAATTCCCAAATATCAGGGCAGGGCGACTTGAGCAGCGATATGATCATATACGCCGACTGAACACACATCAAAGCGCCCATCTACTTTACTTGTGATAAAACTTTTTCTGTAAAGTCCTTTAAAATGTTCTAGCGAAAATAATTATGGGCTCTCCATGATTTCTTTGAGCAGTCGTGCAAGCGAAATAGCTTATTTGTAAATTTTTATTTGACGCCAAATACCACATGTCCGCATGTGGTATATAGCTGACACACAAATAGAGACCTAAAATCAATTTTCTTTAGGGACTTCATGTGACGCGACAAGTTCCATCATTTGCCGGAAGAAATTGCGCAAGCGTTCATTTAACCCGATTTGCGTACGTCAGAGCCTCGCGGATATAGCGCTCATACTCATCCTCGTAGTCGAGCGGAATGACCACCCACTCCTTGAAACGCTTCTTGGTGAAGTTGAACTCCACACCGGTTCCCTCGTCGATCAGTTCGTTTACCCGTTCGGGCGAGACCTTGATGATGAGACCATCTCCTTTGCTGAACATCATGGCGATAAATGCGCCTCTGTAGCGCAGACAGGGCGTGCCCATCATTGTTGAGCGTTCAACACCCGGTTCCATCAGCATACGTTGTACAGCGGTTTCATAACCTATGACATTACTCATCACTGCCCCTTGATATGATCCAGAATGTATTCGAGCAGCCTCGGATTGTTATCCAGGTTACGCGGCCCCATCAGCATGCCGGTCAGTCCGCGCTGTTTGAGATGAGAGATCCCAAGCGGCCCCTCCCTGTCGATGGGGATCGAAAGCGTCGGACAGAGCGTCATGAACGGTTTCGCCGCTTTCTCAGGTTTCGGTTCACCCTTCAGGAAACGGCGAACATGCGGCGTAATCGCGGCGCTGTCAAAGCCGGTGGCGGTTACATCGCAGAGGAAACCGATCTGCTTATACGGTGCAGCCAGATAGATCAGCACCGCATCGCCTGCTTCAACCCGTGTGTGCATCGGCCACCAAGTTTCTTTATCGGCCATGGCACCGAACACATCATAATATTTCGTATTGGCCGGATAGAGCCAGTGAGTCATCGGCCGAACTCCTTACGAAACTCCTCGGCATCGTAATAGACCCGGATGTTCTGAATCTTGCCGTCCGACAGTTCGTAGATTTCGACGATTTTGCACTGAATCTCGTTGCCGCTCGGTGCGGCTACGGTGAACACGCCTTCCAGCACTGCCCGATCGTCCTGCCCGAAGGCTGTGATCGGCTGATAACCTCGAACCCGAAGAAAGAAGCTGTTATTCAGGGCGATAAAGTCTGCTTTACCGCTAACTTGGTCCACCGGCCCGGTGAAGCGGATGTCGTCTGCAACCAGCCCGGTCCAATCGCCGCTACCGCTGCCGACGAGTTGCTGGTACTGCTGCACGGTTTGTAAGGCGCTCAGTATCATATCATTCTCCTTTCTGCTTTATGTGACTGTTGAGGCAACCCCGATATTATTACTTGCAATTTGCAAGCAATAATATCGGATTGATTTCAAAATGCAAGTGTTCTTAAATATGGGAATGAAAAATTCCGCCGCCCAACCCCGTTCTCACTGCCCAATTAGCCTCGCGTTGGACATCTTTGGTGATAAATGGTCACTGCTGGTTTTGCGCGATCTGGTGTTTAAATCTAAGCAACACTTCCGTGACTTTCTCGCATCGGAGGAGAAGATCGCCACCAATGTACTTTCCAATCGCCTCCGGATACTGGAAGCGAACGGGATTGTGGTGCGAACGCCAGACCCGGCCAATGCCCGCCAGGTGATCTACACGCTGACAGAAAAGGGCAAAGATTTGATTCCTGTGTTGATCGACTTAATCGTGTGGGGAGCAACCTATGAGGAATCGGCGGTTCCGGCAGAGTTCCTGCAACGTGCTAAACAAGATCGAGAGGGCCTGATCGCAACCGTAACCGCCGCCCTTTCCGCCTCGCAAGCCTAACGCTGCTATTCACCGGTGGCAAAAAGCATAGCGAGGAACGAACGGCGCGTTTTGCCATCCGTCTGAAATTGCCTTAGGCGATCTTTCGCCCGGTAAGACTATAGACGATTGGAAAATCATTCCCCTTGTGACTCAAATAAAACCTATCTGGCTCCCGCTCAACCATACCCCCGAAACAATTATAAGGACTGAAGGGGAATTCATTGACTCGCTCAATTTGTATACCTACTCCAGTCAAGGCATTGATAACACTAGGTTCTGTTGACGTTTTACCGAAGCCAAATCAATGCTGAGACGAAGCGTATAAATCCCATGTAATTTTTTGCCATTTTTTCAAAGCGCGAGAATACTCTTCGGTAATGTTTTATTTTGTTAAAGAAGCACTCAATCAAATGGTGCTCCTTATACTCAAACCAGTTAAATTCACGTGGATTGATTCAGTTGCTGCGGGGTGGAATGATCGGCTGAATTCCCCTGTCAATGACCGCTTGAATAAAC
>JBNLCC010000021.1:0-38037 GCA_050303615.1 Methylococcaceae bacterium | reverse complement strand
TTTTGCGATACCTCTACTTTCGGCGCCAGAGTCAGAGCAAACTCGCCGCAAAAGGTGTTTCAAATGATGCAACACCTTCATCGGCAATTCGGCATTCGTCATGTTCAATTTGTTGACGATTTGTTTCTTGCCAGTCGCTTGAGGACCCTGGAATTATGCGATTTAATCATTTCCAACCGGCTCGATATGACCTGGAGCTGTACGGCCCGGGTCGATACGGTTAAACCTGACGTGCTGAAGCGAATGCGGCAGGCCGGTTGCTGGGAAATCAGTTTCGGATTGGAAACCGGCTCCAACGAACTGCTGCAAAAAATGGAAAAAGCGGCCCGCGTCGAGGCGTCGGAACAGGCGGTGAACTGGACTGCTGCCGCCGGCATTCGCTGTAAAGGTCTGTTCATGCTGGGGTATCCCGGTGAAAACAGCCAAACAATTGCACAAACCAAAGCCTTTGTTCAGCGCATTCCGATGACCACAATGAATCTTTCAAAATTCACACCGTACCCGGGCTCGCAGATTTATCGCGAAATATATGGAATCAATATCCGCGATGACCACTGGGAAAAAATGAACGGTATGAATTTTGTCTGGGAATCCGATGAACTGAGCGTTGCAACACTGGATCGCGAATATCAAAATATCCTAAAAAGTTTTTATAAACAACGGCGCATAATGCACAACTATTTGATAATGAGTCTGCAACACCCGATACATTTAACGAGGCTGTTGCATTTTCTGTATGGTTATATGAAAGCAAAAATTCGTAGCCATATCGGCGGCAGGAAAGGATTGCTGACGCATAAATACCAACAATCAGTGGATTAGAAGCAAGCCCGCCTTTACCTCCGGCTTGCCACGCCGCACGGTTTCAATCTTCACGGCAGCAAGCATTCAGACAACTTTTAACCAATCGTAACCAAACCTTAATTATTCAATGATGGAGTATTATCAGCTATTCCGCTATACTTATCATTGCAACTACCATAAGTGTGGTTGATGCGCCGCAATGTTGCCACTAGTGCTTAATGATGCAAGCTGACTAAACCAGAAGTGTTAGGATGCTGTATTTGCAAACATTTCAGTGGTTCCCTTGTGATGTTTGTAATACCGTTTAACACTATTTATTAGTGGTAATTTTAGATTTAAAGGTTTTTTTATGTCAGACGAAATAGTCACCGGCGTCGTCAAATGGTTTAACGATGAAAAAGGATTTGGATTTCTTCAACAGGAAAGCGGTCCGGATGTCTTTGTCCATTTTCGGGCAATCAACGGAACGGGCCGCCGTACTTTGCAAGACGGTCAAAAGGTAACGTTTAATATCAGCCAGGGAGAAAAAGGCTTGCAAGCAAATAACGTCACTCCGCTGTAACAACAATCAGTTCAACAATTAATCCCTGAACTTGCGGTAAAAAGTGCTCTTGACAGGGCGCTTTTTACCGTTTAGACCAGTGTACCCTGACTGGCAACATAAACCGCTTACTGGTTTGAATTGCCGGATAGAGTTGTTTGTTGCCGGTAATTATACAACTCCGGCCCCTTCGCCGAAATACTGACGGTTGTCACCTTCAGTACGACTGCCCCCCTGGTTCCGTATCAAACTCTTATTGATTTCGGACAAAAGGCTTCAAACTCATTTCATATTGATTGCCGCTTCATGTAGAATTACTTAGTTTATTTTCAGGAATTGGTAGAAAATGGTGGAATTTAGAGGCACAACGATTATTTCCGTCCGCCGGGACGATAAAGTGGTGATTGGCGGTGACGGGCAGGTAACCCTAGGCAATACGGTAATGAAAGGCAATGCGCGCAAAGTTCGCCGTTTATATCATGACAAAGTTATCGCAGGATTCGCCGGAGCAACGGCGGACGCTTTCACACTCTTTGAACATTTTGAAGGCAAGCTGGAAAAACACCGAGGCAATCTGACTCGCGCTGCCGTTGAAATGGCGAAAGACTGGCGCACCGACAGAACGCTACGCAGGCTCGAGGCATTACTGGCAATTGCCGATGCGAAAACCTCGCTGATTATTTCCGGAACCGGTGATGTTATTGAACCGGAACAGGATTTAATCGCCATTGGCTCAGGCGGTCCCTATGCGCAATCGGCCGCCCGCGCTTTACTCGAAAACACCGAACTTGGCGCCCGGGAAATTGTCGAACGCTCTCTAACTATTGCCGCAGATATTTGTATTTATACCAATCATAATTTGCGCATTGAAGAACTGACCGCAGAACCAAAAGAGTAAGCTGAATAATGACCCAAATGACCCCTAAAGAAATCGTGCACGAACTGGATAAACATATTATCGGACAATCCAGTGCGAAACGATCTGTTGCAATTGCACTGCGTAACCGCTGGCGCCGTGCCCAGGTGAACAAAGCTTTGCGCGAGGAAATCACCCCGAAGAACATACTCATGATCGGGCCGACAGGCGTCGGAAAAACGGAAATAGCGCGCCGTCTGGCCAGACTTGCCAATGCGCCGTTCATTAAAATTGAAGCGACCAAATTTACTGAAGTCGGCTATGTCGGCCGCGACGTGGAATCCATTGTCAGGGATTTGGTGGATACTGCGGTAAAATTGACGCGCGAAGAAGCCATGCACAAAGTGCAGAATCGCGCATTGGATGCCGCGGAAGAAAGAATTCTGAACCTGCTGTTGCCATCCGCGGAAAGCGGAATGTTGTCCGATTCCGAAGCATCGACGCGCCAAAAAATGCGTAAAAAACTGCGTGAGGGTGACCTCGACGACAAAGAAATCGAAGTCGATGTCAGCGCCTCGCCCATTGGCGTGGAAATCATGGCGCCTCCCGGTATGGAGGAAATGACCAGCCAACTGCAAGGCATGTTTCAAAACATCAATGCCGGCAGAACAAAAACGCGTAAATTACGCATTAAAGATGCGCTGAAAGTATTGCAGGAGGAGGAAGCGGCCAAAATGATCAATGATGAGGAAGTCAAAGTTCAGGCTGTTACGGCTGTCGAGCAGCACGGCATTGTCTTTCTTGACGAAATAGACAAGGTATGTAAGCGTTCGGAAATGGGTGGCGGTGATGTTTCCAGGGAAGGCGTGCAGCGCGACCTGCTGCCCCTGGTTGAAGGCAGTACCGTCAGTACCAAATATGGCATGATCAAAACCGATCATATTTTATTTATCGCTTCCGGTGCCTTTCATTTGTCCAAGCCATCCGACCTGATTCCTGAATTGCAGGGACGTTTCCCAATACGTGTTGAGCTCGATGCGTTATCGACGGAAGACTTTATCAAAATCCTGACCGAACCGGACGCCTCGCTCACGGAACAATACCAGGCGCTGCTGGCAACCGAAGGGGTCGATCTGCGATTTACCCCGGACGGTATTCAGCGTATTGCCGAGTTGGGCTGGCAGGTTAATGAAACCACTGAAAACATCGGCGCCAGAAGATTACACACCATTCTGGAACGGCTGCTGGAAGAAATTTCCTTTGAAGCTTCTGATTTAATTGATAAATCAGTCATAATCGACGCCGCTTATGTGGATGCGCATTTGACCGAATTTGCTGAAGACGAAGACTTAAGCCGCTACATTTTGTAAAAAAATCATGCATTTAAAAGCAGAACCGATCGACACTACCCTGACCGAAATTAAGTTACACCAAACATCCCGGGTTATGGAGCTGAGTTTTGATGACGGTCATACCTTCAGCCTGCCCTATGAATATTTGCGTGTCTATACTCCGTCAGCGGAAGCGGTAGGGCACGGGCCAGGCCAGGAGGTCTTACAGGTCGGGAAGGAAGATGTCACTATCGTAAGCGTCAAACCGATCGGTAATTACGGTATCGCACCGCAATTTAGTGATGGACACGACACCGGTATTTATACCTGGGACCTACTGTATAAATTAGGTAAGGAATATGAAACCTTGTGGCAGAATTATCTTAACCGCCTGGAAGATGCCGGCTACCAACGCAAAAATCCGGTTTAAATCTTTTAATAAAGGTACGAATAATGACAAACGAGAACACTACCCATTTCGGCTTTAAGCAGGTAGCAACGGAAGACAAGGCAAAAATGGTTCGAGGGGTATTCGATTCAGTTGCCGGTCAGTACGATATTATGAATGACCTGATGTCATTGGGTATACACCGCATCTGGAAACGGGTCGCGGTACAACTAAGCAATGTCAGGGCCGGTGAACAGGTGTTGGACCTGGCCGGCGGAACAGGCGATTTAACGACTTTATTCGAAAAACGAGTCGGTAAGCAGGGGCAAATCGTACTGGCTGATATTAACGCCGCCATGCTGCGCACCGGACGTGATCGTTTGATAGACCGCGGACTGGTCGCCAATGTTCGCTATGCACAGGTAAACGCCGAAAAACTGCCCTTCGCTGACGCCAGTTTCGATTGTGTCTGCATTGGTTTCGGTTTGCGCAATGTCACCGATAAGGACGCCGCGCTACGCTCCATGCACCGGGTATTAAAACCGGGAGGTAGGGTGATTATTCTGGAATTCTCCCGCCCGGTCGACAAATTAACGGAAAAAGTCTACGACTTTTATTCTTTCAATATCTTGCCCAAAATTGGCGAGATCGTTGCCAAGGATGCCGATAGTTATCAATATTTAGCCGAGTCAATCCGTATGCATCCCAAACAGGATGAACTCAAGCAGATGATGGAAAAAGCCGGATTTGAACGCTGTGAATATTTTAATATGACCCAGGGCATTGTCGCTGTGCATCGCGGTTATAAAATTTAACGTTACCCGAACGCCATGATCGCCCGACCATTACTGCTCAGTGCACTGGAAAGTGCGCTAAATCATTACCTGGCAATGGATCAGGATGCACCGCTATTACTCAAGCCGCTGGCCGGTAAAGTCATCGCCATCAAGGTCCAGCCATTTAACTGGACTTTTTTCCTCTGTCCGACGCCGGACAATATCC
The DNA here is from genome assembly GCA_050303615.1 of Methylococcaceae bacterium. GTDB lineage: Bacteria > Pseudomonadota > Gammaproteobacteria > Methylococcales > Methylomonadaceae > CAZDXJ01. Next base: position 33,115 of record JBNLCC010000021.1, on the reverse strand, counting down.
AGATATTGGAGTCGTATGCCGAAACGCCTGACACTACATTATCAGGTTCGGCAGCAGCTTTGGGTTTAATGGGTTTCAGTGAAACCCCGATGCGTTCCCTGTTTTCCGGAGAGGTAATCATTGAAGGTGACATCAACACCGGACGAAAGTTACAGGAATTATTCGACAAATTGGATATCGATTTTGAGGAGCAGGTGTCGCACTATACCGGAGATGTCATTGCCCACCAATTAGGACGAATCGTCAGAGCAGGACAAAACTGGAGCCGGCAATCCCTGGAAACCTTCCGCTTAAACCTGTCTGAATTTTTACAGGAAGAAACCCGCAATTTGCCGTCAAAACCGGAGTTGGATATTTTTTACCGGCAAGTCGATCAAATCAGGGCTGATTTTGATCGCCTGCAGGCCAGAATCGAACGGTTGATAAAAACGGAACACCACCCGGAATAGAAAGGTGCATATGTGATACACCCCAAGCTGTTAGCGCGTTTGATCCATATCAACTGGGTCCTGGTTTTTCACGGACTGGATGAAATCGTATTAAGAACGCATTTATTTAGACCGGTACGTTTCCTGGCATTTTTTTCTCCGAATTACTGGCTCAGAAAACCCACCCAATCACGTGCCGTCAGAATACGTCGTACCCTGGAAGATTTAGGGCCGATTTTTGTCAAATTCGGTCAGGCATTGTCGACCCGTAAGGACCTGCTCCCGGACGATATTGCCGATGAACTGGTCAAACTCCAGGATAAAGTCCCGCCCTTTTCCACTGAAACGGCACGCAGCATTATCGAACAGGAACTGGCCATGTCCATTGCTTCGGTATTTGCCGAGTTTGATGACGAACCTTTGGCTTCCGCATCGGTGGCCCAGGTTCATACTGCGCTTTTACCCGGCGGTGAACAGGTTATAGTGAAAGTATTGCGTCCCGACGTTGAGCAACGCATCCGCCACGATGTCGCCCTACTCTATGAACTGGCCCGTTTCGCTGAAAGATTTTGGGACGAGGCCAGACGCTTGCGCCCGACGGAAGTCGTCGCGGAATTTGAAAAAAATCTGCTCGATGAATTGGACTTGGTCCGCGAGGCTGCCAACGCGGCCAAACTGCGCCGTAATTTCGAGAATTCGGAAATTTTATATGTTCCGCAAATCCATTGGCCGCTAACCCGGCGCAAAGTCTTGGTTATGGAAAGAATACACGGCATTCCGGTAGGAGAAATCAAGCAACTGCAGCAGTCCGGCACGGACTTCAAATTACTGGCCGAACACGGTGTGGAAATATTTTTCACGCAGGTATTCCGCGATAATTTCTTCCATGCCGACATGCATCCCGGTAATATCTTTGTCGATCCTCCGGGGAAATATCTCGCCGTGGATTTCGGTATCGTCGGCACCCTCTCGCTATCCGACCAGCGTTACCTGGCCGAGAATTTCCTGGCCTTCTTCAACCGTGATTACCGGCGTGTAGCGGAGATGCATGTGGAATCAGGTTGGGTGCCGGGCACTACCCGAATTGAAGAGTTTGAATCGGCAATACGCACCGTTTGCGAACCGATTTTCGAAAAGCCGTTAAAAGACATATCCTTCGGCCAGCTTTTATTGCGTTTGTTTCAAACCGCTCGCCGGTTTGATATGCATGTACAGCCGCAACTGGTTTTATTGCAAAAAACCTTGCTTAATATTGAAGGATTGGGGCGCCAGCTTTATCCTGATTTGGATTTATGGCAGACCGCCAAGCCTTTTCTTGAAAACTGGTTTCAGGAACGTCTCGGACCAAAGGCCAAATTAAAGCACATCATCAAACAATTTCCCGAAATGGCGGAACAATTTCCTGAAGTGCCTTCATTGATCTACCGGGTGCTTGACGACGCGGCTAACGCCAAACTGCAGGTTGAAACACATAACCGGGAACTTACGGCATTGCGCAAACAAATGCAAAACAATCACCGCGGAACGGTCTATGCCATTTTAGCCAGTGCTGTCATGATCAGTTTGGCGGTGTTGTTTCAGTGACCAATTCATCAAAACTTACCTTCCCGTTTATCAAAATGACTATTTTTTCCGATGCCCAAACCAAATCGGCCTGTTGAAAGGGAATCAATACTCATCCTGGCCGGCGTCCGCTTTATCCACTGGTTGAACTGACGCGCATTCGGTTATCGCAATACCCCAAATTAGAGTAGTGACGGAATTGTCACATAACTTTCAAAAATAATTCACCGTTCTGTCATAGTTTATATTTATTCTTTGCCTGTTTTGTCACGTATAGGTAAAGAATATGAAGATCATCCACAGCATACATAAATATGATGTTTCGTTATTTATATGGCTGCTAAATTCCAGAATACAGTCGTTGCTCTCGTTAATTTGCCGGTATATCTCGAAAACCGGCGATGGACACCTTTATCTATTGCTGATCGCTTGCCTTTATTATTACGGTTCTCAAGCCCCTTTGTTAAAAGCGATTCTGTTCGCATTTCTGCTGGAACGTCCAATTTATTTTCTAATGAAAAACGGATTCAAACGTCACCGCCCAAGCGCCGCGCTGGCCAATTTCCAAAGTACGATCATTCCTTCAGACCAATTCAGTTTTCCTTCGGGCCATACCTCCGCAGCTTTTTTGATCGCAACGTTGGTCACTTATTTTTTTCCATTGTTAATGATTCCACTTTTTTGCTGGGCTGCCGTCGTGGGTTTTTCGCGCATAGTACTGGGCGTTCATTTTCCAACCGATGTGCTGATCGGGACGGTTTTAGGAATCGGCTGCGCAGCTCTCAGCCTGGAGATAGTCCTGTTATGAGGATCTTTTACGGCGTACAAGGCACCGGTAACGGCCATATCACACGAGCCAGAATCATGGCAGCAGAGCTCTATAAAGCAGGAATTGACGTTACCTTCCAATTTACCGGCCGCGCCAAAGAACAATTCTTCGATATGGAGATTTTCAGGCAATTTCAATGGCGTAAAGGTTTAACCTTCAATACGCGCAATGGCCAGGTAAATTACATTAGAACCGCTTTACAGGCCAGCCCCATCGAATTCATCAAAGATGTCTGTTCACTGGATTTTAGTTCTTATGACCTGATTATCAGTGATTTCGAACCGGTGACCGCATGGGCGGCTAAAAGACAAAAAAAAACGCTTTTAGGTATCGGCCATCAATACGCTTTTAATCATTGCATCCCTACCGCAGGTACAGATCCCATCGCCCGCCAAGTGATGAAATATTTCGCCCCGGTCGATATCGGAATCGGCCTACACTGGCATCATTTTGACCAGCCCATTCTCCCCCCTATCATCGAAACACCGGAAGTACCGAAAAATATTCAAAGGAACAAAATGGTTGTCTATCTGCCGTTTGAAAACCAAAAATCAATTATTGAATTATTGGCCTCATTTAAGGACTTTGAATTCCATCTCTATTCACCAGAACGAGTCCATTCCAAATATGAACACATTTTTGTCAAACCGTTATCCAGAGAAGGCTTTAAAAAGGACTTATATGATTGCGCCGGCATCATCAGCAACGCCGGATTTGAACTTGCCAGCGAGTCGTTGCAGTTAGGAAAAAAAATCCTTGCCAAACCGCTGCATTCCCAGATGGAACAAATTTCCAATGCCCGCGCATTGCAGCAATTAAGTTACGGGCATACGGTTAAAACTCTGGATGACCGAAGCATTGAAAAATGGCTTTACAACGGCAACGCCGTACGTATTACCTATCCTAATGTGGCGCGGCTCATTGTTCGTTGGATCACCGAAGGAATGCCTTTAATTGAAAAATCATGGACGGATAATATTTGGAAATCCGTAGCCGTGCTGCCCGTTGAATACTGACTTCGATATAAAAACAGATTTTATGACAAAGCATTATGCCGCGCTGCTACAACATCCTATCGTCAATCAAGGCATGTTTTATACGAAACGTACATCAACGTTGAGATCAATATATAAACGGCGGGAGTCAATAGGGGCACTAGCCCCAAACCCGGCAGTGCCAACAATACAATAAATGCGGATAATTGTCGCATTGCGGTTTTATTTGCTTTTGACATCAAATGCCCGGCTCGCTTTGCCTGCACCCAGTTCAGCTTTTTATACGCCATCAACGGATAACTGAACCAGCTGGCATAGGAACCGAGCAGCATCAACACCAGGAGTAACGCCACAATCGCCGATGAATACAGCCATGCAGTCATCTGCCGGAGGTTTTTACCGGCATAATTGTCGCTGTGTAATTCCCAGTGAAAGAAGAACTGCAGAATCTTTGCGTATTCCCCAATATAAATATTGTAAATTACCCGGAATGCAAACCAACACATTGCCACCATTATCGCCAAAGACATAATCAAAGGCATTTTCTCCCTAATGATACCGGACAAACCGCTTGACCTATATTGCAAAGTACCGGTATCGATGTATTCCGCGATAGATACTCCGACAAACAAACAACTGACTGAAAGAAATATACTCAATCCCAGCGAAATGCGCCCTACCGCTAACAGCACTGTGCTCAGAAATAGGTAAACAACCCAAATGTCGAAACGCTTTGCAAGCAGTTCCAATGTCAGAGATAACCAAATGCCGAAAGTGATTGCCTGATGTTGAACGGGCATGATTAGCCTATCGGCTGAATTCCGGTAGCCTTACGGACTTCCATTAACAAGGGCACACTGATTGACCTTGCTTTCTGTGCGCCTTCCAATAATTGCTGTTCAATATGTTCCGGGGATTGCAGCAAAGCCTCATAGCGTTCTCTGGCCGGAGTAATTTCGTCATTAATGTACTCAAACAAGTGTTTTTTCATTTCACCCCAGCCAATACCTTCCGCATAACGCTGACGCATTTCCGCAACTTCCTCCACCGTTGCAAATGCTTGGTAAATACTGAACAGTGTGCAGGTGTCAGGATCTTTAGGCTCCCCCGGTTCTAAAGAATTGGTCTTGATTTTGTTGATCAGCTTTCTTAACTTTTTCTCCGGCGCAAACAACGGAATCGTATTGTTATAGCTTTTACTCATTTTACGGCCATCCAGACCGGATAGCGTTGCCGCATTTTCATCCACTACCGCTTCAGGAATAACGAAATGCTCCCCGAAAATATGATTGAACCGGCCGGCAATATCACGTGCCATTTCGATATGTTGAATCTGATCTTTGCCCACAGGCACCTTGTGCGCATTGAACATCAGTATATCCGCAGCCATTAAAATCGGGTAACAAAACAACCCCATGGTTATACCTTTGTCCTGATCCCTTTCTCCGCCGTCCTCGTTCTCCGCAACCGCCGCTTTGTAGGCATGCGCACGATTCATCAAACCTTTTGCGGTAACACAGGTTAATATCCAGGTTAATTCCATTATTTCCGGTACGTCGGACTGCCTATAAAATACCGCGTTTGAGGTGTCCAGGCCCAAAGCCAGCCAGGTTGCGGCTACTTCCAGACTGGATTTACGCACCATTTCCGGATCATGGCATTTTATCAGCGCATGATAATCCGCTAAAAAATAAAACGGAGCAACATTATCATTCCTGCTGGCTTTTATCGCCGGTCGTATAGCGCCAACATAATTTCCCAGATGGGGAGTTCCTGTCGTGGTGATACCTGTAAGAACGGTAGCTTTATTCATTGAAAAATTCTCGGTCGAACTTGTATAAATTACTAAATTAACGGAAGATCATACTCAAAGACAAATACCCGGAGATATTTGATCATACATATGCAAAATTCTCTCCTTTGCTATCGGCATCAGCTTTATCCGCCTCCCTGTAAAAAAACCAGTGAAATATTACATAAAACTTCTGCAATAGCCAGTAAATCTACAAATAAATTGTCAGTTGGTTAAATCGGAAACATGACTTATGCAATATATAGTAAACTTAGCGCAGAGTCCTAATTCCCACATGAATGACTGTTCCGGACCGCCACACATGGCTCGATAGCAATTCAGGCAATAATGGCTTTTTTACCAAAAAATACTGGAATCCTTACGCATTGATGAACATCGATAGTGATATTACTTACAGACTTGTTGACTCGGTACAGGTCTTTCATGGCCGCTGTACTTCACTGAACGGCGCAACGCTTTCATTTATTGCTGATCGGCCGGTTGCAACGGGCAAGGGTCTGGAAATCCATTTACAGACAAACGATCCGGCCAGTCCTTGTATGGTCGCTTTCATTGAAACCGATAAAATTACAGCCCTGAAGCAGGGAAAATACGAAATTTCTTCATCAATAAAAATTATCAAAGGTAAATAATATTTTTTGAGTCACGTTAAATTAACACAATATCTCAAAGTTATTGTAGAATCTTCGGCGAAAACACGACACCAAAAGAAAAGCACCCGGCCCAAACTGTGACTATGCCTTTATATCAATAGGATTTATCAACGATCCTCTCCTGTTAATACAATTTAGTTCAAACTGATTCTTATCAAAATACCAGTTGCCAATTCAATTTCATCAAATATTAGTACGGTAGCCATGGGTACTATAAATCCTGTTAACAAATCATTGTGCCTGGAAAAGCTTTGCGAGACCAATTATCAAAAGCTGTTCCGTTTAATTCCTGATCTGTTGTCGATTGAAGAAAACGCTGTCGGTTATGCAGCGGGAAAACCGGATTTATATATGGACGTTGTCGATAAAACACCTTATACGTTGACCTTACAATTGACGCATTGTTTTAGCCAAAAGCCGGATGAATTTTTTGAGCCGGCGGTTAAAATTCGTATATATTTGGATGCCCGACTTGCTGAAGTTGTCAGGGATCATACCAAATCGGACGTGTCACGGACTATTAACCGATTAAAAAAAATTGCCGAAATTATGGACTACAAATGGTCATTAAACTATTTTCTGGAAAAATGGCTGGATCATTGTTTACATAATGACTACCATTTTGAAGAGAGCGGGCAATCTGTTGCGATGGCGGATTAGTGCTTTTATTTAATGCATTTCGTTCTGCAGAGCAGCCCTGACACAACGCAACACGTCATATTCATAAGCACCGTCCAGTGCATCAAACACCGGTTTCAGGGCATTTTTTTGTTCCTCGGGTAAATTAATCATGATTTCCTGAATTTGGTTAATTTCATTTTCAGTCAAGGTAACCACATCCTGCAAAGCAACTGCCCCTACTTCAACAACCTGCGCCATATGCCCATAAATTGTCCCTGGCGTTAAGCGGCGCTGCCCGGCAATCTGTTCTACCGAATAACCCAGACGAAATAGAGCGAGCGTTTCTTCCACGGTATCGGCTAATTCACCTGCTGAACTTTCCACATCAGGCACTGCCTCGTTAATCACCGCCAGAAATTCGTCCCCATAAAGTTCCAGTTTTCGTTCGCCGACTCCGGAAAGCCTGGCAAACTGCGCATGATTTAAAGGTTTGTGTTCAACCATTTCCATCAGCGTTGCGTCATGAAAAATAATGTAAGGGGGTAAATCCTGCCGGTCAGCTATTTCCCTGCGTTTGGCCCTGAGAGCATCCCAAAGGAATTGATCATGCGCCTGCAATTTGCGGTCCCCGGCAGCCTGCCCCGTTTTTATTTTCTGCGGTTGTATGTCCTTGCGCAGCATCAGTTTCTGTTCACCGCGCAAAATAGCACGGCAACATTCGGCCAAATGCAACCCTCCATAGCCCTCCAAATCAACGGTGACCAAGCCCCTTGCCACCAATTGCCTGAACACTGAACGCCATTGCTTTTCATCCAACTGCTTACCGATCCCGAAAGTGGATTGCCGCTCGTGGCCGAATTGTTTAATACGTTCCGTTGCTTTACCGAGCAACACGTCGATCAGGTAATTGGCGCCGAACCGCTGTCCCGTACGATACACGCAGGATAAAGCTTGCTGTGCTGCAGTGGTTCCATCCCAGGACTGCACCGGTTCCAGGCACGTATCGCAATAACCGCATGGCGCAGCCATCTGTTCACCGAAATAGTTTAGCAGTACCTGCCGACGGCAGTGAATTTGCTCGCAAAATCCGAGCATCGCATCGAGTTTATGCAATTCCACCCGTTTATGTTTTTCGTCGGCATCGGATGCATTGAGCATTTGCCGAAGCGTAATCACATCCTGCAGGCCGTAAGCCATCCAGGCATTGGCCGGCAATCCGTCTCGTCCGGCACGCCCCGTTTCCTGATAATAGGCTTCAATACTCTTCGGTAAATCCAAATGGGCAACAAAACGCACATTGGGTTTGTCTATCCCCATGCCGAAAGCAATCGTCGCCACAATCACCAATCCTTCTTCCATTAAAAAACGGTGCTGGTGCCGTTGCCTGATCTGATTATCCATGCCGGCATGATAAGGCAAAGCCTCGATCCCTTTGCTTCTCAACCATTCAGCAGTCGCATCGACTTTTTTTCGCGATAGACAATAAACAATTCCTGCATCACCTCGATGTTCAGCCTGAATAAAATTCAACAATTGTTGTCTCGCACTTTGTTTTTGTACAATACGGTAACGGATGTTCGGCCGGTCAAAACCGCTGATATAAACGCGGGCCCGCTCCAATCCCAATCGTCGGACAATTTCCTCACGGGTACGCTCGTCGGCGGTCGCGGTCAAAGCAATTCTGGGAACGTCAGGGAACTGCTGGTGCAGCATGGAAAGCTGCAGATAATCGGCTCGAAAATCGTGCCCCCATTGTGAAACACAATGCGCTTCATCTACCGCGAACAAAGCGACTGAAATCTGCTTCAGTAATGAAACCGTGCGGCCTGAGGTTAATCGCTCCGGCGCGATGTAAAGTAAATCAAGATCATTAACCAGCAGTCGGCGTTCAATCTCACGCGCTTCTTCGAAGGACAATGTTGAATTAAGAAAAGCTGCTTTTACCCCTTGTTGATGCAACGCATTAACCTGATCCTGCATTAACGCAATCAACGGAGAAACAACAATTCCAACTCCTTTCCTGATCATTGCCGGTATTTGATAGCAAAGCGATTTGCCGCCGCCGGTAGGCATCAGCACCAATAAATCATTCCCGGCTGTCAGTTGCTCGATGATTTGCAACTGTTGCCCGCGAAAACTGTCATATCCGAAAACGGTTTGTAGTATTTCAATAGGCTGGTTACTTTCAACAGAATCGCAGGGCATGAATATCTTTCTCTAATCCATTATTACTCCATATAGTATAATTATTTTTCAACCACAATAGGATTTTTTACTGTCTGCTTTTTTAAAATCATCTACGGATTTCAATTTGAACAACTACTCCATGATCCGCCTCGAAAAACTACTGGAGAGCGGAAATCAAAGGCTATTAACCAAAGGCCTAAAAGGAATCGAAAAAGAAAGTCTGCGAATAGCGAAAAACGGTTTCATTGCTCATACCCCCCACCCTGTCGCTCTCGGCTCTGCATTGACCCACCCGCACATTACCACGGATTATTCGGAAGCGTTGCTGGAATTCATAACTCCGCCGTTTGAAGATATAAAGGATACTTTGGCTTTCATGAACAATATTCATCAATTTGTTTATGACAATCTGGATGGGGAACTATTGCTCGCAGCCAGCATGCCTTGTGGCATTAACGGTGACGAAAGCATCCCTATCGCTGAATATGGAGAGTCCAATATAGGCCGCATGAAACACATTTACCGGCGCGGACTGGCATATCGTTATGGACGTACCATGCAGGCCATTGCCGGTATCCATTTCAATTATTCAGTTCCCGAAGCATTATGGCCGATTCTCAAACAACAGGAAAACAGTCATCATTCACTAGAGCAGTTCATCGCCGACGCCTATTTTGGTTTGATCCGCAACTTTCAACGGCTGGGATGGATTATCCTGTATTTATTCGGCGCCTCTCCGGCTATTTGTAAAAGCTTTTTTAAATCACGTCCGCAACATATCGCTGATTTTGACGACTTTGACCGCTATACCCTCTATCATCCGTATGCCACCTCCTTACGCATGAGCGATATTGGTTACAAAAGCAGCAACCAGGCTAACCTGGAAATCGATTACAATTCACTGCCAGGTTATATCAGAAGCTTGAGCCAGGCGATTGAAACACCCTATAGCGAGTACGCGAAAATAGGAATTAAAGTCAATGGCGAATATCGTCAATTGAACAGTAATGCCTTACAAATCGAAAACGAATATTACAGTACCATACGCCCTAAGCAAGTGGCTCATTCCGGCGAAAAGCCTACTTTAGCACTCAAACGCCGCGGTATAAGCTATGTGGAAATTCGTTCTAAGGATCTGAATTTATTCGAACCTATTGGTATTAGCGAAGCTGAGTCGAGATTTATTGAAGCCTTGCTGCTAACTTGTCTGCTGCAAAACAGCCCGGCCAATTCCATAGAAGAGCAGACGATTAACAACGATAACCAGCTTGCAGTAGCGCATAGAGGAAGAGAACCCGCACTGCAACTGCAAAAGGGCGACCGAAAAACCCCTTTAGTTGATTGGGCCTATGAAATTTTTGCCGCAATGCAACCAGTCTGTGAAATCTTGGATGAAGACGATCCTGATAAACCTTACAGCAGCGCCTTAAAGCAGCAAAGCCAGTTGATAGACAACCCTGATTTAACTCCTTCGGCAAAAATCCTTGCCGGCATGAAACAGAATAAATTGCCGTTTGCATCTTATGCTTTGCGATTATCAGCCCAACATGAACAGCTTTATAGAAACAACACGCTATGTGCAGAGAAAACACGCAGCTTCAGTCAGATGAGCACCCGGTCTTTGCTTGACCAACAGGCAATTGAGGCATCTGACACACTTTCTTATGATGATTTTCTGCTGCAGTACTTTTCACAAACTTAATATTCAAATCTATCATGACCCCCTATCCGGAAAACATTGAACAATTAAAAAAAGAATTACAAGAGAAAAACCCTCGCAAAATTCTTAAAACCGCTCTGGAATGCTACGACAATATTGCGATATCATTCAGCGGTGCGGAAGATGTTGTGCTGATCGATATGGCGGTAAAGATCAGAGAGGACATCCAGGTGTTTAGTTTGGATACTGGAAGACTCCATCCTGAAACTTACCGGTTTATTGAAAGAGTCAGAAGCCATTATAAAATTGACATTGAAGTACTTACGCCTGATCGCGATATTCTGGATGTTTTTGTAAAAAACAAAGGCTTGTACAGCTTCTATCAAGACGGCCATCAGGAATGCTGCAACATTCGTAAAGTTGAACCGTTACGCCGAAAACTGGCAACACTGGATGCCTGGATTACCGGACAACGCAAAGATCAAAGTTTGGAAACGCGCCAAAGTGTCTCCGAAGTGGAGCTAGATACTACTTTCTCAACCGCGAGTCATCCACTGGTAAAATTCAACCCGCTGTTGAATTGGCGATCATCCCAGGTTTGGGATCATATTGAAGCTTTTCAAGTGCCTTATAACGAATTGCATAAACAGGGATATGTCAGTATCGGCTGCGAACCTTGTACCCGTTCTATATTACCCAATCAACACGAAAGGACCGGACGCTGGTGGTGGGAGTCGGGGAATAAAAAAGAATGTGGCTTGCATGCGGGAAATTTAAACGCGAATGAATAATTTGATTGCCGTTAACCGCTATTAGAACCTATGTGAAAGCTAGCTCTTTATTTGACGTACCGCGATACACCTCACGTCCGAGGCACTATTTTGACTAATGACGCAGTTGATGTGAACGATGATTAAACCTTATATCAGTAGCGCGTGACACCCCGCAATTCGGATTCGGAAATTGCCCAAACGACTCGGGACAGCCAACATGAAAACTTTGGCATACCTTTTTTTGCTGCTGGCAATTTCGCCAGTTAAAGCGGAAATTTTTAAATGTACTGCTGCCAATGGTAAAGTTTTTTATCAGGATGAACAATGTCCAAAAACAACCCGGGAAAAAGAATTAGTGATTGAAGATGTTGATCCCGCTAAAATTGATGCGGCGCAAAAAAAACTTGCAGAGGAATTAAAGGAGTTTGCTGCCTATAAACACGAGCAAGCCCGTCAGGCGCTTAGAGAAAGGGAAGTGATTGCTCTGGAAAGGAATGCAAAGGCAAATGAGGATATTGCTAAAGCGTCTTGGTATCAGGCTGAAATCTACACTACAAAAAACCGCAACTACGATGGTTATTTTTATATGCCGTGGTTAAACTGGTATTATTTTAAAGACCGATACAAACAAATCCCCGGCAGACCAAATAAAAAGCCGGATACAGTCAAACCCACCCCCGCCGGTTCTCCGACTGTTCCTGTCGAATTATATCGGCGAAATAAATAAATCATATTGCTGTCATTAATTTGCAACCTCCGATTGTAACCGATAAGGAAGTGAGGCCACAGCCACAATATAATCCCGGTCAAACCTCTCTGTGTTCGACATAGTCCCTATAGTCAATCGAAAGTTTTAAACCGGCAAAACGGCCGGACATTTTGACTAAATCCCCTGTTTTATTATTAATGGAAAGCTTGATGACTGAAAGTGCGCGCTCCTGATAACCGTCTTCGATTTGCGGCGTCTCTAAAAGGAAATGATAGACAAAAATATTGACGTCATCATTCTTTTCAATTTCCAACGGATCCCCCATATGTTTCAAAATCGCTGATTTCTTAGGAAGCACGAGGGGAATTTTATTAAGCGAACTGACATCCGCCTTGACTTGGTTTTTTGAGGCGATTATTTCCGCCCCACCCAAAGAACGCAACGAGAGTTCAATTAATTCAGGCGGAGCGATTTCCAAAAATAAGGGTGAAAAAAGCCATGAGACTAAACGGTCTTCTTTATTGAAGCTCAATTCAAAGAAAAACTGCACCTCGGGGAAGATCAATTGATTTTGCTTGTTGGCCTTACGGAACCGGTACTGACAGGTTTTCCCTTCCCCGTTGGGTGCACATGAGCTCGGTTGAAGTTTCGATAAATAAACAAAATCACTGCTGTATATTATCGGTTTTTTAAAAATCCAGATCAGATCATCTTTAGTCTGAAAAGTGAAATATTTGTCAAATTCGTCAATTTGTAATTTTGTCTGATATAAACGCCAGTAAACACAACCGCTTAACAAACTGCAAATCAGGGCAATACAAAAAATCCGTAAATACCGATAGTAATTGTATGTTTTCATATTATTCAATAGAGTGAACCCATTGCCCGTTATTAGCCGACGGAATATGAGATCGTTTTATTGAAGCGGAAGTTCCTTGAAAAATTAATCGGCAACCTCGCATTCATAAAAAACCTCCTGGCCACATCCGGTCAGAAGGTTCTTTTAATCGACAACTCAGATGTGGGGCAGCAGTACTTTTAACTACCCACCGCCAAAATATTAAGCCGAAAAGTTCTGCGCAGCAAACTCCCAATTAACCAAAGCCCAAAAAGCATCCAGATAAGAGGGTCTCGCATTGCGGTAATCGATATAATAGGCATGCTCCCAAACATCACAGGTTAATAGGGGAATTTGACCTGCCGTTAACGGACACCCTGCATTGCTGGTACTGACCAGAGCCAGACTGCCGTCGGCATTTTTTACCAACCAGGCCCAACCGGAACCGAAAGTTGTCACCGCACATTTGGTAAATTCCGCTTTAAATGCAGTGAAAGAGCCAAAAGTTGAATTGATTGCATCCGCCAGTGCACCGGTGGGCTCACCGCCACCATTCGGTGACAGGGAATTCCAATAAAAGGTATGATTCCAGATTTGCGCAGCATTGTTGAATATACCACCGGAAGATTTAACAATAATATCTTCCAAAGACAAACCCTCAAATTCAGTACCGGGCACCAGGTTATTTAAATTGGTAACATAGGTCTGATGATGTTTGCCATAGTGATATTCCAGTGTTTCTTCCGAGATATGTGGAACTAATGCGTCTTTTGCATAGGGTAATGAAGGCAGCTCGAAAGCCATTGTTATCTCCTTTTTAATGAAATTACAAATAAAGCCTGGAGCCGGTCTGAATCACAACTGACCGACAAAAACCAAGTATTTTAATAAACAATTGCTACTTTAGCATTGCTGACCGTGAATTGGAAGCGTCCAATCGGAAACATTCGTGAAATAAACATGCTACCGAACCTATCTTTACAACAATAGAAAGAACTGTTTTTTACACTTTTTTCGCCAGTAAAAACAAAATGAAATGCAAAAAATACCTGTCGGCATTCGACGCTTTGGTAAAAGGGTAATAGAATAATAAGTTTGATTTCAGAGGTCATATCTTATGCCGACAAAAACGAACGCTCCTCTTCCTGCAGATATTGAAGCAGGCAAAGATTATCTTTGGTGCCGCTGCGGATTGAGTCACAATATGCCGCTTTGTGACGGAAAACATCAAGGGACAGGAAAACAACCCGTTGTTTTTACTGCGGAACAAACCAAAACCGCTTACTTGTGCGCATGTTCTTCAACACAATCCCCTCCCATTTGTGACGGTAGTCATTGCAAGATCGTTTTAAACCAAGTCGGATCGCCTCCGCAAAATTGACTGCTCAAGCCGATCAAACTTTCATATTCTCATCTCTCTACAGCATTTCGGGCAAACAATGGCTATTGAAATAGAGCATAAATTTTTATTGGTAAATGAAAACTGGCGTGATGCGGTATTTCGTTCCGTTAAATACCGTCAAGGCTATCTTACCAACGACGCAAACAGCTCGGTACGAATCCGGACAAGCGATAGTCATGCCTGGATCAATATAAAAAGCGCAACAATTGGTAATCAAAGACATGAATACGAATATGAAATACCGTTTTTAGATGCTAACGAGATATTAGACAGTTTATGCCGTAAACCGTTAATTGAAAAAATCCGTCATTTTGTGAATTTTGGCCAACACCTCTGGGAAATTGATGAATTTAAAGGTGAAAACGAGGGCCTAGTTGTTGCGGAGATCGAATTGTCTTCAGTTGACGAAGTATTCATAAAACCTGATTGGCTTGGAAATGAAGTGACAGACGATTTGCGATATTACAACAACAACTTAACTTCAATGCCATTCTCAACATGGAGTGAAAGACAGGAAATTCAATAGGCTATTGAATTTATCATAATTCAATACTATACTTTCCATCATGAAAAAGATATTTTTTGTTGTTTTTTGCCTACTTTTAAACGACAGTTGCTTCGCAGATAATCTCAGTAATAAATTACGCCGCCTGGAATCTGAATGGGCTCAAATTTATTATTCATATCCTAAAAGCAAACAGCCGGAAGCTTATCAACACCTGCTAAAAAAGACAGCATCACTGGTCGAAAAACACCCTCAACGTGCCGAACCTAAAATCCTGCATGCTGTTGTTATTTCGACTAACGCCGGTGTCGAAAACGGTTTCTCTGCCTTATCTTCGATTCGGCAGGCCAGGGACTTATTATTAGCCGCAATTGCATTAGACCCTAATGCCTTTGACGGATCCGCATTTGTAAATCTTGGAACACTGTACTATATGGTTCCAGGATGGCCCATTGCGTTTGGCGATAACGAAAAGGCCGAACAGTTGTTGTTGACCGCGCTAAAAATCAACCCGAATGGAATAGATGCCAATTACTTTTATGGTGATTTTTTATTAACACAAGGAAAAACGGAAGAAGCGATCAAATATTTCACATTAGCACTTAATGCCCCCGTACGCGCGGAGCAGGCTTTTGCAGACAATAAATTACAAGAAGAGGCCAGAACCGCCCTGCTTAACACAAATTATCGTAAAGTTAGCGGGGCCAAAGATAAATTCATGTCTTCTTTTAGCTCGGCTAGAGCGGATTGAACATATCAATCCGCGGAATTGAGAATATGCAATGTGTTCATTCCTAATGATGCTAGGATTAATAAACTCATAGGGAAATTTAATATAACGGGATAACAAAATGATCGAATAATTGCTTTCTTTCTTTCACG
This sequence comes from Methylococcaceae bacterium, assembly GCA_050303615.1. Classification (GTDB taxonomy): domain Bacteria; phylum Pseudomonadota; class Gammaproteobacteria; order Methylococcales; family Methylomonadaceae; genus CAZDXJ01. Next base: position 17,257 of record JBNLCC010000021.1, on the reverse strand, counting down.
TCTTTCAACTCGGCAACCTCATTAACAACGGCTTCGTTTAAATGAGGCGCAAACATTTCAATAAACCGATAAATATAGTTCCTTATATATTTGTCCTGTTTGAATGCAATAAACGTGGTACTGGTCCCGAACAAGTGACTCGCATCAAGCGCTACCAGATCCTTATCCATTTCAGCATTAAACGCCATATTGGCAATTATACCAATTCCCATACCAAGTCTTACATAAGTCTTAATTACGTCGGCATCTACAGCTGTCAGCACGATATTCGGCTTAAGCCCTGAAGTAACAAACGCTTCATCCAATTTATAACGACCGGTAAAACCACGAGCATAGGTAATAATGGGATATTCCACTATATTTTTAAGGGTCAAATAATCAATATCCAGCAATGGGTGATTGTGTTTAACGATGACACAACGAGCCCAGCGGTAACACGGTAAAGTAATCAACTCTTTTCTATGCTCAAGCGCTTCCGTTGCTATCGCAACATCAACGTCCCCCCTTAATACCTGCTCAGCCACATCACTAGGCGTTCCTTGCTGCAGATTTAGACTAATGCGAGGATAATCGCGTGCAAACCGCTCTACCACAAAGGGCAACACATAACGAGCTTGTGTATGCGTGGTAGCTATAGCCAGTGTACCCTGCTGATTATTGTATTGTCTGGCAATTTGAGTAATATTTGCAGTTTTTTCCAACACAAAAACAGCATGCTCCAAAATTTCCTGGCCGACAGATGTTAAAGAAACCAAATTACGCCCTTTACGGGAAAAGATCGTTAATCCTAATTCTTCTTCAAGCAGTTTTATTTGCTTGCTGATACCTGATTGTGATGTACACAATTCTTCTGCAGCCTTGGTAATATTTAGATTGTTCCTCGATATCTCGACTAAATAGCGTAGTTGATGCAGTTTCACTTTAAATCTTATGAACTAAATGGAATAACTATAGCATTATATATTCTTTTTTAGAATAATATTATTCAGTTATATTCCTTCTATTCGCATCAAAATAACCTACTTTAATAGTCGAGAAGAACAAATTGGAATTTATACATATAATAGCCGGCGCTGTTGTCGGATTAATCATAGGACTAACAGGAGTCGGTGGCGGCTCACTCATGACACCAATTCTCGTACTTGGATTTGGCATTAGCCCATCTATTGCTGTCGGAACCGATTTACTTTATGCCGCCATCACAAAAAGCAGCGGCGTGTATTTTCATCAAAAACACCATAGCGTTGACTGGACTATCGTTTTTTTGCTGGCCAGCGGCAGCATCCCATGCTCCATGGCGACAATTATATTGTTGGAATATATACGGGATTTGGGGGTCAACTACGATCAGCTCATTATGAGCATACTCAGCGGCATGCTGATTTTGACTTCAATTATAGTTTTTAGTAAAAACCGATTGCTGGCTTTCATACATAATCGCCACCCAGAAAATTCTGTAATACAGCATCTACGTAGATTACGCCCGTGTATCACATTTATCGCCGGCTGCGCATTAGGCACACTAGTGACAATTTCCTCCGTTGGCGCAGGGGCCATTGGTGCCGCCATCCTTTTTTTACTGTATCCGAGAAAAAAATCCATTGCCATCGTCGGAACGGATTTAGCCCATGCCGTACCGTTAACAACCGTTGCCGGGTTCGGCCACCTACATTTCGGTACTATAGACTTCAGTTTATTAGCCGGCTTACTCGTAGGTGGTATACCAAGCATCTACATTGGAAGTTATATCGGTAAAAAATTACCCGACCATATATTAAGACCGTTAATAGCAACATTATTGTTGCTTATGGGTATAAAATTAGCTATATAGCAAATGAACTATTCTTTCACTTCAATGATTCTGCTAATATATGCGCCAGAGTTAAGCTCTCTATAACATATTTATAACTTATTACCTGGTACTAATTATGACTTTTGTTGTCACAGAAAACTGTATTAAATGCAAATTTACTGACTGTGTTGATGTTTGCCCGGTTGATTGTTTCCATGAAGGACCCAATTTTCTAGTCATCGATCCTGACGAATGCATAGATTGTACACTATGTGAACCGGAATGTCCGGCAGAGGCAATATTTGCAGAAGACGAGATCCCGGAAGGGCAAGAAGTTTTTATCCAACTTAATGCCGAACTGGCAAAAAAATGGCCGGTAATCACCGAGGTAATTGATCCGCTTGAAGATGCCGACGATTGGAATGGTAAACCAGGAAAAATCAATTATCTCGAGAAATAACCACGCTTCAGACGAAGTGTGTAACCTAAAATTATTTAATGGAATAGCACTACCAAAGCTACAAAAATGATTAAGCCCAGCAAGCCTATTGCGACGTGAAGCACAAACAATAGAAATCTTAACGAGCTTATTACGTTATTCTGAGGCGGCAAAATATGCCGCCAACCCCATCACCGTTGCAGCCAAACCACTCCACTGACCCAATTAATTCCGGCACTTGTCGGCTAACCCGAAGAAGCGAAGCCCGACTACAGTTTCTTTTATTTTCCATTGATTTCACTTAAGTCTACACAATAACTCTGGATATAAAAAAAGCCGGTAAACCGGCTTTTTTTATATCCTGTGTAAAACTAAAATTTAATCTTCAGTCGACACTTCCAGCTCCGGTCTGTCTACTAATTCGACATAGGCCATTGGCGCAGCATCGCCGCTACGGAAACCGCACTTCATAATACGCAAATAGCCCCCAGGGCGAGACTTGTATCGTGGACCAAGCTCATTAAATAATTTAGAAACAATTTCTCGGTCACGCAATTTGGCAAAAGCCTGGCGGCGTCTTGCAACACTGTCATCCTTTGAAAGCGTAATTAAGGGCTCGGCAATACTGCGCAATTCTTTTGCTTTGGGCAATGTCGTTTTAATAAGCTCATGCCTAAACAGCGAGGCCGCCATATTACTGAAAAGCGCTTTGCGATGACTACTATTAATATTAAATTTTCTACCGGATTTACGATGTCTCATGATAAGAAGACCTTATGTTATTTTTAAATTCAGGCTTGGTTTTGATCTGCAAGATTTTCAGGCGGCCAATTTTCAAGACGCATTCCTAGTGACAAACCTTTTAGCGCTAATACATCCTTTATTTCAGTAAGCGATTTCTTACCTAAATTAGGCGTCTTCAATAATTCGACTTCCGTTCTTTGTATCAAGTCACCTATATAAAAAATGTTCTCTGCTTTTAGACAGTTAGCGGATCTTACTGTCAGTTCAAGATCATCGACTGGACGCAGCAGAACCGGGTCGAAACTCTCTTCCTCTTCAATCGGTTCTTCAGGAACCTGCTCTTTCACTTTCTCAAAATCAACAAAAACTGATAATTGATCGTGCAGAATGGTTGCTGCATATTTAATAGTATCTTCAGGATCAACAGTACCATTAGTTTCGAGTTCTATGACCAGCCGATCCAGATTTGTTCTCTGTTCAACTCGGGTAGTTTCAACATGGTAGGACACTTTGTTGATTGGCGAAAAGGCTGCGTCAACTTGCAATGCACCGACGTTTCGCGATTCGGAATATTCTTTGCGGACGTTGGCTGGCTCATAACCCCTTCCACGTCTTACCCTAATTCTCATTCTAAAATCGATAGGTTGATTTAAATGAGCGATAATCAATTCCGGGTTGATAATTTCGACATCATGAGTCAGCTGAATATCACCAGCTGTAACAGGACCGACAGAATTAGCCGATAAGGTTAATTCAGCTTCATCGCCGGAATGTAAAATGACAGCCAGCTTTTTAAGATTCAGAAGAATGTCTATTACATCCTCCTGAACACTGTCAACTGTGGTGTATTCATGCTGAACACCCTCAATCTCCACATCAGTTACTGCACATCCCGGTATTGAAGATAATAAGACTCTTCGAAGCGCATTGCCAAGGGAATGCCCAAAGCCACGTTCGAGCGGTTCAATAACAATCCTAGAGTGATTGGGTGAATTACTCACCACTTCAACTAAACGCGGCTTAAGCAATCCTGAAAGTGAATTGTGCATTATACTTACCAAGCTATCAGTTATTTAGAATAAAGTTCGACAACCAACTGTTCATTGATATCAGATCCTAAATCAGCGCGATCAGGTAATGACTTAAAAATGCCAGACATTTCCTTGCTGTTCACATCTACCCATGACGGAAAACCGTATTGCTCAGCAACAGTTAAAGCATCCTGGATTCGTTGTTGTTTCTTTGCTTTTTCTCTAACCGAAACCGTATCCCCGGGAGCCACTTGAAAAGACGGAATATTTGTCAACTTACCATTCAACGTAATGGACTTGTGACTAACCATCTGACGAGCTTCCGCCCTAGTCGCGGCAAACCCCATACGGTATACGACATTGTCTAAACGGCCTTCCAAGAGATTCAATAGATTTTCGCCTGTTGAACCTTTTTTAAGATCCGCTTTTCTATAATAATTTCTAAACTGCTTTTCCAGAATTCCGTATATCCGACGAATTCTTTGCTTGGCTCTCAACTGCAAAGCATAATCGGAGCTCCTGGTGCGCTTGGTTCCATGCTGCCCCGGTCGTTGATCGATTTTACATTTGCCATCCAAAGACTTACCCCTGCTTTTCAATAACAGATCAGTCCCTTCTCTACGGCTTAACTTACACTTTGGGCCAAGATATCTTGCCATAATCAACTACTCCAGTTTCTTAAACGCGGCGTTTTTTGGGGGGGCGACAACCATTGTGCGGAATAGGAGTCACATCAAAAATATTATTAATTTTAAAACCAAGATTATTCAGAGATCTTACTGCTGACTCACGGCCGGGACCCGGCCCTTTTATCATAACATCCAGATTTTTCATGCCATATTCTAATGCTACATTCCCAGCTCGTTCGGCTGCGACCTGCGCAGCAAAAGGAGTACTTTTCCTCGAACCTCTAAACCCGGACCCTCCGGATGTTGCCCAAGATAATGCGTTTCCTTTTCTATCTGTGATTGTAACGATGGTATTATTAAAAGAAGCATGAATATGAGCAATGCCATCAGCTATCTCTTTTTTAATACGTTTTCTTGTGCGGCTAGGAGCTGCCATAAACTAAACCTCTTCGGGATATTTATTTTCTGATTGGTTTACGAGGACCTTTTCTGGTTCGGGCATTTGTTCTTGTTCTCTGCCCTCTCAGCGGAAGCCCCCTACGATGCCTGATACCACGATAACAACCAAGATCCATTAACCGCTTAATGTTCATCGACACTTCTCGGCGCAAATCACCTTCCACTGTCATTTTTCCAATAACGGCACGGATAGATTCCAACTGCTCCTCAGTCAATTCCTTGATTTTAATTGCGGGCGATATACCCACTTCCTGACATATTTGATTTGCTGTTGCACGACCAACGCCGTAGATTGCGGTTAACGCGATTTCAGCATGTTTATGATCTGGTACATTTATTCCGGCAATACGTGCCATTTAAATACTCCCCAAGGACTCCAATGTTAAGCAGAAAATTATAACATTCATGTTAATAATTTACAACAAAATGTTAAACTCAACCTTGACGCTGTTTATGTCTGCCATCTTTGCAGATGACTCTAATTACGCCATTTCTTTTAATAACTTTGCAATTACGGCAAATCTTTTTCACAGAAGCACGAACTTTCACAGTTAACTCCTCATTGTATAATCAAATTAGTTAATTTTTTAGCTTAGCTTTTCTCATTAAGCCTTCATATTGCTGTGACATTAGGTGCGTTTGCATCTGAGAAATAAAATCCATTACAACAACAACAATAATCAGCAATGATGTGCCACCAAAATAAAAGGGAACGTTCCAGTAAACTATCAGGAATTCCGGTAACAAACATACGCCTGTGATATAAAATGCACCAATCAGGGTCAAACGAGTTATAACTTTATCGATATAAGCCGTTGTCTGCACACCCGGACGGATCCCGGGCAAGAAAGCACCTGATTTTTTCAAGTTATCTGCAGTTTCCTTAGAATTGAATACCAGGGCGGTATAAAAAAAACAAAAGAATATAATTGCACCCGCATAGAACAGGACATAAACCGGTTGCCCCGGTGAAAGAGTAGTAGCAATATCCTGTAACCAAGAGAAACCTTCGGCATTTCCAAACCAACCGGCAATTGTGGCTGGGAATAAAATAATACTCGATGCAAATATAGGTGGGATCACCCCGGCCATATTAAGTTTTAATGGCAAGAAGCTGCTTTGACCGGCTATCATTCGACGACCTTGTTGCCGTTTCGGATAATTGATAATAATTCTTCTTTGACCTCTTTCCACAAAAACCACTAGCGCAGTTACTGCTATGGCAATCAAGAACAATAAGATAATGAATGCACCGTTTAATTCACCGGTCCTTGCCAACTCCAAGGTACCCCCGATTGCCGAAGGCAGGCCGGCTACGATACCGGCAAAAATAATCAATGAAATCCCATTACCCAAACCTCTTTCAGTGACTTGTTCACCTAACCACATCAAAAAGATGGTTCCGGTAACTAATGTTATCGTCGTGATAACTACAAAATTAATCCCCGGGTTAATAACAACCGGCAACCCGCCTGCCGACTGGTTTTGAAGGGCAATTGATACGCCGATAGACTGGAATGTAGCCAACAATACCGTTCCGTAGCGTGTGTATTGGGAAATTTTACGTCTCCCGGATTCACCTTCTTTTTTAATCTGCTCTAACGAAGGAATGACCACTGTCATCAACTGAATAATAATCGAGGCTGATATATATGGCATAATTCCGAGAGCAAAAATACTTAACCGTTTAAGTGCACCACCGGAAAACATGTTAAACATGTCCAGTATCGATCCGCTTTGCTGCTCAAACATCAAAGCCAGCGCTTTCGGATCAATTCCGGGAACCGGTATGTGTGCGCCAATCCGGTAAACAAAGAACGCGCCCAATACAAACAATAATCTGGACCGTAATTCCGAGAATCCGCCCAGCCTATCTTTCATTTGCTCTCTCGACGTACTCACTTATGCCTCTACTTTGCCGCCAGCAGCTTCGATTGATGTTTTGGCACCGCCAGTCACCTTAACACCCCTAAGCGTAACAGCACGAGTCAATTCACCGGACTGTATAACTTTTGCTGTTTTAGTGAATGCAGGAACTATATTTGCGGCAATCAAAGCAGCCAGATCTATCACATCATCCTGCATAGCGTTCAGTTCGTGAAGCCGTACTTCTGCCGAATATTTCTTCCTTCTGGAAAGAAAACCGACTTTCGGCAATCGCCTTTGTAACGGCATTTGTCCACCTTCGAAGCCGACTTTATGAAATCCTCCGCTTCTGGATTTCTGGCCCTTATGTCCTCTGCCACATGTTTTTCCAAATGTGCAGCCTATGCCACGCCCGACTCTTTTAGCTTTTTTACGGGAACCGTCAGATGCTTGAATGGTATTTAAATACATTAGACTTCCTCGACTTTCAGCATATACGCTATTTTATTTATCATGCCTCGATTCTCAGCAGTATCCAGCACTTCTACCGTATGATTTATTCTTCTCAGCCCAAGCCCCTTTAAACAAGCCTTATGGCTAGCTAAACGGCCTATGCTGCTTCTGATCATCGTTACACTAATTTTTTTATCCGCCATAACAATTATCCGGTAATTTCTTCTACTGTTAGTCCACGCTTAGCTGCAATTTGTTTAGCATTGTGCATTTCAGCGAGTCCGTTAATTGTCGCTCTTACAACATTGATTGGATTATTAGTGCCAATACATTTAGCCAATACATTGTGCACGCCAACCACTTCAAATACGGCACGCATAGCACCACCCGCAATGATCCCGGTACCTTCGGAAGCCGGCTGCATGTATACTTTCGCAGCGCCGGTAGCGGACATTATAGGGTATTGCAATGTATCGCCTTTCAAATATACTTTGCGCATATTTTTTCGTGCTTGTTCCATTGATTTCTGAATGGCAATTGGAACCTCACGAGCTTTACTAACGCCATAACCAATGCGGCCCTCTCCATCACCAACCACAGTCAATGCTGTAAATCCGAATACGCGACCACCTTTTACAACTTTTGCAACACGCCTGACTGAAACTAATTTCTCTTGTAATCCGTCCGGATTACCTTGAGTAGGTACTGTAGCCATTTTTCTCCCCTAAAATTTCAAACCAGCTTCGCGCGCTGCATCTGCTAATGCTTTTACGCGGCCGTGATATTTAAACCCCGAACGATCAAATGCGACTTCGGTAATACCTGCTGCAACAGCTTTTTCCGCGATCGACCTGCCCACTGCGACTGCCGCTTCAATATTGCCTGTTCCGCCGACTGTGGATTTTATCTCCGCCTGTACCGTTGAAGCACTAGCCAGGGTTTTGCTGCCATCTTCACTCAAAACCTGCGCATAAATATGTTGTGAAGTTTTGTGTACAGACAACCGGTTAGCGCCTTGGCTTTTAATTTTGCAGCGTTGTTTCAATGCGCGTTTTAATCGGGATGTTTTCTTATCCATTATTTTACCTTACTTCTTTTTGGCTTCTTTTCTTACCACATGTTCGTCGGCGTATCGGACACCTTTTCCTTTATACGGTTCCGGCGGCCGATAAGATCTGATTTTTGCAGCCACCTGCCCCACGACCTGTTTGTCATGCCCTTTAACAACAATCTCAGTCTGACTTGGTGTTTCTACAGTAATGCCTTCAGGTATTTCAAAATCAATCGGATGTGAAAAACCCAAAGTTAAATTAAGAACCTTCCCTTTACTTTGTGCACGATAACCGACACCCACCAGAGAGAGTTTTTTCTCAAAACCTGATGATACGCCAACGACCATGTTGTTTACAATTGCGCGAGTAGTACCGGCAAAAGCTTTAGCATTTTGATCACTTTCATCCCAATTAATGCGGATTACATTTTCATTAATATCCACTTTAATTGCTTGATGTATATTGTGCGACATTTGACCGTTTGCTCCCTTTACGGTCATATTGCTTCCCTCCACCTTTACTTCAACTCCTCCTGGAATCGTAATTGGGTTATTAGCAACTCTTGACATTGAACTGACCTTCAATAAGTTAACAAACAATACAAATAACTTCACCGCCATGACCGATAGCCCGGGCGGCCCTGTCAGTCATAACACCTTTGGACGTTGACACAATAGCGATGCCCAAACCACCAAGAACCTTCGGCAAATCGTCCTTTGACTTGTAAATCCGTAAACCTGGTTTACTTATTCTTTTGACTTCCTCAATAACAGGCTCGCCATTATAATACTTTAAAACAACTGTCATTTCGGTATGGTTACCTCTTTTTTCAGTCGTATAATCAGTAATATAACCTTCTTCTTTTAAGACTTTTGCAATTGCGGACTTAAGTTTGGAAAAAGGCAAACTTACGCTTTCTTTTCTTGCAGACTGACCATTTCTTATACGTGTCAACATATCTGCAACCGGATCTGTCATACTCATTTTAATTTCTCCAAATACTCAGCAGATATTACCAACTTGCTTTAACCACGCCAGGAACATCACCGCGCATGGTAGATTCTCTTAATTTATTCCGGCCAAGTCCGAACTTACGGTAGTATCCGTGTGGGCGGCCGGTTAGATTACATCGATTACGCAATCTGCATTTACTAGAATCCCTAGGTAATTTCTGTAGTTTCAAATGAGCCGTTTCTTTATCTTCGAACGATGCGTTAGGATCCCTGATAATTTCTTTTAGTGCTCGACGCTTTTCCTGATACTGTTTTACTTGTTTAACGCGCTTGTTTTCACGAGCAATCATTGATTTCTTGGCCATGAGTTATCCTTGATTCTTAAATGGAAAATTAAACAGCTTTAACAGCGTCTGTCCTTCTTCGTTTGTTTTCGCAGTCGTTGTGATACAGATGTCCATTCCTCGGAGCGCATCGATTTTATCGTAGTCAATTTCCGGAAAAATAATCTGCTCTTTAACGCCCATTGAATAATTTCCACGTCCATCAAAGCTTTTTGTACTCATGCCTCTAAAATCCCTAATACGAGGAATAGCAATGTTGATCAAGCGATCTAGGAATTCATACATCCGGTCACTTCGCAACGTTACCTTACAACCAATTGGCATATCATCGCGAATTTTAAATCCGGCTATTGACTTCCTGGCCTTAGTAATGACCGGTTTCTGTCCGGAGATCCGTTCCATATCCGCGGTCGCTGCTTGTAAAACTTTTTTGTCAGCCACCGCTTCACCAAGACCCATATTCAGTGTTATTTTGGTGATTTTGGGGGCTTCCATAACAGACTTGTATCCAAACTGCTCCATCAAAGCAGGCAATACTTGTTCTTTGTAAACTGTTTCTAATCTAGCCATAATGAATGATCCGCACCTTAAGCATCAACGACTTCATTCGTTGATTTAAAAAATCTGACCTTTTTACCATCTTCAAGGAATTTAAAACCGACTCGGTCGGCTTTTTGGGTTTCCGGGTTATACAAAGCCACATTGGAAATATGTATCGGCATCTCTTTTTCAACAATGCCTCCGGGAAGTCCTTTGGAAGGATTTGGTTTCTGATGTTTCTTTACTCTGTTGACACCTTGTACGATCAATCTACCATCATGCGCGAAAGCTGTTACTGAACCTTGCTTTCCTTTATCTTTCCCTGTAAGAACTATGACGTTATCGCCTGTTTTAATTTTCTGCATTTTCGGACCTATACCTTAAAGAACTTCTGGAGCGAGCGAGATTATTTTCATAAATTTCTCACCTCTTAATTCACGTGTAACAGGGCCGAATATACGCGTTCCTAACGGTTGTAACTGCGAGTTTAGAATCACAGCGGCATTACCGTCAAACCGAATAACGGATCCGTCGGGTCTTCTGACACCCTTTCTGGTTCTTACAACCAATGCATTATACACTTCGCCCTTTTTAACCCTGCCACGAGGTATAGCGTCCTTCACACTCACTTTAATAATATCGCCGATTGCGGCATACCGTTTATGTGAGCCTCCGAGCACTTTGATACACATGACCTTTCTTGCACCGCTATTATCGGCCACGTCAAGGTTAGTTTGCATCTGAATCATGATTTATTCCCAAATAATATAATATTTTACTTGTCTATTTTTTATCTAATTCTTACGATCAATGATATCCACCAACTTCCATGTTTTGTTTTTAGATAATGGCCGGCATGACGTAATCGCTACAACATCACCCTCCTGACATTGATTTTGCTCATCATGAGCAAATAATTTTGTTGAACGTTTTATATATTTCCCGTAAACAGGGTGCTTAACCAATCGTTCAACCAAAACCGTAATGGTTTTATCCATTTTGGCGCTCACGACACGTCCGTTTATAGTACGAATTTGCTCTTTATTTTCGCTCATATTATGCACTCGCCGTTTGGTTAAGTAATGTGTGAATACGCGCAATATCACGCCTTACTTTTTTTAACTGGTCTGGTTTTGCTAGCTGACCGGAACCTTGCTGCATGCGGAGATTAAATTGCTCTTTTGACAAGTCGTTGAGCAAACTCTTTAGTTCCTGATTCGATTTTTGACGTAATTCACTTGCTTTCATCACATTACCGTGCGTGCTGTAAAAGTAGTTTTAACCGGCAGTTTGGCAGCTGCCAATTTGAAGGCCTCTCGCGCCAATTCTTCTGGCACCCCCTGGATCTCGTATAGCATAGTTCCAGGTTTAATTTGGGCAACCCAATACTCCACGCTTCCTTTGCCTTTTCCCATCCTCACTTCCAGCGGTTTCTTGGTAATCGGTTTATCCGGAAATATCCGGATCCAGATTTTACCACCGCGTTTCACATGACGAGTAATCGCTCTTCGCGCCGCCTCAATCTGACGTGCTGTAATCCTTCCACGAGAAGTCGATTTTAAGCCGTATTCACCAAAACTAACGGAGGAACCGCGATTCGCTATGCCGTTATTTTTGCCTTTCTGCTGTTTACGAAATTTAGTTCTTTTTGGTTGAAGCATGATTATTTTCCTTCAACTATTTTTTTGAATCTTTGTTTTCAGACAAAGTATCGATATCAAAGATTTCACCTTTAAAAATCCATACTTTTATACCTATAATACCATATGTGGTATTCGCTTCAGCGAAGCCGTAATCAATATCCGCCCTCAAGGTATGCAGCGGCACCCTGCCCTCTCTATACCATTCGCTACGGGCAATTTCAGCACCATTCAGACGTCCCGCCACATTGATTTTGATACCTTCAGCTCCTAAACGCATCGTGTTGGTCACAGCACGTTTCATTGCTCTGCGATACATTATTCGTTTTTCTAGCTGTTGCGCGACACTTTCAGCAACCAGTTGGGCATCCAACTCAGGTTTGCGAATTTCTTCTACATTGATTTGTACAGGAATACCCATCATTGAGGATACTTCTGAGCGCAATCTATCAATATCTTCGCCTTTTTTACCGATCACAATACCGGGACGTGCGGTATGTACGGTAATGTGCGCGTTATTAGCCGGACGATTAATCTGAATTCTACTCACAGAGGCATGAGCAAGTTTCTGCTTCAGATAATCTCTGACTTTTAAATCCTGGTGTAAAAACACAGGATAATCCTGGCTGTTTGCATACCACCTGGATGTCCAATCTTTAATGATACCAAGCCGTATACCTGTTGGATGTACCTTTTGACCCATTTTTTTGCCTCTATTCGAACTCTGCTACTTTAATTGTAATATGGCAGGTTCTTTTTAAAATATGATTAGCCCGCCCCTTGGCTCTTGCCTTGTATCTTTTCAATGTCGGACCTTCGTTTACAAATACCGTCGACACTCTCAACTCATCGATATCCGCACTCTCATTGTGCTCTGCATTTGCTATCGCGGATTCGAGAATTTTCTTCATGATTGCAGCGGCTTTTTTAGAGCTGAATTTCAATATATCCAACGCTTTTTCTACCGGCAATCCGCGTATCTGATCACCAACCAATCTTGCCTTTTGAGCAGACAGCGGTGCATTACTTAATTTTGCTGAGATTTCCATAACTAATCCACCTTATCTGGATTTCTTATCTGCCAGGTGACCTTTATAAGTCCGGGTTTGAGCAAATTCACCCAGCTTATGGCCTACCATATTCTCAGATATCAGGACCGGTACATGTTGGCGGCCATTATGAACGGCAATGGTCAAACCCAGCATATCGGGACTTATCATTGATCTTCTCGACCAGGTTTTAATCGGTTTCCTGCTATTGCTGCTAACAGCTTCATCAACTTTCTTTGCCAGATGATGATCAATAAAAGGACCTTTTTTAATTGAACGTGGCACTTTAATTCCTCTCTATCTCTGCTTACGACGTCTAACGATCATATTGTCGGTACGTTTATTTTTACGAGTCTTATAACCTTTTGTCGGCATACCCCACGGTGAAACCGGATGTCTACCGCCCGATGTTCGTCCTTCACCCCCACCATGCGGATGATCAACAGGGTTCATTGCCACCCCTCTGACAGTGGGCCTTACTCCCCGCCACCTTTTAGCACCGGCCTTGCCGAGTGAAATAAGGTTATGCTCCGAATTAGAAACCTCACCGACCACCGCCTTACAATCGGCAAGCACTTTACGCATCTCGCCTGAACGTAAACGTAAAGTCACGTGCATGCCCTCTTTAGCTACCAACTGCGCGGAAGTACCGGCACTTCTTGCCAATTGAGCGCCTTTCCCCGGCTTCAGTTCTATGCAATGAATGGTGGTACCTAGCGGCATATTACGCAATACCATGCAGTTACCCGGTTTTACAGGTGCCGATTCCGCTGAAATGATTTCATTGCCTGCAGTTAATCCTTTAGGCGCTATGATGTATCTTCGTTCCCCGTCTTTATACAAGACCAAGGCAATATTCGCCGTCCTGTTCGGATCGTACTCCAGACGTTCGACAATGCCCGGCACATCAACTTTATTTCGTTTAAAGTCAATTATCCGGTAGCGCTGTTTCTGACCACCTCCGACGTGTCTCGTTGTTATACGCCCCTGATTGTTTCGCCCGCCATTCTTATTTTTTTTGGCAACTAACCCTGCATATGGCTTCCCTTTATGCAGTTCATCATTTTTAATACGTACTACAAACCTTGATCCTGCTGAGGTCGGTTTTGATTTTACAATAGCCATGCCTTCACCGTTCCAATCTATTTTCTACGCAAATCAATTATGCTGCAGAAAAATCTATATCATTCCCAGGCTTTAATTTCACGTAAGCCTTTTTCCAATCCGATCTTTTACCTAAAGTACGACCAAACCTTTTCTGTTTACCTTTTACATTCAGTACACGAACCGAATCCACCTCAACACTGAACATCAATTCCACAGCGCTCTTAATTTGTTTTTTTGTTGCTTTTTTTTGCACTTTAAAAACAAACTGTCTATTGTCCTCGGCAGCAATCGTACTTTTTTCCGAAATTATAGGTGCTTGTAAAACACTCGCAGCTTTTATACCCACATTCATGCTAAGCCCTCCTCTAACTGTTTGTATGCCTGTTCCGTTGCGATTACTTTATCAGCAGAAACTAGCAGTACCGGGCTTAAACATTCCGCTGTCGTCACTTCAAGATAAGGGATATTTCGAGATGCCAATTCCAGGTTTTCATCAATTTTATCGGCAATAATTAATATCCTATTGCCTTCAACGGACTGTAGTCGGGCTGCCAAGGCCTTCGTTTTCGGTGATTCCGGATAAATATCGTTACTTACGACCAAACGCCCCTGCCTAAGCAATTCGGAAAAAATGGATCTAATTCCGACCCTAAACATTTTTTTATTCAGTTTCTGCTTATAAGATCGGGGCTGAGCAGCAAAAGTAACTCCGCCGGTACGCCAAATCGGACTCCGGGAAGTGCCGGATCTTGCCCGACCGCTTCCTTTTTGTCTCCACGGTTTCGTTCCTCCGCCTCGGACAGCTGATCTGTTTTTTTGCGCCTTGGTGCCTGAACGGGCACCGGCCAAATATTTTGTGACCAGCTGATGCACCAATGTTTCGTTAAACGGTAATCCGAATACCGATTCAGATACACTAACAGAACCAGCAGAATCCTGATCATTTATAGCAGGTATTTGCAAACCCATAGCTTAACCTTTATTTTGCATTTTTACTGCGGGTGTTATGACAACATCCCCGCCTTTAGCTCCGGGTACAGAGCCTTTAATTAACACCAAATTCCGTTCTTTATCGATTGCATGAATCGTCAAATTCTGGACCGTCTTTGTAACCGCCCCCATGTGTCCGGCCATCTTCTTTCCTTTAAAAACACGCCCCGGTGTTTGACACTGACCTATTGAACCTGGCGCCCTATGCGACAATGAATTACCGTGCGTCGCATCCTGCATTCTAAAATTATGCCGCTTTACTCCGCCAGCAAACCCCTTACCGATACTTGTCCCCTGCGCATCGATCATCTGGCCTTGCTCGAACATATCCAATGTTAGTTCGGATCCGGATTTCAGTCCGTCTCCTTCCTGCTCGTCCAAGCGGAACTCCCATAAACCACGGCCCGCCATAACCTCAGCAGCCGCATAATGACCGGCCATCGCCTTATTTATTTTCGACGATTTTTTTTCTCCGGCTGTTACCTGTACAGCTCTATAACCGTCACTTTCTACATTTTTAACTTGTGTGACCCGATTCGAGTCAATTTGTAACACGGTTACGGGCACTGAAGATCCGTCTTCACAAAACACCCGGGTCATACCACATTTTCGACCAATTAGACCTAATGACATCTGCCAATTCCTCCACTTTTACGAGCTGCTAATTCAGCTTTATTTGCACATCAACACCAGCAGCTAAATCCAGCTTCATTAGGGCATCGACGGTTTTATCCGTTGGTTCCACAATATCAAGCAACCTTTTATAGGTTCTTAATTCATACTGATCTCTTGCATCTTTATTTACATGTGGGGAAATTAATACCGTAAAACGCTCTTTCTTTGTCGGCAACGGAATAGGGCCTCTCACCTGAGCACCGGTGCGTTTGGCTGTTTCCACTATCTCTCCGGCCGATTGATCAATTAGTTTATGATCAAATGCTTTCAAGCGGATTCTGATGGTTTGATTCGACATGATAATTACTCAATAATTTTAGCAACGACACCGGCACCCACTGTGCGCCCGCCTTCACGCACTGCGAAACGCAGACCTTCTTCCATCGCAATCGGCGCAATCAACTTCACTTTGACATTGACGTTATCACCGGGCATAACCATTTCCACACCTTCCGGTAAGTCTACCGCGCCGGTCACATCGGTTGTTCTGAAATAAAACTGCGGGCGATAGCCATTGAAAAACGGTGTGTGGCGGCCGCCTTCATCTTTTGACAAGACATAAATCTCCGCCTCAAAGTGAGTATGCGGCGTAATGGTTCCGGGGTGCGCTAATACCTGGCCTCTTTCCACTTCGTCTCTTTTGGTGCCGCGCAGCAATACACCGACATTGTCTCCCGCTTCACCTTGATCCAGCAGTTTACGGAACATTTCCACACCGGTGCAGGTCGTCTTGGTTGTGTCCTTGATACCGACGATTTCGACTTCTTCGCCGACTTTGATCACACCACGTTCTACACGGCCGGTTACCACGGTCCCACGACCCGAAATAGAGAATACGTCTTCGATCGGCATCAGAAACGCACCGTCCACCGCTCTTTCCGGCTCAGGAATATAGCTGTCCAGCGCTTCGACCAGCTTTATAATTGCAGGCACCC
Source organism: Methylococcaceae bacterium (assembly GCA_050303615.1). Lineage (GTDB taxonomy): Bacteria > Pseudomonadota > Gammaproteobacteria > Methylococcales > Methylomonadaceae > CAZDXJ01. The sequence continues at coordinate 559 of JBNLCC010000021.1, read as the reverse complement.
CAATTTCGCTGGTGTCGCCTTCCAAGGCTTTTAACGCCGAACCAACGATAATCGGCGTATCATCACCCGGAAATTCATAGGTGTCGAGCAGTTCTCTGATTTCCATTTCAACCAATTCGATCAATTCCTCATCGTCGACCATGTCGGCTTTGTTCAGGAACACGACGATATAAGGCACACCAACCTGCCTGGACAACAGAATATGCTCACGGGTTTGCGGCATCGGGCCATCCGCCGCGGAGCAGACTAAAATCGCGCCGTCCATTTGCGCCGCACCGGTAATCATATTTTTTACGTAGTCAGCATGCCCCGGACAATCCACATGAGCATAATGACGTGTCTCAGATTCGTATTCGACGTGCGATGTCGCAATCGTGATGCCGCGCTCACGTTCTTCCGGCGCATTGTCGATCTGATCGAAGGCTTTTGCCTCACCGCCTCGCAAATCCGCCATAACTTTGGTCAAGGCTGCTGTCAGCGTGGTTTTTCCGTGATCAACGTGTCCGATTGTGCCTACGTTTACGTGTGGCTTGGTGCGTTCAAATTTTTCTTTGGCCAT
>JBNLCC010000020.1:0-10478 GCA_050303615.1 Methylococcaceae bacterium | reverse complement strand
GAGGAACGGGGCTGGCGCTGCTGGCCTGGGGCAGCATGGTGGCGCCGGCGCTGCAGGCAGGCGAACAACTGGGGGCAACGGTCGTCAATATGCGCTTTGTCAAGCCGCTGGATGAAGCGCTGCTCCGGGAATTGGCCGCCGGCCATGAGCGACTGGTCACCGTGGAAGAAAATGTCATTGCCGGCGGTGCGGGCAGCGCGGTCAACGAATTTCTGTTGCAACAGCGGATAACTCTGCCTATTTTGAATCTGGGCCTGCCCGATAATTTCGTCGAACAGGGCGGGCGGGAAGAGTTGCTCAGTTTGTGCGGCTTGGATGTCCAAGGCATTGTGGCCAGTATCGAACGTTTTTATAGCTAGGCGGTTGATCATCCAATAGTTACGAAAGCACTTGCTCTACGAATTTTAACCATCTTAATCATTGACATTGCGCGATATTAAGTGGTAACAATATCGGCTAGCCGCCTTTAGAATTTGCGTCGCTATCGCCAAGTAAAGTTATCTCATGTTGGAAATAATTCAAATACCGGTATTCAACGACAATTACATCTATCTGTTGCACGAGTGCCAATCAGGGGCAACGGCCGCCGTTGACCCAGCCGTTGCCCGGCCGGTATTGGATGTGCTGGAGCAAAAAGGCTGGCAACTTACGCATATTTTCAACACCCACCACCATTGGGACCACGTCGACGGTAATTTAGAATTGAAACAGAGAACCGGCTGCCGGATTATCGCCTCACGATTAGACGAAAACCGCATTCCCGGTATTGATGTCTCCGTCGTCGAAAACGACACCGTTACTTTAGGCATGCAAAAAGCGCGGATACTGGAAACACCAGGGCATACTGCCGGGCATATCGTCTATTATTTCGAAGACGAACCGGCCTTATTCTGTGGTGACACCTTGTTCGTTATGGGATGCGGGCGTTTATTCGAAGGCACCGCGGAACAGATGTGGCAGTCGCTGGGCAAACTAAAAACCTTACCCGATACTACCAAAGTCTATTGCGCCCATGAATATACCCAGACCAACGGCCGTTTTGCATTAAGCGTGGAGCCGGATAACGAAGTTTTGCAGAGCGTCATGCAACAAGTCAATGACCGCAGGGCACAAGGTCTGCCGACAGTGCCGTCCACTATCGGACAGGAATTGGCAACCAACCCTTTTTTCAGACCGGATAGCGAAACCCTGCAACGTAGCCTGCACATGCAAGGTAAGCCGCTTGTCGAAATATTTGCCAGGACCCGCCTGTTGAAGGACCGTTTTTAGCTGATCATTTCCCGAACAACACAATCCGGATCATTGCAAGCAAACCGCGAATTTTTTTTCCTATCCCCGGACATTCACGGAGCCGTTCGTGCCCCGGCAGCAGTTGCCCTTTTGCCAGTTTAGCGATTTTCTGCTTCACTGCCGGCTCCAGCTTACCGTCGGCGGCTAATTCAAACAACAGCGCTTTCACGTTACCCAAATCAAAAAAATCGCGTTGCCAACACCATTTATAGTCTCCGCCGTAACGAAACCAGGAACCGCCGATACCCGCCACTTCATAAGGCGTACCGTCGTCACGCGTTGCCGGGGCGACCTGCCGCCAAAAACAAACCACTTCGCCTAGCTGCTCATCAATCAGAATCTTGTCGTAGGGATACCGCCATTGTTCAAAGCCTTCCATCTGTACGCCGAGTGCCCACTGTTCAATTTGTTGGCGTCCGCGGGCTACAAACTCCTCATTGGGCCCGATATTCCAACGGTATTCGGCATCATCGGTATACAGGGCACCCAGATATTTAGCCCAGTTACCTTCCTGTTCCGCCTGGCGGTTGGCTGCCAGCCATCTGTCAACCATCTGTTCGAGTTCCACCCTGGAGAATTCAGCCATTATTTGTGCTCGCTCTGCAATTACCGTGAAAAAGGAATGAGACTGCGTTTCGGAAGAGCTGAGTCAGCATGACGGTGTGACCATCTCCTTGATGCAGTAGTTTAATCAATGTCGATCTTTATTGCTTTGTTCGGACAGTATTTCTCCGCCATGCGTGCTTTTTCCAGCAGTACCATCGGTGGCTTGTCCTGCAATACAACCAGTTCGCCGGATTCCTTGACCTGGAATATTTCAGGTGCCTCCCCCATACAAGCGGCATGTCCCTGACACAGGCCGTAATCAATCGTTATCCGGAATGTAGCAGCTTGCGGTTGCACTTGTACCGTTGCAGGCTGCTGTGGCACCGTCGCCGGCTGGCGCTCAATCTGTCGTTTGCAGTAGCGTACCTTGCAGGGTTCGCCCGGCTGGACCACCATTTTGGTAAAATCGTCGGCATAAGAACCGGCAGGCTCAATCAATTCGAACGTATAACGGCGCAGCAGAATACTGAATATTGCTTTAAGCTGCAGCATCGCAAATGCATTGCCGGTACATTTGTGTTTTCCGCCTCCGAATGCGATCCAACTGAAGGGAATATTGTCTTCGTTGCGTTCCGGCGTATAACGATCAGGATCAAATTTTTCGGGATCAGGGAAAATTTCGGCTATGCGGTGTGACACCCGCGGCGAGGTGCAAACATATTTGCCTGCTTTAATCGTATAATCCTTGAAATGCAGATCTTGCATGACTTTACGGATCAAGAAAATCAACGGCGGATGTAGTCGTAAAACTTCCTTGATGACATTTTCCAAATGTGGAATCTCTCGTAGCGACTGAAAAGTCACTTCGCCGTCAACGCCAAACAGCCGATCCAGCTCATCCAATACCTGTTGCAGACATTCAGGTCTTCTGGCCAACTCAATCAACACCCAAGCTGCGGTACCCGCAGTCGTGTGATGACCGGCAAAGATAGTGCCGATCAGCATGCCGGTTATTTCATGGGCGGACAGTTTACTGCCGTCATCGTAAACCGCATCGATTAACAGTTGAAAAGCATCCTCGCTTTTTTGCTGTTTCTGTTGCCGCTTGGCAATAATCTCGGTAACCAATTGTTCAATTCGCACCCTAGCTTTATCCCTGCGGCGGAACACCGGCAACGGCAAATAAGGAAACACAAAAGCCAGCGGATTAACCCCCCGTTCCAGATCATGATAAATTTGTGAAAATTCCTCATTCAATTCGTAGCGAAATTCCTTGCCCAACAGGCAATGGCTGGAAGTGAAAATCGTCAATTGCTTCATGAATTCCAGCAGATCGACTTCGCCGCCGTCACCCCAACCGTCGATCATCGCCTCAACTTCGCTGACAATCACCTTGGAATAACTGCGCATGGGTTTATCGCGCAGCACCGGCATCAGCATTTTCAACTGCTGATCTTTTTTGTGCTGGGGCGCATCGAATACCACGCCTTTACCGAAAATCGGCGTCATGATCTTGTAGGCGGCGCTTTGATCCAGTTGTTCATCCGGCGCACGAAAAAAGGCTTCATTAGCCTGCGGTCCGCTCATAAACACCATCTGCTGATGGAACATGCGGAACTCGCCTACTTCACCCAGTTTTTCACGCAGCCGCATGAGAAAATCGAAAGGATTTTTACCAAAGGCAAGCATATGCCCCAGCAGCGGCAGTGCTCCCGGTAGTTTAGGCGGCGTTTTTATGCCGGCTTGGTCGGTTTGATTATCGCGATGCTGCGTCATTCGGCTATGCAATTTTCCGGACTATGCGGTCCAGCCCCTCGGCCGATCAACCTTTAGGACGCATATGCGGAAACAACAGCACATCGCGTATTGATGGCGCGTCGGTAAACAGCATCACCAACCGGTCAATACCGATCCCTTCCCCGGCAGTGGGCGGCATGCCGTGTTCCAGCGCGATGATGTAATCGGCATCATAGTGCATTGCTTCATCGTCTCCCGCCTCTTTTTCGGCAACTTGCTGACGGAACCGCTCGGCCTGATCCTCGGCATCGTTCAACTCGGTGAAGCCGTTGGCAATTTCCCGGCCGCCGACAAAAAACTCGAAACGGTCGGTGACATGCGGGTCTGAATCATTGCGGCGTGCCAACGGGGAAACCTCCACCGGATAAGCAGTGATAAAGGTCGGGTTCATCAAGCCGTGCTCGACGGTTTTTTCAAAGATCTCAATTTGAATCTTACCCAACCCATAACTATCTTTAACCGGAATATTCAATTTTTCGGCCGCTTTGGCCGCAGCCTCGCGGCTGGCAATTTCTTCCGCTGTCAATTCAGGGTTGAAATGCAGAATCGACTCAACCACGGTCATCCGCTCAAACGGTTTGCCGAAATCGTATTGTTCCCCCTGATAAGTAACCACCGTCTCACCGAGCACCTCCTGCGCCACGCCACGCAGCATTTCTTCAGTCAAATCCATCAAATCATGATATTCGGCATAGGCCTGGTAGAATTCCAGCATGGTAAATTCGGGATTGTGCCGGGTGGACAGCCCCTCATTGCGAAAGTTGCGGTTAATTTCGAAGACCCGTTCAAACCCACCAACAACCAAACGTTTTAGATAGAGTTCCGGGGCAATGCGCAGATATAACCCCATATCCAGGGCGTTGTGATGCGTTGCAAAAGGCTTGGCTGTGGCGCCGCCGGGGATGGCTTGCATCATCGGGGTTTCCACTTCCATGAACTGCCGTTCCGTCAGGAAATGGCGGATATAGTTGACAATTTTGGAACGCACCATAAAGGTTTTGCGCGATTCGTCGCTCATGATCAAATCCAGATAACGTTGCCGGTACTTGATTTCCTGATCGGCTAGGCCGTGAAATTTTTCCGGCAACGGACGTAAGGCTTTGGTCAACAGGCGAATGTCGTCCACCTTGACGCTAAGTTCACCGACTTTGGTTTTAAACAGCGTGCCTTCAGCTCCAACAATATCGCCGATATCCCATTTCTTGAACTGATTGTTATAAAACCCCTCCGGCAAACTGTCACGAGTGACATAAAGCTGCAAACTGCCGGACATATCCTGTACGTGACAAAAGCTGGCTTTGCCCATAATCCGGCGAGTCATCATCCGTCCGGCGATTTTCACCCGCACAGACTCCGCTTCTAGTTGCTCTTTGCTTTTTCCGCCATATTCGGCTAACAACTCGCCGGTAACCACATTGCGCCGGAAATCGGTGGGAAAGGCAACGCCTTCTTCACGCAAACCGCTTAATTTTTGGCGACGAAGTTTGATCTGCTGCTGTTCGTCTTGTTCAATCTCTGACATTAGTATCGTATTTAAAAAAATTAATTAGGGTAAATCCGCTACAGTCCGCTTTTCAGGCTGGCCTCGATAAACTGATCCAAATCGCCATCCAGCACGGCCTGGGTATTGCCTGTTTCGACGTGGGTACGTAAATCTTTGATGCGTGATTGGTCCAATACGTAAGAACGAATCTGGCTGCCCCAGCCTATATCCGATTTGCTGCTCTCCAACGCCTGCTGCTGTTCACTGCGTTTCAGCATTTCCATTTCATAAAGCTTGGCTTTCAGCTGTTTCATCGCCGTATCGCGATTTTTGTGCTGAGAGCGGTCATTTTGGCATTGTACGACGATACCACTGGGATAATGCGTAATGCGCACGGCCGACTCGGTACGATTGACATGCTGTCCACCGGCACCGCTGGCGCGGTAGACATCAATGCGCAAGTCGGCCGGGTTGATTTCGATATCGACATCATCATCGACTTCCGGTGAAACAAAGACCGCGGCGAAAGAAGTATGACGGCGGTTACCGGAATCGAAAGGCGATTTGCGCACCAGACGATGCACACCGATTTCGGTACGCAGCCAGCCGAAGGCATAATCACCGTCCAGTTTAATGGTGGCACTCTTGATGCCGGCGACCTCACCGGCCGATTCCTCAATGACCTCGGTTTTGAAACCCTTGCGCTCGCCCCAGCGTAAATACATGCGCAAGATCATTTCCGCCCAATCCTGCGCTTCCGTGCCGCCGGATCCTGCCTGTATGTCCAGAAACGCATTATTGGCATCCATTTCTCCGGAAAACATGCGCTGAAACTCGAGTTTTTCAACTTTGGCGGTCAGTGTTTCCAAATCGTTGGCAACCGTCTCGACGGTTTCTTCGTCCCCCTCGTCGACAGCCAGCTCAAGAATCTCTTCCGAATCCGCCAGCCCTTGCTCCAGTTCGTTGATCGTGTCAACAATCAGCTCCAGTTGCCCGCGTTCCTTTCCGAGAGTTTGGGCTCGTTCGGGATTATCCCATACCTTGGGGTCTTCCAGTTCCCTTAAGACTTCAACCAAACGTTCACTTTTGACAGAATAGTCAAAGATACCCCCTGAGCGCATCGCTGCGACTCCTAAGGTCGTTAATTTTATTTTTGATGGGATTGATTTCTAACATTATCGATTTTCTTAATACAACAACGGCAATCGAAGCGCTCGCCTGCGCTACAGCAGAATACAATTTAGCGCATCCCTGCCTAACCCAGGCAAACCACCTGAAAAATTTTTTAATTATACCTTACAAATCCAGTAATATAACACCGCTATTTGTTGTTTTCACTGAGTTCACTTAACGCCTCCTGGTGTTTAGAACGCTCGTCCTGCAACAGTTCCTCATAGTAAGCCTTGTTCTCATTTTGCTTTTCCTCCATAAATTTTCGGCCCAGCTGTACTAACTGCCGTTCAAATTTTTCCCGCTCCAGATCCTGCTGCTTTAAAAACTTATCCTGTTCCTGTTGCTGTTCCGCTAAAAAATCCCGATGCTCCCGGCCTTGCTCTTGCAAAAATTCTTGATATTGCCGCTGCTGTTCTGTTGAAAATTTTTCCTGTTCTTTGCTTTGTTGCTTGAAAAACAACTCCGCGGCCTGATTATTGTCTTCGGCGTGGCTTATGCCTGCTACGGCAAGTGCCGCGATTACCGTTATCAACAATTTGCAATTCATTACGCTCTCGCGAATTTAATAGTGAATCTGCGTGAACTCTGTGTCTGTATGGAAGCATATTGGTTTACACGATTCATTACAGCTTTAAATGCCATTTATTATGCGCCGATCCGTCAGAGCAGCCAAAATTAATCCCAACGATGATCCCGGACTTCCACCACGCCATTGTTTATGCGTGTCGCAAAACATTCGATATCCTCGTAAGCCGGCGGTGATTTTACCGCTCCCGTTTTTATGCAGAAACGCGCCCCGTGACGAGGGCAAATAATTTCATCCCCTTCGAGCCTGCCGCTTGCTATTTCAGCGCCATCGTGGCTACAGACATCCTCAATGGCATAAAATTTTCCATCCAATTTAAATACCGCAACATCGGTTCCATCCACATCGATAACGATGTTTTCACCGTCCTCCAGCGCGTTCTGATCGATTACAGCAATCCAGTCAGACATGGTTGTTCACCTAAATATTAGTCTCAGTGGTTGGTCAGTTATTTGAGGTAAACATCATAACGTACCAGTTTACCTTTAAAACTCTCATCGGCTTTACCGCCCAACGATTCGGCATATTCGGGGCTTTTCACCACTACCCGTTTGCCGGCAGCTTTCAACGCAGCCTGAAACAGTTGCACCCTGTCTTCATCATCCCCTAACAATTCACGCAACAAAGCCATCGATTTTCTGGCTAATGCGGATTTTTTACGCTTGGGCGGAAACATCGGATCCAGATATATACAGTCCGGTTGATAGTCGAGGCAATTGAGCAACTCAATTGCGTTGCCGACCAGCAAACCAGGCGGTTCAATTGCCAGTCTCTGCATCCACGATTGATTTGACAGACGCAACAGCCCGTCTTTCAGCAATTCCGCCATCACCGCTGACCTTTCGATACAAAGTACTTGATACCCCATACGAAAGATAAAAAAACTGTCCTGCCCCCATCCGGCAGTCGCATCGACGACCGTGCGGGTTTTACGCCCGATGGCGCGAGCCAACGGCCCGGTTTTGGGCGCCGGCCAGGAACGTTGTTGGTTATGCACTTCAAATTCGACTGCCAATCCCCCTTTCTTTAAATGGTGCCGATCAAGCAAACACAACTTTCCGTCCCGCTGGCATAATAATAAATCCGGGGCCGCATGTTCTTTCAACGCATCGCTGTTGATCAGCGGCACGGCAAGCCGCTGAGCCAGCGTTCGGCAGGCCTCTACATTTTCCTGCCGCTCGTAAAGCACTGCCACACATGCGGACGCACCTGCCGGATTGAGCCGACGATCCGATTCGCTCATGGCCGATCAAGTGCAACCTTTATTACATTATAGTACTGGCGCATCAAATTTGGTGTTTTATACCGTCCCTTACTATAACCTTCAGACGAAAGAAAGACAGTACAGGAACATGTTATACGACACATATAATCGGTATCGCAACAGAAAAAATTAATCTTTCGGCCATGCCAAAGAAAAATCCTCTTTCTCCAGGGTTAAATTTGGATTGTATGCCGGATCACTGTGCAAACAGTTCCCCCAACGGTTTTTCATAAATTCAACTTCACTAGTAAACCTGGCCTGTTTCTCAGGCGTATCTTCATAGCCCCGAGTGGCGGATTCATGATGATACAGTTCGGCATACGGCGTCCAGAAATTCTGGTAACCACAATCGCGAATGCGCAGGCACAGATCGACATCATTAAATGCAACGGTTAAATGTTCCTCGTCAAAACCACCGGCCTCTTCAAACACCGATTTTCTTAATACCATGCAGGCAGCTGTTACTGCACACAAATTCTGGGCCAACATTAATCGCCCGCAATAACCGAGCGACCATTTTGGAAAATGCTTATGCGAATGGCCGGCAACACCACCAAGACCGACAATCACCCCCGCATGCTGCACGCTCGCATCGGGATATAAAAGTTTCGCGCCGACAGCACCCACTTCCGGCCTTACCGCATGACTGACCATCTCACTCAACCAGCCACTACTTATCACTTCCAGGTCATTATTCAACAAGGCGACCACTTCCCTTCACGCCTGAAGTATTTCCCAATAGATAAATGAGTCTGAAAAAGGGAAGAATAAATCGCTACTAACTCAGCCGCTTTTTAAGTCTCGTTCGTTAATGGTTTTAAATAATTTAGTGCGTTCTCTTTGCAGTTGCTCAGCGGCTTGATCATCGGTTTGGCTGAGCGCTATCTGATCGAGTATGTCAAAAGTGATGCCGTGTTTCAAATAGTTTTGGGCATTTTCAAAGGATTTCAATTTGTCATAAGGCGTCATCATACAGTCATAAGGATAAATTTTCTTATCTTTACCTTTGCTATCGGTAATGGTCTTGGGGAAAAAACAAGGGCGATGGTAATTCATATAAGGAAACAACGTATTATGATTGAATTCATTGATTAAAGGCGCCCAACGTTGAGGGATATGGGCATATCCAAACAATTTTCTGATCACGGAACCGTTTTTACTCTCGACCAAGGCGTTATCATTGGTCTGCCTGGAACGGGATTGGGTAAATTCAATCAGCAGTTTTAGTAATAACGCGGCCACTTTATAGTTAATGGATTCCGAGCCATTATCTGAATGAAAGCCCTGAATCACAAAAGGGAAGCACGCCAGCAATTGCTCAATAGCCGGTATCAAATAGTGTTCACTGATTTTTTCAACGGTACAAACTACTTCGAAGTGAGAGACCTCGTCAACGGCATTGATGTGATAGACGCTTTTCTGTTTATCCTGATCGCCCTGATGAACCGTATCAATCCGGATAAACCCAGGCTGGCCATTAGCGCGTGGTTTTTTCTTTCGCCAATGAGCGCTGTTTTAGGGCGTGTTTTCTCAAACGCATAGCGTTGCCGCTGATAAGGTGTTGACTTCCTAAGATGGTATAAATGCGCAACCGATAGGCCCTCTAAACGCCGATATTCTGTTTGTTTAAAAATGAGATGAGCGCGCTCACACAGCTTTTTAGCCGCAGGGCCACTGGGCGTGTTATGCCGTTCATCCAGCGCAGCCAACAGACGAATATCTTCCACAGTATACCGCCGCTCGAAACCTTGATAAACGCGTTGCTGTCGTTCAATCTTGCCGGTATCACAGTGCCGCTTAATCAGCCGGGTGATCTGTTGCCTGGAATAACCGGTTAGTTTGATCAGAAAGCGTACCACGATGCCTTTTGAACGCTTATCCAGTGAAGAGTATCTGAATTTAACCAGGGTGCGCTGGATGCTCCGGTAACACGCCTCCTTGCTGCCGGCGACCAGAAAAGCGATTGCCTGACTGCCGGTTAAAAACTGTTCCAATTGTTCGAAGATATTGAGGTCGTTGATGTTCATGATCGGTTTCATTCTCCTATCATGAACGAGATTTAAGCGTTTGTCAGACTCATTATCCGTTAGAAATAGGATGTCTTTCTCCATCTTCAAGCGTCTATTTTCTTCTCGCAACCGGCGGATTTCCAATTGTTCCCCTGTTAACTTGCCGTTGCCTCGGAAGGCTTGGCCTTACTCGTTCTGATATGCCTTGATCCAACGTCTCAGCATGTTGGCATTGATAGCCAGGCTGCGGGCTGCTTCCGCTTGGCTGTAGCCTTGTTCCAAAACCAGACTAATTGCATCTAGCTTGAATTCTTTTGAATATTTTTTCTT
>JBNLCC010000019.1:0-2895 GCA_050303615.1 Methylococcaceae bacterium | reverse complement strand
ATTCTTTACCTCTCCCCACCTCAGTAAAGTCGTTGTCGGCTTTTTCACCCACACCCTAATCGATCTGTGGCAAGCGGCAAACGACCTTTCGCCATGCCGGCATCGAATTCCTTGTCGCATGACCTGCTTCGCAACGGGGGGCCTATGAGCAGATTGCTTCGATTACATCATTCGTTAATTCGATGTGTCATTTTTTCCGCTTCAATCAATTTTATTTGTAGTGGCTTGGCTTCCGCGTTGAGCAATACCAGGGAAATTCCTGACAATGCGCGGGCAAACACTTATGGTGACGGCTGGGAGTGTGTTCTGGGATTCCGCGCGCACCGCCAACAGTGCGTAAAAATCGTAATTCCTGAAAATGCCTATCCATCCAGTATCTCCTATGAACGTGGCTGGAAGTGCGCTTGGGGATACATAAGGACCGGTGAAACCTGTACTAAGATAGAGATCCCTTCTCACGCGTACTTAAACTCCTTTGGAACCGAATGGGAATGTAAGCGAGGTTATCGAAAGGACCATAAATCTTGTGTCGCCGTAAAAGTACCTGAGCATGGATTTTATGTGGATACGGAATTCGGAATCGGTTGGCGATGCGAACGTGGTTATATCGCCCATGACGACACTTGCGTTGCTCTTTCGGTTCCGGAAAACGCACATATAGATTATTCGGGATCCGCTTGGGAATGCAATCCGCCCTTTATCGAACGCCAGAAACAATGTGAATTGCCTGATTCATTTTGGTAATTCGTTGTTAATTCATACTCGTCGTCAGCAGATAGTTGTGCATCTACGAGAAACCGGAGAAACCATGATTTCATTTCCTAAACTTGAAAGTTGGAACGCTGCAACGGAGGTAGCCACAATCGTCGCAACAGTTGACAAAAGAAGAGTTCTCTGCCGGATTCCGTTGAAAATTTTGCACGAGAAATACGGAGCCACCGAAGATAAACCGATGGAATCCGTTAATCGACATCGAGGAGCAATTCAGGATGCGGCCAGACTGCTTATTGAAAATGATCAATACGAAACCGACGGTTCAGTATTCATCAGTTTGGAAAATCTTTAGGCGAAGGCTAGGCGCCTATTTTTCCCGCTTTCACAAAACTAACCTTATAGGTAAATAATGTCATCAAACATAAACGCTGAATTAATTCAGTTTACGTCGAGACCCACATGGTTCAAAGCCCGCGGTACCGCTATGATTTGTGCCGGTTGTTTGATAGCAGCCTTAAGCGTTGTTTCGCCGGATTTGTATATGCTGGGCGAAAACGCATCGTGGCTTCCTGTGATTAGCGTAGTGGTGTTGTTGGTTGGAGTTTTTCGCTGTATTGACGCTTTAGCCGCCAAAACGGCTCAAGGTTTTCTATCTAATATACAAGGCGGAGTATTAGATATTGTGGTCGGTTTCTTAGTTATTTTAAGTACCAACGGCGAGGCTAATAATCTTAATCTTTTGGTCGTCGGTTATATGCTTATTCAAGGCATATACCGCAATATTTTAATGTCCGTTGCGAAAATACGTAACCCGTTATCAAATAGACTGACAGGCTTAATCTCAATTGTCCTTGGAATAATGATCTGGAATGATTGGCCGACCTCCATGTGGTTTATAGCATTTTCAATGAGCGTTGATATCGGTTTTCGGGGCTGGACGTTAATTGTAATGGCGTCCTCTCAAGACGAAGAAGAAAGTGCTTAAAATAATTCCGATAATAAGCCTAAATGGCGGGGTCATTAACAACTGCTGGCCCGATTCGTTGCATCTTATGAGACGGCGCCGAAGCTATTGATCCTGGATTACGACACCACCGATGATCTGGCTCATAGCGAACAGGAAGGGTCATTTTTTCATGGCTAATATCGGCAATACTGTTTTCTTTCCTTGTATGTCTTTTGCAGTCATCACTGGTTGGGCCGTAGAAAAGTAATCCGGTTTTCCCATCGCATCAAAACCAAAACTCGAACAATGATGCTCGGCAGCGTTCTTTACCATCCCTGTCCGAAGAACCGGATTTTATTCAATGTAAGGTATGGAGGCTGAAATATACGGCTCCTCCTGAACAAGGTTGCTCTTCTGGCGTCCTTCCCAATATGTGTCGGAACGTTGCGTGGACCTGATTGAAATAGGGCACGTATCGTTGTCCAATATATTATATCAACCGGCTTAACGAGTTTCTGCGCTTGGCGTGACCAGCAAATGAACACGATTGGTCATCAGTGCATATGCGTGAAATTGACAGTGATAGTTGGTCAAAGCATCGTTAAGGTAACCAAGATACTTCTTCAGCGGGAGGGAGCGTAACCCCGTCCTGAACCTTTCCACACGCTTCGAACCGAACAAATTCAATCCGAACGGCGGATAATACGCAAGGTTGCAACGTGAGTTGTCAAAATGGCGAACCATCGGGAACGATCAAGACGGTTTGTTTGCGGTTTTTACGGCCGCTCGCCGGGTAAAGCTAGCCGACGGGAATTTTCAATTGTCCTTTTTGAGGCAATGCTGTTCCTCGTGGGGCAGGCCTTCGGCCAGTTGGCCGCTTCGATAGGCCTCCACCGCCTTGAGCGGCGAAGTTTCGACGGTCGTCAGCAGTTCGGTGTTTCTTTCCAGCAGCCTGCGCTTAACGCCGTCGCCGGCCGATCCGGCAATCGCGACATCGACATAATGTAAGGGATGGCGTTCCCCGTCGCCGCGCACGTGCCATTCGTGAAGACTGCCCATGTCCGTCAATTCGAGCGTCCAGGCGAGGTTCGCCCCCGATTCATCGGCGACCGCGTAAACCATCCACCGCGACGCCCGTCCCGCGTGGGGCGCAATGCTTCCGTCGGCTTCCACCGCTACGGCAACTAGTTTCTCATTCATCGCTTCAACGCCTCTCGAAAATATTAGTTGGATAT
>JBNLCC010000018.1:0-43038 GCA_050303615.1 Methylococcaceae bacterium | reverse complement strand
ACTCACTGTCTTTCGCCTGATCGCCGGTCAAGGCTTCGAAAAATTGTTTGGTTCCGGACTTGGCGATGGTACCGATGTGCTCTTGTACTTCTTCGCGAGTCATGCCGATGCCGTTATCGATGACTTTAATGACGCGCTTGTCCTTATCAAATTCCAGCCTGATTTTCAGGTCGCTGTCACCTTCATACAGGCTTTCGTCCGATAAAGCCATGAAACGCAATTTGTCGGCCGCATCAGATCCGTTCGAAATCAATTCACGCAAGAAGATTTCCTTGTTGCTGTACAAGGAATGAATCATCAAATGCAAAAGATGCTTAACCTCGGTTTGAAAGCCGAGGGTTTCTTTTTGTGCTTCAACAGTCATATTTCTTTTTCCTGAATAAAAAAATTATCTAACAACAGCATGGTGGGGGCGGTTTTATTTTTTTCAAGATTGTTTTCAAGAATGGCCGAGTATTATTTTCGTTGAGCGCTAGTTTTGAACTCCTTGTGATTAATGCGCCAAAACAGAAAACGCTCAGTAGTAAAAGTATAAGGCTTAGCAAAAGCCACTTTTCTGCTAATTTCGATGCATGTTTGGCGGTAAATCCGGCCCACGCCTTTCAAGTTGCTCACGTAAAAGGTGTACCGAGAGCCCGGCACGGTTTCAATTTCGCCGCAGGTTTCGTCATCCCGTGGTTTCTTCTTCAAGTTGGTGTGTCAGATATAAGAAAGACTAATACATATAGTTTATTAAAGGATAAGAACTGCTGTTAACACCATTTTAATATGTCTTTTTGTACCGGAATTCACACCATCTACAGAGGGCTACTTTCGCCATGAAAATCATAAAATTTGTTATTTCTTCATTTGTCATCTACTTTTTTTCCGCAGCATCATTCGCTGAAACTATTGACATCACGGAAATCAACCAATCCGTAGCGGGAAGCCATAACTTTGTCACCATCAATCTAAGCGAAAACAACTATATTTTGGTCAATAATGCTACAGATCTGGAATTGTTCTATGAGTTAGGTTTGATTGACGAATCGGAATTTAGCCAGCCCTCCGCCACTAAAATTATTAACATCACAGGGATCTATCAATCCGTAGCTGGCGACAATAACTTTATAACCATCAATCAAAATGAAGACAAATATATTCTGGCCAATGTTTCTAGAGAGCTGGATTTATTATATGAATTAGGGTTGATTACCGAACAGGAATTTAATCAACCCGCCTTCGAACCGCCGGTGGAAGACTTTGCTTTTTTCTTTAAGCTCGAAACAGGCGAACTGACCTTAGCGTTCAACCAGACGAAAGATATGCTGGAAATTTTTCCGGATGTCATAGTTCCATTGCAGAATAGAACCACCAGCCTGACCTCGCTGCCTTACCAAACCATTGACTTCACCACGGCATCATCGACGGCAGATGGTTTGGAAGTCATCCATGAACAACGGGAACTACTTTTTTCCATTACCATGATCATTGACTCAGAGGCCAATGAAATAATACTTGGGTTTAACAAACTTGCCCCGGAAGAAACAATTGATGAACAGCCTTTTACTGCAATCGGCAAATACTATAGAAAAATATTCTAGCTATTTACCGACCCCGGTTGATGGAAAGGTGATAATACCTAAACAAACGAAACGGAACCGGCGGGCAATACGCTGCCACCGCCTGTTAACAGGCTTTACCAGCCGGCATGACATCCACAGCGGAAAACACCAGGCAAATATCCAGCAACGTTTCCCAGGGATCGCCGGTCTGCTCGCCTTTGATTTGCCGGTCGGCTTTAGCCGACAAGAGTAACACTCGATCCAGGTCATTAAAGTGCAGCCGGTCCAGTGCGGAATTAACCAGATGCTTGCGCTTTTCCCAGATCTGATTTTTTTGGAAGACATGATCCTTGTTTTGTCCCTGGGACAGCATTTCCTTGATTTTCCGCAACAAGCGTGCTTCCCGGGCCAATGCCCACAAGACGACCGGACAGGCAATGCCTTCAGCCTTGAGTCCCCGCAGAATCCGGATAATTCGCTCAGAACGTCCGGATAAGACGCTGTCCGCCAGGCTGAAAACATCGAAGCGGGAACTGTCACCGACCGCATTGCTAATATCCTGGCAGCTTCGCATTCCGGCCCCGTATAACACATAAAGCTTTTCAACTTCCTGGGCGGCGGCCAAAAGATTACCTTCAGTCCGGCTGGCCAGAATTTTCAACCCTTGCTGATCGACCTGCAACCCTCTGTTCAACAGACGGCGCTGCAGCCAGTCGATTAACTCCCTACCCTGCAGCGGCCAGACCTGAACCACAACCCCCACCTTGTCTAGTGCTTGGAACCAGCGTGACTTTTGCGACGCAGCCGGCATCCTGCCGCAAGTAATCAGCAATAATGTGGCCTCCGGCAACCGTTCGCAATAGGTTATCAACGCTTTTGCGGCTTCCGTGCCGGGCTTGGCTGAAGGGAGCCGCAAGTCAATCAGTTTCTTATCGGAAAACAGCGAAAACGAATCCGCAGCCTGTGCCAACTGACTCCAGGAAAATAATGCATCCACCGTTAAAATTTCGCGGTTTTCAAACCCTGCCTTTCTCGCTGCACACCGTACAGCATCGGCTGTTTCTCCAAGTTGCAGCGGTTCGTCGCCGGAGATGAAATAGACCGGTGCCAGTTTTTTTTCCAGTACACTGCCAATTTGCCCTACTTTAAGCCTCATTACTCAACCGTTTTTTTGCAATACAACCTGGGCTTTCCTGATAATTGCTTGAACGGCCTGCAGATACATTTCCTCGCGGATAATCCTTTCCTCGTTGGCCTTACCGATAACCTGCTGCTGTTCATTGAAATAATTGCGGGTTAATTCAACCGTTTGCTTGGGAGACAGCACTGCTCCTGCAGCATTGAGCAGTTCATAATCCAGCAAATAATTCAACTCGAATTCATTGGCCTTTCCGGTCCCGCTAAGCGACACCGCCCGCCGCCGCATTTCCTCTTCAAGCACATTGACGATAACCCCCGCATCGGAAGGTGAGCCCACCAGTGTAGCAGCAGAATACTGAAACACATTGTGAAACCCGGATATCAATTGCGGCGATCCGTTGCGCACGAATACCTTTTTCATATCCTCAGGGATATTAACCGCCCCGCGCATATGATAACCGCAGGATACCAGAACCAATACAGTCATGATAAATGCAAGCTTTTTCACCGGTTTTGCCATCGCTTTACTCCGAAGTGTAATTTATACAACGATATTGATCAGCTTTTTAGGCACCACGATGACTTTCCTGGCCTGCTTACCGTTGATATATCGTTGTATATGTTCTTCCGCCAGCGCCATGGCCTCGATATCCTGTTTGGACGCGTCAACGGCAACTGTAATATTGGCCCGCACTTTGCCGTTGATTTGCACGGCCATTTGCAGAGTATCCTGCTGCAGGGCGATTTCATCAATTTCCGGCCAGGCGGCATTGACAATCGCTTGCTGATAACCCAGATCCTGCCATAGACGGTGACAAATATGGGGCACCATCGGTGCCAACATCAGCAGGACCGCTTCCAGCGCTTCCTGCCTGACCGCCCTGGAAAGTTCGGATTCATCGGTAAATTTGGACAACGTATTGAGCAGTTCCATATTAGCCGCGATCGCGGTGTTGAAAGTATAACGGCGCTCCAGATCATCACTGACTTTTTTGATGGTCTGATGTAATTTTCGCCGCACCTCCTTTTGTTGATCGTTGAGTAGTCGGGTATCAAAATCGGTATTGCATATTCCTGACTGAACATGCAGATACACCTGCCGCCACAACCTTTTCAGGAACCGGTATGCCCCTTCGACACCACTGTCCGACCATTCCAGAGACTGTTCCGGAGGGGCGGCAAACATAATGAACAGACGCACCGTATCAGCACCATATTGATCAATCAGCCCCTGCGGATCTACGGTATTGCCTTTTGATTTGGACATTTTGCTACCGCCTTTCAATACCATGCCCTGGGTTAACAGGTTTTTGAACGGCTCGTCACATGCCAACAAGCCTTCATCGCGCATTAATTTGGTGTAAAAGCGTGCATATAATAAATGCAGGATCGCATGCTCTATGCCCCCGATATATTGATCAACCGGAAGCCAGTAGCTTGCCCGCTGGTCCAACATACCGCCTTGCGCGTCGCTACCGGCAAAGCGGGCGAAATACCAGGAAGACTCCATGAAAGTATCGAAGGTATCGGTCTCACGTTTTGCCGGTTGCCCACATTTAGGGCAGTCGACATTGACAAACGCTTCATGTTGAAGCAAAGGCGAACCGATTCCCTCCAATTTAACGTCTTTTGGCAACCGAACCGGCAAATCCTTTACCGGAACCGGCACCGTTCCGCAAGTTTCACAATAAATGACCGGTATAGGCGCTCCCCAATAACGCTGCCTGGATACGCCCCAATCGTGTAAGCGAAAATTGGTTTTAACATTACCCTTGCCGACGCTTTCCAGTTTCGCTGCAATAGCGGCGAAAGCCTGTTCCGACGTCATACCGTCAAATTCGCCCGAATTTTTCAATATGCCTTTTTCCACGTAAGCCCGCTCGGAACAATCATCATCACCGCCGTCCTTCGAGAAAATCACCTGTCTAACGGGGATGCCGTATTTAGCGGCGAATTCAAAATCCCGCTGATCATGCGCCGGAACCGACATGACCGCACCGGTGCCGTAACCCATCAGTACAAAATTGGCAATCCAAACCGGCACTTGTGCCCCGGTAATCGGATGCACCGCTTTTAATCCCGAATCGATCCCTTTTTTCTCCATGGTTTCCAAGGTTTCCTCGGAAATCGCCGTGCGTTTCAGATCGTCCAGCAGGCGGACAAATTCCGCATCCTTGTTTTGCAGTGCGTACTCGACCAGCTGATGCCCGGGAGCCACGGCAAGATAAGTCACACCCATTAAGGTATCCGGTCGGGTTGTGTAAACCCGCAACGGTTCGTCCAAACCAATCACGTCGAAATCCATTTCCACGCCTTCGGAACGTCCTATCCAATTGGTTTGCATGGTCCGCACCTGTTCCGGCCAGCCCTCCAATTGTTCCAGCGAAGCCAGCAACTCGTCGGCATAAGCGGTGATTTTCATAAACCATTGCGAAATTTGTTTTCTTTCCACCGGCGTATCGCAGCGCCAGCAACACCCGTCGATCACCTGCTCATTGGCCAAGACGGTCTGATCATGGGGACACCAATTCACCGGTGCGGTCTTTTTATAAACCAACCCCTTCTCAAACAGCTTTAAAAACAACCATTGTTCCCAGCGGTAATAGTCCGGATCACAAGTTGCCAATTCCCGTTGCCAATCGTAGCCGAATCCGAGACGTTTAAGCTGATCGCGCATGTAATCAATATTTTCATAGGTCCAGTCGGCAGGATGGACGCCATGCTGCATCGCCGCATTTTCCGCTGGCAGCCCGAAGGCATCCCATCCCATCGGTTGCAAAACGTTCTTACCGCGCATGCGCTGATAGCGACTGATCACATCGCCTATCGTATAGTTTCGCACATGTCCCATGTGCAATTTCCCACTGGGATAAGGAAACATCGACAAGCAATAATATTTTTCTTTATCGGATGATTCGACCACATTGAATATGCCCGAATCTTCCCACATTTGCTGAGCTTCTTGTTCGATTGCCTGGGGCTTGTAATTTTCTTCCATCCTTACTCGTCTTTTACCGGTCAAAAGCGGTAGAATACAGTACCATTGAATAAATCGAAAGTATCATCTTTGCGGAGTTGAATGAATGAGCGAAAATAAATTGATAAACGCCTATAATAACATGGTTAAACATCTCCATGACGCGCTGCAGGGCACAACCAAAACCCTGACTCACGGATTGGAAATCGCCAAGGAAAAAACCAGCGAAGTGGGCGGACTGACGCAAGAGGAATTGAACAAGGTTTCCGACTATGTCAAAAGGGACGTCGAAGATGCAGCGCATGCATTAAACGACAAAAGCAATGATACGCTGTCGGAATGGTTTAAATTCGATCTGGAATTGATTGAAAATTTCGCGCTTGATGCCTTCATGAATGTGGCGGATAAAACCCGGCTTGGCTTGGCTCAAATTGAACAGCAGGCACGCGAGGCCAGCATCTATCAAAGTGGTGAAATCGCCGGACCCGGGACGTTCACTTGCATGCAATGCGGCAAAGAACTCAATTTCAAAACCACCAGCGCCATATCGGAATGTCCTGAATGCGGCGGAGGCACCTTCCAACGCAGTTGATTTTAACGGCCATCCACTTATAATGTAGCTTTCCACATGAGGTCAGCGAGGAATATCATGCGCAGAGTCATTTTCAACCAAAAAGGCGGAGTAGGGAAATCCACGATCACCTGCAATCTGGCCGCAATTAGTGCAGTTGAAGGGAAACGCACCCTAGTCGTCGACCTGGATATCCAGGGCAATACGACGCAATATTTGTTGGGTGCTAAGGTTACCGATCCTGATCAAACCATCGCCTATTTTTACAAGGAAAGCTTAAGCATGAATATCTTCGGCGGTCAGCCGGCAGGTTTGGAACCGGTCATTCATGAAACGCCTTTCCCCAATTTGTTCGTGATTCCCTCCCACCCCGAATTGGAATCGATGCAAAGCCGCTTGGTATCCCGTTTTAAAATCTTCAAACTGCGCGAAGCCTTGGATGAATTGCAGGGATTTGACGCTATTTATATTGATACCCCGCCCTTGCTTAATTTTTTCAGCCAATCCGCATTGATTGCAGCCGATAAATGTTTGATTCCGTTTGACTGTGATGCTTTCTCGCGTGAAGCCTTATACACACTGATGCAAACCGTCAGCGAAGTGAAAATGGACCATAATCAAAACCTGGAGGTTGAGGGCATCGTCGTTAACCAATTTCAAAGCCAGGCAAATTTGCCGCGGCAACTGGTTGAACAACTGATAGCCGAAGGCCATCCGGTGCTGAATAGCCGCATTTCCCCCTCCGTCAAAGTACGTGAATCGCATACTGAATCCAGCCCGCTGGTGCATTTTGCGCCGACCCACAAATTGACTGACGAATTCCGCGCATTACACGTTGAAATTAACCCCGAGTAAATAAAGCGAATCGGACCTTTCCCGTGTGCATCATATGATAACCGAGGGGGATATGATGCTTGCGTACCGATAATGAAATTTCCAGCGAAGCGTATTTTTCTTTGGTCCTTTCTTATCACTATACCGATCAATATTTTCGGCAGTTATCGGTTATACCGTACGGTAGACCGTTTTGTCACTTTTAATGTCCGATATGACCCCGCGCCAATCCGCTTTCACTTGACCAAAGTAGGTAAATATGAATCTGACACGCTGATACAACGTTTTCGTGCCGCGATCAATCATTTTGAACATAGCCATACAAATCTCGAAAAAATCCATTTGTTTGTTTCGCACGCCGACTTATCCCGATTAAACGCTAGATTACCGCATTCCGGTTATCAATACATGAAAGCGCGTTTATTCTCGGACGGTAAATTGAACAAGGTAAAAATAAAATACCGTGGCGATTATGTTTACCATTGGGGCTTTGATAAAAAATCGCTCCGCATCAAAACTTCAAAAAAACACTTATTCAAAGGACTGCGCAGCTTCAATTTGCTGTCACCCAAATTCGACGAGCAACTGAACAATTTCCTCGCCTATCGACTGGCGGAAAAAATGGGTTTAATTGCCCCCCGAACGGAACTGATACGTTTATTCATCAATGGGGAAGACCGGGGGGTTTATGTATTGGCGGAACAGGTGACGGAAATGACGCTTAGAAACCGCCGGCTCATGCCTGCCGACATTTACCGGGGTGAATTAGTCGGTAAGGATGCCTACAGCAACAGCCATTTAGACTTTTGTGAAATAATCGACGGCAGCGGCGTAAAGGAGGATTTATTCGAATACTCCGGCATGTTGTCAATTCATGACGCCGACCATATCAGAATAAAAAACTGCCGGTTCCGAAACAGCCATATCGTTGACGACATGGTTCACGCGGTCTATGCCACAATTAATTTTGAGAACACAGTTTTCGAAAACGCTTATTCGGATGCGCTGGATCTGGATATGTCCAAAGCATCGATCCGCCGCTGCCGATTTGAGCATAGCGGTAACGATGCCGTCGATTTAATGACCACCGATGCTTATGTCTTACAGTCCGTTTTTCACAATAACGGCGATAAAGGCATTTCGGTCGGCGAAGGAAGCGAATTACTGGCCATCGACAACAGGTTCACCGAAAACAGTATCGGCATCCAGGTTAAAGACGGTTCGCTTGCGGCGCTTTTCAACCAAACGCTGGAAAAAAACGGCACGGCTCTGCACGCTTACCAAAAGAACTGGCAGTACAGTACCGCCGGTTTGATCTTCGCGGCTAAATCCGCGATAGGAAACAACAAGGCTGCCGCAACTGCTGACCAATATTCCACCATTCAATTATTCGATAGTTATATCGACATTCCGACCGGCAAAAAAATCAATGCCGTTGCCGTGGACAACTACCGGAAAACCCTTGCTCAAACCGATGAACTGCTACCGAATGCCGATTTATAGTTCCCGGAACTCTAAGAATTTTTTCAAGAGAGGGGTATGGATCTTCGACAAAGCGCCGCTAGCAATCAACGCGGCGCGTTCATCGGCACCGCACCGCACAAGGTGCATCAATGACAACCGTTTAAACAAACCGTTCGATAACCGTCCGCGCCGGGATCAATTAAGAAGTTTTGCCACAAAGACCTTAATTATGCTAGTGTTATCGCGTAGATATATGAAGAGGAAGTGATAATGAAAAAAAACAATATAGATACACTGCGTAGTTTTACGCTACTATGTACGCTAACTTTTGGCGCATTCAGTCAGCCCGTTTTATCCGCCCCGGTTACACCGGCAGGACAGGACAAACTGCATATTCAAACCGATGCACCCAAAAAAAACGGTGAAACTTTGTTTTCCTATACCGTAACTTGGCGAATTGACGGCGGATTAACTTATAGATCGACAGGTTTAACGTTTCTGCACGGACCTGACATGGCGACTGCAACCGCCGCTAAAGATGTGCCAGATAAAGTGGTAATCGCGTTAAACGATGCGATGGAATATCTCTATCCCAGTTGGCGCGGAACTCTGGTAGAACAGGTCGGCGACAAAAACGAAGTCATGCTGAGCAATAAGCAGGGGTTTGATTTCACCGAATTGACTTTCCGGGATTATTCCAACCAGAAGTTGACCTATGACCTGGTCGGGAAAAGCTTTAGCGCGGCGGATGTCGGTATTGCAATTGATATCGTCTATGCGGCGGATGTCGAAAATATCGCCGATTTCGCCCCCAATAAACCGAAAAGTGCTTCCGGCGGATTTGTTGAAGTCAGCATTGATGGTGGAGAACCGGTATCCGTCAAAACCGATGGTAAAAGCAATAGCCAAATCGAACAGGAACTTGCCAGAGCATTGGCCGGTAAAGCTCAATTCAGTTCCACCCCGATATTTCCCAACATCAAGGACGAAACCACCAGAAATTACAAACCTTTTGATGGCGGTGAAGTGCAGCTGTTGAATCTCAATGCCAAGTCGATCACTATCGACATCAATGATCCCAGTCTGGGTGTATTGACCAAGTTTAATTTCCCCGATGTCAATAAACCCGTCGATGTTGCCCACAAATTGCCTTATGTAATCGGCACCGGTGTCGTGGTAGCGATTGGATTATTCGTCTATTTTATGTTTTTCAAAGAACGTAAAGAAGAAGAGGACAGCAGCGCTTGATTTATGACTGAATATCAATGGGCATGGAACCCCGCACCTTTTTAAGAGGTTGTTCGGTATTCAATAGTTGCATTTTTCCTTTACATTGCTTTTTAGGAAAGGGGATTATTCTATCCCCTTTCCTCTAAGGGCAGGGATTGGGAAACCGCTGATGAATTTCTTCGAGCGCGTCAAACACCTGGACGGGAAGCTCAAGCCGACAGCTTGCGATATTTTCTTTCAATTGTTCGGTCGTGGTCGCGCCGATAATACTGGATGTCACAAACGCCCGGCTAGTAATAAAAGCCAACGCCATTTGCGCCGGAGAAAGTCCGCAATCCCCGGCTAACCGCACATACGCTTGGGCTGCGGTTTTGCCGTTCGGGTTTGAATAACGCTGATAATGCGGAAACAGCGTCAACCTGGCATTCGCCGGTGACGCATTAAGGTATTTCCCGGTTAACACGCCGAATGCCAGCGGCGAATAAGCCAATAAACCGACATGTTCGCGATGGCTGATTTCTGCCAGGCCGGTCTCAAAACTGCGGTTCAACAGATTGTACGGATTTTGTATCGAAACAATCCGCGCAAAATCTTGCTGTTCGCTGCAACGTAAATATTGCATCACGCCCCATGGCGTCTCATTGGAAACACCGATATAGCGGACTTTTCCCGACTTAACCAAATCATCCAATACCGCCAGGGTTTCCTCTATGGCAACCGCGGAATCATCCGGCATATGCCGATAACCGCGCCTGCCGAAGAAGTTGGTATTGCGATCGGGCCAATGCACCTGATACAGGTCTATATAATCGGTCTGCAGGCGCCTTATTTAAAGCGAGAAATCAGTCAATAAGGCCAATGCGCCTGATATTTATGTAACATTATCGCGCAGCCTTTGAGCATCACCGGTGTCAGCAAATCCAGCAGGAATGCAGTAAAAACCACCACCGAAAATACACTCTGATCCAGCGCTCCCGATTCGATGCCTAACGAAGCGATGATAAACGCCATTTCCGCCCGCGCACAATGGCCTACACCAATAGTCAGTGACTCGATCCAGGTAAAATGCAAACGTTTAGCCATTAACCCGGCACTTAAAATTTGCCCGATAATGACAGCCAATGTTAAAGCTGTCAAAAACCAAAAGCCTTTGACACTAAGATCAAAGGAGATATGAAACCCGAGCGAAATAAAAAATATCGGTCCCAAAAATGAATAAGATATACCGTATAAACGATCGTTGACCAGGTCATGTAGTTGTTTGTTGACTATTTTTTCCTCAAAAAACAGCCCTGCGAAATAGGCGCCGACAATCACATGCAAACCGATATAATCGGCAAACATCGCAGCCAGAAAGCCAAGTATGAGTATAAAAGTAAAGCCTTTACCGTTTTTATTATGAAATGGAAAACTTAATCGCGGATAAATAAAAAAACCGACCAGCAGCGTTACCGAAGCGAACAACAATATCTTCGCGGTAACCACTCCGACTTGCGTCAGGTTCAACTCGTCCCCGTGCAATAATCCAAGAACGAAACTGAATAGAATCAACGTTAAAATTTCGTCGATTACACAGGTGGCATGAATCACTTGTGCAAAACGGGTATGGCTCAGTCCAAGGTCCCGTAGAATTTTCAAGGTAATCACCACCGCAGTGGCAATCATGGTCATTCCGACATAAATCGAAGACACCAAGTCATAACCGAACAGCAACGCCACACCCATACTGACGCCAAAAGGCACAGCGGCTCCGGCTAGAGCCACACCAAGCGATTTTTTTAACGCATCGAAAAACTCGCTCGGATCGGTTTCGACACCGGCATGCAGCATCAAAAAGAATATACCGATTTGAGCCAGCGTTTCGATCACTTCATTCGGCAGTACCCAGCCAAAGACAGCCGGGCCGATCACTACACCCATGATTAATTCGCCGATAATGGTGGGCAGACCAAGTTTACGCATCAACACGGCCATGCTCCAAACAACCAGCATCAGCATTAAAAGTGACTGAAATACAGTATGCATAAGATTTACTCGGCCTTGCCGGTATTTTGCACCGGACTTGCCTTTATTTATGGCACATTAGGGACGTATAGATGTTTTATAATTCGTTAAAATAATTGCGGTTGACACTTGTAAAGTACGATAGATACAGCAAACGGTTTAAAGAATCTGTTGTCCTTTGGCTAGTTTCGGCAGATTTCCTTCCAATCCCATTGCGTAACGCATCACTTTATTTTTGGCCGGTTTGATTCGTTCAGCTAACCCCAGTCCGAGATTTCGCAACAATTTAAGCGGCAACACCTTATTACTGAACATGTGATAGAAAACATCCATGATAGTCATCATTTTCAGGTTTTCACTACGGCGCATTTTTTCATATTTTTTCAACACCGTTATACTCGCTATATCCTGTCCTCTTTTTTCTGCTTCGATTAAGACTTGCGCCAAGGCCGCGGCATCCAGCAGGCCGATGTTAACCCCCTGTCCCGCCAACGGATTAATCATATGCGCCGCATCGCCGACCAAGGCGACACCCTGTTTGACATAAGCCTGCGCATGCTGCCGTTTCAACGGAAAACTAGCTGTCGCAATCACCCGTTTCACTTTTCCCAGACAATCAGGAAATGCCTGTGCTAATTCATCAAGTAATGACGCATGCGATAATTTCTGCAATCGATTGACTTCATCCGGCGAGTTATACCAAACTATGGAGCCGAAATGGCCGGTTAACGGCAGAAATGCCTGCGGCCCGCTGGGAACAAAATGCTGCCAAGTAATATCCTGCTGACCGTATTCGGTTTCTATATAAATAACCAGCGCATGCTGTTGATAATCCCAACTGGTAACTCCCAAACCGACTACCTGTCTCACTCGGGACTGCCCCCCGTCTGCCGCAACCAATAATTTACACGTCAAGTTTGAACCGCCATCCAGTTCGATTTGCGGTTTTCCTGAAAGATAATTGATTTTCTTAATATCGGACGGACAGATCAAGTCAACATTAGCGAATTCCTGCAATTTTTCCAGCAAGGCCAATTGAGTAATCCGGTTTTCTACAATATACCCCAATTCCTCGCGTTGAATATCCCCACTGTTAAATTCGGTATCGCCCCCGGACTCCCATACCCGCATCCGCCGAAAAGGACAAAATCGCCGTGAAGTAACGCCTTCCCAGGCACCAACCATTTCCAGAATATTTCGGGAGGCAATACTCAGCGCCGAAACTCTTAAATCATGCGGCTGTTCCGCAGCAAAGGGTTTTGGCATGGCGCGCTCGATGACAGCCACACGTAACGCACTGTTCCCCAGACAACAGCCAACCGCCGCCCCGACCATGCCGCCGCCGACGATCATCACATCATAATGCTTATCCATATTATTCAACCGATTGTAAAATCTTAAAATATCATAATGCCTCAGTATAACCGCTTTCAGGATACAGGTTTTTGAAAAAAATCAATTTATGGAAAGATTGTAAAGTAACTGTTTTTTTCCTGAAAAGCATTTTTAATGTATAAGTCTAAAGCCGGTACTTTCTCAATAAATTGGTGTGCTGCCGGTTTATTATGCGCTGATGTCTTGGTTATAAATCTTGCTTTGACGGAGTGATTTTTCTATAATGCTCCGGCTTAATGGTGAAGTATCCTGGGCTATTTTAGTCGGCGCCCAACTTTCAATGATACAAAAGTTTTATTATGCTGATTCGATGCTTTACCGTAAAAACAAACACATGCCAAGGTATTTTAAGGTTCGTGCCAACTAACAAAGCGACGCAAACAGTTTCCCAACACGACTGTCTGCATTTCCTGTACTGACAGCCAATGGCGACAAGCTTTGACATTCTCTGGCTGAAAGTTTCCGAACAATAAATCCAGTAACCCATGATGTTACCGGCAACGGATTGAAACCTGGCAAGACAATAAGGTGGTGAAATAATGTCCAGAAAGACTTACGAAATGCCTCAAAAACAAGGTCTATATGACCCTGAAAACGAGAAAGACAGCTGCGGCGTCGGCTTTATCGCCCACATTAAAGGTAAACGCTCCCATAAAATTGTTCATGAAGCCGGTATCGCCCTTGAAGCAATGACTCACCGCGGTGCGTGCGGCTGCGAAGCCAACACCGGTGACGGCGCGGGCATTATGACTGCCCTGCCGTTGGAATTTCTCAATCGTGTTGCAAAATCCGATCTGGGCGCCGAACTTCCTGAACCGGGAAAATTTGCCGCCGGATTGGTATTTCTTCCGCAAAACGCAGCTGAACGTGAAAAATCAAAAGCAACGGTTGAAAAATACATCACCGAACAGGGACAGAAACTGATCGGTTGGCGCTCGGTACCGGTTGATCCCGAAGGCGCTGATATCGGTTTGTCGGCACGCGCCACCGAGCCGGTCATTGAACAATTGTTCATTGCCGCATCTGACAGGCATGAAGACGACGCTTTCGAAAGACAGTTGTATTTGATCCGCAAACAAGCCACCAAAGCATTGCGCCACGACCGGTCGATGCAGCAGCGCAACATGTTTTACATCTGCAGCTTGTCAAGCAAAGTCATTATCTACAAAGGGCAATTAATGCCGCAGCAGGTGTTTAAATACTATCCGGATCTGAACTGCGAAGACTACACTTCGCATCTGGCGATGGTGCATTCCCGTTTCAGCACGAATACCTTCCCTTCATGGGATCGTGCCCAGCCGAACCGCTTCATGAGCCACAACGGCGAAATCAATACCTTGCGCGGTAACAAAAACTGGATGCGTGCCCGTGAGGGGGTTGCTCAAAGCGATTTGTTCGGCGATGATCTACAAAAAATATTCCCGGTGGTCGAGCCGGAATATTCTGACTCCGGCACGTTCGACAATGTGCTCGAATTCCTGCTGATGACCGGACGTACATTGCAGGAAGCGGTAATGATGATGATTCCGGAAGCATGGCAAAACCATGAAACCATGCCGGAACACAAACGCGCCTTCTACGAATTCAATTCAACGATGATGGAACCTTGGGACGGCCCGGCTTCAATCGTATTTACCGACGGCAAATACATTGGCGCCGTTCTGGATCGCAACGGTTTGCGTCCCAGCCGCTACTATCTGACACACGACGATCACGTCATCATGGCTTCAGAGGTCGGCGTCGTGAATGTCGATCCGAAAAACGTCAAATATAAAGGCCGCCTGCAGCCCGGCAGGATGTTTCTGGTTGATTTCGAGCAGGGCCGCCTGATTCCCGACGAGGAACTCAAAAGCGACTTCTCCACCCAACGCCCCTATTGGGACTGGTTGAGAACGGAACGTATCCATATCAACGAACTGGAACCGAAAAAAGAACCGCACGGCTTCGACCCTGACACGCTGTTACCGCGAATGCAGGCTTTCGGCTTTACCAACGAAACCATGCAGTTCATGTTGCTGCCGATGATCCGCGAGAAACGAGATCCGCTTGGTTCAATGGGCAACGATTCGGCGCTGGCCTGTTTATCCGACCAGTCCCGCATGCTGTACGATTATTTTAAGCAGCTTTTTGCACAGGTAACCAACCCGGCCATTGATTCGATCCGTGAAGAGATCATCATGTCGCTGGAATGTTACATCGGGCCGGAAGGCAATATCGTGACCACCACCAAAGAGCACTGCCACCGGCTGCTCGTCGAACACCCGATCCTGTCCAACGAACAATTGGCGGCGATCAAGCATATGGACCATCGCGGTTGGAAAACCAAAACCATCGATATCACCTGGCCGAAATCCGAAGGCAATTCCGGTTTAGTGCCGGCCCTGGAGCGTATTTGCGATGAAGCGGAACAGGCCATCGAGGATGGCTATCAGTTGGTCATTCTTTCCGACCGCAACATCGGTAAAGACCGGGTTCCGTTGCCGACATTATTGGCCAGCGGCGCCGTGCATCATCATTTGGTTCGGCAGTTCAAGCGCACCCGTATCGGTATCGTACTGGAAACCGGCGAAGCCCGCGAAGTACATCACCACTGTTTGCTGATAGGCTACGGTGCCGATGCAATCAACCCCTACATGGCATTCGAAGCCTTGTGGCAGGCGCGGCGTGAAGGTCTGCTGCCCGAAGAGCTGACCGACGACGATCAAATTGTTGCCGGTTACCGCAAGGCGGTCGCCAAAGGCATGCTCAAAGTGATGGCCAAAATGGGCATTTCGACACTGCAAAGTTACAAAGGTGCGCAAATCTTCGAAGCCGTCGGTTTGCGCGACGATGTTATCGAACGCTGCTTTGCCGGCACGGCCAGCCGAATTCAGGGGGTTGACTTTGATGTGCTGGCAACCGAATGTATTCGCCGGCATGAAATCGGTTATCCCGAGAATGAAAACCTGCACCAGCAGATGCTGCCCAATCATGGCGAATTCCATTGGCGTGCCGAAGGTGAACGGCATATGTGGGACCCGACCGCGATTGCCAACATCCAGACCGCAAGCCGCACCAACAACTATGAGACGTACAAGCAGTTTGCCGAGCACATGAACCATGATGCAAAAACCCGTTGCTCCATCAAAGGACTGCTGACCTTTAAAACAGACCGTCAGCCGATCCCGCTTGAGGAAGTTGAGCCGGCCAAGGATATTGTGGTTCGTTTTTGTACCGGCGCGATGAGCTTCGGTTCGATTTCGGCGGAAGCCCATGAATCACTGGCGATTGCGATGAACCGCCTGGGTGGAAAAAGCAACACCGGTGAAGGCGGTGAAGATGAAGCGCGCTTTACCCCATTACCGAACGGCGACAGCAAACGCTCGGCAATCAAGCAGATCGCTTCCGGCCGGTTCGGTGTAACCAGCTGGTACCTGACCAATGCCGATGAGCTGCAAATCAAAATTTCGCAAGGCGCCAAGCCCGGCGAAGGCGGGGAATTGCCCGGTTCCAAAGTGGACAGCTATATCGCGCGCTTGCGCCATTCGACACCCGGCGTCGGCCTGATCAGCCCGCCTCCACATCACGACATTTATTCAATCGAGGACCTCGCACAGTTGATCTTCGACCTGAAGAATTCAAACCCGTCAGCACGCATCAGCGTGAAACTGGTCTCGGAAGTCGGCGTCGGCACCATTGCCACCGGCGTAGCCAAAGCACACGCCGATCATATATTGATTTCCGGTGACGGCGGCGGCACCGGAGCGTCACCGCTAACCAGTATTAAACATGCCGGCCTGCCCTGGGAGCTGGGAATAGCCGAGACACATCAGACCCTGGTCATGAACGACTTGCGTTCACGAGTCACCCTGCAAACCGACGGTGGATTGAAAACTGGTCGTGACGTGGTGATTGCAGCATTGCTCGGCGCCGAGGAATTCGGTTTCAGTACCGCCCCACTGATTACGCTGGGCTGTATCATGATGCGTAAATGCCACTTAAATACCTGCCCGGTGGGCATCGCCACACAGGATGAGGCGTTGCGTAAAAAATTCATGGGTGACCCGGAATACGTAGTGAATTATTTAATCATGGTTGCCGAAGAGGCGCGCGAAATCATGGCGCAATTGGGCTTCCGCAGCATCAACGAAATGATTGGCCGCACCGACGTACTGGAAACCAATGCCGCGATCAAGCACTGGAAATCAGACGGCCTCGATCTGACCTCGTTGTTAACACCGGCGCCAAAACCGCATGATGATGTTCAGGTTTATAAAACCATCGGACAAGACCACGGTCTCGACCAGGTACTGGATAACAGGCTGGTCGAAATGGCCCGGGATGCACTCGACAACGGCACCAAAGTTCGCTTCGAAGTCCCGATAATCAATACCGACCGTGCGGTGGGAACCATTCTCAGTCACACCCTGGTAAAAAAATGGGGCAGTCATATGCTGCCGGACGATACCATCCATATCAAATTTAATGGTTCGGCAGGACAAAGTTTCGGTGCATTTCTGTCACGGGGCATCACCATGGAAATCGAAGGTGACGCCAATGATTATGTCGGCAAAGGACTTTCCGGCGGGAAAATTCTGGTTTATCCGCCCAAAGAAAGCACTTTCGCAGCAGAAGAAAGCATTATTGTCGGTAACGTCGTGTTATATGGCGCCACATCCGGCCAAGCATTCTTCCGCGGCCGTGCCGCCGAGCGTTTCTGTGTACGTAATTCCGGCGCTAACGCAGTCATTGAAGGTGTTGGAGACCATGCCTGTGAATATATGACCGGCGGACGCGTTGTCGTTTTGGGCCCTACCGGCCGGAATTTCGCGGCGGGGATGAGCGGCGGCATTGCTTATATCTGGGACTATGACAACGTTTTCGCGCAAAACTGCAACCCCGGCATGGTCGAGCTGGAAAAGCTCGAACATGAACACGACATCGACGAGCTGCATGGCTTGGTAAATCTACACTATGCCAACACCGGATCGGCAGTTGCCAAAAAAGTCCTGGATAACTGGGATGACTACCTTGAACAATTCGTCAAGGTGATGCCGATAGACTATAAACGCGTCCTTGCTGAACGCGCCTTACACAATGAAGAAGAAGACACAATCGTGCACGGAGTTATGACCGATGGGTAAACCGACAGGATTCAAAGAATATCAACGCGAGACCGTTCCATATCGCGAACCGATGCTGCGCCTGAATGATTTTTTCGAAATATATACCGATCCTCAGGAAAAAATATTGCGCACTCAGGGCGCCCGCTGTATGGACTGCGGCGTACCATTCTGCCAGTCGGATAACGGCTGTCCGGTAGACAATCTTATTCCGGAGTGGAATGATTTGGTGTACAACGGCCGCTGGCGGGACGCCGTCGATCGTTTACATAAAACCAACAACTTCCCTGAATTCACCGGCCGGGTGTGTCCCGCTCCCTGTGAAGGCGCCTGCGTTTTGGGGCTCACCGAACCGGCAGTGACGATAAAAAACATCGAAAATTCGATCATCGACCGTGCTTATGAAGAAGGCTGGGTAAAAGCCGCACCGCCCGCGAAAGAATCAGGCAAATCCGTTGCCATCATCGGCTCAGGGCCTGCCGGCATTGCTGCTGCACAGCAATTACGCCGTGCCGGCCATAAAGTAACGGTATTCGAACGCGCTGACAGAATCGGCGGACTGTTGATGTACGGCATCCCCAATATGAAACTGGATAAAACAATTGTCGAACGTCGCATCGATCAATTACGCGCTGAAGGGGTTGAATTCGTTACTAACACCCAGGTAGGTAAAAAAGAGGACGATCCCGAAGGCCATAGCAATCGTATCATGGCCGCGGCGGGCCATCAGACCGCTTACCTCGACCCGAACGACTTAAAGCAGCAATATGATGCGACGTTATGGGCGACCGGTGCAACTAAACCACGCGACCTGCCAATTCCCGGACGGGACCTTAAAGGCGTTTATTTTGCGATGGACTTTCTGACGCGCAACACCAAAAGCCTGCTCGACAGTAATCTGGAAGGCGATCAATTCATTAACGCCAAAGATAAAAACGTGATTGTCATCGGCGGGGGCGATACCGGCAACGATTGCATCGGTACTTCGCTACGTCACGGATGTAAAAGCGTGGTTAACTTTGAACTGCTGCCGGAACCACCGACACAACGAGCTAATAACAACCCCTGGCCGCAATGGCCGAGGATTTTCCGCGTCGATTACGGCCATGAGGAGACCATCGCCAGAGACGGTGACGATCCACGCCAGTTCTGCATACTCAGTAAGGAGTTTATCGGCGACGATAACGGTAATCTCACCGGCGTGCGCACTGTCAATGTGGAATGGATTCAGGGAGACGACGGCCAGTTCAAAATGCAGGAAATCGAAGGTTCCGAAAAAGTCTGGCCGGCCGACCTGATTACCCTGGCATTGGGTTTCTTAGGCCCCGAACAAACCGCATCGGACATGCAGGGCCTCGAATACGACGGCCGCAGTAACATTAAGGCAGAATACGGCCGATTCGCCACCAATGTCGAAGGCGTTTTCGCGGCCGGTGATTGCCGCCGCGGACAATCTTTAGTTGTTTGGGCTATCAACGAAGGGCGCGGTGCAGCAGCAGCGATAGACCAATACCTGAAAGGATTATAAAAAATATCAAGGTGGAACTGCATCAGCAGTATCCACCCTCACCTTCCTTCAGTGGATTGCACTGCATCCCTCTCCGAGGCGGTGCTATCCTTGCCCAATATGCTATTCAAGCGTTTTTTAAAGCGACTCACCATCACGGTAAACTCCGCTACGGATGACAGGTATTGGCGCGATTTCAACAAATTAACCAAAAAATAATCATCGCTACTCCGCCGCCCCACAAATCTGCTGTGATGGTAACAACATTGCTTATCTTCTAAAATTCATTCAAATTTATTAAATATTTACAAAAAATTTTTAAACTGAATTATACTTTATTTGCACTTTGAATTTTTTGGAGAGAATGCCATGCTCAATACACAAAAAGATTTAATCACTCTCTACGGCAAAACATACACTGCCGAACAAATAGCCAATGAAAAAGACGAATACGTCCGTTTAGAAGCAGTCGATTATTACTTCGCATTAAACCAACTTGTTACCGACCGTTCTCCCTTAGTGCGAACCGCAGTTGCCAGGAAAAAAGTCGGTCATGACCGGCTGGTATTCGATGAAAACTGGCGAGTTAGGGCTACCGTTGCCCAACACTGTACAGATCAGGAAATAATCGACATCCTGATCCAAGACGAAAACGATTTTGTTCGCTATATTATTGCCAAACGCGGTTTTGGTGCGGAACAACTGGCCAACGATCCGGATGATGAAATTGCATCCATCGCCCGCTATACCATGCAACAATTACAAGCAGCATAATATTTCTGGCGTAAACTTTATTCGCACTGACCGAGCATGGTTATTTAAATCGTTTACAACATTGATAGCGGTTTAACCGATTTGTTTGAGCTATAACCGTTTTTCTTCAGCAGCGGGATCCGCCCGTAATAATTTACGCAACTCGGATTCCGCTTCTCCCTGTGCTAGCAACCTTTACGGCCGGATTTTTTGCCAAGTCCGCCTAGCCCCACTCCCTCTCCAAATATTTTAAGCTGGAAAATTATGTTGACAAATGAGACGACCGGTCATATTATTTGCGCATGACCAGACTCATTCGCAAACAAATCAAACGGGAACAGCTACTAACTGAAGGTGTCAACTTATTAATGGCCCAGGGCTACCATGGCACAGGATTACAAGAAATACTGCAGACTGTCAAAATACCTAAGGGATCTTTTTACAATTATTTCGGCAGCAAGGAGGAGTTCGGCGCGGAAGTGATAACGCATTATATTGAACCTTTCATTCAGCGCTTGAAAGCCAACCTGAATAATCCTGATTTGGATGCATTGTCCGCGTTGCGCCTCTATCTTAATGATCTGATAATGGAACTTGAGCAAGCCGATTATAAGGGTGGATGTCTACTTGGTAATTTGATGGGCGAAATCGGCGATACCAGTGAAATCTGCCGTGCTTCGCTGCTATCAGCCGTTAACCGTTACCGCGATCTTTATAGTTCGGCATTGGCAAGGGCACAACAGGAAGGCACTGTCAGAAACGATAAACCGGCAAAACTGATGGCCGACTTATTAGTCAATGCCTTTCAAGGCGCATTACTGCGAATGAAAATTGAGCGGTCGACTGCACCGTTAAAACAGTGTTGCGACGAATTATTAGGTGATTATTTCACTAAATAACAAGACGACCGGTCGCCTATTTATGATTTTTTTTAACAGCAGCTTAAGAGGATAACCAACATGGCTAAATATATTATCGAACGAGAAATACCGGGTGCAGGCAGCTTGTCGCAAGAGCAACTTAAAGCGATCGCGCAACACTCCTGTTGTATCCTGAATGAAATGGGGCCGCAAATTCAATGGCTGGAAAGCTATGTAACTAATGACAAAATATACTGCCTTTATCTGGCCCCCGATGCAGAAACCATCCGCGAGCATGCACGGAAAGGAGATTTTCCGGCCAACTCGGTTGAGGAAGTCAAGACCATTATCAGTCCGGCAACTGCCAAAGACGATTAACAGCAGTCAGTATGGCTTGTTATTTAGCGCAGCATCGTGAAATTATACTGCCGACCTAGCAGTTGCAGCATAGTAAATAGAACGAAGCTGATGATCAGTAACAACAGTCAAATTATTTTCACTTCAGAAATTATCAGAGAGGAAGATACAACTAAGACCACAATTCAAAATTCAACACAATTACCAACATATCAAGAGGTTTCATCATGAAAAACCCATTCAAACAGACCAAACACCGTTTTCATCAATTGCTGCAGACAACTGCGACTGCCGTTACCGCCGGCGCATTGTTGTCCGTCAGCCTATTCAACACTGCTAACGCCGACGAAACCTGTCAATCGCCGTATATGGCAAAAATTGTCGGCCAGGAAGACTATGTCTATGTATGGACACTTGGCATGCCGGGACTGGGCGATGAACAGGATAAACTGGTGACTGTCAGCGTCAACCCAAAGGCACCAACCTACGGCAAGATAATCAACACTTTATCCGTGGGAGGCCGTAATGAAGCGCATCACTCAGGGTTTACCGATGACCGCCGGTTTTTATGGGCTGGCGGCCTGGATACCAATAAAATTTTCATCTTCGACGTGCATAGTGATCCTGCAAAACCAAAATTGGTCAAAACCATTACGGATTTCACCGCGAAAAGCGGCGGCGTCGTCGGTCCCCATACCACCTATGCCCTGCCCGGCCGGATGATGATTACCGGGTTGTCCAATAATAAAGATCACGGCGGACGCACTGCGCTGGTCGAATTCACCAATGACGGCGACTACATTGCCACTCACTGGATTCCCACCGACAGCAACCTGTACGGCGCAATAAAAACCGGCAATTATGCCGACGGCTACAATTACGACGTGCGCGTCTTACCGCGTCGCAATCTGATGCTCACCTCGTCGTTTACCGGCTGGAACAATTACATGATGGACTTTGGAAAAATGCTCAATGATCCGGAAGCGATGAAACGCTTCGGTAATACCGTCGTACAATGGGATCTGCACAGCCGCAAACCGAGAAAAATATTCGACGTTCCCGGTGCGCCGTTGGAAATCCGTTGCGCCTGGAGTCCGAACCACAACTACTGTTTCACGTCTACCGCGTTGACCTCAAAAATCTGGCTGATTTATGAAGACCCGCAGGGCGAATGGCAGGCTAAAGCCGTAGCCGATATCGGTGATCCGGCCAAAGTTCCGCTGCCGGTGGATATTTCCATACAAAGCGACGATAACATGCTTTGGGTCAATACATTTATGGACGGAAAAACACGCGGTTTTGACATATCCGACCCATTCCACCCGAAACAGGTGTTCGAGCAAAAAATCGGTGCGCAGGTCAACATGGTATCGTCAAGTTGGGACGGCAAGCGCCTGTACTACACATCATCGCTCTTGTCCAATTGGGATAAAAAAGGCAAAGACAATGAGCAGTTCTTTAAAGGCTATACCTGGGACGGCAAAAATCTGACTCAGCAATTTGAGATCGATTTTATCGCGGAAAAACTGGGCAGACCGCACCAAATGCGCTTCGGAGCGTACTCTCTGTATAGCGCGAAACAACCGGATGCCTCTTCAAATTTATTTGCACGGGCGGAAACGGCGTTCAAATGAAAACGGCGGACTGCTAAAACCAAAGGGGGGGGCATTGCATACCTTTCCGGCAAGGTAAAAAATACCCTTAATCCTGTATTCGGTAGCAATGCTCTCCCAATTGGTAACCGCGGTGCATACCCTAATTTACTTTTTTTACCAAACAGGCATCGCGTTAAATAAAATTTTCCGGTCGACAAACCAATGGCAGCTCATTATGAACAGAATGCTTCCGAACAAAATTGCGCAGATCATTATTTTGAGCTGCGTTGCTGTATTTTTCAACGTTAGCAAAGCGGG
The DNA here is from genome assembly GCA_050303615.1 of Methylococcaceae bacterium. GTDB lineage: Bacteria > Pseudomonadota > Gammaproteobacteria > Methylococcales > Methylomonadaceae > CAZDXJ01. The sequence continues at coordinate 19,387 of JBNLCC010000018.1, read as the reverse complement.
TCCGGCAGAAGAGAGTAACCAAGTGCTGGCGCCTGGTTATGGCGCCTTGCAATTTAATGCCCCGGAACCGGGAACCTATCAGCTACCGCCAATCGGACAGGCAGGCGACGGCAACATCATCGACAGCGACGGACGAAAGTACAGATTATTCGATTTACTGGGCGACAAAATCGTATTGCTCAGCTTTATCTATTCAACCTGCAGCGATGTCAACGGCTGCCCGCTGGCAACCGCAGTATTCCGGCGCATTAAAAGCAAGCTGGCGAAACAACCCGAACTTGCGAAACAGCTCCGCTTATTAACTTTGAGCTTCAATCCCTGGGATGACACTCCGGAACGGATGAAAGCATACGGCCAGGGACTGCAAAGCGAAAATATCGACTGGCGGTTTCTGACTACCGCTTCCGAGCAGGAATTACAGCCTATTCTGCAGCACTATCGGCAAAACATACAAAAGATTTATGACCGGCAAGGAAAATTCACCGGCACATTCTCACATATTCTACGCGTATACCTGATCGACCGGGAAAAAAGGATACGTAATATATACAGTGTCTCTTTCCTGCATCCCGAAACGTTGCTTAATGACGTTAAAACCCTGTTAGCAACGCCATCCTCAGCCACTCAGCATCCCCAAACTCCCGAGGCGACCCCCACCGAACAAACCGACGCGGCTTTATATAGCGCGGGTGACAACAAATCGGGTTATGAAACGGATAATTACCAAACCCGCTCCATCGCGTTGACCCAGCGGGCCGGAAGAGCTGCCGATCTGATTCGCTTTGCCGAGCAGCCTCCTATGGGACTGCCTGCCGTCCCCATACCGGCAGACAATCCGATCACACGTGCCAAAATCAACCTGGGCAGAAAATTGTTCTACGACCGCCGTTTATCGTTGAACAACACTTTTTCCTGCGCCATGTGCCATATCCCGGAACAAGGATTTACCAGCAACGAAGTCAAAACCGCAGTCGGCATCGAAGGCAGAACAGTGAGGCGCAATAGCCCGACGCTCTACAATGTCGCCTATGCCAGCCTGCTGTTTCACGACGCGCGCGAAAATACGCTGGAACAGCAAGTCTGGGGACCGCTGCTGGCTAAGAATGAAATGGGCAATCCATCCATCGGTTATGTTTTGGATAAAATCAACAATGCACCGGATTACGATCAACTCTTCGAGCAGGCTTTCGGCCAGGGTGCCGATATGGAAACCGTCGGTATGGCATTGGCCAGTTACCAGCGCACGTTAAATTCGGCCAACACTCCATTTGACCGCTGGTATTTCGGCGGAGAAGGACATGCGATCAGTAACATCGCGCAATCGGGCTTTGAACTGTTCACCGGCCAAGCGGGCTGTTCAGCCTGCCATCGGATCGATGCAGACTCAGCCCTGTTTACTGACAATAAACTGCACAACACCGGTGTCGGCTATGCCGAATCAATGGCCAAAACCCCGCCGAAACAGCGCCTCCAAGTCGCGCCCGGCGTGTTTCTCGATGTTGACACCGAAGCCATACAAGCGGTAGCCGAAACCAAACCCAACGACTTGGGCCGCTACGAAATCACCCAAAACCCGGAACATCGCTGGCAATACAAAACCCCTACCTTGCGCAATATCAATTTGACGGCGCCCTATATGCACAATGGCGCGTTTGCCACACTTAAAGAGGTGGTTGAATTTTATAACCGCGGCGGCGTTGCCAACGACAGCCTGGATCCGCTGATCAAACCATTACATTTAAATGAAAAACAAATTGAGCAACTGGTAACTTTTTTGCAGACCCTGACCGGTGATAATGTTGATGTCTTAGTATCCGATGCCTATGCAGCACCGGTTGGTGAAATGCAATAAGGTTCACAGATTGTTATCAAATTAAAAGATCGTCATACCTGCCTGGAAGCAGGTATCCAGCGCTATGGACGGCAATCTTCGGGCTATCCATGCATCTTGGATTTCAGCAACTCTCCGGTTCAAGCCGTAGGCAGGCAATGCCGGAATGACGCTTTTTAGAAAAGAACAGTCAGGAAATCTTGCAAAGCAGGACTAATAGGATATTTTTTTGGTGCTCATGGTACGAAGAATACCTTACCTATTCCTTCCCGTTTATGTGGCAATCACAATGCCTTAAACGACACAGCATATTGACTAGATATTCAAATGGGAGTACCGTTAAAACTCAGTTGCAAATACTGCCTTTAGCATTATTTTCCAGCGTAACAAAAAGGGGGGACAAATGATGGCTATTCATCGAAAAAATCTGGCTGGTTTTATCCTATTATTGGTGTTGAGCGCGACAGTTAACGCCACCTCTATCACCGCTTTTACACAAACACTTCGTGGCCATGTGCAAAGCGGAGACCTTCCATTACCCGGATATCGCGTATCACTCCACGCGAAGTACCTGCATCCCTTTGAGGGGCTGCGAACCCTTGGCAGCGCAACAACCGACTCGCTTGGCAATTTTGAGATCAACTACTGGCAACCTTATTGGCTTCCCGATGATCTGCTGCCGATACTGTTTATCACCGCAACCGAAGGGCCGTCGATGCTGGCTAGTGCTCTGGGAAAGCCGCCAATTCTCAATGATGTAGTCGTCAACGAACGCACGACCGTAGCAGCAAGCTTCGCTTTCGCCCAGTTCATCGGCACCAATTCGAAAAATGATAATAAATATGGTTTGCTAAATGCCGTTCATATGGCCGGCAATATGGCTAACACCGAAACAGGTGCGGTGGGTGACGTTCTCGGATCGCCTCCTAACGGCCCGGATACCACAACGCTGGAAACCTTCAATTCGTTAGCCAATATTGTGGCCTATTGCGTGGAATCCGCTATTGGTTGCGCAGAACTGTTCGAGGCGACAACTCCCGCCGGGGGACAACAGCCGCAGAATGTTTTAATGGCTGTTGCAAACATCGCCAAGTTCCCCTGGCTGAATCCGGAGATTTTGTACGCACTGTCATTGCAACGAAGGATTTACAGCCCTGCGCGAACGCTGCCTCCCGATGCCTGGGCGCTGTTTTTAAAATTCACAGGTACCCGCTCGAGCGAACAAACCAGTAATGATCTTATGAACGGTCCTGGCGCCTTTGCCATCGATAAACAGGGATTTATTTGGGTCAACGATAACTTCGTACCGCAAAGCCGGTTTGATGTAGCCTGTGCCGGATTGCGGCTATTGAAGTTTTATCCATGGGGTGAAAATTTTCCCGGTTCGCCCTATTACGGTGGCGGACTCAGTGGCGCGGGTTTCGGCATTACCCTCGCACCGAACGGCCATGTTTGGGTTGGTAATTTTGGTTTCGAGGCACCGGAATGCAGCGTTCTGGGCAATCCCTACGCTAATCCCGCCACGCATGACAGCGTTTCAGAATTTCTGCCTAACGGCGTCGCGCGTTCGCCAGATGACCAAGGCTACACCGAGGGCAACATATTCTGGCCGCAGGCTACGGTCGCCGATCGCGACAGCAACATTTGGATCGCTAATTGCGGCAACGACACGGTCACCGTCTATCCAAAAGGCAAACCGTCTTTGGCCTTTAACGTTTCCGACATAGGCCTGGATAAACCGTTTGGCCTGGCGATTGACGGTATAGGAAATGCCTGGGTAACGGGAAATCGTAGCGATACAGTCGCTGTTATAGGGCCGGCGGGCAATTTAATAGAAATTCTCGACGGCAATTTCTCCAAGCCAATGGGCATCGCAGCCGACAGCCGCGGAAATATGTGGATTTCAAATTCGGACCTTATCGATGTCCCTTGCCCGCCTCCAGCTGATGATTTCGGAAACGGAACCAACCCTTCCATTGCGTTGTTCCAAGCCGATCGCCAGCCGTATCCGGGTTCACCTTTTCACGGTGGCGGTCTGATCATTCCTTGGGGAAACGCAGTTGACGGAAACGATACCATTTGGGTTGCTAATTTCGGCATCAATCCCGAATATAACGATCCGGACTCGATCATACCGGGTGGTTTACTTCCGCGCGTCAGCCAATTTTGCGGTATGGATGTGTCAAAATGCCCGCCGGGCAAACAACAAACCGGCATGCCGATTTCACCGGAAACCGGCTATACCACCAATGCCCTGAATCGCAATACCGGCATTGCTATCGACCCCTCCGGCAACGTATGGCTTGCGAACAATTATAAGGAAATACCGCCGAGAATCAATCCCGGCGGAAACTCGATCACAGTTATGGTCGGAGCGGCAGGACCGCTAAGAACACCGTTGATCGGGCTGCCGAGATCTTTCAATCATTAAATTCGGAGCAGCAACAGGAATGACTTAGGCAAGCCGGTACCTATCGAGCCGGCAGACAGTAGCGATTTTATTTTGGATGCACCGTAAGTTAGAGATTAACGGCAAGTAGCTACCATTTAAATCCCGTTCCGGTCGTGCCAATCCATGTCCATGACTGCTTAACCGGATGATAAATCGTATTTTCGTTAAATCTGCTGAGAAATTCCTCGCGCGTTATTTCCGGACGCCAGCGCAAAGTTGACTGAAGATCAGGATCCGGATGTGGATCCTGTTCACTACCGAGATAAAAAGCGCCGAAATCAAGAAGATTTTTTATACGTAACTCGTGAATTTTTAAGGCCGTGGGAATGAGGACCTCAAAATGGCCTTGCCATCCGGACAGATGCAATGAGTCGATTAAATCCAATGCGCCTTTTGATATTCGATAGATCGGTAAAAAAACTTTTACAATATCGCTGACATCCATACGCTTGGAAATTTGAACGGATCGTTTGGCCGGAATAAACAGACTGCTCCACCAAACCCAATTTGGACGTTCCATATAACCATATGGGTGCGCGGCTATGAGGTCGGCAGTATCATTAACCATCTGTGCAATGAGATGCTGCCAATCGCCGCTAAATTCAATATCATTTTCAATAACCCAATAATACTGATAATTAAATTCCTTTGAGAACCGAATAATAGGATAATGTGTCGAATCCGGGTTGATGCGATCCGAAGATAGATAGGGGGTATCCCAAAGATAGAGGGAGGTCGGCAGATTCAAATGTAAAAAGATTTTCCGTTGCATTTTTAAATCCGTCGTCTCCCTTTTCATTGGGAACTTGCATAATCAGATATACATCAGCTAAGTGACTGGTTTCACTGCACAATCTGCTAAATCGCAGCGCTTGGGCTGCGTCCCAATAATGTGTAAGGTAAAGTATTGCGGTTTTTTTAATCAACAACGGCTGGGATATGCAAGGAACTTTATGTCCGCAGTGCGACAATCCTCCGGAGATCTGATTTTATTTTCTGACCAGGACGACATATGGCACGAGGAGAAGATTGCTGTGCTCGCCGCAATCGCCGAAACATCGCCCAACATGGTTTTCTCTCATGATATTTCCCTACTGGATAAAGGTCCCGAAAAACAGATTACTTATTCTTATTTCCAATATCTGCTCAGTATCGGCCTTTCGCCGGCAGTATGCTTTAAGCGCAACACTTCCGGATGGATCGCCTCAAACAAAGACCGCGTTCGAAGTTCACAAAGCTCACCGCAATGTGACTACGAACTTATGATCGAACTTGTCATTAAGCAATGGAATCTGAGTTGGACCAGATATTTCGTTGAGGCCGTCAAGACACATGCGATTCACCATGAGCATAAATTAGCCGGTAACTTTTTTCGGGCTCTAGACCGGAACACCACCTGGTACTTTACGGCTCCCATAGATAGAAAGTAAACAAAATTGAACAGTTTATTGTTCTCGCACAGCTGCCTTTTCAAAGTTGTTGCCGCAATTCAAATCTGATAACGTCTCCATTTGTTTTACTCACCCGGACCCTATGCCTCTCGCTGACATTTTACTGATCACAACGGTTTTACTGACCCTGGCCATGGCGGTTGCCGGATGGGGGAGCAGGAGTCCGCTTCCGTTTAGCGTACTGTTGGTGCTACTTGGAGTGCTGGTAGATTTATTTTCACCCTATTTCACGTTTGCCGAACAAATTAGTCAGTTTCATATCACTCCGGACGTGGTGTTTTATTTATTTCTTCCTGCATTGATATTCGAAGCGGCATTGTCTTTGGATGCGAGGGCATTGCTGAATAATATCGCACCGGTTTTAGTTTTGGCGATACCGGGAATGTTGGTTTCCGCATTTTTAGTGGCCGCAGGATTAAGATTATCATTGGAAACAGATTTTACTGCAGCGCTGTTGTTCGGCGCGTTGATCTCCGCTACCGACCCGGTTGCGGTCATCGCGCTATTCAAGGAATTGGGCGCACCAAGACGGTTAACGGTGTTGGTAGAAGGCGAATCTTTGTTGAACGACGCCACCGCAATCGTATTGTTTCATATATTGCTCGCCGTTATTGTTACCAACGACTTTTCTTTATTTTCCTCCGGCGATGCGGCACTGGAATTCATTCGCGTATTTTGCGGCGGCATCGTGACAGGCTCGGTACTTGGAATGTTAACCGGTGAATTAATGGTCAAACTTCGGAGCGACAATTCCGGGATACCTGTCGTACTGTCATTGGCGGCAGCCTACGCCGGATTCATCATTGCGGAACATCACTTTCGGGTTTCCGGAATTATGTCGGTATTGGCGACAGCAATCAGCATGAATATATTCGGCATGAACCGGCTCCCTCAGCATGAGGCGAGCACAGTTCACAACACTTGGGGATTTATCGTATTGATTTGCAATTCGCTGTTATTCATCCTGATCGGTCTATCAGTCGACCTGTTCACATTGTTTGGTTATTGGATGCCGATATTAGCTGCGGGAGGAGCGGTTTACCTTGCTCGGGCGGTCAGCGTGTATGTGTTCATTCCGCTGACCACGCGCTGTTTTTCGCTGCCCGCTATTAGCCTCGGAGACCGTCTAATCATGTGGTGGGGCGGTTTGAAAGGCGGCTTAGCGATCGCTATCGTGATGTCGATTCCCGATTCATTACCGGAGCGCCAATTGCTGATCGAATTGACGCTGGGCGTAGTATTGGTTTCATTGCTGCTTAGTGGTTCGACGGTCCGGCCACTGATCCGCCGATTGCAAATCGATGCGTTGACTGAAGAAGAGCGCACTGAATTGGAACAAAACATGGACGACGTCAAAACATCGGTAAATGCGGTATTGCACAGTTTTTACAACCTACATTTAATGGACAAAGAAGTACAAAATTCTCTCAAGCAACGCCTTGCCGAGACCTTGGGCAACGATCCGGCCGGCCTGTCTCAACAACAACTACTCAACCATATCCATTTACTAGCGCTCGGAGCGGAAGCCGATGAACTGGAATATTTGTATGAAATCGGATTGGTCAACAATTACGTTTATTTAATGTTTAAGGATATCATCCGCCGGGACCGGGAACTAAACTTTACCGATTTGGAGAACGCTACCCAGGATGTCAGCATGCAAAATTCTTTTCTACGGCTGGAAAACCTGTTAATCGACTTTCTGGTCAAAGTTAATTGGCTGCACGGGATATTGGTGCGCTATCAAAATATGCGCTTCGCCAATCAGATCAGGCACGATCTCGCCGGAGTACTGATGGCCCATAACGCGTTGAAAGCCATCAAAAATTGCGAGCAGCAATACCCAATCGACGAGAAAAAACTGGAAGTAATCAAAACCGTCTACAAATTGCGCTTGTTCCGCCGTCAGTCGAAATTGAAAAGTTTCAGCGACGCCTATCCGGAATATTTCCAACAATATCAATACATCGTCTTTCTGCAAGCGGCATTGCGTCATTCGATGCAATTGCTGGCCAAAGAAAGCGCTGCCGGTAAAATCAATCAAAAAGTATACCTTAGGATATTGAAGCGCCTACAAACCACCCAACGGCAATTGCCGATTTTGAAGACCTCGCTTAGTCTTTACAAACGCTACACTTGGTTGGATTTGGTGCCGCTGTTTTCGGGATTGCCGAAAGCGCTGCTCAACCAACTCGCAAAGGATTGCCATTATGTCAACTTACTGCCGGGAGACACGGTTTTTCATGAAAACCACAGGGGCCATTCGTTATACATTCTGGTAAACGGCAAAATGAATGTGTTTCGTAAGAACGGACAGGGCGTCGACGTGCACTTGGCGGAACTTCGCGAAGGCAGTTTCATCGGCGTGCATGCATTGCTGAAGGAAAAAAACGTCTACTCAGAGACAGTCAAAGCCAAAACCTATGTCACATTGCTGAAAATGACCGTCGAAGTCGTATTGAAAGCGGCGCGTGAAACTCCCGAACTGCAAAAACGTTTACGACAGGCCGACTTAACGTTATAACGCATTGCTGCAGTTGGAACAGCGTTTTGCCGCGCCGGAATATTCTCGTTTATTTTGCGGATTATTATTCAATGGGCTGACATTCATAGCCGAGAACTAAATAGGAGAAGGAGGTGAAATGTTAATCAATTTCATTGAAAAGCTCACTCCGACACATTATGCTCATAACACCTTATTGCTTAGTGAAGAAATAATAAACGCCGCTTTTTAAGATCATTTTATTACCCTCCTTACTATGAACTTTATAGCTGGTGTATTTGCCTGCTCGGCCTATTTTTGCAATTTTCAAGGTATCGCCTTCGACAATGTAAGTGGTGCGGGAAGTCATATTCGAGGCCGCCCGGGGGTCGTCGAATTGTAACTCAAAAGTACCGTCCGCTTTAAAAGTCCAGAGTTCGTTATTTTTTTTCTCATCATCCCCCGCCAGATATTTAAACGGGGTATCTTCTAATTTTTTGTTTCTTTTTTCACGATCAACCTCCAGGTTAGGACGCGCTGCATACAATTTCCACGTGCCGACAAAAAAATCTTTATCAAGGGTGGTCTGTTCGGCATTAACACCAAAAGCGACACACAAACCAAGCAGTATCGTGTAGAATTTTATTGATCTAGCCATTTTTTTACCTTTTGAAATTTGAAATTATGATAACTATGGATTCTACGCGTCTTGTACCATTCCCACAACCTAATCAACTCCCGGCTACTCCTCAAAGCAAGGACAGGCATCCATTACACATCGAATTTATCACGTTTCCGCTTTCTTGACCGCTCTGCTGACTATCATCCTGACGACAGAAATATAATCGCCTATTTCTCTCTTGATTGTATGCACCACTTTGCCCAGTAACTCACGGAACATCTTTCGATCGGCTTCCTCAATAATAGCTAGTCCGTCGTGCACTCCTCCGGCAGTAATATGATACAAAGCACCTGCAAATTTGATCCGCAAAGGTCCATCGGTAATCCCACCCATTCTTTACCGCAAATACGATAGCTGAATGCCAGCCCAGCTATGCATTGCCCCTTTACATCAATGATTCAGAATATATCCGGTTTAAATGAGGGAGAAAGTCTGAATTACGTTACGTGGTTATTCCGCTCGTAATAAAAAAACCCGCGATTACTAGAATTTTGTAATCTCCACCTTGAATAATCCTGTAATTCATACAGGCCCAATTGTTTGAAGGAATTCATCCAATCGAACCTGTTAAATTCGGTTTCTTACAGGGTCTTCCTGCCCATTTCCGTATATTCTTCGATAGCCGAATTTAGAGATTCGCGAGCGGCATCCTTATCATCTTTTCTTAAGCTCCGACTGGAACTCAGGATAGCATCAGCACCTCTATCGACAATTGCTCCCAAAGAGCCGACATTAATCTCTTTCGAGAATTGACGGGCATTTTGGATATATTTCAGTACAATTTGTTTGGATTCATTGTTATCAAGCGCGGCAACTGATTCGTTGAGCGATTTCAGAACATCTTTGATAACTTCCGTATTAGACCTCATGGCTTCGCCGGCAGTTGCTATTGTGGAAACGGTAGTCAATGTTCCTATAGAGCAAGAGATAACAACAGCAAACAAAATTCTTTTGAAATTTAACATTATAATTTTTTCCTTACATTGAAAATAAATAGTTTTCGATCAAAACGCTTTTAAAACCAATAGTTTCCAGTTACCTTGGATTTATCAAAGTAATCTCTTGAAATCTGCTTCCACAATATGTTGTGGAGAGGAGGAAAGGTCGAATAGAAAGGCAGCTTTGTTTATTTTGAAAGAACTTCAATTTTACATGTAAAATCAAATAGATAAAACCATGTATTTCATGGGGTAAGATCAACCGGGCTAACGCAGTAAGGTGTAATCCGTAGGGCGTCAATGGGCAAAGCCGTATTGCGGCGAAAGAAAATCCGTACCATACTCTCCAAATGTCTACCTATCGCCGCGTATCGAATTCACGAGAAACTTACTTTTTTACCCGGCGCAATGCCCGCTGCTTGTTGCGCCTTACGGACCTGGCATGATTATGTCGGCGAAGCAACCCTTGCGGATACGGTTCCGTATCGGTTATAACACAATGCCCATCGGCCACTATTGGAAAGAGAATCGATGCGAAAAACGATGAATAAGATTGACTGATCGTGACCAAATGAAGTAAAAATATCACTACAGCGTTTTATCAATGTACAATCGGTCTCCATCAGCGGAATAGGCAGATGTTGATCCACTCGATTTAACGCGTTTGACCTGGTATGAGCCCGCCAAACAAATTATTGACATATGGGCAAAGGAGTTTGTTGAAATTGCCAATCGCCAAGCTGGTGAAGTGATTAGCGTTCCAACAGCATTTATCTTAAATCCCTTCTAGTAAATCTGTCCGTTTTAAGTATCAATGCATCGTACCGGTGCGACGAAATGCGGAAGCGTTGCCAGGTGAATTCCGAAGACGGAGCCTGCGAACGATGTAATTAAACGATTTTAAAAACCAATAATAACAACAGAAATAAGGAAAAACTCATGAAAGACAAAAGACATTGGCTAACACTCAGCGCTACTTTACTGGTTAACTTCTCGCTACTATCGGGATGCGCCGGTTCAAAAAGTAAAGACTCGGAGCATGCCTTGGATACAAAATCACCTGCTTTGCCCGCGCAGAATCAAGCCCCCGCCCCCCAGACGCAAGACAAACCGGGCATGCTTGAAGGCGAGATGGTTGTGATCACTGCAACAGTGAAAGCAATAGACAAAAAAAATCGAGTGGTTACCTTGCAATCTCCCGACGGCAAACAGAACAAGATTAAATGCGGGCCTGAAGTCCGTAATTTCGCCCAGATTCGCGTCGGCGACGAAGTCAAGACAACATTATTGGAAACTGTCGAATTATTCGTGACCGGTAGCGAGGAACCAGCAGCAGAGCGTGTAACGGAAGCTGGCCGCGCACCTTTGGGCAGCAAGCCAGGATTTGCTGCCGTTGACGCAATTGAATTGAAAGCGACCGTTGTTGCCATCAATTATCAGACCCGGGAAGTGACGCTGCAAGGTCCGGAGGGCGACGTCGTAAATGTGATAGCCGGACCTGAAGTACAACGCCTAAACGAAGTCACAGTGGGAGACTCGGTGGTGGCACGCCTGACACGAGCAATTTCGATTGAAGTTAGCAAACCTACCTCAAATTGATTCCACTGCTCACATTGCACGATGTTTTAAATACCTTATAACGTACTCCTCATCCTATTGGCAAAAGCCTTGTGGCTTAGCTTCAATTGGGTTTGGAGGAGTACTGTTCTAAGGTAGTTAGTAATCGCCACTTGGTGACGACAGTCGAAAAGGGTGGTTTTTTATAAACATATGGAGAATGAAACAATGAAATTTTCAAAAAAAACCTTAGTGTAGTTAGTCAAGCACAAGCACGGTTTGCTATCAATCCCCCTAGCCGAGTTGGGTTGGCTGCGCTGGTGATGCCCCTGATTTTAAGCGCCTGTGTGACTGAGGCGCAGTTTCTCGCACAGAATGAACCATCGGCTATCAATACTGCGCTTTCCAGAGGCCGGTTCGAATTAAACTGTCCTCAGGCGACCGGTACGGTACTTTCAAAAAAGGTTACTTACATTAATGGCTTGGGTGTGGGTAGATTTGGCGGCGGAGGCTATGAATGGGCTGAATACACTATCGGTGTCAGGGGTTGCGGAAAAAGTGCGGTTTTTGAAACGATGTGCCGCGATCAGGATAATTGTAACGCCTTCGCCGGGAACACACGGGTTATACAAAATTAACTTGTGGGACACCACGCTGAACGCGGTTAAACTACGTGTCAGCGTGAAATTCAAATAAATGAGGAGGGCGAAACGTCTTGACGATCTGTGGAACGAAGGCTCTTGTTTTCCATCCGCCATAGTGAAAGTGAAATGACCAAGCTATTGCAAAGCTTCCCTTGCCAACCGGAGGACTTTGTTAAAACCGGCAAACGAATTTTCGCTTTAATAAAATCAAAAAAATGAACCCGATTAAAATACTTCATAAATTTAATTTTTAGGGCTAAATGATCTTCGGGTAAGTAATCTTGGGCACCCGTCGGGAACAGGCATTCTGTCTCACGGTCAACAAGCTTGAAGTTACCGCTCATAGGATCCAATGCTCATAATTGCCATGAGCGTACTGCTATGTTATCAAAGTGGCTCGTTTAATCCGACAATCCCCTAGACTTTATACAATCACAGTCACTACCCTTTACCCCCCCCCCGGCAACCTCGTATCCGGCAGAAAGTCATTGGCATTACGCGTCGCCATTTCCTCGTAGAGCGCCCATTTCTGGTCCACGACCTGCTGGGCAAAGTTCATCAGTTTTTCGGCCTGTTGCAGGTTGCTGCGTTTTAAACTGCTGTAGCGCGTTTCATTATAGGCGTAATCCCGCACCGGAATGGAAGGCCGTAGCGAATCGAGCACGAACGGGTTTTTGCCGTCGGAGCCCAACGCCGGATTGTAACGGTATAACGGCCAATAGCCGGATTTGACGGCCATTTCCTGTTGCTCCAGGCCGTTTTCCAGGTTGATGCCGTGGGCAATGCAAGGGCTGTAGGCGATGATCAAAGAGGGACCGTCATAGGCTTCGGCTTCGCGGAAAGCTTGTAACGCTTGCTGCGGGCTGGCGCCGATCGCTATTCTGGCCACGTAGACGTTGCCGTAGGAAATCGCCTGCAGGGCCAGATCCTTTTTCGGCACCAATTTACCATGCGAGGCGAATTTGGCCACTGCCGCGATCGGCGTGGACTTGGAGGCTTGGCCGCCGGTGTTGGAATAGACTTCGGTATCCATCACCAAAATGTTCATGTCTTCGCCGGTAGCCAGGACATGATCGATACCACCGTAGCCGATATCGTAAGCCCAACCATCGCCGCCGATTATCCAAATGCTGCGGCGCACGAAATTATCAACTACCGACAACAGTTCCCGGGCTTTCGGAATGTCGAGTTGTCGCAACTGTTCGCGTAGCGCTGCAACGCGAGCGCGCTGTTTGCGGATATCGCTTTCCTTTGCTTGCGGTGCGTTAAGAATCTCTTCGACCATTGTACTGTCGAAATAATCGCGCAGTTCATTTAACAACCTGCGGGCCAAAGCAACATGCTGATCGACGGTTAGCCGAAAACCCAAACCGAATTCGGCGTTATCCTCGAACAGGGAGTTGGCCCAGGCCGGACCTTTACCTTCCGCATTTTGCGACCAAGGCGTGGTAGGCAGGTTGCCGCCGTAGATCGAGGAACAGCCGGTCGCATTGGCGGCCAGGACCCGGTCGCCGAACAGTTGACTGATCAATTTCAGGTACGGTGTCTCGCCGCAACCGGCGCAGGCGCTGGAAAATTCAAATAACGGTTCCAGAAACTGCACGCCACGCACATTTGAAAAGTCCACCCGGGCACGGTCATTGTAGGGCAGCGCTTCGAAAAAAGCCGCGGCTTTTTTCTCGACTTCCAGATGTTCCGCTTTCGGCGTCATGTTGATCGCTTTGAAGTTTTTATCGTGTTCCGATTCGGACGGACAGGCTTTGACACATAAACCGCAACCGGTACAGTCTTCGGGATAGACCTGGATCGTATAGCGCATATCGGGGAAGCCTCGCGAAGCGACTTTTGCTGCTTTGTAACCTGCAGGAGCCTGTTGCAATTTGTCTTTTTCGTAGAATTTCGCGCGAATCGCCGCATGCGGACATACGGCTGAACAATTGCCGCACTGAATACATAAATCGGCCTCCCAAATCGGTATATCTTGCGCGATATTGCGTTTTTCCCACTGGGTGGTGCCGGTCGGGTAAGTGCCGTCTGCCGGCAGCAGGCTGACCGGTATCCGGTCGCCGCGTCCGGCAACCATTTCGGAGGTCACCCGTTTAACAAAATCAGGCGCTTTGGCAAACTTGTCTTCGACCGGGCTGGACGATTCGCTTACCGATGCGGGAATTGCCACTTGCTGCAGCCGCGACAAAGCCTGATCGATCGCGGCAAAGTTTTTCTGCACGATTTCCGGCCCTTTTTTGGCATAGGTTTTCTCGGCGTATTCTTTAATCTTGCTGATCGCCTGGTCCTTTGGCATCACCCCGGACAAAGCGAAAAAACAGGTTTGCATCACCGTATTGATGCGCCTGCCCATACCGGTTTCACGGGCCACTTTAACGCCGTCTATGACATAGAATTGAATGTCTTTTTCGATCATATCCCGCTGCATATGAGTCGGCAATTGCTCCCAGATGGTATCGGCATCATAGGGGCTGTTTAATAGAAAGGTCGCGCCACGTTTGGCGCGCTCCAGCATTTGCGTGGTCTTAATAAAGTTGAAGTCGTGGCAAGCGATAAAGTTGGCCGATTCTATCAAATACGGCGCCCTGATCGGCTCGGGACCGAAGCGCAAATGCGATACCGTCTGCGAACCGGCTTTTTTCGAGTCGTATACAAAATAGCCTTGGGCATAATAATGCGGTTCATCACCGATAATTTTGATGCTGTTTTTGTTGGCGCCGACCGTTCCGTCGGACCCGAGACCGAAAAACATCGCGCGCACGACATTATCGGGTTCGATATCCAGCGTTTCGGTCACATCGAGGCTGGTATTGGTCACGTCGTCGATAATACCGACGGTAAAATTGTTTTTCGGCTGCTCTGCGTCGAGCTCGCGGAAAATACGCGCCGCCATGGACGGCGTGAATTCCTTGCTGGACAAACCGTAACGGCCGCCTATGACAAGGGGCAGGGTTTTGATTGCACCGCGCATAAAAGCCTGGCTCAATTCGGTGACGACATCTTTATACAGCGGCTCGCCACTGTTGCCCGGCTCCTTGGTCCGGTCCAACACCGCGATGCGCTTCACCGAATCCGGCAGCGCGGCAATAAAATGCTCGGCGCTGAACGGGCGGTAAAGTCGCACGTTGAGCACCCCAACGTTTTCGCCCTGTCCGTTTAGTTTCTCGGCAGCAGCAACGGCAGTTTGCACGCCGGAGCCCATCATGATGATGATACGTTCCGCCGTGTCGGGACCGTAGTATTCGAAGGACCGGTAACGCCGGCCAGTCACCTCATAAAAACGGTTTAACAGTTCGTCGAAGATATCGATCGTACGCTGATAGTAGCGGTTGGAACTTTCTCGTGCCTGGAAATAGGTATCCGGATTTTGTGCGGTGCCGCGCATGAACGGTTTGTCGGGATTCAGGGCACGCTGCCGGTGCGCAAAAACCAGCTCATCATCAATCATCGCCCGGATCTGCTCATCTTCCAGCAGGGTGATTTTGTTGATTTCATGCGAAGTTCTGAAGCCGTCAAAAAAATGCACAAACGGAATGCGGGATTGCAACGTAACGGCTTGTGCCACCAATGCCATATCATGGGCTTCCTGGACACTGCCGGACACCAGTTGCGCGAAACCGGTCATACGCACCGACATGACATCCTGGTGATCTCCAAATATGGACAACCCCTGGGTGGCCAATGAGCGCGCGGCCACGTGGATGACAGTCGAAGTCAATTCGCCGGCAATCTTGTACATATTGGGAATCATCAGCAGCAATCCCTGCGAAGCGGTAAAAGTCGTCGTCAAAGCGCCGGTTTGCAAGGCACCGTGCAGGGCGCCCGCAGCTCCTCCCTCGCTTTGCAGTTGGGCAATAGTGGGAACGGAACCCCAGAGATTACGTTTGCCCTCGGTAGTCCATTGCTCGCAAAATTCCGCCATCGTGGATGATGGGGTAATCGGAAAAACCGCACAGACTTCATTGGTCCGATAGGCAACATAAGCGGTGGCTTCACCACCGTCAATGGTAACTTGTCTTGCCATTGTGAAACTCCTGGTAACTGAGGATTAGGCTGTCCGATCAACCATATGGATTGCGGCGGTCGGACATTGCAGGGTGCAGGCGGTGCAGCCGGTGCAAAGGGAATAATTCACAGTGTAAAACTTGCCTTTGCCTAATTTGATAACGGCGCCTTCCGGGCAGGCACCGAAACAGCCGTCGCATTCGAAGCAATTCCCACAGGAATAACAGCGGCTTGCTTCATAATTGGCCTCGTCCCGGGTAAGCCCGCCCAGCACTTCTTCAAAGCTTTTGTTTCTTAGCTCGGCAGGAATTGCCGGTTGTGCGGACTGGTCGGCATCGGTGTTATACCAAAGATTCAATTCCCGGTATTCGACAATATGCCCTTTCGCCGAATGTTGGTATTGAATGCCGCGCAGATAGGCATCGATATGGCGCGCCGCTTTTTTACCATGTCCGGTGGCTATAGTCACGGTCCGTGCACTGGGTACCATATCCCCGCCGGCGAAAACGCCTTCCGCCGCAGTCATCATTTGCTCATTGACGGCAACGACGCCATCGCTTTGTGCTTCGATTTCGGAAAAGGTTGTTAACAGCTCGGAATCGATATTTTGCCCCAACGCCAAAATAATCGTGTCGGCTTCCAGTATTTCAAATTCGCCGGTAGGCTGCGGCCGGCCATTGTCGTCAAGTTGCATGATTTCGATTTTAACGTGGCTGTCCTCTATACCTACAATCGTGCGCAGCCAATGAAATTCGACGCCTTCTTCCATCGCCTCCGCCGCTTCGAAATCGTGGGCCGGCATATTATCCCGGTCACGGCGGTAAATCACCATGGTTTCAGCACCCAGACGTTTGGCGGTACGAGCCGCATCCATGGCGGTATTGCCGCCGCCGTATACTGCGACGCGCTTGCCCAGCTTCGGGATAATCCCCAAACCGACGGACCGCAGAAAAGTCACGGCATCCTGGGTATCGCTCTCACTGCTTAACGGAATCTCTACCGATCGGCCGATATGGGCGCCAACCGCAACAAAAACCGCATCGAATTGTCCCGCTTCCTTTTCCGCTTTCAGATCCTCAACTTTTTGATTCAGCGTGATTTTCACCCCCATATCTTCAATACGCTTCACTTCGGCAGCCAGAACATCCCGTGGAAGGCGATAGGAAGGAATACCGAAATGCATCATGCCACCGGCAATAGGGCCGGCATCCCGTATTTCTACTTCATGCCCCAGCCGGGCCAAATGATAGGCTGCGGACAGGCCGCTGGGCCCTGCCCCGACCACCAAAACACGTTTGTTCGATTTTTCTCCGACAATCTTGGGAATCCAACCGTGTTCCAAGGCCATGTCGCCCAAAAAACGTTCGACGGCATGGATGCTCACCGCACCATCGACATTAACCCGGTTACACGAGGTTTCGCAGGGGTGGTAACAGACCCGGCCATGCACGGCCGGCATCGGATTGTCTTCCAGCAATCGATTCCAGGCCTCTTCGTAGCACTCGGCCTGTGCCAAATCGAGCCAGCTTTGGATGTTCTCACCGGCGGGACAGGCATTGTTACAGGGTGGCAGGTAGTTCTCGTAAACAGGGAAACGCCGTTGCTGCGGCCCGGTGCCGGTGCTCGACCGAAGATCCGGCGGAGTGGTCATATCTTTGTATTTCATACTGTTTATTAACTCACGGCGATTTGTAATTGTTTTATTCCCGTTGATTAATTTGAATAGGCCAGTTGCAGATTTCCCTTTACCGAAACTTAACCATACAAAATTAAACAGAACATGAATAATGCGCCTGTTGCTATCTAATTTCAAGTAATTAATTGAAGCGGCTTGCTAATATGACTTCCCCCTGATTTGTCCCCACTGTTGAGGTTGTTATGACTCAAAGGACACGAAGTGCTTTATAACAGGCGCACGTCTTTCTGCCTGCATACTTGTTTTGGTGTTTTAATGTCGGATAATAATGACGGTAAGCTTGCTTTAACTACTATTGCAGATGAGAATATCCCAATGAATGAAACCATTCCGAAAGAGCTAAAATCTCTTGCAGACGACTACCGAAAATTGATTGCATCGCAGCAAACCCTATTATTATCGACGGCAACCAGGGAAGGCCAACCGCTAATCAGCTACGCACCGTACGTACAAGACGCAAGCGGCAAATTTTTTATCTACCTTAGCGAGTTGGCTTCCCATACGACTAATTTGACAAATAATCCCCAGGCATCAATTATGTTCATCTGTCCTGAAGCTGAAACCGGAAACCTGTTTGCCAGGCCACGTGTCATATTTAATTGCTGTGTTACCGAAATTGTTGACAAGGAAGCGATTTATATCAGCCAACTGCGCGCGCTGCAGACTAAATTCGGCGAGGTTGTCGGCATATTGCGCTCGTTGCCGGATTTTCATTTATTTGCTTTACACCCGCAAAGCGGCCATTACGTAGCCGGGTTTGGCCGAACCCACCTAATCAATGTAAGTGACGGAGAACTAACGCCGGTACAGTCGCAAAAACAATAGCTCGAACCAATGAAAGTAGCGTGGACACCGATTTCACCGCTAAACCACAATCCGGTTTTTGATCTTACTGCAAGCTGCAGTAAAATAGACGGCTTTTATTGAAAGCCTGTTACTCGGCGTAAACCACAGCATACTGAAAAAAACCTATGAACAATTATAAAATTGCACTATTGGCCGGCGACGGCATCGGCCCCGAAATTATGCAAGAAGCGGTCAAAGTTTTAAAAATGGTTGAAGACCGCAACGATGTGCGGTTCGAACTGATGCCTGCCGCCTTTGGTGCAAGTGCCTATTTTGAGTGCGGAGACGCATTCCCGGAACAAACCAAGGCGATCTGTGACCAAGCCGATGCAATCCTCAAAGGCACGATAGGCCTAAGCCACGAAGAGTCCAAAAAAATACCGGTCGACAAACAACCGGAACGGGGTGCCTTATTGCCTTTACGGCGCAGATACAACACCTACGCCAATCTCCGGCCCGTCTATCTCCCCAAAGCATTGGCGCATTTTTCCCCGTTGAAACCCGAAATTATCGGCGAGGGTATAGACCTGGTGATGGTGCGCGAGTTAGTGGGCGGACTGTATTTCGGCGATAAGGAAGTTGGCGTTAACGGCCGCGGACTCCGCTATGTAAAAGAAACCTTGGAGTACGACGAGGAACAGATAAGCCGCATTCTACATGTGGCGTTCAAACTGGCGATGCGGCGCAAAAAGATATTGCACAACATCCATAAAAGTAACGTACTGAAATCCAGTGTGCTCTGGAATGAAATACTGGAAGAAATTGCCATTCAATACCCAGAAGTGGAAGTACGACAC
>JBNLCC010000017.1:0-20946 GCA_050303615.1 Methylococcaceae bacterium | reverse complement strand
TTGACAAAATTTCAATGATCCGTGCAGCGCTATACAGGGCATCGTCAAAGCCGAACCAACGATCATTAAAGAAAATATGGCCGCTCATTTCACCGGCCAATTTTGCGCCGGTTTCTTTCAGTTTGGTTTTGATTAACGAATGACCGGTTTTGTACATCAGCGGTTTTCCGCCGTATTTACTGATTTCATCCGCCAGGTGGCGGGAGCATTTGACATCGAAAATAATTTCACCGCCAGGATGCGATTTTAAGACATCCTTGGCAAACAGCATCATCTGTCTGTCAGGCCAGATGATTTTACATTGCGAATCGATAATTCCCAGGCGGTCGCCGTCACCGTCAAAGGCCATACCCAAATCGGCCCGGTAGTGCTTGACAGCCGCCGATAAATCCCGCAAGTTTTCCGGTTTACTCGGATCAGGATGATGGTTGGGAAAATTACCGTCAATATCGCAATACAGTTCAATAACATCACAACCTAAAGTTTTCAAGAGCATGGGAGCTAGTTCGCCGGCAACGCCATTGCCGCAATCAATGACAATTTTCATCGGCCTGGCAAGATGTATATCTTCACAGACAGCACCGATGTATTCATTGCTTAACAGCTGATTGGAAGACAAGTTCCCGGGTTGTTCCGCGCTGACAAAATTCTGATCATCAATGCGTTGCCGAAGTGTTTGAATGCGTTCCCCGGATAATACTTCACCGGTAAGGATCATTTTCATGCCGTTATAATTTGCCGGATTATGGCTGCCGGTCAGCATGATTCCGGTATGGTTTTCGTGGTGATGGGCGGCAAAATACAGTACCGGGGTAGGTACCATGCCCAAATCGATGACGTTCAATCCGGTTGACAAGATGCCCTGGGCGAGGGTTTCGCTTAAAACAGGGCTGGAATTACGGCCATCCCTGCCGATCAATACCGTTTTGCAGCCTTTTAGTTGAGCTTCACTGCCAAATGCGCGGCCTATATCATGAACCACTTCTTTGGTCAGCGATTTACCTACAATGCCGCGTATATCATAAGCTCGAAAAATGATGCTGTTATCTTCGAGATTGTCCAGCCGTATTTCAGGAATAACGAAGGCTTTGCTCACGGAGTTAGCGGTTTCAGGCAGAACAACCGGCTTGTCCTTTGTTTCGCTACGGTCAAGGGTATTTGCTTCATTGTCGCCTGCGATATTAAAAACCGCCTTCTGGTTGGAAATATTTTGCATGATTTCCAGATTCGGGTCTTCTGAAACCTCATCAAATAAATCATCCAGATTAAGGTCGTGTTCCTGATCTTGAAATGACGCTTGAAGCTTATTATCGTTCAGCGCTCTTCGATATTGCATAATGCTGGAAATAACAATTTTTAATTCATCGAGAAAGACCGGATAATGTCCCTGACTGCGACCTTCGGTCATATCTTTTACGGCTTGCAGAATGCTGCTTTGATCGCTACGCAGCAACATGGAAGTTTTGCGAGTAGCGATGAAGAAGGCAAGCAGGATAATAAGGCAGGGGACCAGAAATAAACTCAGTAATAAACCGGAATCAATTAGGTTTTGGTGGTCATCCACCCAATATTGGATAACCCAGTCCGTACCTGCTACTTTGATCGGAT
Source organism: Methylococcaceae bacterium (assembly GCA_050303615.1). GTDB lineage: Bacteria > Pseudomonadota > Gammaproteobacteria > Methylococcales > Methylomonadaceae > CAZDXJ01. The sequence continues at coordinate 19,338 of JBNLCC010000017.1, read as the reverse complement.
CGAAATCGCTTTGTTGCGGTGTTTTTTTGTCTCCGGTGGATTCCATAATCAGTTGATCCTGCTTAAGCTGGATCAGGCCCTGATGTAGATTGGCAGCAATAACGCTTTTTTTCAGAAAGTCATAATTCATACTGGCCAACAAGACACCATTAAGTTGGTCGTTAATTATTATTTTTCGAGCAATCGCCAGATGCCGGTTCGGCCCGGTTTCTCCCTGGATCTTCGGTGGGTAGTTTTGTTGAAATGTTTGGCGTACCAAATCGATATCGGCGTATCCCATGTGGGGTACTTCAGATTTATCCAAAACATTGGTTTCCGGCACTAAAAATCGGAGTTTCATCGCACCGGGCAGCAGTTTCTGCAACCGGTTCAATGTTTGCTCGAGTTGTTCATGGTTTCCGCCGGTGACAGCGGCGATTAATTCAGGGTGCTGGCCAAATTGATCCAAGGTACGGTTAAGTTGATCAATTTTTGATGTGACGCTCAAGGCAATACCTTTGGCTATCGCAGTTGTCACCTGTTGCTTGGAATCTCGTATTTTGTCAGCTGCCAGCCAATAAATACCGCCGCCGACAACAATGATCATTGCAATTGCCAAAACTGCTAATAATGCAAAAATACGTCCCATGTGCTGCTCCCGAACTGAAATAGTAAAGCGGTCTGTGTGATCTTAGGATTCGAAAATATTAATGTCTTCCGGTATGTCCGAAACCGCCCTTACCCCTTTCACTTTCATTAAAATCGTTAACAATTTCAAATTTAGCCCGTACCACCGGTACAAATACCATTTGTGCAATTCGTTCACCGATATGAATGGTGAAACTCTCCAATCCTCTGTTCCAACAAGAAATATATACTTGGCCCTGATAATCGGAATCTATCAGTCCGACCAGATTGCCCAAGACGATGCCGTGTTTATGGCCCAAGCCGGACCGCGGCAGGAGGACCGCGGCCAGTTTGTGATCAGCAATGTGAATTGCGAGACCTGTGGGAATCAGCAGCGTACCGCCGGGCTGTAAAATAGTGTCTTGATCAAGGCATGCCCTTAAATCAAGACCCGCGGAACCGTCGGTGGCATATTCCGGCAAGGGTATTTCCTTACCCAGCCGATCATCCAGTATTTTTAGTTGTACGTTTCTCATTAAATTTCTCTGCAATTAATGTCAGCAGTTGTTCTGCCAAATGCCTTTTGTCTGTTAAGGGCAATTCCCTAAAGCCGTTTTGCCAATAAACCGTCAACGCATTCAGGTCGTTATCAAACCCACCGGTGGCCTGTCCCACTAGGTTTGCGGCAATCATATCCAGTTTTTTGCGCCGCAGTTTATCCAGCGCATATTGCTCGAGATGCTGCGTTTCCGCTGCAAATCCAACGGTGAAAGGTCTTCGCTGCAACGCCGCAACATCCGCTAAAATATCCTTGGTTTTACGTAGCCGCAATAGTGATTCGGCCTGCTCCTCTTTTTTGATTTTTTGCTGTTCAATTTGAATCGGACTGTAGTCGGCAACAGCGGCAGCGCCGATATAAATATCATGATGCTCGGCTTCCACTATAACGGCTTCATACATTTGCTCGGCTGTTTCGACCTGGAGGACCGGCGTGTGTTTAGGCGGCGGCAGATTAACCGGACCACTGACCAGTGTAACGCTGGCGCCCATTCGGCTTGCCGCGTCAGCAATAGCATAGCCCATTTTACCGGAACTGCGGTTGCTGATAAAACGCACAGGATCAAGCGGTTCTCTGGTTGGTCCGGCACTGACTAAAACGGAAACGCCTTTTAATAATTCCGATCCGGTAAATATTGACCGGCAAATTTCAGACGGTTCCAGCATTCTGCCGGGACCGGAATCCCCGCATGCCTGTTCCCCGTATGCCGGACCTAAGACGGTGACGCCCTGTTGTTGCAGGCGCCGTATATTTTCCCGGGTAACCGGTTTGCGCCACATGGCTTGGTTCATTGCAGGCGCAATGTATACCGGACAGGTCGCGGCCAAATATAATGTCGACAATAAATCGTCAGCCAGACCGCAGCTGAATTTAGCGATGGCATTGGCAGTTGCCGGTGCAACAATCAGGATATCGGCCCAACGCGATAATTGTATATGGCCCATTGCGTTTTCAGTTTCACAATCCAGCAGTTCGGTATGCACCGGGTTACCGCTTAAAGCCTGCAGCGTAAGAGGCGTAATGAATTGTTGTGCGGAACGGGTCATCAGCACGCGCGTTTCCGCCCCCCGCTGATTAAATAGTCTGACTAATTGTGCGGATTTATAAGCTGCAATACCGCCGCAAACGGCTAACAAAATTCTTTTAATAGTGTTTCCCTGATCACTGATAACAATGTTTCTATTATGGCAATTCTGATACATTTATTCTATTCTTATATCATTATAGTTAAAGGAGATTATGATGCCGATTACGGATTGGCCGGCAGAAGAGCGGCCCCGGGAAAAACTGTTGCAACGCGGGCCGTCGGCATTGACCGATGCGGAACTATTGGCAATATTTTTGCGTATAGGAACGCGCGGGAAGACCGCCGTCGATTTGGCAAGAGACCTTTTGAATCAATTCGGTTCGCTACGAGCTTTGCTAGACGCCGATTTGGAACGATTCAGCCAAGGCCATGGTTTAGGGGATGCCAAGTACGCTCAGCTTCAAGCAGTGCTTGAGATGGCGCGGCGCCACTTTGCGGAAATACTCAGGCATGGCGATGCACTGACCAGTCCTGAGGCGACCAGGGCTTATCTCAGTGCACAATTACGAGGTTACAGCTATGAGGTGTTTGCCTGCCTTTTTCTGGATAACCAGCATCGTATCATTGAGTTGGAAGAGTTATTCCGCGGTACGATTGACGGTGCCAGTGTTTATCCTCGGGAAGTAGTCAAACGGGCGCTGTTTTATAATGCGGCAGCGGTCATATTTGCACACAATCATCCTTCAGGTATTAATGAGCCAAGTCATGCGGATAAGCTAATTACTGAAAAATTGAAACAGGCATTGGGATTAATTGATATTCGCGTGCTTGATCACTTCATTGTCGGCGACGGGGAACCTTATTCGTTTGCCGAGCACGGCCTTATTTGACGAACAAAGCCGCTGCAATTCGATATAATGGCTTACGAACATAATGAATTATAGTTTTGAACGTGGATTTTCTATTGGCATTAACTGACAATAAAACACCAATTAATTTGTGGATAACCTATGGATATTGCTGAACTGCTAGCTTTTTCCGTTAAAAATAACGCCTCCGATTTACATTTGTCAGCCGGATTACCGCCGATGATCCGTGTCGACGGTGATATACGCCGCATCAATATTCCTGCGTTGGAACATAAAGAAGTGCATGCATTGATATACGATATTATGAATGACAAACAACGGCGGGATTATGAGGAATTTTTTGAAACCGATTTTTCATTTGCACTGCCTAAAGTTGCGCGTTTTCGTGTCAATGCTTTTAACCAGGAACGCGGGGCGGCCGCGGTATTCAGGACGATTCCATCCAAAGTATTGACTTTGGAGGAGTTACATGCACCGAAATTTTTTGAGGAACTAACCAGAAAACCCCGCGGCCTGGTGTTGGTTACCGGCCCGACCGGTTCCGGTAAATCGACGACGTTGGCGGCAATGATTCACCACATCAACATTAATACTTATGCCCATATTTTGACCGTTGAAGACCCGATAGAATTTGTACACGAAAGCCACAAATGTTTGATTAATCAACGGGAAGTGCATCGCGACACCCATGGTTTCAATGAGGCGTTGCGTTCAGCGCTGCGTGAAGATCCGGATGTGATCATGGTCGGTGAGATGAGAGATCTGGAGACTATTCGGCTGGCGCTGACGGCTGCCGAAACGGGGCATTTGGTGTTCGGTACCTTGCATACCTCGTCAGCCGCCAAAACCATCGATCGCGTGATCGATGTGTTTCCTGCAGCTGAGAAAGACATGATACGTTCCATGCTTTCCGAATCGCTGCAGGCGGTTATTTCCCAGACGTTGCTGAAAAAAATAGGCGGCGGACGAATTGCCGCGCACGAAATTATGGTCGGTACCGCGGCAATCAGGAATTTGATCCGGGAGGATAAAGTGGCGCAAATGTATTCTGCGATCCAGACCGGCCGTAAAGACGGCATGCAGACCTTGGATCAGAATTTGAGGGAATTAGTGGATAACGGCAAAATTACCTCCAAAATGGCGATGGTCAGGGCCGTCAACAAAGAATTGTTCCGTTAGGAGTAGCGTATGGAATTTAAGGCTTTATTGGAATTGATGGCGGAAAAAAAAGCATCGGATCTGTTCATTACTGCGGATAAACCGCCGGTCATCAAAGTAAATGGAAAACTGATGGAGGTGGCAAAACACAATCTGACGGCGGACCAGTCGATGCAGGTGGTGATGAGCATCATGAACCAGAAGCAGCGTGATGAATTTGAGAATACCAAGGAATGTAATTTTGCAATCAATGATTCGGATCTGGGGCGCTTTAGGGTCAGCGCCTTTATTCAGCGTGATGCAGCCGCCATGGTGCTGAGGCGGATTGAGCACGATATTCCTGATTCCGACAGCCTCAATTTGCCGCCGATTTTGAAAGAGCTGATCATGCATAAGCGCGGTTTGATCATCTTTGTCGGCGCCACCGGCACCGGAAAATCGACATCCTTGGCGGCATTGATCAAACATCGCAATCAAAACAGCAGCGGGCATATCGTTACCATTGAAGATCCGATTGAATTTGTGCATCCGCATTTGAATTGTATTATCACCCAGCGGGAAGTGGGCATTGATACCGAATCTTATGAAGTGGCGCTGAAGAACACTTTGCGTCAGGCGCCGAACGTTATTCTGATCGGGGAGATCAGGACGCGGGAAACCATGCAGCATGCAATTACCTTTGCTGAAACCGGACATTTGTGTCTTTCCACGTTGCATGCCAATAACGCAAACCAGGCGTTGGACAGAATTTTACATTTTTTTCCCGAGGAAATGCATAGCCAGTTATTCATGGATTTGTCGCTGAACCTGCGTGCCATCGTTGCACAACAATTGATCAGGCGGATTGATGGAAAAGGACTTTATCCGGCAGTCGAAATATTGATCAATACGCCGCTGGCATCGGATTTAATTCGCAAGGGTGAAATCCACAAACTCAAGGAATTGATGAAACAATCCAAGGAACACGGCATGCAGACCTTTGACCAGGCGCTTTATGATCTTTATGTTGCCGGCAAAATCAGCTATGAAGATGCATTGAATTATGCCGATTCCAGAAATGAAGTAAGGCTGATGATTAAGCTGGGAGCTGAAAATGACGGCATCTATAATGACGATCTAGAAATGCAATTGACGAATGACGATCCGGTACAACTTTGAAAATTTGAGTCTAACCGGAAACACCTTAGAAGAATTTGTCGCAACTTTTTCCGAGCGTCATATCATTGAGCTACCCGGCAAGTAATTGAAAACATGTTTACCGCGACAGAATATAAACAATTTAAAGCAGACCTCATTGTTACCCGGGTTGTTTTTGCGGCAATGCTTATGATGCCGATAATTTATATTGCCATTTGCGCCAGTATGGAACGGGGCCCGGCAATACCGGCCGAGCCGCCGATAATGCTGCGCACTATTTTGTATTTTGTTGCCATCGCCGCATTTCCCTTCATTAACCTGATCCGCCACATTATGCTACGCCTGAATCAGACCATGCCCGGCGATACGCCGGCTAAATCGCGCTATTTTACAACCGTTGCCGTTTCGCTTGTGTTGTCGGAAGCGATTGCCATTATGGGATTGCTGTTATATTTTCAGGGCGATGAATTTAATACGTTGCTGATCTTTAGCCTGCTTTCACTGCTGTCCATGGCGCTATACCGGCCGAAAATTGGCGAATACAGTGAAATCGTCAGCAAAATGAAGCAAAACGGTGATAGGTAGCTGTGGCAGTCTGCTTAAAATCAGGAGTGAAGCTGACATTAAATCATTTTTATTTGAAATAACGGGCGACCAAAAATCTTCAGCGCAGCATGCCGTTTTGATCAGCTGTTTATGATTTAGCCGCCAGCTAATCTTCCGGGTAATGATCCCCTATACATAATCGTGCAATGCATTTCTCATTAAAACGCTGGCTAATTATTCTCGGAGTTACCTTTCTGCTTGCAGCCGGTATTTTTTATGTCAAACGCCCCCAACCTGTGGCTGTCGTGTTGTATACAGTTTCAAGCGGCTTGGTAAAAAGTACCGTATCCAACACTCGTGTCGGTACGGTAAAAGCTTGCCGCCGCGCTTATTTAGCACCCGGTACCGGTGGGGAGGTGATGAAACTAAATGTTCGGGAAGGCGATAAGGTAAAGCTGGATCAAGTGCTGCTGGAAGTCTGGAATCAAGACTTAAAGGCACAAGTGGCTTTATCCGCTGCCGAAATCATCGTGAAGCAGGCGACGGCGGAACAAATCTGCTACTCGGCAGCCGGTCAGCAGCGGGCGGCAAAGCGGTTGTTAAAACTGCAAAAGAACAATCAAATCGTCTCTGAAGAAGTCGTTGATCTTGCCCAAACCGATGCAATGGCTCAACAGGCTGCCTGCCGGGCCGCCAAGGCAGCCATCAAGGTCAGCAAAGCGAATTTGCAGTTAGCCGAGGCGGCTGTAGAACGCACCCTGGTGCGGGCCCCGTTCGACGGTACCGTGGCCGAAGTCAATGCGGAATTGGGTGAATATGTCACGCCTTCTCCTCCCGGCATTCCGACTTTACCGCCGATAGATTTACTGGATATCAGTTGTCTGTACGTCTCCGCCCCGATTGACGAAGTGGATGCTCCGGCCATTCGCCTGGGAATGCAGGCTTGCGTTTCATTGGATGCCTTTGACGAACAGTTTTGCTCGGGAAAGGTGACCCGTATTGCCCCTTATGTGCTGGAAAAAGAAAAGCAGGCGCGCACCGTTGAGGTCGAAGTCACATTAACCGATCCACAGCAATTGCGGAATTTATTGCCCGGCTACAGCGCGGATATCGAAATACTGATCGACAGTAAACAGCAGGCGTTAAGAATCCCAACGGAAGCGATTCTGGAGGGAGACCGGGTGTTGGTCATGCAAGCGGACGGATTATTAGTGGAACGTAAGATCAAAGCCGGCTTGAGGAATTGGAGTTATACGGAAGTTCTGTCAGGATTGACTGCCGGAGAACAAATCGTTCTGTCGGTAGGCAGGGAGGGCGTGCTAGCCGGTGTTTATGCAGTTGCGGAAAAATGATCAGGCTGGAAAACATTAACAGGCACTTTCAAGTCGGCGATCAAGTCGTTCATGCGCTGAATAACATAAATTTGCATATCCATGCAGGTGAATATGTATCGGTGATGGGACCGTCCGGTTCAGGAAAATCAACCTTGCTGAATATCATTTCTTTATTGGATCAGCCGACATCGGGCCGTTATTTTCTAAATGATCAGGATGTCACGCAACTGGATGATAATGAACTGGCCCGAATTCGCCGGGAAAACATCGGTTTTGTATTCCAATTTTTCCATTTGATTCCCCGCCTGTCTGCGGCGGAAAACGTCGCCGTGCCGATGATTCTGGCGGGTATAGAGGTTCAAGAACGGGAACGCCGCGTCGCTGCCGTTTTAAAATCGGTTGATCTGGCTGACCGGGCGAACCACCGCCCCGATCAGTTGTCCGGTGGCCAGCGGCAGAGAGTGGCTATTGCCCGGGCAACGATTATGCGGCCGGGGATATTGCTTGCCGACGAGCCGACCGGGAATTTGGACCGCGCTTCAGGTATTGAAATAGTAAAACTGTTGGAACAGTTAAACCGGCAGGGCATGACGCTGATCGTGATTACCCATGACCATGATTTGGGCAAACGTGCCGATCGGCACATTCATATCGTCGACGGTAAAATAAGCTGACCGGTATGCATTGGAAAGACACGTTAATTTATGCGGCAATAGCGGTGTTTGCCCATCCGTTAAGGGCATGTTTGATCCTGCTGGCAATGAGCATCGGGGTGGCTTCGGTGACGCTGTTAACCGCGCTGGGTGAAAGTGCCAGAATGTATATAGTGAATGAGTTTGAATCGCTGGGAACCAATCTGCTGATTATTTTACCGGGTCGCAATGAAACCACCGGAGGCCACCCGCCGTTATTCGGCGAAACGCCCCGGGATTTAACTTTGGACGACGCCGAGGCGGTCCGGAAAAATCGCCACGTCGCTGCAATTGCTCCGGTGACGATCGGTTCGGCGCCGATTTCAGCGCTGGGATTGGAACGGGAAACCAATATTATCGGTTCAACATCGGCATTGAAGCGCGTTCGGCATTTGCAATTGGCGCAGGGCCGGTTTTTACCGAAGCTGGATTCCGATGAAGCGGCATCGGTCTGTGTCATTGGCAAAACCATCCAGGATGAATTATTCGGCCGTAGGCGAGCTTTGGGTCAATGGCTGCGCATTAGTGACCGCCGCTTTAGAGTTATTGGCGTGTTATCTTCCGAAGGGCAATCGATTGGTGTCGATTTTGACGAAATGGTGGTTATTCCGGTCGCTTCGGCGCAGAGCCTGTTCAATATCTCGTCATTGTTTCGCATTCTCGTAGAAACCAAAACAAAACAGGCGATGTACGCCGCTATCGATGAAATCAGGGAGATTATTAAAGAGCGTCATGAAGGCGAGGATGACGTTACCATCATTACCCAGGACAGTGTCGTAAGCACGTTTGATAATATTTTGACCGCGCTGACCTATACGGTAGCCGGCATTGCCGGGATCAGCCTTGCGGTTGCCGGTATTTTGGTAATGAATGTGATGCTGGTCAGTGTTGCGCAAAGAACTTCGGAAATCGGCCTGTTGAAGGCATTGGGAGCGACCCGTCCGCAATTGCAATGGTTGTTTTTAACCGAGGCGGCCATCCTATCGTTTTGCGGGGCGGTGTTGGGCATTCTGCTGGGGCAGCTTGCCAAGTTTGTGCTGCAGGTGATCTATCCCGATTTTGAGTTAACTCTTCCCGACTGGGCTTTGTTCGCCGCTCTGGCAGTGGCTATCGGCACCGGCTTATTGTTCGGCGTGTTGCCGGCGCTGAAAGCGGCTAAACTGGATCCGGTTCAGGCGCTGTCCAAGAGATAGTTCAATATGCGCTTCTCGGATCTGGCCAATTTATCCCTGCACAGTATCGTCGCCCATAAACTGCGCTCCTTTCTGACCGCTCTTGGCATTGTGATTGGCATTACCGCGGTGGTAATACTTACGGCCATTGGCGAAGGCATTCACCGTTACGTGCTGGCGGAGTTTACCCAATTCGGGACTAATCTGGTTGCGGTGGCGCCGGGTAAAATAAGCACATTCGGTTTATCCGGGGCTACGATCAGCAATGTTCGTCCACTGTCGTTGGATGATGCAAATGCCTTGGTCGATCTGGAAAATGTGCTGGCAGTGGCTCCGCTGGTGCAGGGAAACGCCAGAATTGAAGGAGGCAGCAGGCAAAGGAGGGCTAGCGTGTTCGGCGTCGGCTCGGCAGTTCCGCAAGTCTGGCAAATTAATGTGAAACTCGGCCGTTTTCTGCCTGACGACGATCGCCATAATCCGCGCTCATTTGCCGTGCTGGGCAGTAAACTCTATCGGGAATTGTTTGGCACAAGCAACCCGCTGGGCAAAAGAGTCCGGGTCGGCAGCGACCGTTTTCGAGTGATCGGCGTGATGGAGGAAAAAGGTCAAATGCTGGGTTTTGATCTTGATGATTCCATTTATATACCTACCGCAAAAGCACTCGAATTGTTTGACCGGGAAAGTCTGATGGAAATCGATGTACTGTATGACCGGAATATTTCCGCCGACAATATAAGTAGTGCAATTAAGCGTCTGTTAATTGCGCGGCACGGTCATGAGGATTTCTCACTCATTACCCAGCAGCAAATGCTGGAAACGCTCGATTCGGTGTTGAATATTTTGACTATCTCGATCGGCGCCTTGGGCGGAATCTCACTGTTGGTCGGTGCAGTCGGTATTGTAACCATCATGACGATTGCCGTTTCCGAACGTATCGGCGAAATCGGGTTGTTACGCGCGGTAGGCGCGGAACGCAAGACAATTTTTAATTTGTTCTTATGTGAAGCACTTTTGTTAAGTGCGACGGGCGGTTTATGCGGCGTCGCCGGCGGTATTTTGGTTGTGCATTCGATATCGGCTTTTGTACCCTTATTGCCGGTAAAGCTGGCATGGAAATATATTATTATTTCCTTGCTGATGTCGCTGTTTATCGGATTGTTATCCGGAGTATTGCCGGCGATGAAAGCAGCCCGCTTGAAACCTCTGGAAGCCTTGCGGTCGGAATAAAATGACTCGATATTCCTCCGGTTTGACATAACCACAGTCACTTTGACTGTGGCTTGTCAGGCAACATAACAATAAAAAGCAAAAATATCTGTATTTCTATTCAGTATGCTGAAAAAACCGGTAATGTCCGATTCCGGCCCGGATGGGCTGTTGACAGCAATGGCAGTCCGGATACAATGAACAGCTACAGTTTTATTTTATTTTGGCTTCTTTATAGATAACGTGTTTACGTACCACGGGATCAAACTTTTTGATTTCCATTTTTTCCGGCATGGTGCGTTTGTTTTTGTCGGTGGTATAGAAATGACCTGTTCCCGCAGTTGAAATCAATTTGATTTTATCGCGCATTTTATATCCCCTTTATACTTTTTCACCGCGTTTGCGGATATCGGCCAAAACCGCATCAATGCCGTTTTTATCAATGATGCGCATGCCTTTGCTGGAAACTCTTAAGCGCACCCAGCGATTTTCACTTTCAACCCAAAATCTGTGTTGGTGCAGATTAGGCAGGAAGCGTCTTCTGGTTTTGTTATGGGCATGTGATACATTGTTCCCGGTAATGGGGGCTTTGCCCGTCACTTGACATACTCTGGACATGTTTAACCTCTATTTATGTGCCTTGATTCTTAAGTAAGCCGATCTTTATACCAAAATTTCTTATTCAGGTAAACAACAAATAACAAAATAAATTTGTTAAAATCACATTTTCAATAAATCGATAGGATATACCGGTGAAAGTAAAACTCGGCGTGGTAATGGACCCGATTGACCGCATTAACATTGATAAAGATACCAGTTTTGCCATGTTGCTGGAAGCACAGTCACGTGCCTGGGAATTGCACTACATGGAGTTGAAAGACTTATTCATGAGTAATGGCAGGGCAATGGCAAGAACCCGGTGCGTGCAGGTAAGGCGGGACAAGCAGCGTTGGTTTGAGTTTGGTTCGGAACAGGAACTGGCGCTCGATCAGTTGGATGCTCTGTTGATGCGGAAAGATCCGCCTTTTGACCAGGAATATATCTATGTCACTTATTTGCTGGAAAGAGCGGAAAGTTTGGGTGTTTATGTGGTAAATAAACCGCAATCGCTGCGCGACGCCAATGAAAAACTTTTCACCGCATGGTTTCCGCAGTGCTGTCCGCCGACACTGGTTACCCGCGATCCGCAACGAATCCGGGACTTTTTACGGGACAATCAGCAAATTATTCTGAAACCGCTTGACGGTATGGGAGGAACATCGATTTTTCATATTCGCCCGGAAGATCCGAACATCAGCGTCATCTTGGAAACCATGACCGTGCACGGCAGCCGTTATGTCATGGCGCAGCAATATTTGCCGGAAATTAAGCAGGGAGACAAACGAATTTTGATCGTCAACGGCGAACCGGTTCCCTACGCTTTGGCGCGTATTCCCGCGAAAGGCGAGACGCGAGGGAACTTAGCAGCCGGCGGGTCTGCCGAAGGAAGAAAATTGACTGAAAGGGATTTGTGGATCGCCGGGCAAGTCGGCCCGACATTGAAAGAAAAAGGCTTGGTGTTTGCCGGTTTAGACGTGATAGGCGATTACCTAACCGAAATCAACGTCACCAGCCCCACCTGCGTACAGGAATTGGATAAACAATTCGGTTTGAATATTTCAGCACTGTTAATGGATCATATCGAAAATCATTGTTAAAAATGGTATTATTTCACACACTGCTAGATTGTATTATTGCAGCATATGCTAACGGTAAAAGATTATGACGGCTGACGTTTCGTTTACCAAACCGCCTGCTCCGGTAAGCGATGCTCTGCTTGTTGCTTTATTTATTGCTTTTGTCGTGCATGCCGTTATTATTCTTGGCGTCAATTTTACGGCGCCGAAACCGGCAAAAGTAAATAAAAGCATTTCCGTAACGATTGCCAACATGCCGGCAAAACAGGCACCGAAAAAAGCGGAATTTCTGGCACAGGACAACCAACAGGCGGCAGGTTCAAAAAGCACAGAACGTATACGGCCGCCGGCACAGAAAATTCCCAGTGCAGGCCATACGGGCGAACAAATGAGGAAAAAAAGTGAGCCGCCAAGCAAAACAAAAAAAGTTGAACCGGTTCCGCGGGTGATTACCCAACAAAAGGCCAAGGAAAAAATAAACAATGCCGAAAAATCACCGGCGCCGGTTGAGGAAAAACGGCCGAGGCTGAGTGCGGAAATGCTGTCAAGGCAGATTGCCCAGTTGGGCGCGGAAATAAGATATAAACCACAAAGCTCGGAACAAAGCCGGATAAAATTTATCAATTCAGTCAGTACCCATAAATATCTGGCTGCACAATATATGGAAGATTGGCGGCGCAAAGTGGAAAAAACCGGCAATATGAACTACCCGGAAGTTGCCCGCAAAAAACACCTGACCGGCAAGTTGACCATGGATGTCGGTATCAGGCATGACGGCAGTATTTATAATATCCGGATCAGCAGATCGTCAGGTTATAAACTGCTGGATGATGCGGCGAAAAGAATAGTTCGGATCAGTGCGCCTTTTGCTCCTTTGCCGAAAGCGCTGCGTGAGGAACTGGATGTTTTGATTATCACTCGAGTGTGGGAATTTACTGATGAATCCGGCCTTTTAGCACAATAATGTTGCGTAGATAGCCATAATTTCCGAAACTAAAACTATGAATCAAACGACCTATTTAAACAACCAGTTTCTTATCGCCATGCCGAATTTGGGTGATCCCAATTTTTCCCATACGGTTACCTATTTGTGCCAGCATGATGCCGAGGGAGCTCTCGGCATTGTTGTCAACCGCCCGGCGGAAATGGAATTGGGAGAAATTTTCAGACAAATGGACATCTACTCGGAAAATTCCCCCAATAATAAATTGCCGGTGTTTTCCGGCGGACCAGTGCAGCAGGAGCGTGGTTTTGTGATACACGCACCGAACAGCAGTTGGGATTCCACACTGGTCATTTCCGATACGCTCGCGTTAACCACGTCCCGCGATATTCTCGAAGCTTTGGCGAAGAACGAGGGGCCCGAAAAGGTTTTGGTGGCACTAGGCTATGCCGGATGGGGGAAGGGTCAGTTGGAAAGGGAAATCGTTGAAAATGCCTGGCTGAATACACCTTGTGAAGACAGTATTTTATTTGATACCCCCGTCTCGCAACGTTGGAGCAAGGCGGCGGGCAGGATCGGTGTGGACATCAATATGCTGACGACTCCGGCAGGGCATGGCTAAGCCGGATCCGTTGCAGCTTTGTTCGGCTAACGATACCTTTCTGGGTTTTGATTTCGGCAATAAAAAAATAGGCGTGGCTGTCGGTCAGCTAAGCACGAAAATCGCCAGCCCGCTGCAAACCGTACGCGCTGTCAATCAAAAACCCGACTGGCAGGTTATTGGCGGCATCATAACGGAATGGCGCCCTGCCGGCTTGGTTGTAGGCGTATCACGGCAAGACGATGGCAGTGACAATCCGATCACTCAAAAAATGCTGAAATTTGTCCGGCAACTGCAGGGACGTTATCATATTCCCGTCTATCAAATCGATGAAGCACTCACGACATTTGAAGCCAAACAACTGCTATTCGATGAGGTCAACGTCTGTGCCGCCAAACTATGGGCAGTACAGGATCAGTTGGCAGCACAATTAATCCTGCAAACCTGGTTAAATACACAAAAGTAATTATGACTACCTATTCCCCGGATATTAATCAGCTGATTAGCCACCTTGAGAAATGCCTGTCAAACGTGATAGAACAACGAAAACTCGAAAATCCGCTGATGATCGGCATACGTACCGGCGGGGTTTGGATTGCGGAGCGGCTACATCAAAAGCTCGGCATCGAGGAGCCGTTGGGATTACTGGATATCTCATTTTATCGCGATGATTTTTCACGTATCGGCGTCAACCCCAAAGTTAAACCGAGCCATTTGCCGATGTCCATTGAAGGTCGCGACATTATTTTGATTGATGACGTATTTTATACCGGCAGAACCATTCGCGCGGCACTGAACGAGATTTTTGATTACGGACGGCCCAATCAGGTGGTGCTCGGCGTCTTGCTTGAGCGCGACGGCCGGCAGATTCCGTTGCGCCCGGACTGTGTGGGCGACAGCATTGTTTTGCTCCCCGGGCAGCGGATCAAGCTAACCGGTCCGGAACCGCTGGCCATTCAAATTCAAAGTCTTGATGCGGCGGCATAAACAGGCGCGCTATGGAAACCCTGCAACTGGATTCGACCGGTAAACTCAAACACTTTCTCAGCATAGAGGGTTTGAATCGGCAGTTATTAACCGAAATCCTGGATAGAGCGGAATCATTTGCCGGCATCTCCGAACAGCAGGTCAAAAAAATTCCCATTCTGCGCGGCAAAACGATCGTCAACCTGTTTTTTGAAAACAGCACGCGTACACGTACAACCTTCGAACTGGCCGCGGCGCGTCTGTCCGCCGACGTGTTGAGCATGAATATCGCCACTTCTTCGACATCGAAGGGAGAAAGCCTGCTGGATACGATCCGCAATTTGGAGGCGATGCACGTGGACATGTTCGTGGTCCGCCACGCGGTCAGCGGCGCAGCGCATTTCATCGCCCAAAACACCGCACCTCACATTAGCGTAATCAATGCAGGCGACGGACAACATGCGCACCCCACCCAAGCCATGCTGGACATGTTTACTATCCGCCGGTTGAAAAGGGATTTTTCCCGGTTACGCGTCGCTATTATCGGCGATATTCTGCATTCCAGAGTAGCCCGCTCGCAGATTCTCGCGTTGAATACGCTGGGTTGCGCCGAAGTGCGGGTGATCGCCCCGAAAACCTTGCTGCCGGCTCACGTTGAAACGTTGCATGTCAACGTATTTCATAACTTGCAGCAGGGCTTGCGGGATATCGACGTTATCATTATGCTGCGCTTGCAAAAGGAACGCATGAGCAGTGCCTATTTACCCAGCGAAAGCGAATATTTTAATTGCTTCGGCCTAAGCGCCGAAAAGCTGAAACTGGCCAAGCCCGATGCAATCGTCATGCATCCGGGCCCGATCAATCGCGGTGTTGAAATAGCCTCCAGTGTTGCGGACGGGCCGCAATCGGTCATTTTGCAGCAAGTCAGTAACGGCATTGCGGTACGTATGGCGATCATGTCGATGGCGATGCATACTCAGGAGGTTTCCTGATGCGCAGAATTAAAATCATGCAGGGGCGGCTGCTTGATCCGGCCAATAATCTGGATCAAATCGGTAATCTTTATATTGCCGATGACCGAATCGTCGGCGTACACACCGAGCCGGACGGATTTCAGGCCGATTTAGTTATCGATGCGGGGGAGCAAATCGTCTGTCCGGGTTTTGTCGATCTGAGCGTGCGTCTCAGGGAACCGGGTTTCAGTCATAAAGCGACAATAAGCAGCGAAATCAGGGCGGCGGCAAAAGCCGGCATCACGTCGCTTTGCGTGCCGCCGGATACGCGGCCGGTGATCGATACGCCGGCAGTGGCGGAACTGATCAAGGACAAGGCCGAATTTGCCGGCTATCGGCAAGTCTATCCGATTGCCGCGCTTACCCAGGGGTTGGCGGGCAACGAACTCAGCTCGATGTTTGCGCTGCAGCAGGCCGGCTGCATTGCCGTCAGCAATGCGCAACAACCGGTCGGCAATCTGTTGATTTTGCATAGAGCGATGGAATATGCGGCGAGCCATGATCTGCTGCTGATTTATCGTCCAGAGGAACTCCGGTTGCGCAACGGCGGTTGCGCCAACGAAGGAGTTTTTGCGACGCGCTACGGTCTGCCGGGAATTCCGGAAACGGCGGAAACCGTTGCGTTGGCGCAATGCCTGGAACTGGTTGAACAAAACGGATGCCGGGTGCATTTCAGCCAACTAAGCTGTGCCCGCTCCATAGCATTGTTGCGCCAGGCCAAAGCCAAAGGCTTGTCGGTCAGTGCCGATGTTGCGATGCATCAATTGCATTTGACGGAAGACGACATGATTCCATTCGACAGTAATTATCATGTCAATCCCCCGTTGCGTACCGAGTACGACAAGCTCAGTTTAAGAGCTGCAGTTGCAGAAGGCATCATCGATGCAGTCTGCAGCGACCACCAGCCGCACGATATCGACGCCAAGCTCGGCGCTTTTCCCGAAACCGAACCGGGCATTGCCGCAATGGAAACGCTGCTGCCGCTGATGCTGAAATTAGTCGGGGAGGAGGTTTTGTCGCTGCGTCAGGGAATCGATGCGCTCAGCGGTAAACCCGCTGGAATACTCAGTGTGCGCAGCGGTAGCCTGGCATTAGGTGAAACGGCGGATGTCTGTATTTTCAACCCCGGTACCGAATGGGTTATCGACGAAAACAACTGGCAGAGCCGGGGAAGCAATACCCCATACTGGGGTAAAAAGATGCAGGGCATCGTGACGCATACCCTGCAATCGGGAAAACTGATTTATTCCGTCGATGCAGTGACTGCCGACAAAAAATAAAATGGCGGCTGGAGACGAGACCGCCTGCGATTGTTGATTGGCGGCCGCAATGGCGATACCGGACTAATGGTCCGGTCGGAGGATTAAAAGCCGGTAGTAAAAAGCAAATCGCCAATATATCGCCCGTTATGAGAACCCATATGCCAAGTAGCCGACATCTTCAGGGTTGACCTGTCTATAGCTTCATACTTTAGGATTGGTTTGACACGATGATAAATCGTGCGTTTTCGTTAACCCCACAAGGAACAGCTAAATGAAGATAATCAAACCGAAACGACGGGAGCATCGTTGCCTGCAAACATGGAAAGCCGCTCCGGAAAAAGTTTTTCCCTTGCTCTGCCCGGTGCGGGAAACCGATTGGATTCCGGGCTGGCAGCCGAAATTCGTTGTGTCAAATTCCGGTGTAATGGAACTTGACTGCATATTTGTCGAACCTGCGACACCAAACGATGCGACCTGGATCGTTACCCGCTACGAGTTGAACCGGTTCGTCGAAATGTACAGAATTGTGCCGGAGGCCACCGTCAGGAAATTCTCTATCAAATTGGAGCCGGGTCCGGAAAATACATCTCGGGCCTATGTTGCCTACGACTTTACCGCTATCGGCAAGGAGGGAGAGAAGGTTGTGGACGAGTTTACCGCCGCTAGCTTCAACGAGTTCATGAAGCGTTTCGAAACGGCAATCAACCACTACCTTACGACCGGACAAAAAATTGCCGAAAATCACTAGCGATACCTTTTTCTCAACAGACGAAGCATAGTGCAGCGAAGGATTTAATCCGAGGTTCAGTTATCTGTGTTCGGATAACTGAACCGCTTACAGAACACGAGAAAACCACCATGCATACCATCGGCCAAGTGGCCAAAAGATTTTCGCTATCCCGAAGCACGTTGCTTTACTACGACGCAATAGGCTTGCTGACGCCAAGCGGTAGAAGCGCCGCGAACTATAGGATGTACTCCGATGCGGACATATTGAAAATGGAAAAAATCATACTTTTCCGTGAAGCGGGGCTGCCGCTGCAGTCTATTGCCAATGTTTTAAATCAGGGAAACAGTGAAATATACTCCGTCTTGGAAACTCAGCTGCAGAGGATTAACAAAGATATTAGCAGCTTAAGACATCAACAAAGTGTCATTATTCGAATGTTGAAAAGCAGCGGCGCGCACCTGCATTCCAGGATAATCACAAAAAAGCAATGGGTCGCATTGCTGAAAGCGACAGGGTTGGATGAAGATGACATGAGGAAGTGGCATGTTGAGTTCGAAAGAATGTCACCCGAGGCGCATCAGGATTTTCTCGAGTCATTAGGGATAAACGAAGCAGAGATTAAATCGATTAGGGGACTGTCGAGCGAAGGCGGCTCGGCGCCGGTCCGGGAATAGAATAGTATTTTTTGTATGCATGGTATACCGCGCTCAGGTTTTACTCTGTCCTGATACATACAGCAGCTCAATTTAGTCAAAAGATGCTTGATTCTGAGATATGATGCCGACTTTTCGCGGCGAACACCATCAATAACGTCGTCGATTTCGACCTTGACATAATTTTAACTTATCAGCTAAAGTCGGTTGCAATTCAATGTGCAGGCAAATTTGCCTGGTAATTAATAGTTCGCTCCGCGGCGCGAATGCGCGAGTTGCCTGCGTCGAACGCTCGGCCCGCGTCGCTACGCGCCGCGAACCAACCGTTCGACCGGCAGAACCACCTGCACAATAGGATATTCCATATCCATTATGCAGGACAACCTGCCGGTCAACTCGCACATTGGCGCGCAAGAGCAAATTCGCCGCCACCCTCCGTCATCGCGAAGTTCGGATTCAGCCAAGGCTTTCGCCAATGCGCTAAAGCAGTATGTACAAATATTGTAACGGGAGAATAAATAGATGAGTGAGAATAACGAGAAGAAGGTTGCAAAAGGCTTTGGTGTCTATGACGAATGGGGTTCCTTGAAGGAAGTAATCGTTGGACGTGGCGATACTGCGATGACTCCTGATTGGAGCGCCAATTATGAATACTTCATGCAGGAAACGAAACTCAAGGATGTTTTCAGAAAACATCCTCGAAGACGACTGCAGGAGGTTTATCCGAAATTCGCCGAAGAATACGCGCAGCAACTCGACGACTACGCCGCTACCCTTGAAGAGCACGGTGTAAAGGTTCACCGGCCGCGAGAATTTACCGAAGAGGAACTGGCTTCGGATGTCGCTCCGGGGGCGAAGGGCATCTGGCAGTCTGCGCCTGCTGACTGCGTTTGGGTGGTGGGAAGAAATTACATCGAAATGGAACAAAGGGTGCTCATTACCAAAAAGAACAAGCTGTGGGCTCGGGATGTATTCATGCCGCACATCCGGAGTAACAATGATGTGCTCTGGCACGCAACCCCGGTGACCTGGCCAGCGCTGGACGCAGCCCGTGGACCCTACAGCGAGGGGGGCGATATTGTTCTGGTGGGGAACGGTAAGGACGTTTTGATGGGCGTGGAACAGGCTTCAACGGACGAGCTGGGCTTCCTGCACCTGCAGCGAATTCTTGAGCTTGATGGCTACAAG
>JBNLCC010000016.1:0-22045 GCA_050303615.1 Methylococcaceae bacterium | reverse complement strand
GGTCAGTTCGACGGTGCCGAGACCGGCGGCAAAATGGCCGCCGGACTGGCTGACGGACTGGGTCAGAAATTCGCGCAGCTCTTTGG
Organism: Methylococcaceae bacterium; assembly: GCA_050303615.1. GTDB lineage: Bacteria > Pseudomonadota > Gammaproteobacteria > Methylococcales > Methylomonadaceae > CAZDXJ01. Next base: position 21,959 of record JBNLCC010000016.1, on the reverse strand, counting down.
CCAGCGGCTTCAGTTGGCTGGCCGGCAGCTTGCGTAGGTCCGCCGGTGTGTCGATTTTGCTGAGCATGGGAAAATTCATTAGCAATAGTATTCCTAATCATAACCGGGTATTAACGGGGTCATGTTGTTAAAAAAATTCGAAAAGCTAATTATGCAGATTATTCCTGAGTAATCAAGTCAGGATTTAGTGATCTCTTCGGATAATATACAGCGATAATTCACGCAATAAATCCGCTTCATCTCCAAAGATGCTTAAGCTGTCAACAGCTTGTTCATGCAGTTCAAGCGCTTTTTGCTTGGCGCCTTCCATGCCCAACAACGCCGGATAAGTGGGTTTGTTATTTTGCTGATCCTTGCCCTGCGTCTTGCCCAAAGTCGCCGTATCGCTTTCTTCGTCGAGAATGTCATCTTTTACTTGAAAGGAAAGGCCGATGCATTTTGCATAATGGTCAAGCTTGGCGCTGACAGTGGGGTTTAAATCGGGAACAGACAGTGTGGCCAACTGTACGCTGGCGCGAATTAAGGCACCGGTTTTGTGAATGTGCATGTTTTCCAGTTCCGGCAAGCTGAGCGACTTTCCCACGGATTCGAGATCGATGGCCTGTCCGCCAACCATGCCCTGGGAACCGCTGGCTTTTGCCAGTACCGAAATCATTTCCAGACGTTTTTCAGCGGAGGTGGTGATGCTCGGATCACTGGCAAGGGTATGAAAGGCGAGGGTCTGCAAGGCATCGCCGGTCAGGATCGCGGTGGCTTCATTATAGGCGATATGGCAGGTCGCTTTACCGCGCCGCAGGTCGTCGTCATCCATGGCCGGCAAATCATCATGAATCAGTGAGTAAACGTGGATGAACTCCACGGCGCAGGCCGGTGCATCCAATCGATCCGGAGCGATGCCCAGGGTATTGCCGGTGCAATAGGTCAGTAGCGGGCGCATGCGCTTACCGCCGTCCAATACCGTATAGCGCATCGCATCGTGTAGTCTTTGCGGTAGAATGGATGCGGCAGGGAGCCGGCTTTCCAGAGCTCTTTCCACACGGTTTTGGCAGGAAATCAAGTAATTTTTTAAAGCATTATTCATCGGTAAAAGGTTCCAAAGTTTGTTGGCCGTTTTTTTCTAATAGTATTTGAACTTTTTGCTCCGCTTCCTGCAGGGCTTTCTGGCATGTACGGGTCAATGCGACGCCGCGCTCAAAGGATTTTAATGATTCTTCGAGAGTGATATCACCCTGTTCCATACGTTCCACCAGCTGTTCCAGCTCAGCCAGTGCATCTTCAAACAAAGTCGCGCTTTTTTTTCTCGGCATGGTGATAAAATGATGTGGTGAGACATAAACCTTAATTATTATATATGAAACGGGACGAGAATAGATAACAACATGAGTAGTGCTTATAATGCTGCCGCGATCGAGGTTTTAAGCGGATTGGAACCGGTCCGCAAACGGCCGGGCATGTATACCGACACCACCCGGCCGAATCACCTGGTTCAGGAAGTGGTGGATAACAGTGTGGATGAGGCCATTGCCGGTTATGCAAAATCAATCGAGGTGATTTTGTTCAAGGACGGTTCTGTACAAGTTAAGGACGACGGGCGGGGCATGCCGGTCGATATCCATCCGGAACAAGGGATTCCGGGGGTCGAGGTGATCTTGACGCAACTGCATTCCGGGGGCAAGTTTTCCAATAAAAATTATCAATATTCCGGTGGATTGCATGGCGTCGGTGTATCGGTGGTCAATGCGCTGACGTCGACGTTTGAAATTGAAGTTAAGCGGGATGGCAGGGTTTACCGGATGGAGTTTGCCGATGGCGAAAAGCAAAGTGAACTGACCGAGGTCGGTACGGTGGGACGTTACAATACCGGAACTGCCATTCGCTTTCTGCCCAATGGTAAATATTTTGATTCCAATAAAATTTCAGTGACCAAGCTGACCCATGTTTTACGAGCCAAAGCGGTATTATGTCCGGGGTTGAAGATTACGCTCACGGTCGAACAAGGCGGTGAACAATGGGAGTGGTGTTATCAGCAAGGCTTGAAACAGTATCTGTTGGATCGTATGGGGGATATTGAGTTTTATCCGGAAGAACCGTTTATGGGTAATATGGCAGCGGCACACGAAGCGGTTGAGTGGGCTATTGCATGGGCTGCCGACATTGGAGCGGAAACGGTGGCCGAAAGTTATGTCAATTTGGTCCCTACCGCGCAGGGCGGAACCCATGTCAACGGTTTTCGAACCGGAATGACCGAAGCGATCAGGGAGTTTTGCGATTTTCGCAATCTGTTGCCGCGCGGAGTAAAAATTGCGCCGGAAGATGTCTGGGAGAACTGCCATTATATTCTTTCGGTGAAATTGGAAGATCCGCAATTTTCAGGGCAGACCAAGGAGCGCTTGAGCTCCCGCGAATGTGTCGCGTTTGTCTCCGGCGTATCGAAAGATGCATTCAGCTTATGGCTGCACCAGCATCCCGAGGCGGGAGAAAAAATCGCGGAAATTTCAATTCAAAGCGCCCAGAAAAGACTGCGTTCCGGCAAGAAGGCGATCAGGAAAAAAATATCGGCCGGGCCGGCGCTGCCGGGAAAATTGGCCGACTGCACCACCCAGGATATTACCCGTAGCGAGCTGTTTTTGGTGGAAGGCGACTCGGCCGGGGGATCCGCCAAACAGGCACGTGACAGGGAAACTCAGGCGATTATGCCGTTACGCGGAAAAATCCTCAATACCTGGGAAGTGGATTCGGCGCAAGTGATGGCCTCTCAGGAAGTGCATGATATCGCTGTGGCATTGGGTATCGAGCCCGAATCGGCGGATTTGAGCGGTCTGCGTTACGGTAAAGTCTGCATACTGGCCGATGCCGATTCCGACGGCAATCATATTGCCACCTTAATTTGCGCGCTGTTTTATCAACATTTCAGGGCGCTGGTCGGAGCCGGCCACGTTTATGTGGCTATGCCGCCGTTATACCGCATCGATGTGGGAAAGACTGTGTTTTACGCATTGGACGAATCGGAACGGCAAGGTGTGTTGGACCGGATCGAAGCCGAAAAACTGAAAGGAAAAGTGAATGTCCAGCGTTTTAAAGGCCTCGGGGAAATGAATCCCGGTCAGCTGCGGGAAACGACGATGAACCCGGATACCAGGCGTCTGGTGCAGTTGACTATTGAAGAAAATGACGATACCAGCAATCTGCTGGATCTGCTGCTGGCGAAGAAACGTTCGCCCGACCGTAAAGCTTGGCTGGAGGAAAAGGGAAATTTGGCCGAGGTTTAAGCGTTCCTCCCCAATGGCATTCGAGCGATGGGGATTAGCGACTAAATTGGTAATAGTTTCTGCAACTGCCCCGGCACGTTTCTTTACAACAGATTGTGCCGGGAAAAGGATATAATGGATAAGGTAATTTAGGATGTTCGGTTAATGTTTGGTTTGCCGCAGCGCCTTGTGTGGCCGGGCAGAATCAGATGTTTGCAGACAAATAATAGAATTTGCTATCGATTTGGTAGGGTATGAACAAGCCGGAAAAAACATTAACGATGACTATATTGATGACGCCGGATATGGCCAATTTTTCCGGCGTGGTTCATGGCGGCGCGTTATTAAAGCTATTGGATCAGGTGGCTTATGCCTGTGCGGCAAGATACAGCAAGAGTTATGTGGTGACCGCTTCTCTGGACCATGTGTTTTTTAAGCAAAAAATTGAGGTGGGCGAGTTGGTGACATTTCATGCCAATGTGAATTATGTCGGACGCTCATCAATGGAAGTCGGTGTCAAAGTCATTGCGGAAAACCTTCGCACCGAAGAAAAACGGCATACCAACTCCTGTTATTTTACGATGGTGGCTGTTGATGAAAACGGCAAACCTAAAACCGCTCCAAAACTGGATCTGGTGACGGACGTCGAGAAAAAATTATTTGCTGCGGCGGAAATGCGCAAAAAAATGCGCATGGAAATTCAGGAAAAAAATCAAGCTTTACATGTCGAGGTGGCTGATGAAGAACTATAGGAATGCCACTATCCCCCGGGAAATGGGTTATAGCGAGCTTTCCTTGAAAAATAATTGATTGCCGGTGAGTTTAAGTTAATGGTTAGGTTTCTGTTTGCTGTTTTGGTATTTCGGCGTGTTTTCGGAACTGATCCGGCCGTTGGGGAGGCATTTACCTTATAAATATGCCGCCATTTATTCCTATCAGCCCCGTTCCCGTGACTGCCTATACTGCGTTGGGCGGACATGGTACCGGTAATATTGCGTTCTATCAGGCTTTGTTGGCCAATACCTCCGCACTGTCCCGGTTAACGTTGCTGGACATTGCATTTTCCACTCCGGTGGCGGAAATAAAGGCGACGTTGCCGGCTGTTCCGCCTGAATTGCAGGACTATGACAGCCGAAATTCCCGGGTTGCTTTGGCGGCGTTAAATTTTCTGGAAGATGAAGTACGCGATGCGCTTGAAGAGGCGAAAGCCCGTTACGGGCTACACCGCATTGGCGTGGTAATCGGCACCAGTACTTCAGGCTTATACGAAACCGAGTCTGCTTATGCAACGCTAATGCAAACCGGGCAGATGCCAGCGGATTTTCATTTTTTGACGCGCCATGCCTATCAGGCAACGCCGCGTTTTTTACAATTGGAATTGGGGTTGCAGGGACCTTGCTTAGCAATTTCGACCGCGTGTTCATCAGCGGCCAAAGCGATTGCGGCCGGGCAGCGCCTGATTGTGAGCGGCGTTTGCGATGCAGTTTTAACGGGTGGCGTGGATACCTTGTGCCGTTTGACCCTGCGCGGCTTTCACAGCCTTGAATTGGTTTCCGCAACGCAATGCAGACCGATGGATAAAGAGCGTCGGGGAATTAATATTGGTGAAGGCGCAGGGCTATTATTGCTGGAAAAGCGCCGCCCCGAAACTCGGGATTTTCCGCATGTCCTGGCGGTGGGTGAATCCTCCGACGCCTACCATATGAGTTCACCTCATCCGGAAGGTCGGGGTGCAGCGTCCGCCATGAACAATGCGCTCCAGCTCGCCGGTTTAAAAGCTTCGGCGATCGATTATCTCAATCTGCATGCAACGGGAACCAGGCTCAATGATTTGGCGGAAGCAAAAGCCGTTTACGAGCTGTTCGGAAATCAACTGCCTTGCAGCGGCACCAAAGGCATTACCGGCCATACGTTGGGCGCGGCCGGGGCGATCGAAGCGGTAGTCGCACTACTAGCGCTCAAATACCGGTTTATGCCGGGAACCTGCGGTTTGCGTGACACCGATAGCGAATGCCGGTGCCGGGTGCTTAAAGAAACCCGACTCGAGCAAAATCTGCAAATGGTGATGAGTAACTCATTCGGTTTCGGCGGAAATAACGCCAGTATCATTTTTTCAGACGGCTATGAATAAGCGGTTAATGATAAAATCGGCAGCGGTATGCTGTCAGGAATTGCCGCGATTGGCTGATTTCGGACAGCAGGGATATGCCGTCGATAACAGTCTGTTACCGGCTGCTATTCGGCGACGGACTGCCTTAACCACTAAAATGGCAGTGACCGCGGGGATTAATGCTTGCAGATTGGCCGCAGTTGACAGCGCCGCTTTAGCTTCGGTTTTCGCATCCGTCGGGGGGGAAATTCAGGTTACCGATGCGTTGTGTAAAACACTACCGGAAAGGGACGCCTTGTTGTCGCCTACGCAGTTCCATAATTCAGTGCATAATACGACCGCCGGATACTGGAGCATCATCAACGGATGCCGTGCGCCGACAACTGCGATTGCTGCCGGAGAGGATACTTTTGCAATGTCGCTTATTGAAGCCTGGTCGCAGTTACAACGCGCAACCGGTGATTTGTTGCTGGTTTGTTATGATGAAACCTGGCCGCAATATTTAGCTCCGCCTATGGGTAAAACCGCTTTCTCGTGCGCGTTAGTGCTGAGTAATTCGGATGGCGCCGGTTATTCGATTTCATTACCGGAAACTTCTACCGGACAAATCCCTGTAGCAAAAGATCTGCTCGAGTTTATTCGCTGTGCTCCCGCAGCGGCTGTTCTCCCTTTACTGCAGGCAATGTCCGAGGGGCAAAGCGATTGCCGGATCCCGTTAAATTTTAACGGGATCCGTTGGGTCACCCAACTTCATAAAAAACAGGAAGCGGAACGGTGAATTCTGCAATTTGTATTTCCGAAAGCAGGGCGGTTATGTGCCGCCTGTGAAACTGCCGGGAGTTTTTTTGATTGGATAACCGAAGCAATTCCTTCGCTTTGCATACCGCGCTAACACCTATTTATTGGTCCCGGTATTCCCGGAGGTCGCTGCAGGCTGCGGCGTATCGGAACTGCTTTGTGTCGCAGCGGCGGGTTTACCGCTAATTTTAATTAGCCAGCCGTCTCTTCCCCGGCAGCCAAGATCGCTTTTTCCTTTAACGGTAATTCGGGCATAGGTATCATTCAGGGAATCCGGGAGCTTGCCTTTGAAAACATAAAATTCGTTTTTATCTTGCACAGTTAATTTTACGTTGATTTGTTTCACTGTTGCTTCGACACTGTTTGGTGCTATCGAAGCCGGAGCGCGGAAGGAAAAATCGGAGCCGGGGCTGACCTCGGAACCCTTTTTAGGCTTAAAGCCTGAAAATTTGGGTTTGGAACAGACCTCCTTTTCGGATCTGGCGTTTGCAGTACCGCTGGATGACAATAAAACTGCAAAGGGAATCAGGGACAGGGCTGCTGCGCGTGCCGTTTTTTTCATAAAACACCTTTTCTATCTTACTTTTTTTATCTTTATTTGCCCGCTTTTTATGCCATAAACTCGGGCAAAACGATTCTCCATCATATCCGATTCGCCAGTAATACACGAATTTGTTTGTGCAATTATTTTGTCATCATAATTTAATTAATTGGACACGATAGTTACATATAACTTTTATATTTTGTTTTCGTCTTTAATTTTTACCGTTAATAGAATGAAACGAGTGGATACGCAGATGGAAATAAAACCGGCTAACTGCTGGGAATGTTTTGTAACCAAAGATGAGCGGTTAATTAAGCAGGCAATGCAGCTTCGCTATCAGGTGTTTGCCAAGGAAATGGGTGCAAAACTGCCAACAGCGGAGGAAGAGTTGGATCATGATAAGTTCGATGACTACTGTGATCACTTAATTGTCTACAATACGGCAAAGCAACAAATAGCCGGTTATACCAGATTATTGGATCAGGAACAGGCTGCAAAAGTTGGCGGATTTTATTCCCAGGGCGAATTCAATCTGGATCCGGTTCTGGCGTTGCCCGGCCGGTTTCTTGAAATCGGTCGAACCTGCATCGACCCCGATTTTCGGGGAAGTACGGTTTTAGCAATGCTTTGGTCGGGTCTAATGAAATATATTCAACAGGGAAACTATGATCACTTAATCGGTTGCGTGAGTATTTCACCAGGGCCCAACGGCTTTTCAATTGACGCCGTGTATCGAAATATAGCGGCTAAAAATTTTGCGCCACCATTGATCAAGGTAACGCCGATTAAACCGGTGCCAGAACATTTAACATGCCAAAGGGATGAATCGGGTATCCCACCGTTATTCAAGGCCTATTTGCGTTTTGGCGTCCAGGTTTGCGGCCAGCCTTGCTGGGATGAAGATTTCAACGTAATGGATTTGTTTATAATATTGCCGTTAACGCAACTTGACGGCCGTTATAGCAGGTACTATTCAAAACCGCGGCTATCAGCTTATGATTTGCAGTCTTCGCCTGCTTTATAAAGTTCCGTTAACTTTTTTGCTGTTTGCTGCGGGATTATTGATTACTGCAGTCGTGTTCCCAATACTTAAATCGATCCATCAATATGGAAAGGCCTGGGATAAGTGCAATCAAATTAAGCTAATATGGCTTTCCTGTTTTAGCCGAATCGTCAATCTGAAAATCGATATCAAAGGCGATCCCGTAGAAGGAGCGGCATTGATGGTGAGCAACCATATATCCTGGCTGGATATTATTGCCATCGGCCAATTCACGCCCGGATTTTTTATCGCTAAAAGTGACATCAACCACTGGCCGGTGATCGGTTTTATTGTCCGTCAATGCGGTACCATCTTCATCCGACGGAGCAATAAACAGGATATCCGTGCTACGACGGAAAAAACGGTTTGGTTATTGCAGCAGCAAAGAAAGGTGTTTGTTTTTCCCGAAGGCACGACAACGGATGGAACGCAAATCCTTCCGTTTCACAGTTCTTTATTTCAACCGGCTTTGTTGAACCGGTCCGCAGTCCAACCCGTAGCCATTCATTATCGATATCAAGCGAGGCATATTGCCCCCTTTATAGGTGATGACGCTTTTGTAAGCCATTTATTGAAAATGTTGGCTTTGGATGAAATTCATTTGCAATTGATTTATTTGCCCCCCATCGAGACAACCGGAAAAAATCGTCAGGATTTGGCGACGGAAAGCCGGAATGCCATTGTCGCAACAGCCATGCACGTGCCGCTGCCGCACAGCCGGCCTAAGGCTGCTTGACCGGCATAAAACGTGGCTAGTGCCGCGTTCAAAGTACAACAGTTGAGAATCGGTTTATTTGCTTTATATGCCATACCTGTGATTTTATTCCGTTGCTTTTCCTTGGATTATATTCAAAATGTTCGTGATAGAATGCCTGATGGAAATATCAACGATCGCATAAAGAACACCAAAAAATATTTCTGTGTCAATTTAACTTTCCCTCGTTCGGCCGGTGTATGGAGCACTAATCGATGTCTGTTACTGTAAATCATATTCAATCCTTTCTTCCCCCGGCTATTGAAGGACTGCTGGAACTCGCCCTGGATTTACGTTATACCTGGAGCCATAGTGCAGATGCAATATGGGATCGGCTAAACCCCGAATTATGGTCGCAAACCCGGAATCCGTGGCTGGTGCTGCAGTCTATGTCCGTACATGCGCTAGTCGAATTGGCCGAGGACGCGGCATTCGTTTCCCGAATAAACAGCCTGTTAACAAGAGAGCGGGAAGCTATTCGGCAACCGGGGTGGTTCGAACGAAATTATCCTCAATCGCCGGTAAAAACGATCGCCTATTTCAGCATGGAATTCGGGCTGAGCGAGTCGTTGCCAATTTATTCAGGGGGGCTCGGCTTGCTTGCCGGCGACCTGCTGAAAGCGGCCCACGATTTACGCGTTCCGGTCGTTGGCGTCGGCATTCTTTACCAGAACGGTTACTTTCGGCAGGCAATGGATGCGCAGGGAAATCAGATAGCACTCTATCCCAGCAGTAATCTCAACGAATTGCCGGTCACGCCGGTACGTGACAAGAATGGAGACTTGTTAAGGCTTGACCTGCGTTTACCCGGTTACCAGTTGAAAGTGCGGGTATGGCAGGCATGTATCGGGCGGATTACCCTTTATCTTCTGGATACCAACGATCCGGTCAATCACCCCATTGCCCGCTGCATTACGACGGAACTATACGGCGGCGGCCAGGAACAGCGTTTGCAACAGGAAATTTTATTGGGCATAGGCGGATGGCGGGTGTTGCAGGCGTTGGATATACACCCTGAAATATGCCACCTCAATGAAGGCCATGCGGCTTTTGCCGTTCTGGACCGGGCGCGCAGTTATATGAAACTGCATGATATCGACTTTTACACAGCGTTGACCATCACCCGCGCCGGTAACCTTTTTACAACGCATACCCCGGTCGAGGCCGGTTTCGACCGTTTTCCGGTGGAAATGATGCGCCGATATTTTTGCAAATATGCAAACAGTCTGTCGGTTTCCATTAATGAACTATTGGCGCTTGGTCAGCGAGATCATGAAGAAAGCAACGACGGGTTCAACATGGCCTATCTTGCCGTGCGCGGCAGCAACGCAGTCAATGGAGTCAGTCAATTGCACGGGGAAGTAAGCCGGCATATTTTTGCACCGCTTTTTCCGGGATGGCCGGTAGAAGAAGTGCCTGTCGGCTATGTCACTAACGGCGTTCATGTTCCCACCTGGGATTCAGCCAAGGCCGATTCATTATGGACCGAGACATGCGGCAAGCAACGCTGGGTCGGTGATATAAATTGTATCGAACAAAGTTTTCGCCAAGTATCCGATGAGGATCTTTGGGTGTTGCGCATGCATAACAGGAAGGAACTGGTGGATTACGTGCGTGAAGACAAAGCCCGTCAACTTGCCACGCAAGGGCTCAGTCGTGTCGAGGCTGCCGATCAAGCCCGCCGTTTGTTTGATCCCAATATTCTCACGCTGGGTTTTGCACGGCGCTTTGCTGCCTACAAAAGACCGACGCTGTTGCTGCATGATCCGGAAAGACTGGTGCGCATCCTAACCAATCCCGAAAGACCGATGCAGATGGTCATAGCCGGTAAAGCACATCCGGCTGATAAGGAGGGGCAGCGGATGCTTAGAGAATGGTTTCAATTTATGCAGCGTCCCGAAGTCTACAACCAACTCATTTTTATTAGCGACTATGACATGGTCGTTGCCGAGCAACTGGTGGCCGGTGTTGATTTGTGGCTGAACAATCCGCGCCGTCCTTGGGAAGCCAGCGGCACCAGCGGTATGAAAGTGCTGGTTAATGGTGGATTGAATATTTCCGAATTGGATGGTTGGTGGGCCGAGGCCTATTCGCCCGAAGTGGGATGGGCGATCGGAGACGGGCAAGAGCATGACTCCGACCCCTCCTGGGATGCGCATGAAGCACGGCAGCTCTATGATTTATTGGAAAATGAGGTTGCGCCTGAATTTTATCATCGCGACGGTCAGGGAATACCTTTGAGTTGGGTGCGGCGGATGCGTGAAAGCATGGCGCGCCTGACACCGTATTATTCAACCAACCGTATGCTTCAGCAGTATTTGGAAAACTATTATATACCCTGCGCAAAGAATTATCTGAGCCGATCGATCAGACAGGGTGAATCCGGTCTGGAACTGCAGAGTTGGCTGCATGAGGTTGATCAGTGCTGGGAAAGCATGCATATCGGCGAATCGTTAATCGACAGTAAAGATGATAAGCTGATTTTTGATATACCTGTCTATCTCGGGGAGATGGATCCGCAGCATATTCGGGTGCAGCTCTATGCGCAATCAGGGTACGACCATGAACCGCCCGCGATCTATCCCATGCACCGTGACCATCAGCTGGCCGGTAGCAGCAACGGGTTTTTATATACGGTTACCATAGCCAACGGACGATCCCCGGATGACTATACCGCGCGTATCGTGCCCGCCCATTCGCATGCTTCGGTTCCGCTTGAAATGAATAGAATTATGTGGCAGAAATAATAATTATCAAAGCTCCTTTTGGGTTTGTCCGGTCTCCGGCTTGTCGATCGTCGTGCTGTGTCTGTCCAACGTACCGATATCAAGCACCGGGGACGCATCGATATGCTGGGCATCCATCATCCGGGCTACCCGCTGCAATGCCGAAATAATCATGGTTTGTTCCCATTCCTGCAGTCCGCTGAATTGCCGCGTGAAGTGGTCTTGTAAAGGGATAGGGGCGTTTTTGAGTGTTTCAATGGCTGCATCGGTTAAGTGGGCGTGTACCTTCCGTTTATCTTCCTTTGAGCGTTCCCGGTATACCAGGTTGCGCTTTTCCAGTCTGTCCAGAATAGTGGTCACGGTCGCCTGACTAAGGCTCATGTCGTTGGCTATTTCTCCGATAGTCACTTCCCCTTTGTCGCGAATGGTCTGCAGCAACAGCATTTGCGGGGCAGTCAGTCCCGTTGTTTTAGCTAAGTGTTTTGAATGCAGATCCGTCGCCCTGATGACGCGACGCAATGCGATGAGTACTTCTTCGATTCTGTTCAAAATGTTACCTATGGTTAGCTTTGCAGCCGGCAAATTAAATTACCTTTATTGTAGCAAACGGTGTGCTTCATCCGTGTTGGAAAATGTACTGAAAAAAATGGATACCCTATGAAGGCAAAATATATGATCTGGACATTCGTTTTATTTTGTGTATAATACTTTGATGTCTAAATATTATATATGACGATATTGTTAATGCAAGACGATCATTTTTAGCCTTAAAATTTGGATTTTATAGTGGTATTTATAGATAACATGTCGAAGTTAGCAAATATAATATTTAGTATAGTAAACATTAGAAATGTATAATTATCGGACGTCAAGATTATAACATGCAGCAAGAAATAGATCTTCGTCCCCCGGTGTCCGACGATGGTATGTCGGTATTCAAGCTTATCCAACAATGTCCGCCATTAGATCCGAATTCCATCTATTGTAATTTGTTGCAGTGTAGTCATTTTGCAGGTACTTCGGTCGCAGCGGTATGGCGCGATGAACTGGTCGGGTTTGTTTCGGGATATCTTGTTCCGGAGCGTGCCGATACTTTGTTTGTCTGGCAGGTTGCAGTAGGCAAGCCGGCGCGCGGCAAGGGGCTTGCAAGCAGCATGTTGCGTCATATTCTTAGCCGCAGCCAGTGCCGTGGCGTATCTTACATCGAAACCACCATTACCAAATCCAATGCAGCGTCGTGGGCATTATTCGAGCGGCTGGCGCAGCAACTCAATGCCGAACTGAAGCGCTCGGTTATGTTTGACCGGGAAAAACATTTTGCCGGCCGGCACGATACCGAGATGTTGGTCAGAATCGGGCCGTTTAACTAATTTGCGTTTTTGCGTTCGGGCAAACGTAACCGGCCAAGTTGTCTCGATAACGAGGCGAAGGAGAATACAAGATGAAAATTTTTGAAGAAATAGAGTCCGAGGTGCAATGTTACGCGCGTTCGTTTCCGCGCGTGTTCAACATGGCAAAAGCGGAATTTCTCTACGACGAGGAAGGCAACGAATATCTGGACTTTCTGGCCGGAGCAGGAACGTTGAATTACGGACACAATAATCCGATATTCAAAGAAAAGTTGTTGGAATACATTCACAATGACGGCATAACCCACGGCCTTGATTTGCATACCAAAGCCAAAGGCGAGTTTCTCGAAGCGTTTAATGAGAAAATCCTTAAGCCGAGGAATCTGGACTATGTGGTGCAATTCACCGGGCCAACGGGTACCAATGCAGTGGAAGCAGCGTTAAAGCTGGCGCGTAATGTGACCGGGCGGGAAAATGTGATTGCTTTTACCAACGGCTTTCATGGCGTCAGTCTCGGATCGCTGGCGGCAACAGGAAATTCCCACCATCGGGGCGCAGCAGGAGTGTCCTTGAGCGGTACCAGCCGCATGCCTTATGATGGATATCTCGGTGAAGATATTGATACTACAGCGTATCTGGATAAGGTGCTATCCGACTCCAGCAGCGGCATCGATAAACCTGCGGCAGTGATTGTGGAAACGGTACAGGGCGAAGGCGGAATTAATGCCGCTGAATTTTCGTGGTTGAGGCACCTCGATGCAGTCTGTAAAAAACACAATGTGTTGTTGATCATAGACGATATTCAGGCAGGATGCGGACGCACCGGGACCTATTTCAGTTTTGAAGAAGCCGGTATTTATCCTGACATCGTCACTTTGTCCAAATCGTTGGGGGGTTATGGACTGCCGTTTGCGGTAGTGCTGTTCCGTCCGGAACTGGATCACTGGAAACCCGGCGAACATAACGGCACCTTTCGCGGCAATAATTTTGCCTTTGTGACCGCAAAAGCGGCGATTGATCATTATTGGTCCGATGACGAATTTTCCCAAATGGTGAAGCGTAAAGGGGAATACATCTCAAAGCGCTTGAACGCGATTGTAGAACAGTACGGGGAAGGCAATTTTACCACACGAGGCCGCGGCATGTTTCAGGGCATTAATTGCGTGAACGGTGATCTTGCCGGGAAAATCACGCGCAAGGCTTTTCAGCGGGGACTGATTATCGAAACCAGCGGCGCGGATGATCATGTCGTGAAGTTCTTATGTCCGCTGATTATCAGTGACGAAAATCTGGCAAAAGGGATCAATATTGTCGAGCGAGCAATTCAGGAGGTTTGTGCCAAAGAAGATTCTATTCCCGAGGAAAGGGATTATTTCGAGCCGGTGCAGATGGCGAGCTAATAGCGTCAATCGCGATGCCCGGTCGGTATGGCGGAAAGGAAATTTAATAAAGTGGAAAGCAAACATGATAGTTAGACAATTGGAGCAGGCCCGTCAAACAGGGCGCCTTATTGTGTCGCCCGATAACAATTGGGAAAGCACGCGCTTATTATTAAAAGACGACAATATGGGCTTTTCTTTTCATATCACAACCATTTACCAGGGAGCGGACTTCCGGATGCATTACCAAAACCATCTGGAATCGGTCTATTGCATTTCGGGTGAAGGCGAGGTCGAAGTATTGGCTGACGGAAAAAAATATGCGATCAGACCCGGGACAATTTATATCCTGGACCAACACGATAAACATATTTTGCGCGCCTTTAAGGAAATGACTATGGCCTGTGTGTTTAGTCCGCCGCTTAACGGCAAAGAGGTGCACAATGCCGAAGGGGCCTATGAACTCAGTGCCGAAGCGGTTACCGACTGAGCTGGGGTGCCTGCAAGACGGTTGGTAGTGAAGAACGATGATGGCGACCGGGGACATCTATCCATCCCGTAATGGGGTTAAAGCAAAGTTGCTCAAGCGCCGGGATCCGGTGGTATATGCCGATCGGGCAAAATCGGCGTTGATCGACCATGCGTCGCTAAAAAAATATGAGAAGCAGGGGTTTGTCATCCTCGAACAGGTATTCAATAAGCAGGAAGTGGCCGGCTTTACCCGCGAATTGGAACGCCTCAGGCATAATAAGTCAATCAAGTCTTCCAGGGCGACGATCACCGAGCCGCACAGCGACGATGTGCGATCCGTATTCAAAGTTCACGATATCGACCCGCTATTCAGCAAGTTGGCTGCGGATGTCCGGCTGGCCGGTTTGGCTGAATATATTCTGAATGATAAGGTATATATTCATCAATCACGGGTGAATTACAAGCCTGGTTTTCGCGGTAACGAATTCTACTGGCACTCCGACTTCGAGACTTGGCATGTGGAGGACGGTATGCCGAGAATGCGGGCGTTGAGTATGTCGATCACGTTGACCGAGAATTTTGCCAGCAACGGGCCGTTGATGCTGATCCCGGGTTCACATACAAGCTATGTCATCTGTGAAGGCGAAACACCGGCGGAGCATTATAAATTATCGCTGCAGAAGCAGGAATACGGGATTCCTGACGACGCCTGCCTGAGCAAATTGGTGACGGACGGGGGTATCGTGGCGGCAACCGGCAAACCGGGCAGTGTGATCATCTTTGATTGTAATGTCATGCACGGTTCAAACAGCAACATAACACCTTATCCTCGCTCCAATATCTTTTTTGTGTATAACGCAATCGGTAACCGGGTGCAAGATCCTTTCTGTAATCGGCCGCCACGGCCTGAATATATTTGCAGCCGAAATGACATCCGGGTGATCCAGCCAAACTTAAAGCGATGAATTATGGATAAAGCGGACATTCAACAATTGAAATGCCGGATGCGTACGCGTCTCGCCCTGTTGCACGAACAACTGCAGCTAAGCGGTTCGATTTCCGAAAATAAACAGCAGCAAGCGGATGATCAGGCGGCCACCCTCGATTTGACGGTATCTTCAATGGTGGAGAGTACGATGCTTGATAACGCGCGTGCCGAAATCAAGCGGCTAGAGCGTAATTTGCTCCGGCTTGACAGCGAAGATGCTGGTGTTTGTGAGCAATGCGGCTGCGATATTCCATTGCCGCGGCTTAACGCCGTACCGGATACACGATTATGCGTGACCTGTGCAGATACTCAATAAGGCAATTTCGACATGAAATTTCATACGGTGGAAAAAATAGGCGGCACGTCGATGAACGACTATGCCGCGGTACGCGACAATATCATTTTAAAACCATCCCGCGATGAAGGGCTCTATCAGCGAATTTTCGTGGTATCCGCTTATGGGGGAATTACCGATCGTCTGTTGGAATATAAAAAAACAGAACAGCCGGGCGTGTTTGCCTTGTTTGCCAACAGTGTCAATGACGATAGCTGGCGTGAGGCGCTGCATGGGTTAAAAGGAACCCTGCAGGACATTAATGCGGCGCTGTTTGGCGAGGGCGTCCTTCTGGAGCGGGCTAATAGCTTCATCAGTGAACGTCTGGACGATGCCGAGGGCTGTTTAACCGACCTGCAGCGCCTTTGTCAACACGGTCATTTTGCTTTGGATTCCCATTTGTCGGCCGTCCGTGAAATGTTGGCCAGTATCGGTGAGGCGCATAGCGCGTGGAATATGGCACAGCTACTAGACCGTGACGGGGTCAACGCCTGTTTTGTTGATTTAACAGGGTGGAAATCGGCTCGCCATATTGCTTTGGATGAGCGCATTCAGTCCGCTTTCGATGAACTTGATTTACGTACCCAGTTACCGATTGTAACCGGTTACGCGCACAGTGAAGACGGATTGATGTCGAGCTTCGATCGCGGTTACAGCGAGATGATCTTTAGTCGTATTGCGGTATTGACTCAAGCGAGGGAAGCGGTCATCCATAAGGAGTTTCACTTGAGCAGCGCTGACCCGCGCATCGTCGGGGAGGTGAATGCGGTACCCATCGGGCGCACCAATTATGATGTCGCCGATCAATTAGCAAACTTGGGCATGGAGGCGATTCACCCCAAGGCCGCCAAGGGACTGCGCCAAAACAGCATCGCCCTGCGGGTGAAAAACACCTTTGAACCGGAGCACAGCGGCACCTTGATAACCGGTGACTACATTAGTGACGCCCCTTGTGTGGAAATTATCGCCGGCTGCAAAGGCATTTATGCGTTGGAACTGTTTGATCAGGATATGGCGGGCAATATCGATCATTATGATCGCGAAATCTTGTCCGCGATATGCCGGTTCAAGGCCAACATTGTAGCCAAAGACATCAATGCCAATACTATAACTCATTACCTGTCGACCAATCTAAAAACGGTCAAAAGGATCGGCAGCGTACTTGAAGAATTATTCCCTGAAGCGGAGCTCAATCAGCAAAAAGTAACGATCGTTTCGGCGATCGGCAGCGATATGCAGGTGCCTGGTATTCTCGCCAAAACAGTGCGCGCCCTGGCGGACAGCGATATTAGCGTATTGGCTCTGCATCAGTCAATGCGGCAGGTCGATATGCAATTTATTATCAACGAAATTGCTTATGAACAAGCGATAAAAAGTCTGCATCGCTGCCTGGTAGAGATTCATGATCATGGTAGTGCGATCTGCCTCGCTTCTTAGCGGTTGCATCTAACCATACGTTAATGATTGTTTCCTTTCTCTGTTGCTTGTTGATATTTACCCTGATTGGTTTAGCTTCTATCCGGCAAAGCCGCGGTACCAAGCAAGACTACTACCTTGCCAGCGGCTCGGTCAAGCCTTGGCTGGTGGGGCTATCGGCAGTGGCGACAAACAACAGCGGTTACATGTTCATCGGTGTGATCGGTTACACCTATGTGACCGGCTTGGCTTCCGTTTGGTTGATGATCGGCTGGATCGCCGGCGACTTTTTATCCTCCTTGTTCGTGCATGCCCGCCTCAAGGATGCCACGTTAAGATCCGGCGAAGTCAGTTATGCAGGCGTGCTCAGCAATTGGTACGGCGATAAAGGCATCGCCTTACAACGTACTATCGGCATCATCTCGCTCGTCTTTCTGTCGGCCTACGCCAGTGCGCAACTGGTGGCGGGAAGTAAAGCGTTGCACGTCCTGTTTGCTTGGCCGCCATGGGCCGGTGCAGTGGTGGGAGCGTTGCTGGTGACAGTTTATTGTTTCGCAGGCGGTATTCGGGCATCCATTTGGACCGATGCGGCACAGTCTATCGTGATGCTGTTTGCCATGGGGTTGTTGCTGATTGTCGCCACCCGAGCGGCAGGCGGTATAAACGGCGCCCTAATGCAGATGCAGACGATCGACGGTTTCCTCGACTGGTTTCCTAAGGACAATGCGCTGCCCGGTTTGGCCGGAGTATTGTTATTCGTCATCAGTTGGACGTTTGCGGGACTTTCGGTGATCGGCCAACCGCATATTATGGTGCGATTTATGACCCTCGACGATACCCATAAAATGCGGCGGGCGAAGTTATGGTACTACCTGTGGTTTTTGGTGTTTTACAGCTTGACCACCGGGGTCGGATTACTTTCACGCATTTACATAACGGATACCGGTTCTTTTGACGCGGAATTGGCATTACCGACAATGGCCCAACTGCTGTTGCCGCCATCGTTAGTGGGGGTGATATTGGCGGGAATATTCGCCGCCACGATGTCTACCGCCGACTCCCTGGTATTAAGTTGTTCCGCGACCGTCACTCATGATCTGCTGCCGCATAACATAGAACGCACCTGGCTGCTCAAAGTGACCACCATTGTCATTACCCTCGCGGCATTAGGATGGGCGCTGAGCAATGATCAAAGTGTTTTCAGTCTGGTCATTATGTCCTGGTCCGGTCTGGCCAGCGCTTTCGCTCCGTTGCTGCTCGCTTTATGTTTCGGTGTCAAACCCGGCCAATCAGCGAGTGTGCTGGCCATTTGCGGCGGCTTTGCCGTGGCGTTGATTTGGCGCTATATGGGCTGGCATCAGGCTATCTATGAAGGGCTGCCGGGAATTCTGACCGGTATGCTGATATTGGGCTTATCGTTGCAAGGGCGGGTCAATGACACTGCATTCGAGGAAGATTGACATTGCCTGGGAGAAGGTTAGCGCTAATGATCTATGAATTATCCTGTTAACACGCTATATGCTGTACTAATGCCAAATATTATGCTTATGAAATAACCAAACAAGCATCAGGCGAAAAAGTCGAACGATTGTCAACTTCGTTTTTTGATGCCAGCGTTAATCTAAATCCCCATCAAATTGAAGCAGCATTATTTGCGTTACGTTCCCCCTTATACAAAACAAAGTCATTCTTCTTTCCTATCACTATGCTTCCCGGATGGAAAATGAATTGCGACTGGAATTTAGCGGTTTGCAATAGGCAGAGAATTAAACGTCCCGGCTTTTATAATTACTTTTTGATAACCAGTACCGGTGACTAGCGCTTATAATTGACCGCATGTCAGTTGTGTAATGAGGGTGGGCTATGACGCAGCGGATCTATTGAGTTCGGTTGCTGCGAATTTATTCGCACCTGGGTCGTTTTTCTATTAATATGTTTGTATAACAACGCGTTACAATTATAATTTCAAGGGGGATTTAATGAATTCGAGACTATTGATTGGTTTGGTGTTGCTGCTGGGGTTAACCGCTTGCGCGTCCGATGGCGCTAAACAAACAACCACGCCACAACAATTTTCGGGCAGCGGGACGTTGGTGATTGATGATATTGTCTTTGCCGATAAGACCTATGTCCGGGATGCGGTTAAAAATGAATGCCGGTTGCCGGAAAAATTGACGGAATTTATTACCCAATATGCTGCCGGTTTATATGGCAATATCGTTACCGGTTCGGCCGACCGGCCCGCTGATGCCCAAGTTCTGCACATTGAAATCATCGACCTGATCGGCGCCAAAGGCGGTGTCTGGTCGGGGGGTAAAATGGTGATGATCGAAGGTTCTTTGACGAAAAACGGTCAGCTGATCGGCGATTTCAAAGCCAGGAGGGTTTCGGGTGGCGGATTGTTTGGCGGCTATAAAGGCACCTGTTCCATTTTAGGCCGCTGCGTCAAGACATTGGGCAGCGATGTCGCTGACTGGCTGGGGCACCCGTCAAAAGGCGCGGTGCTGGGCGATATGTAAATTTGACCGGCGAAGTGTGGGCCATGCGGGGCGATTCGATTCCCAAATATTGCGATGTGCTGGTGGTCGGTGGCGGGCCGGCCGGCAGTAGTGCCGCAACGCATTTGGCGTTGAGCGGCATAGACGTGGTGTTGTTGGAACGGGAGCGGTTTCCGCGCAATCAGGTCGGGGAAAGCCTGATCCCGCATTTTTGGAAATTTACCGATTTAATCGGCGTTTCCGCAAAGATTGAGCAGCAGGGTTTCGTTAGTAAAGCAGGAGGCATCACGGTCTGGGATGATCAGATCAGGCAAATTTCCTTTGCCGAGTTCGGTTATACCCGGCCTGGGTTGCATGTTGAACGGGATATTTTCGATCATCTGCTGTTGCGCCATTCGCAAGACTGCGGTGCGCAGGTATTTACCGAGGTGGCGGTAACCAAAGTCGATGTCAGCGGCGATCAGCCTAAAATCGTATTTGCCGATAAGCGGGGCGGCGACAGTGCAGACGGATGTCTCCGCTGCCAATACGTTATTGATGCCAGCGGATGCAATACTTTTTTGGCCAGGCAGTTCAGGACGCGGCAAACGGTCAGTTCAAAGCTGAATTTTTTGTCGATGTGGGGGTATTTTAAAAATTCCCGCTATGTGGGCGCCGACGCTAAAAGTTATGCCGCTGATCAGCTGGCTTCCGTTAAACCGGTGACTTTCGTTATGTCTTATGCGGAAGGGTGGATCTGGCATATCATCCTGCGCGATAAAACCAGTGTCGGGATGATTGTGCATAGCAACGCAGCCAGAGGCTTGGACAAGCGGCAGCGGGAGATGTTTTTTCTGCAGACCTGCACCGAACAACCGTATCTGCAAAAGCTGCTGCAGCCGGCCGGTTATATCGAGGGTTCTTTACAATACCGTCCGGATTACTCCTATTATTCTACGCATATCTGCGGAGAGAATTATTACTGCATCGGTGACGCGGCGGCTTTTGTCGATCCGATTTTTTCCCATGGGGTACAAAATGCCTTTTATAATGCGGCGATTGCGGCTTTGGCAATTAAGGAGGGACTGCATGATAAACGCCATAGAGCGCGTTACAGCAAGTTGTGTGAATCCAGAATGCAGCAATTTTACGGTTTTTCCCGATCTTTGGCGCTGGGCGATTTCGGTTGCAACGGCGTCAATGATATATTGGTGAAAAATTTGCTTCGGACCCTATCGCCTTTGGAACTGGAGTTGATTTTTGTTGCATCCGAAATGACCAACCGATCCGATAATTTCCGACGCATTGCCAAGGAGGCGGGGCTGCTGCATATGCAGCCGGAATATTGTATCGGCAAGAGAACGAGTCGCCTGGCCGGACTTGATCTGTAACCTTGGTAACGATTGTTATCAAAGGGGCACTATGTTTTACCGGCGTTTTGCCATGCCGGAACACGGCTGATTTATCTTTGATCGACAGCTGGCAGCGGTAAAATAAACGGATGAAAAAAAAATTCGCTAAACAAATTAATTCTTTTCCGGGGAATTACTTCGGCATGTTCAGTGTCTTGTTGTACCTTTTTTCGCTGGGTATTCCGCATTTTTCGCATTATCCGTTGATTATGTTAGGAATTGCCGGGCTTTTTTCGGTGGCCGGTAAAGATATATCCGGTAAGGGCATCGCCGGTTTAATCAATTGGGCGTTAATCGCTTTTGTCGTTGTAACGCTGCTTTCCTGTATTTTTTCAATCGATGCCGGGCAGAGCATATCGGTCAGCTTATCGTTGATCTCCTGTGCAGTGTTGTTTTATTGCATACTCTGCCATTTTGACAAAAGCCGGCTGCATTATTTGTTTATCGTGTTGACGTCGGTCAATCTCATGATCGCGCTGTATTTAACGGCGATTGTTTTACGCCAACCCGGTGCATCGCCGGCGCAGTGGATGACTATCGCTGCCTTTCCGCTGCTTTCGGTACCTAATGATCTTTTGTTTTTGGCAGCAACCGCGCCAATGGCGCTGGTATTGTTTTTTCCGACTTTTTACCCTCCGGTCAAGGCGATGGCAGGTGTTTCCTTACTGTTGAGTTTGATGCTGATCGTATTATTTCAAAGTAAAGCTGGTTTGCTGGTTTATTTTTTATCATTGATGTGTTGTCTGGCCCTGGTAAAGCCAAAGTACTTTTGGCGTGGGGGCTTGATGTTGATGGTTTGTATTGTTTTGGTTGACGGTGCCAACGGTTTTTTGCTGTTTAAAAAGGCAACGAATGCCGCATTGTGGACAATACGCATACCCTTGTGGATGGCCGCCTGGCAGATGTTTCTT
>JBNLCC010000015.1:0-152815 GCA_050303615.1 Methylococcaceae bacterium | reverse complement strand
GTGCTGTATTGCTTCCTTCGTCACTATGGAAACCAATTGAGTCCGTTATTGCATCTATATACGGAACAAATGGCTGGGTCTATTACGAGGTTGGGGAGAATAGAACAATAACAGATGACGGTAACTTTTATCTCTTAAAAGCACGGTAGGTCCGATTAGCTTCGCGTAATCGGACGCATGTTATTCATCACCACCAACTGAACATGTGATATCGCCACACCAATTCAGTGGATATATCCCCTGTTTGACATATTGATGAAAAGTGGAACGGTATTGGGGTAACGGTATTGGGGTCAAAATCGATTGATAAGGAAAAGTCCCTATCATGATAATTTTTATAAAAATATTATCAGTCTAGTCCGCCCCCTTCGATACTGATCGTGGCATGAGAAAAATCCAGACCATAAAGATCAGTAATGTGAGAAGCAATATCTCGGTAACTGTTACCTAAGGCAAACAGAGAAAGCATTTTGCTTTCAATCTTATCATTGAGAAAGGTTTGATTTTTTCTGACCAAATCCGGCACTACATTAATTTTGATCCACTTAGTTCAAATCAACCAAAAACTTGGTGGATTTAAACCAATATCGACCACGCTTTTTCCATAAATTTATCAAATGCTATTAAATCAGTATGTTATAGCCTTTGTAACAAGGGTTTGCTGCATTTAAATACGGGCCGGATAACACACCGCAGGCCCAGTTATTGATTAAATGGTTGAAATTCACCAATCGGATTGGTTTAAAAAAACCAAACAAGGGTAGGTTAGCGGCAATAATTATTAATATTCATTAATTATCAATGGCTTAATTTTTATTATTTTATAGGCATGCATTTTGCTGAAAGCTATTCGTCAAGCATTTATAGGACGAAGCAAGTGAATAATACAGTTAACTCGAAAACATTGCCTGCGACCGGTTTGGACGGTTTAAAAAAGCATTGGCATGAAGATCTTATCTCAGGCTTTTTAGTATTTTTGATCGCTCTGCCTTTATGTTTAGGCATTGCCATGGCGTCCGGAATACCGCCTATGGCCGGTATTTTAAGTGCCATTGTCGGCGGTATGTTCGTATCGCGTATTAATGGTTCCTTTGTGACCATCACCGGACCGGCGGCCGGATTAATAGTGGTTATCTTGGATGCGGTTGAAACCCTGGGCGCAGGCGACCCTATAGCCGGTTATCGTTTTACGCTGGCAGCTATTTTGGTTGCCGGGTTATTGCAAGTGACCATGGGTTTAATGAAAGTAGGCTCGCTGACTTCTTTTTTTCCCAGTTCGGTGGTGCACGGTATGTTGGCCGCTATCGGCATTATCATTATCACCAAACAGACCCATCTTATGCTGGGCGTAACACCGGAGCCGGGTAGTTTGTTTCACAACATGGCTCAGATCCCGCACAGTTTCGCCAATTTGAATGCGGAAATTGCCTTCATCGGTTTTAGCGCATTAATAACATTATTGCTGTGGCCCAAAATTCGACTTCCTATACTCAAAAAAATCCCGGCCCCGCTCATTGTCGTGATATTGGGTATCGGGTTGGGAAAATACTTTGATTTGGAACACGCACATATCTTTCATGTGCCGCATCAATTGGAAATGTTAACCGGACATGCCTTACATGAAGACAGTGTGGGTCCGAATTACCTGGTGGCAATATCAAACCATTTCATATCCAGTTTCTATTTTCCTGATTTTGGCAAACTGGCAACAATCGAATTCTGGGTGGCCGTGGTCAGCATTTGTCTGGTCGGCAGCTTGGAAAGTTTGTTAACCACGATGGCGGTCGATAAGCTAGACCCGTATAAACGCCATTCCAACCTGGATAAAGATTTACTTGGCGTCGGTGTCGGCAATGCCTTATCCGGTTTGATCGGCGGTTCCGCAATGATCTCGGAAGTGGTACGGAGTTCCGCCAATATAAATAATGGTGCAAAAACCGGCTGGGCAAACTTTTTTCACGGCACTTTAATGTTGTTATTTGTCGTGTTGTTTCCGCAAGTCATTCATAGTATTCCATTGACGGCATTGGCAGCTTTGTTGATCTACACCGGTTTTAAACTGGCTGCACCTAAGGAATTTAAGCGCGTGATAAAAATCGGTACCGAACAATCGTTTATTTTTATCGTCACCATCATAAGTGTCTTGGCTACCGACCTTTTAATCGGTGTTGCTATCGGTGTGCTGGTCAAATTATCGATTCATCTTTTGCGCGGGGTTTGGATCAAAAACTTGTTCAAGATCCACTTTAAAATTTATTACGCCGCAGAAAACCACATCTGCATAAAGCTGGATGGCTCGGCCTTATTTACCAACTTTCTACCCTTAAAAAAATCGCTGGAAGTCTTACCCAAAGGTAAGAATATTACTTTGGATTTGACCAATGCCTACCTGATCGACCACACTGTTATGGAATATCTGCATGATTTCGGAATCGACTATAACGCGCAAGGCGGGAACTTTCACCAAACCGGCGATGCCATCCACACCTTTTCCAATCACGAACTGGCTGCGCGGTTGATGACCCAAGACGACCGCAAATAACGGTACGGAGACTTCATGATTCTTTTTTTAGCATACTGTGCGGTCTTATTCAGCCTGTTATCAGGCCTGATTGCACTGCTTACCCGACAGCGCAACGGGGTATTGATAATTATCGATTACTGTTGCCGCCGACGACCTGAATGGCGACAGACACTCAACAACTTATTGATTGAAGAGTGTTATCTAATGCGTATTCAGACAACCGCATTTCTGTTAATAGGCCTTGCCGGTATTTCCGCCACATTATCGGGCCTCAGCGTCATACTGACGCAAGAGGTCATCAACGACCAACTTTCATTGGGCCTACCCTGGTTACCGTGGCATGTTCGTTTCGACAGTTTGTCAGGGCTGTTCTATCTGATCATCGGCATCGCCCTGATTGCCTTCGCATTATACGGACCCGGCTATGTGCGTGAACAAGACGACGAACGCCATCCATTTGCCGTCCTGGGTTTATTCAGCGGACTGTTCATCGCCGGCATGTTATTGGTCATACTGGCCGACGATGCTTTCTTTTTTATGATCGCTTGGGAATTGATGTCGGTGGCCAGTTATTTTCTGGTCGCCTTTCAACACGAAAATTCCGCCAATCGCCGCGCCGCTTTTTTATACCTGATCATGGCCGAAGTCGGCGCCATCGCGATAATTTTGGCCTTTGGCGTGCTGGCCGGGTTTTCCGAACACAACAGCTTTACCTTCGATGCCCTCAGGCAAACACAACTGTCGCCATTCTGGGCCAGCACTGCTTTTTCTCTGGCACTGTTGGGTTTCGGCATGAAAGCGGGGCTATTACCGGTCCATGTCTGGCTACCGGAAGCGCATCCGGTAGCACCTTCCCATATTTCGGCGCTGATGAGCGGCGTTATGCTTAAAGTTGCGGTTTACGGGCTGATCCGCTTCAGCTTCGACCTGCTGGACGATATCCATTGGCAATGGGGCGTGGTGTTGATGATCGTCGGAGCGCTTTCAGCTTTAGGCGGGATTTTATTTGCGCTGGTGCAAAACAACCTGAAACGGCTGTTAGCCTACAGTTCGGTGGAAAATATCGGCATTATTTTTATGGTGCTCGGACTGGCCATGATTTTTTTCGCCAACGGTCATAAGCAGTTGGCGGCATTGGGCCTAATCGCCGCGCTTTTTCACGCCTTTAACCATTCGTTATTTAAAAACCTGCTGTTTTTAGGTGCCGGTGTGATTCAACACCAGGTACATGACCTGAACATGGAAATGATGGGCGGTTTGATCAAACGCCTGCCGCACACCAGCAAGCTATGGCTGGTCGGTTGCATGAGTATCGCATCATTACCTTTGTTTAACGGTTTTGTTTCCGAATGGCTGGCCTTTCAAACCGCACTACAAGTCAGAGTGCTGGATAATGGTGTGTTGCGCAGCCTGATCCCGGTTGCCGCCGCCGCATTGGCGTTAACCGCCGCGCTCGCCGCCGCCTGTTTCGTCAATCTTTACGGCACGGTATTTCTTGGCCAGGCCCGGTCCAACCACAGCGGCAAAGCACAGGAATGTGAGGATCGCGGTATGTTGGCGGCGATGAGCTTATTAGCCGGTTTATGTATTGTCGTCGGTATCCTGCCGCAAATGGTTTTGGCATTATTGGATAACGTTGCCATGCACCTGCTAGGAACAGGACTTCCTAATTCTGACGGCAGCGGCTGGTTATGGCTGGCCCCGGTGTCGCAAGATCAAGCCTCTTATTCGGCGCCGATGGTTCTGGTCGGCGCCTTAATCGCCGCCGGAATCAGCCTGCATTATCTGCGCAGCAAATCGGCCTCCGCCGTACGCCGCGGAGATACTTGGGATTGCGGCTTCGGTGGCGTGACCTCCAGGATGCAATACGGCAGCACCTCGTTCAGCATGCCGTTTCGACGTATTTTCGCCAGTGTCTGGCACCTGGATGAGCGCGTAGACAAACAAATGGGAGCAATGCCGCATCAAGTCAACGACATCCATTATCAATTGCATATCGAAGACCCGACCTGGCCGGCATTGTATATGCGCATTGAACGAATAATTAACCGTACGGCCCGTCTTTTAGGACGTATACAAACCGGTAATATCCGCATTTATCTCGGTTATTCCTTTACCACCTTATTGCTTTTACTATGGGTGATCAGTTGATGAGTGGATTATTAGCCATCGTACAAACCTTGTTGTTTATCAGTCTTGCGCCGCTATTGGCGGGTTGGCTTAAATGGTGCAAATGCCGTTTGCAAAACCGCAAAGCGCCGTCTTTATTTCAGCCTTATCGAGATTTGATCAAACTGACTGGCAAACAACCGGTGATATCGCATCAGGCCTCCTGGCTGTTCGAATTCGCACCGTACATCATCTTTTCGGCGACAGTAATGGCTGCGGCCGTGGTGCCGTTGATTGCGGTCGATCTGCCCACCGCCGCCAGCGCCGATGTCATCGTACTGGTCGGTTTTCTGGCCTTTGCCCGCTTTTTTCTGGCGCTGGCCGGGCTGGACGTCGGCACTGCCTTCGGCGGCATGGGTTCGTCCCGGGAAATGACCATTTCCTCACTGGCCGAACCGGCCATGCTGATGGCGGTATTCACGCTGACCATGACCGCCTCCACCACTAATTTATCCGACGCCATCATGCATGTGTTGGATGAAGACTTAGTGCTCAGGCCGTCTTTTATTTTTGCCCTGTTCGCACTGATGCTGGTGGCCATCGCCGAAACCGGCCGGATTCCGGTCGATAACCCGGCGACGCATCTGGAATTGACCATGATCCATGAAGCCATGATCCTGGAATACAGCGGTCGCCACCTGGCATTGATCGAATGGGCCAGCCAATTAAAATTGATGCTGTACGGCGTGCTGCTGGTCAACATCTTTTTTCCCTGGGGTATCGCAGAAGCCTTGTCGATTAAGGCCTTAGGCTATGGTTTATTGGCCATTATCGGCAAGCTCGCATTGTTGTCCGTCATCCTGGCGCTGTCGGAAACCCTCTTTGCCAAAATGCGCTTGTTCCGGGTACAGGAATATCTCAGTTTCGCCTATTTACTTGGGCTGTTAGGCATGCTCAGTCACATTATTCTGGAAGGAATTCGTTAATGAATATTGACCAATTGGATTATTACACACAAGTGATTCTGTCACTGGCGGCATTGGTGACGCTGACCTCATTTATTATGTTGGGACAAGGCCGCTTACTGCGCATGGTGTTCGTGTTTGCCTTACAAGGTTTGATGCTGGTACTGGCAACAGCCGTCGCCGCTTACAGTCTGGATAACCAGCATTTATACATTTCCGCCGGTATCACACTGATCTTAAAAGTATTATTTATTCCCTGGATGCTGAGGCGGCATATTCTAAAACTGAACATGCACCGTGATGTCGAAGCGCTGAACAATAAAACCACAGTAATGCTGGGCGGTGCGGCACTCGTGGTCTTTAGCTATTACGTACTGCATCCGATATTGCATAACACCAATCTGGTTCTGCTCAATGCCCTGGCGCTGAGCCTGGCTGTGGTATTGCTGGGTATGTTATTGATGATCTCTCACCGCCAGGCGATCGCCCATGTGGTCGGTTTTATGTCCATCGAAAACGGTCTGTTTTTCGCCGCTATCGTAT
This sequence comes from Methylococcaceae bacterium, assembly GCA_050303615.1. Classification (GTDB taxonomy): domain Bacteria; phylum Pseudomonadota; class Gammaproteobacteria; order Methylococcales; family Methylomonadaceae; genus CAZDXJ01. Next base: position 146,674 of record JBNLCC010000015.1, on the reverse strand, counting down.
CGACCAGCGGCATGCCGCTTATTGTGGAACTGGGCGTGGCATTCGACGTCTTAGTTGCGGCCGTGCTGTTCGGGATTTTCTTTTTACATATCAACGCCAGTATCGACTCCCTTGACGTCGATCGTTTAAACCGTCTACACGAGGCCGAATAATGTTAGATTTGTATCTGCTGTTATTGCTACCGCTAATCGGCATCGTCTATTTCGCCCTGTACGGCCATCATGACGATGTTGGCCGTAAAAACGTCTATTTCAACAGCCTCAGTTTTGTCTTGTCGTTTATCCTGGCAATTATCGTCTACAACTCCGGTACACTGATATCTGCGGAACAGAACTTTATCGTCGATAGTTTCAATGTCTATTTGATCGTATTGACCGCTTTTGTCGGCATGACCACGGCGATTTTTTCTGATACCTACATGAAACACGAAAAAGAGCTGGGTAAGCTGACCGACAAGCGCCTGAAGCTCTATTATTCGATGTATCAGGGCTTTATGTTTGCGATGTACCTGGTTCTGACCACCAATAACATGGGCATCTTATGGGTAGCCATGGAAGCGGCCACCCTGGCCACGGTGTTACTGGTCAGCCTGTATCGGACACCGGAAGCCATCGAAGCGGCCTGGAAGTACTTTATTCTGTGCGGTGTCGGTATCGCCCAGGCCCTGTTCGGCACCATTCTGCTTTATTATGCCGCAATACAGATCAACCATACCGAAAACGCGCTGCTATGGTCGGTATTGTTTGAGAATGCCGATTTGTTAAACCCCGATATTCTGGAAATCGCCTTTGTTTTCATGCTTATCGGTTACGGCACCAAAATCGGCCTGGTGCCTATGCACAACTGGCTGCCCGATGCGCATTCCGAAGGTCCGACGCCAATGTCGGCAATTTTGTCCGGCTTATTATTAAATGATGCCTTGTACGCGGTCATGCGCAACAAGATGCTGGTCGATCATGCGACAAAAACCGAGATTGCCGGTCACCTGATGATGGGGTTCGGATTATTATCGTTTTTGGTTGCCGCATTCTTTCTGCACCGGCAAAAAGACATCAAGCGCCTGTTCAGCTATTCATCGATAGAGCACATGGGCATGATGACCTTCGCCTTCGGCATCGGAACACCGTTCGCCACCTTTGCCGCGTTGCTGCATATGACCGTTCATTCTTTAACTAAATCGGCGATCTTCGTCACCGTCGGTCACGCCGCGCAAATTGCCGGCACGCAAAGTATCGAACATATTCGCGGCCTGATCCGTACCCAACCCAGAGTCGGCTGGGGACTGCTGATCGGAACATTAGCCATTGCCGGCTTTCCACCGTTTGGTGTATTTACCAGCGAATTCCTGGTGCTGCTGGCGACGATGCAAAGTTATCCGTGGTTAACGCCGTTTTTGTTGCTCGGCATAGCCATTGCCTGCGCCGGCTTGTTCCGCAATATTCAACCCATGGTCTACGGCGACAAACCCGAATCACAAGAGGCCATCCACGCCAATCTTTGGCCGGTCATGATTCATTTGACGCTAGTGTTATGGCTGGGGCTGGCGATTCCTGATTCCCTGGCCGACTGGTTTACCCAAGCCACCATTTTAATTTCCGGGAGTGCGCCGTTATGACCGCGATTACCGATTTATCCGAATTATTGACGCATGAAAACATCAGCGCCGAAACCTTAGCCTCGGTTCATACCCGCTGGCTGATTGCACCGGAACACTGGCAACGCTGTGCCGAAATGGCCAAGCAACAAAACTGGCGCTGGGCGGCGGGGTGGGGTGAGCAACTTCCACACGAATTCCTGGTGCATGCCTGCCTGCAAAAAGAGAGTCATTATCTTTGGTTGACGGCATCATTAACCGACGACAAACCACAGTTACCGTCGCAAGCGGTGATTTATCCGTCGGCCAGCCGTAGCGAGCGCCATACCCAGGATATGTTCGGCGTCCGTTTCAGCGACCACCCGGACAACCGCCCCTGGATACGGCATCAGGCCTGGAGCAAGCATGACTACCCGTTACGCAAGGAATTCCCGGCGCAAGGCAATGCCCCGGAACTGACCCCGCCTGACACCGACTACCAGTTTGTCAAGGCGCGCGGAACCGGGGTTTATGAAATCCCGGTCGGCCCGGTCCATGCCGGAATAATCGAACCCGGACATTTCCGCTTTCAAGCCGTCGGCGAAACCGTGCTTAATTTGGAACAGCGTCTAGGTTACGTTCATAAGGGTATTGAAAAAATTGCCGAAGGTCGTAACCCGGAACAATTACTGAAATTGGCCGCACGGATTTCCGGTGATAGCGCCGTTGCTCACGCTTGGGCAGCCTGCCGGGCCATGGAACAGGCCGCCCGAATCGATGTGCCGGAGCGGGCCGATTATATCCGCGCCATTCTCTGCGAACGGGAACGCATCGCCAATCATTTGGGCGATGTCGGCGCAATCTGCAACGATGTCGGTTTCGCCTTCGCACAAATGCAATTCACGCGTCTGCGCGAACAGTGGCAACGCACATCCGCCCAGGTTTTCGGTCATCGCTTATTAATGGACACACTAACGCCAGGCGGCGTAAAAAAGGATTTAATCATTGAACAGAAGGATTTACTGCAACAGGAATTGACGGCGCTACGCAAGGAAATGGATGAGATTGTGCCCGCACTGGATTTTAATTCCTCATTGGAAGACCGCTTGTTAACCACCGGTTATTTATCGCCGGAAACCGCGCATGAATTCGGTGCTCTCGGCTATATCGGGCGCGCCAGCGGAGAGGATTTCGATCTGCGTCGCGATATACCTTATTCGCCTTATCAACAGCTATCGTTCAAGGTTGCGGTCGAAAATCAGGGCGATGTGGCATCACGGGTGTGGATTCGTATCAAGGAAATCTTTGCCGGTTTAAAACTGTTAAATCAATTGTTAACGCAATTGCCTGACGGTGATATTCAAGGCGATTGGCAAACGCCTAAGCCCGGCAGTGAGGGGTTGGCGATGGTGGAAGGTTGGCGTGGAGAAATCATTTGTTACCTGCGTTTTGGAGAGGATAACCGCATCGAGCGCTTTTATCCGCGCGATCCGAGCGCCATCAACTGGCCAACGTTGGAGCGCATTATTCTAAACAATATCGTCCCGGATTTTCCGGTCTGTAACAAATCGGTCAACGGCTCGTATTCCGGCCACGATTTATAGGCTATTTACATGTTAAGACTTTTTGCAAAAACTATTAAAACCGGTGTCATTACCGAAAAATGTAAAGCCGCAACCGACGCCGAACTGGAACAATTGGGCATCGAAGTCAAGCACCGGGTCGACAAAAACTTCTCCGGCAGCCTGGCGATCCGTGCTGTCGATGCCGGGTCATGCAACGGCTGCGAACTGGAAATCCATGCCCTGAACAATCCGTTTTACGATGTCGAACGTTTCGGCGTGCACTTTGTCGCCTCACCCCGCCATGCTGATGTGTTGCTGGTTACCGGCGTCGTATCGAGACACATGCAAACCGCCTTACTCCGGACCTATGAAGCCACGCCCGATCCCAAATGGGTCATCGCAATGGGCGATTGCGCCGCCTGTGGCGGCGAATTTGGTGTTTCCTATGCCAGTTGCGGGGCTGTGGCTAACGTCATCCCGGTCGACTTGGTCATTCCCGGCTGTCCGCCAAATCCCGAAACCTTGTTAAAGGGTTTACTCGCCCTGATGCAACAAAAAAACAAATCTGTGCGTTGATACAACACTGCAGAATGGTTTACGGCTACTTTTTTAAAGATTAAACCGGCAACAGCGTCTTCGTCATAAAATAGCTTAAAGTCAAAGGCACAGCTTCGAGAGTTAAATTCAGTACCAAGGTAAAAATATTCGTTTGGTCAAGGATGATCACGATATAGCGTGTAAAATCGATGGTATCGGCGCAATGCCCCTGAAACCAGAATTTGTCTCAACAGCCTGGGCATTGACAGTTCGATAAAGACAACTTACTGTAATTTGACGCATTGAACAGCACCGGAGAGCGAAATGAAGTTAATTATTAAAGCATGCATGTTAATCACCCTGATCTTGACTAACTACAGCGTCAGTGCAGAAGGCACGATTGCCGCAGCACCCAATGGTATTGAATTACCCGTGGGGTATCAAAATTGGCGTGTTATCGGCGTTTCCCACCGCACCGACAACAACAGCCTAAGGGCCATTGTCGGTAACAATATTGCCGTTAATGCCGCCCGTAACGGGCATACCAATCCATGGCCAACCGGTGCCATCCTCGGCAAGCTGGTCTGGAAAGACGGACAACATCCGGATTGGGATCAGGCAACCGTTCCGGACCGGTTATCGCATATTGAGTTTATGATCAAGGATCAGGCCAAATACTTAAAAACCGGCGGCTGGGGCTACGCCCGCTGGGTCGGCGATGAAGCAAAACCCTATGGCGATAACGCTGATTTCGATCAGGAATGCTACAGTTGCCACAGTAAAGTAAAACAACACGATTACGTCTTTACCCGCCCGGTTAAGTTACCCACCCCATAATCCTGCGTGAACTGTTATTCAGGCCGATTATTTTAATCAGCGTAGTGCTGATCTTGTGCATACTGGGTGAGTTTGTTTTTAGAGGGAGATTTACCTTGGGCAACTACCTAGGGTGAATGGGGGTAATTCGATTTCTAATAATTTCTACTCATTCCCACGCTCCCGCGTCACTGCCATTAAGTTAAGCTGTTGTAGGTGCGGATTCATCAGCACAGTGCGAATACCCTCAAGGGCACAAGTAAATTCGCACCTACCAAACTAATAGGTTGCCTTAACTTTATAACAGTGACGCTCCAGCGTGGGTATGCAGGCCGGTATGGGTTCCAACGGAGGACCGTGGGAACCAGTTAATTTTCCCTTGAATTTCGATAGCCAAGCCGTTACTGAATCCTAAAAACCCGCAACTACCCGATCCAATGGGACATTGTTTATGTGCCAAGGAAATGAAGTTTGTCTCGAAATTTATAAATCGATTACTAAGCTAAAGGGCCGCGTGGAAAAAAGGTACAAAGTCTGTTTTGTAATTGACGATATGTATTCTAGCTAATAGACTCAGCAAAAAAAGTGTCTGGATCAGATAATTTGATAATAGAAAATTTATGGTTACGCAACAGGATTTAATTACTTTAAAAAATGATTTGTCGATACAAATCGATAACGTTTTACCATTGCAACAATGCCATGCATTGATAGAGCGATATAAAAAATTCTCCGATAGCGAAAATATTACTACCCGTAGTGAAACGATTATTAAAGAATGCGCAGAATTAGTGTTTGTAAATCGAGTCAATGAGCTGATATCGAATTATTATCAATCCGAATACAAAGTGTATTGGTCAACTTTTGATGAAGTTGATTCTGAAGCCAATAACTATAAACCTCATACATACTGGCATCTAGATGGTGGTGTACGCAAAACGCTAAAACTATTTGTGTATTTAAATCCGGTGACTGAACACGGTGGTAATACTTTGATAATTGATCAAGGCAGAACTCATCAGTTAAGGGTTGCAGGTGAATTGCCCATTGAAGAGGAAAAGCGTAAAAAGGATTTAACGCCGGTTTTACAAAAAATGGGGCTCAGCACTTATTGCCTTGCCTATGATTTAAAAGCCGGAGATGCACTGATTTTTGATCCGATCAAACTTGCTCATAAATGTTTACCGCCTAGAGCTGGCGCCCAAAGGTACACCTTGTCCTTCACACTGGCACCTTGTTAGTGGGTTGCTGTTTAAATAAAAGGCGGTTTCAAGTACATTGAACCCTTGATTTTTATATAAATTGTCAAAATTGAAAGAACATGATGGATTACCCGACATATTTCAGTTTTCCTGTTAAAAATCCGATAATCAGAAGGCTTGCTATCTTTAAAAAACCTAAAAAGAATACAATTTTAACTAAAATTTTTGCATATTTATCAATGGTAAAAATTGAATTATAGAAAAAAAGAGATGAGGTTTCTTGTTCGCATATTGTTCTATAAAATTCAATATACTTTGCTCTTTGGGCTAGAGATTGTGCTTTGTCACTTTTTTTTCCAATTTTTTTAAAAATCTTAGGATAAATGATAAACGTTTCAATTATATAAAGTGGAAGGGTCATAACCCCACCAATAAAGAACAAGACCATTAGTATAGATAGAAGCATAATAAAAATATGAAACTAGCGTCAAAATATAAAATTATCTCACTCACTGAGGTTGAGACTGAATGTACCTAGTCATTTTGATAACATTATTTAAATAATCAGAAAAAGTAATACCATATCCGTACGTCAAAGTGCCAAATAATTCGGGGCAGAGTGAATTTAATTTTTTAGCGTTAGACCGTGATGCTATTGAGAGGCTTTTAAATTACCGGGAGTTATTCGAGCAGACATTGCACCTGACATCTTTGACTGGTAGCGGTATTATAATTGACCCCTTGGTTTACCTCCAACTCCTTAACCGAATAGGGGCGTTCTTGAATGAATGACATTAATGGTGTGGGAAAGTTAACGGGTGCAATCCCGTTACCGCGACCCGATCCGAGCTAAAACCCAGACAACTTAATTGCCACCCAAAGACATATCCACCAAAATACTATCTGTAGAAAAAATAAAGCAATATATGCCGCTAATGCATTTCCTTGGCGGTCAACGACTTGAATCACCACGATTGCATAAATCCAACTAGCTGAGAACAAAATAATCGCCAAAACAACAAACCACCATAATAATGGAAGAGCAGGAATAAGCATTCCAACAACAACATAGGTAGGAAGCATTGCAACCCCTGAAACTATTTTATTTGTGTAATTGATATTCATCATTGCTTAGTTGAACCCCTGCTTACACAGTCCTTCCGAAAATTCTTTGTCGGAAAAACCATCCTCATCGAGGTCGCATGTAAGTGTTTGACATTGACTTATCCCATTCCAATACAACATTGCACCAATACCCCACCCTATTGGATTTGGTGTCAGAAGAGCCGTCTTAGGATCAACCTTTACTATTTTACCAGTTGCTTTTTCAATAATTTTACTAATAATTCGATTAGTGATCTGCTCACCAGTTGATCTTGGAACTCTTGAGCCATCAATAGGAGATCCAGTTCTCCCCGTACTTGTCGTTCCAGGACCCTCTAGCGGAGACAAACCATCTGGATCAGTGGAGTTAATAGGATTATTCCCAACATACCCAAAAGTATTCAGCCCACCCTCTAATCCAATCGGATCAGAAGTAATATACCGCCCTATCTCATGATCATAATACCTAAAGTAGTTATAATGCAATCCTGTTTCTTGATCAAAATACTGCCCGGCAAAGCGCAGATTATATTCAAACGCCACGCCATCGCCATCAGGGTCTTGATTAACAGCTGAATCACCAAACGGTTTATCCTGCCATTGCCAAATAACATCGGCTGTTTGATTGCTGATTTTTCTTGGAGAGCCTAAGTGGTCAGTATGGATGTTATATATGTTTGAACTTTTTAGAACTGCAACCGGTTGACCGAAGAGGTAAACCGTTTCGGTAATGGCTTGGCCGGTTGCGGAGTACTCGCCGATCAGTCTGGCATCTTCATCGTAGACAAACAGTGTTTGAGTACCATGGCTGTTTTTTGCTACGCGTTGACCAAGACCATTATAGAAATAGCCGGCGATACCGAGTACCTCTATCAGTTGATTGTGACCATCATATCGGTAGCTATGTTGACCATCACTTAACATGTTTCCGGCTAAATCATACTGATAGTTTTTGCCGATTGTGCCTTGTTTATCCGTTAGTTGATTATTTAAAGTATTATAGGCGTAGTCATAATTATCTATGCCATCATCTTCGGTTAAACGATTGCCGTTTTTATCATAGCTATATAACAGATCATATTGGTTACCGGTTGCGCCAATTAGACGGCTCATTGAGTCGTATTCATAGCTGTTAAAATTAAAGCCGTCATCAATGCTGAGTATATTGCCGATCAAGTCATAGGCGAGACTACGATCCGTATCGGCCAAAGTTTGCTGAATCAGTTGTCCGTCCAGGTCGTAACTCTGTAGGGTCACTTCGCCATTTGCCCAGTTCCAACCCGTAACCTGGTTCGCTGCGTTATAACTGATCTGGTAGATAATTGTTGTTCCGTCAATACTGACTGATTCCAGATGACCATCGATATACTGATAGGAGACCGTTTTTCCCGATGGGTAGGTTATCGCCGACAATTGCCCCAGTGCATTGTACTGATAACTCACAGTTGAATTAACCGACTGTGTTGTCTCTTGTCTTGTTATGACTCGTCCTTGAAGATCATATTGCCAAGAGGAACTAAACCCTGAGCCTGTAATGCTGCAAAGACGACCTATACCATTTGTACAATTATCATACTGGTAATCGATAGGTGAGCCATTGTTATCGATAGCTTTAACTAGGCGATTCAATGCGTCGTAATGGTAATTGAGGATTTTACCGTTTGCTCGTGTTTCATTGATTAAATTCCCAGCAATATCATAACTATAACTGGTAATACCAGTATCAGGGCTATCGGTTTCAATACGCTGACCAAGACCATTGTATGTGTAATGGGTGGTATGTCCTTCCGCATCGGTTACGCTAATCAGGTTATCCTGTTTGTCATAAACACTATTGACAATACCGGTATCCGGATAACTGGTTGTCGTGGGCCGATTATGAGCGTCAAAAACATTGTTTATCGCCTGACTTTTAGCATCGGTGACCGTTATAAGGTTGCCGTTACTATCGTAACTGTATTGTGTGACTTGGCCGGCTGCACCTGTTTTGCTGATAAGCCTGCCTGTCGCATCGTAACCCCAGCTTTGTTGCTGCTGTAGCGTGCCGTCCTGTGCATGTATAGATTTTTGGATCAGGTGACTATTTATATCGTATTGGTAGCGTGTCTCATTGTTCCAGTGATCACGCATTAATACCAATCGGCCTGCATCATCATATTCATAGTTGGTGACCGTTTGATCCGGCCAGGTTGTTTGGACTAATTGTCCCGTGCTGTCATAGCTATTTAGGGTTAATTCATTACCCGTTTTTTTGCTGGTAAGTTGTCCTCTAGGGTTATAGCTAAGTGTTGTGATTAATGCATTTTGGTCTTTATATTTCAGCACTCTGCCGTGAGCATCATATTCCATAATTTCCAATACATGACCTAATGGATTAATCATGCGCCACAATCTTCCGTTTGGATAGTATTGATAGTGGGTGACATCATTAATATCGACACGCGGTCCGTCTTCGCTTTCGATCAAACCTCCTGGCGTATAACTATAGTTCCAGGATTGTGTCGCTTTTGTCGCAGTATCCATCTCCCGTTTTTCTAAAACATTACCTTTACTGTCATAGTTAAGATAGGTTGTTTTCCCCGGTTCATGGATAGCCGTGGGTAAATTGAGTGTGTCATGCCAAACTAACGTTCGGGTTTTTTCGTCTGCAGTACCGACTCCCAGCGTTTGATATATAGGAAGCCCCCGTGCATTAAAACTTGAGTAACTTATATTGCCGTTTGGATCGACTTTTTTATTTGGATAACCCTGGCTATCATAATTGAAGCTGGCGCTATCTATTAAACACGTTGAACAGGCTTGCTTATCAAGACCGGTGACTTTAACAGCGCCATAGGCATTTTTTAAAAAGTAGGTTTTAGTTCCGCCTAAGTTATTAGTAACGGTACGCGAACCATCAGTGTTATATAGGACCTGGACTTTTTCGGCACCCCCTGCGTGTTCACTACTAATGGCTCGGCCGAATGAATCATAATTCCAAGTAGCAAAACGGGCTCCATTCTCATTAATAATGCCGGTTAATGCGTGAGGATGGTCAATGTTTTCATATGGATATTGACGGTTTGTCCCATCAGGGTAGTCGACTCGACTCAAGTTGCCTGCCGTATCATAGTGATATTGGTAGATATTGTTTGCCGGATCAGTCATTGATGCCAACAGCCCGGCGCTATTGTAGTTAAATGTCAGCGATGGACCGAAGTCGGAAGAAACTTGTATAAGCTGATTGGCGCTGTTGTAACTTAATTGTTGAGTGCGGCCAATACGATCTGACAAAGCTATTAGTCTGCCGTTTGTGTCATAGTCTTCATATTGGTTGTTAAGTTGAATATAGCGCCAACCTGATGCTGTTTGTATCAGACGGTCGGCAACATCGGGATCGCCTTGCCACTGCCCATTGGAAAGAGTAAAGGTATAGACTTTACCGTCATGTCGATAGACATCCGCCGCCTGAGTTTTTCCTCTTCCTTTTCCTACTTCATAAACAGAAATGCTCCGATCGTAAGTCCCACGCCAATATCTGCCCAAAGAAGAGTTTGACGGTGAATCGCTATTATAGTGGCGATCAAATATTAGTGGAAAGCTGTCTACGCTAGCATAATCAGGTTCATATTGATATTTGTTCCCGGTACCAATGTTTATAGGGTTGCCTTCCAGAGGCGGGGGAGTACCTTTACAGATTGAGTTATTTCCAGCCCCATGGTTTTTAGAAGAATTAAGTTCTCCCAACGGGTCTTCTTGCTTGCCATGTAACGAAGGCGGCACCTCGACATTAATGGTAAATGTTTGTGGGTTATCAGGATCCGAACGCGTTGTCGCAATAATTGAGTATGCGCCTGTTTTTGTGCCCGGGGTGAAATCGGCAGATGCGATTCCTTGCGAATTTGTCGTGGCACTGGACGTTACACTTCCGTTTTTATTTCCTTTGGGTGCAGACTCAATGATAAATTCAACAGGCTCTCCACCTTTAGGCGAACTGCCATCATAATCAATTAATTGAACTGATAAAGGTATTGCATCAAATGAACCGTCTTCGGCAACGACTATGGTTTGTCCATCTCCACCAGCTTTATTTAAGGTTCTAGGAATTAAACCAAAGGTTCCCGTATAAGTTACTTGATCATTAGTAACAATTTCAAAAGTCCAGGTTCCAGGTTTTCCATAATTGGTAGTGTATGTCCAAAGATGCCACTTCCATGCAAACCCCCCATAACACCAGGAGGTTGAGCCACTCCTCCAACAACCAGATGAATAACTCAGAAAATCACTTGATACAATAATGCCATCAGGATTTATAAAATTTACCCCGAATGAATCACCATTTACAGGTGCAGAAAATGAAACCTTTACTCCTACAGCTTTGTCTGAAATATAAGCATTTCCACCAGAATGACTCAGTGGAATACCGCTATAGTAGTCTATATTATTCGTTTCATGCCTAAATACATCATCAAACTCAACGACAAAGGCGTTAACAACGTTAGCAAAGAAAAACAGAAAAAAAACGAAGGGAAAAAGCTTTATATTTGATGGCATATTTAGAATCCGAGATATTTTTTAGTTATTCGACGACTAACGATTTTAATGAGTGGATTTCGAAAAAAATACTACCATCTAAAATGATTCAGAAAATGATGATTGTTTAGTTTTTTGAACATCATCACGTAATTTTTTAAATAGATGGTCTTAATTTTAGTAGGTTTGTTCATTGAAACTTCAGGCATTCCACAGCTACGAAGCTGGAATATGGGTTTAAATAGTCAAATGATCGGCCTTGGGTATATCTAGCCTAATTGTATTGTATATACGCTTGAGTGTTGAGGTTGTTTCGTGTAAGTTCGAAGGTTGTAAAGCTGGTGGTGCCGACTTATTTGGCGCTTTCTTGATAATGCAGTTTTAATAATAACAATCGACCGGAAGAATCCTGAACTCATTATGGCAGACAACTTATCAGAACTGTTTATGCAATGTTCGGCAGACATGGAACGATGCAGTCAGACACAGCTGGCGGATTGTTTTCTGCCGACCGGTATTGATGCAAGTATCGCCGAATATGAGACGACGGCTGTTGACGATATTCAGCAATGGTTGTCGCATGAGTCGGTAACGCCTGTCGAAGTATTATTGGCGGCTTCGTCTGCCGGGTTGATACCAACGCATCAACCGCCTTCGCAGTTTCCTGATAATGAGTCTTGCAATCAGTATTTATTACAGCACTTGGAGCGCAGGCACTATTGCATTCGAACGGTGCAGCCGGACGATTTACCGGCCTTGCTGTTGCTGGAGGACAGTTGCTGGGCTACACCGCTGCGCACCTCGGAAACCGTGTTAACACAACGTATCGACAATTATCCGCAAGGGCAGTTGGTGCTGGAGGTCGATAATAGGGTTGTCGGAGTGATTTATTCGCAGTGTATCGATAGCGCCGGGCAATTAAACGGTATTTCGGTTACCGAGGCGGATTCTCTGCACAATGCTGCGGCAACCACGGTACAGTTGCTGGCCGTCAATATTTTGCCGCAGATGCAGCAATATAATCTGGGCGATCAGTTGCTGGAATTTATGCTGATTTACCGAAGCTTGCAGCCGGCTGTGCAGTCGGTTGTTGCGATCACGCTGTGCAAAAATTTTGACCGTAGCACCGGTTTAAGCATTGATGATTATATTCGGCAACGTAACCCGCAACAGGTACTGGCCGATCCGATCCTGCGTTTTCATGAACTGCATGGCGCGAAAATTGAGCGGGTGATGCCGGGGTACCGGCCGCTGGATACCAAAAACCAAGGCTGCGGCGTATTGGTCAGTTACGATATTCATCATCGCTGCCGTAAGGCCTTGCCGATTGAAACAGTCGTCAACGACCCGATTGAAAGCAAAAAGCATAGCCGTACCGATATTCGCAGTTCTGTTCAAAATGCAATTAATGCATGTCTTGGCGCAGATCGAAAAGCGGCGTTTGCATTTGACCGGCCATTAATGGAAATGGGGCTGGATTCGGCTGATCTGTTGGAACTGAATGAGAAAATCGTCCATCAATATAACAAGCCGCTGACGCCGACCTTTTTCTTCCAACACAACACCGCCGAGAAGATTATCGATTATTTATCTGCGCAGGTTGGTGATAATCAACAGCCTGCGGATAAAACCGAAGATGTCGAACCAACACAGATACCCGTACAGATAACGCCCAAACCGCAATACGAATCACGTACAGACGATGTCGCCATTATCGGTATCGCGTGTCGATTCCCAGGCGGCATCAATACGCCTGAGGATTTTTGGCAGTGTCTGCAATCCGGTCGCTCGGTGGTGGGTCAGGTACCGGAAGGTCGCTGGCAATGGCCGGATGAAATCAAACCGAACGGCAGGCATAAGGGCATAGACCGTGGCGGTTTTCTCGACAACATTGCATCGTTCGATGCACCTTTTTTCAGAATATCGCCTGCCGAAGCGGAGTCTATGGACCCGCAGCAGCGTATCCTGCTGGAATTAAGCTGGCAGGCAATTGAACATGCGGGATATGCCGCCGATCTATTTAAAGGCAGCAACACCGGCGTTTTTATCGGCGCCAGCGGTTCCGACTATGCCCGGCTGCTGGAGCAGTGCCGGGCACCGGTTGATGCCCATTACGGTACCGGCAGTTCGATGGCGGTATTGGCTAACCGGCTTTCCTATTATTACGATTTTCATGGTCCCAGTTTGTTGCTGGATACGGCATGTTCCAGCTCGTTGGTCGCGGTGCATAAAGCGGTGCAATCCATTCAAAGCGGCGAATCAGAGCAGGCGCTGGTCGGCGGCATCAACCTGATCTGCCATCCGGTCAATAGCATTGCCTATTACAAAGCAGGTATGCTGGCCAAAGACGGTAGCTGCAAAACCTTCGATCAACAAGCCAACGGTTATGTCCGTAGCGAAGGCGCGGTCATGCTGTTGTTAAAACCGCTGGCTGCTGCATTGGCCGACGGCGATCAAATCCATGCGCTGATTAAAGGTACCGCCAGTAATCATGGCGGTCAGGCCGGCGGCTTGACCGTGCCTAATCCCGAACAGCAGGCGAAATTATTGCAAAGCGCCTGGCAGACGGCGGGCATAGCCCCTTCATCGCTGGGCTATATAGAAGCGCACGGCACCGGCACTTCGCTGGGCGATCCGATTGAGGTGCAGGGCTTAAAACAGGCTTTTATCCAGGCCGGTGTGCCGGTATCGGCACCGGTGGAAAAAAGCTGCGGTCTGGGATCGGTCAAAACCAACCTTGGGCATCTGGAGGCGGCAGCCGGCATTACCGGTTTGTTGAAAACGGTGTTATGCCTGCAACATAAGCAATTGCCTGCATCACTGAACTTTAAGCGGTTAAATGAACATATTCAATTGTCCGACTCCGGCTTATATATAGTTGAGCAATTGCAGCCGTGGTCACCGCCGTCTGGTGGCGGGCCAAGGCTTGCTGGGGTGAGTAGCTTCGGTTCCGGGGGTGCCAATGCGCATGCCGTGTTGGCGGAGTCGCCGGTAACAGCCGAAGAGAAGGAGATCGAGACAGACCGGCCATTGCTGTTTGTGTTGTCGGCAAAAACCCGTCCGCAACTGCAGATTTATGCCCAAAACTATCTGGACTGGCTGTCGGCAGACGATAACCGGTCTGTGTCGTTGAGCAATCTGGTTTTTACCTTGCAAACCGGGCGTCAGGCTATGGAGGAACGGCTGGCATTAGTGGTTAATGACCGGCAGGATTTGATCGATAAACTGGCGGCTGTTTGCGCCAATCCGGCTCAACAGGCAAAGGTACTCAGCAGTAAAAGTGTGCCTGCACAGTTTAATCAGCTGACCGAGGGTGAAGCAGGGCAGGTTTTTATCCGTTCTCTGATTGCTCAGAATGACTTGGACAATATCGCATTGCTGTGGTTATCCGGCGTTCATATCGATTGGACCCTATTGTACGGTGACTTCGATACTGCACTACCGCATCGAATTGCGGTGCTCACTTATCCGTTTGCCGAACATCATTACTGGCTGCCCGGTGCGGATAGTGAACCGGTAAACAACAGTCCCGATCTGGCCGGTGTTGTAGACGCGGAACAAGATAGCGCAGGGGAGGTAAAACCGACGCTATTGGCACCGCTTTGGCATATCATTGAAACACATAGACCGACAGCGCAATCACTTCCGGCTAATAACACAGTACTGATCATCGGCGGCAACGAATCGCAGCAGCAGGCAATCCGCGCAATCTATCGCAACACGCATGCTATCGCTATTAATCCGTCGGTTTCCATAGCATCCTTATCCGGACAACTAAAACTGTTGGCCGATATAGATCATCTTATCTGGATTGCGCCCGAGCTTGATAATGACATCGCTATAGATCAAAGCTTGATCACCCGGCAAAATGCGGGACTGTTATATGTGTTTAAACTGGTCAAGGCCTTGCTGGCTTTATCTTACGGTGACAAGGCTTTATGCTGGACGGTGATAACCAGCGGCAGCCAGGCGGTATTCAACGAGCAGTTAGAACAACCGGCACATGCCGGCGTGCATGGACTGATGGGCGCGTTGGCCAAGGAGTATCCACGCTGGGCTATCCGGGCGGTGGATATGGAGACTGACCGGAACTGGCCGATGCCTGACATATTAAGCCTGCCGTACCAGGCGCAGGGTGATGTACTGGCCCATCGTAACGGGCAGTGGTTTAAGCGCGTGCTTAGTCCTGTCGCAGAATTGCCGGAGTCGTCGCCGGTTTATCGGCAGCAGGGCGTTTACCTGGTGGTTGGTGGAGCAGGCGGTATCGGCGAGGCCTGGACGCGATATGTCATCGAGCATTATCAGGCGCAGGTCATCTGGCTGGGTAGGCGTAACCCGGATTCCGGGATACAATCCAAGCTGGAAAAACTGGCCGAATACGGCCCGGCACCGGTTTATATCAGTGCCGATGCGGCCGACCTGGATTCATTACAGGCCGCTTATGCCGACATTAAACAAACCTGGCCGCAAATCCACGGCGTGATTCATTCGGCGGTCGGGCTGTTCGATTACAGTCTGCTTGATATGGACGAACAACGCTTTGGCGATATCGTTTCGGCCAAGATCGATATCAGCGTCAATCTGGCGCAGGTATTTAGCGATGAGCCGCTGGATTTTCTGCTGTATTTCTCCTCTATAGTCGCGCTGGAGAAAAGCGGCGGGCTCAGCGGTTATGCCGCCGGCGGTGCGTTTGAGGATGCACTGGCTCTGCATCTGGCTAAACTTCGGCCTTATGCGGTTAAGGTGATTAACTGGGGGCATTGGGATGTCGGCACCGGCGATGCGATTTCCGACGCCACCAAAAAGCGGCTGCAATTAAGCGGTATCATTCCGATACAGGCCGACGAGGCGATGACCGTGTTGCAGCAATTGCTGGCTGCCCCCGTTAATCAGCTGGCTTTGCTGAAGGCGACCGATCTTCAGGTACTGCCGATAATCGACCAGCAACAGGCTGTTAATATCTATAGTGACGGCATTCAGTCTTGTATCGAACAGATTCCGCCTGTTTCGGCGGATTTGATCAGCCGGGTTCAGGCGCTTAAGCCTTTAAGCCTGTTCAACAATACCGCGATGGAAGCGCAGTTATTGCCGTTGTTAGCCTGTACTCTGCAGACGTTGGGTTTGTTGACCGAGTCCGATACGGCTAGCGGTAAAGTCACCGGTTTTTACCGGCAATGGCTGCTTGCCAGTCGGAAAATACTGGCCGAACACGGTATCGATCAGCCTGCATCCGATAACCTGGATCAATTATGGCAACACTGGCGGCAAGCCAAACAGTCCGGTTTTGCCGACGCCGATATGAAGGCAGCGGTCGAACTGGTGGAGTTATGCCTGCATGCCTTGCCGGAGATTCTGACCGGAAGTACACGGGCCACCGATGTATTGTTTCCGGATTCGTCGATGTGTAGGGTCGAAGGGATATATCGCAATAATGCGGTGGCTGATTTTTTCAACAGTGTACTCGGCGAGTCACTGGTTTCAGCGATCAAAAGCCGCTTACAACAAGACCCGAATGCGACATTACGTATTTTGGAAATCGGCGCGGGTACCGGCGGCACCACGGCGGCGATCCTGCCGTTATTGGCGCCGTATAGCCGACATATAGTCGAATATGCCTATACCGATGTATCCAAGGCATTTTTGTTTCATGCTGAACAGCAGTTTGTCGGCGACTATCCGTTTGTCCGGCCGAAACTGTTCGATGTCGAAAAACCGCTGGCAGGCCAGGCTATAACCGGGCAAAGCTACGATATGGTGATTGCGACCAATGTATTGCATGCCACGCGCAATATCAGACGGACCTTAACCAACAGTAAAGCCGCGTTGCGAAAAAACGGTTTGTTATTGTTGAACGAGATCAGCACTCATTCGTTATTTGCACATTTGACCTTCGGATTACTGGAAGGCTGGTGGCTGTCGGACGATCAATGTTTACGCATTGCAGGCGCCCCCGGTTTATACCCGGAAAGCTGGCAAACCGTGTTGAGCCAGCAGGGCTTTAAACGCGTACTGTTTCCGGCACCCGAGTCGCATCAACTCGGCCAGCAGGTCATCGTCGCCGAAAGCGACGGTATCGTCAGTCAGCACCAATTAGGACAACAAACAGAGGTAGACGCGGCTGTGAGTGAGCCGGCAAAAACGGTTGAAACCGACAGCAGCGAGAATTTGAAACAGGCGAGCAATCATTATCTGAAAAAACTGGTCGCCAAATCCCTGAGAATGAACAGCGCCGATATCGACGCGCTGGAACCGTTGGAAACCTACGGCATAGACTCGATTCTGGTGGGACAGATTACCAATGCGTTGCGGGAAATTTTTCCCGATGTCGGCAGTACCATTCTGTTTGAGTGTCAGACGGTTAATGCGCTGAGCGATTACTTTATGCTTCACAAGCAAAGTCAACTAATCCAACTAACCGGATTAGCGCAACAGGCAGTGACATCAGCATCGTCTGCTTCCAATGCTCGTACGACTACCGAGAAGCCTGCCGAACAGCGGGCCGCTTCGACCGGCGCTGATAAAAGATCCGATATGGGTGATGAGGCTATTGCCGTGATCGGGATGAGCTGTCGTTTTCCGCAAGCGGATACGGTCGATCAATATTGGCAGTTGCTGAAAACAGGGCAAAACTGCATACGTGAAGTGCCGGCCGAACGCTGGCCGTTATCGGGGTTTTATCATGCCGATCCTGACCAGGCGGTGGAGCAGGGTAAAAGCTACAGTAAATGGGGTGGCTTTCTCGATAAGGTGACCGAGTTCGATCCGCTGTTTTTTAATATTTCGCCGAAAGAAGCTATTGCCATCGACCCGCAGGAGCGATTGTTTTTGCAGATCGTTTGGGAAGCACTGGAAGATGCCGGTTATACCCGTGAACGTCTGATCAACGAATGTCGGCAGCAAGTCGGCGTTTTTGCCGGTATTACCCGCACCGGTTTCGATTTGTTCGGGCCGCCTTTATGGCGCAAGGGCAGTACGCTTTATCCGCATACCTCATTCAGTTCGGTGGCCAACCGGGTGTCCTATTTTTTGAATGCGCGCGGGCCAAGCGTGCCGGTCGATACCATGTGCTCCTCGTCATTGACCGCCATTCATCAGGCCTGTCAAAGTTTGCGCAGCGGCGAATGCCGGGTGGCGATTGCCGGCGGCGTGAATATCTACTTACATCCGTCCGGATATGTCGGCTTGAGCGCATCGCGTATGTTATCCGAAGACGGCGTCTGCCGTAGCTTCGGCATGGGCGGTAACGGCTTTGTACCCGGCGAAGGTGTTGCTGCAGTGCTGCTGAAACCGCTGTCACAAGCCATTGCCGATAACGACCGGATTTATGCGACGATACGGGCGAGCCACGTTAATCATGGCGGTAAAACCAACGGTTACACGGTGCCCAACCCGAATGCTCAGGCCGAATTGATCCAGGAGGCTATCCATAAAGCCGGCGTGGATGCGCGAGCGGTTAGTTATATTGAAGCGCATGGTACCGGCACCGAGCTGGGCGACCCGATTGAAGTATCGGGATTGACTCAGGCATTCCGGCAGTTTACCCAGGACAACGGTTTTTGTGCGCTGGGTTCGGCCAAGTCCAATATTGGCCATCTGGAGGCATCGGCTGGTATCGCCGGGTTTATCAAGGTGATTTTGCAGCTGCAGCATAAGCAGCTGGTTCCCAGCCTGCATGCAAGCGAACTGAATCCGAAGATAGACTTTGCCCGGACACCGTTTATCGTGCAGCAGTCGTTGACCGACTGGCAGCGGCCGGTACTGTTGAAGGACGGCAAAGCGGTTGAGCAGCCGCGCATCGCCGGTATTTCCTCGTTCGGTGCCGGCGGCGCTAATGCACATGTGATCGTCGAAGAATACCGGCAACCCGAACCGCTGCCGAATACAGACAATAAACCTTGTATGGTGCTGCTGTCGGCTAAAAACCAGGAACGGCTGAAAGCCTATGCCGGTAAATTACAGCAATTTATCGAACGGCAACTTGCCGCAGGCGAGCCGCTTTCATTGCAAGACCTGGCCTATACGCTGCAGGTCGGTCGCGAACAGATTGATCATAGGCTGGCGCTGGTGGTTCAGTCGTTGCCGCAATTGCAGGAAAAACTGCAAGCCTATCTCAGTGATCGGCCGGATGTCGCCGATCTATATCAAGGCCAGGTTAAACAGCATAAAGAATTGATTGCGGCGTTTACCGGCGACGACGCAATGCAGCAAACGCTGACAGCTTGGTTTGTACAGCACAAATATGCCCGCCTGCTGAATCTGTGGAGTAAAGGTCTGCAGATCGATTGGGGCAAGCTTTACCAAGCGCTGGGCGAACCTTTGCCCAAACGTATCAGTGCGCCGACTTATCCGTTTACGGAAACCGCTTATTGGTTTCCTGTAGAACCGTTAGAGGATCTAAGCGAAGCGGTGCCGGAGCAAGTCGCTACGCCTAAGCCAACGGTTCAGGCGGCAGTGCTTGCCGACTCAAGTCAGGTAAGGACTGAAAAAGCTGACCGGCCGACTTTAGCTAAACCGAGCCATATTACGCTTGCCAATCCCGGTCTGGTTTCGGCCAGTTTTCCGCTACCGGCCGCAAGACAGCCGATCTGCCTGAGCCCGTTGCTAGGTTTCGATAGTACCTTGGCTAATACCGTCCCGACTGAAATCCCCGGTAGCGCCGGTATTGCGCTGTACGATCACGGTGCCGGTGTATTTGCGATTAAAGTCAATCTTGTTGACGGCAAGCCGGTGACTATTGAGAGTGCCTGTACCGGCCTGATCAACTGTCTGCAGCAGATTAATACGCTGGTGGATGAATCAACCGGGCAGGGGACTACACCGAAAGCGCTATTACTGACAGGACTGGAACAGTTGTTTGCCGTAGAAGACGCTGTTGCAGAAAATACACTGCTAGATAAAACCGTCGCTGCGATTGCCGGTTGCAGGGTGCCGGTCATTGCCGTATTGAGCGGCGAGAACCGACATCATGCGTTGTTAATGGCGGCAGCCGCCGATATTATGGTTTTGAGTAAAATCGGCTTATACCGTTTTGCTGCGCCGGTTAAGTCCGAAACGGCACATGCCTTATTTGCCCATCGGTTCGGTAAGGCCAAGACAAGGAAGCTGGCTGAACCGAAAAGTTTCACCGGCGATCAGTTATTAACCGAAGCCGGGTTAACACTGGCGGTGGTTGAACAAGCCGAACCTGAATCTTATGCATTGACTTTGGCGCGCAGCATCGCGCAGCTTTCGGCTACCGCAGTGATCGAGCTCAAGCGGCATCTGAATGCTGATACTAGAATGCTCCTTGAAAATCCGAGTGCTGTCCCAGTCGACGATTCTATTGACCGTGGTCAAGCCTTGGCCGCCGGTTTTGTCTGGCCGGCTAATGCTGTATCCGACCCGATACAAACGCCTGAACCGGTTGTGTTGGATTCCGACGTGGTCACGCTGCAAAAATATCCTGACGGCGTCGTGGTGGTCAATCTGCATGACCGAAGCAGCAAAAATACCTTTTCTCCCGAGTTCGTTAATGGTGTGATTAGTGCGTTCGAGCATATCAATAACACGCCCGAATACAAGGCAGTGATATTGACCGGTTATGACAGCTATTTTGCCTGCGGCGGCACCAAGCAGGGGCTGCTGGATATTCAGAACGGCACGGCCCGGTTTACCGACGAGCAGAGTTACAGTATGCCGCTGCTTTGCGAGCTTCCGGTAATTGCCGCCATGCAGGGCCATGCCATAGGCGCCGGTTGGGCGATGGGGTTGTATTGCGACTGCACGGTGTATAGCGAGGAAAGTGTTTATCAGAGTCCTTATATGCGCTACGGCTTTACTCCGGGCGCCGGTTCGACGTTAATTTTTCCCGATCGATTGGGTTACGATTTAAGCCGGGAAGTGTTGCTGAGCGCAGAGGAATTTCAGGGGCGGACGCTGAAACAACATAATATCGATAGCCCGGTTTTACCGCGCAATCAGGTATCCGATTATGCGCTGGCGCTAGGCCATCATCTGGCGCAATCGAGCAGGCAGCAACTGGTACTGCAAAAGACACGGCGCAGCGAACATCTTCGCCAACGCCTGCCGTCCTTTTTTGCGGCAGAGCTGGCGATGCATGACAAGACCTTTGTCGGTCAGCAAACCGTCATCGATAATATTAACCGGTATTTTAATAATGCCGGTGAGCAAAACCGGCCGGTGACTACCGGTGCTCTAAATATTGATAGCTCAGTAGAGCATTTACTGCTGACACTCAGACAAAGCCTGATCGAAGAACTGCAAATGCAGCAGGAACAGGTCGATGACGATGCGACGTTTATCGATATGGGTATGGACTCGATTACCGCGGTCACCTGGATCAGAAAGATCAATAAGCAGTTCGGTTTGAGCATAGGCGCGACCAAGGTCTACAGTTATCCGACCTTGAACCGGTTTGCCGATTTTGTGCGCACACAACTGCTGCAGCCGGTGCAGCAAGCGGTGACTACGCAAGTTGAAAAAACCGGTGCGGATGCCGGGTCGGTGTTGTCATGGCTGCGCGAGTCGCTGGCCAAAGAACTGTTGATGACGCCGGAAATGATCGATCAGGACTGTAAATTTATCGATATGGGGCTGGACTCGATTACCGCAGTAACCTGGATACGCGCGATCAACAAACACTACGGTTTGTCGGTCGGCGCAACCAAGGTCTACAGTTATCCGACCCTGGCCGAATTTTATCAATACCTTCTGAAACTGGTTGCCGAACAAGGGTCGGTTGCCGCCTCGGCGAATATTCCTGGGCCAGAGGATAATCCGTCGATAGAACTAGTGGAACAGCAAGCTTGTGATGATTTAACCGAGCCGGTTTTAGTCTATACCTGGCCGTTGACAAGAGCGACTGGGCAACCCCAGGAAGCAACTCAACCGGTTCAAACCGAAGCGTTACCAGCGCAACAGCCGCAACAGGCCGACACGAAAGCCGCAACGCAATCGATTGCCATTATC
Organism: Methylococcaceae bacterium; assembly: GCA_050303615.1. Taxonomy (GTDB): domain Bacteria; phylum Pseudomonadota; class Gammaproteobacteria; order Methylococcales; family Methylomonadaceae; genus CAZDXJ01. The sequence goes on along the minus strand of JBNLCC010000015.1, from coordinate 124,397 downwards.
GGTATGGCCGGGCAGTTTCCGAAAGCGGAAAATATCGGTCAGTTCTGGCAAAACCTGCTTCAGGGCCGCGAATGCATTTCCGATATTCCGGCGACACGCTGGGCAATTGATGAATACTATGACCCGGACCGGAATGTACCCGGTAAAACCGTCTGCAAACGTATGGGGGTGCTTGACGATATCGATGTGTTCGATCCGCTGTTTTTCAATATCGCACCATCGGAAGCGGAATATATGGATCCCCAGCAGCGTCTGTTTTTGCAAAACAGCTGGCGTTGCATTGAGGATGCCGGTTATGACCCGACTAAACTGTCCGGCAGTTTATGCGGCGTGTTCGTCGGTTGTGCGGTCAGTGATTACGCCCAGTTAATGACGGGTCAGCCGCACAGTGCTCAGTTGCTGATGGGCGAATCGGTGTCTATGTTGCCGGCCCGGATTGCTTATTGTCTGAACCTGCAGGGACCGAGTCTGGCGATCGATACGGCCTGTTCGTCGTCACTGGTGGCATTGGCCAGTGCCTGTGACAGTCTGGTGCTGGGACATAGCGATATGGCTTTGGCCGGTGGTGTCTATATCATCAACGGCCCGGATATACAGGTCAAAATGAGCAGTGCAGGCATGCTGTCGCCGGATGGTCGTTGTTTCAGTTTCGATCAACGTGCCAACGGCTTTGTCCCCGGCGAGGGTGTCGGCGTGTTGCTGCTGAAAAGACTGGCTGATGCGGAACGGGACGGCGATGATATCTATGGCGTGATTCGCGGCTGGGGCATTAATCAGGACGGTAAAAGCAACGGGATTACCGCACCCAATCAGGCGGCACAAACCCGTCTGGAAACCGGTATCTATCAAAAATTCGATATTAATCCCGAGCATATTCAATTGGTCGAGGCGCACGGCACCGGCACCAAGCTGGGCGACCCGATTGAAGTGGAGGCATTGCGCGAGACGTTTAAGCAGTTTACCGATAAGCGGAATTATTGTGCATTGGGTTCGGTAAAAAGCAATATCGGCCATCTGGCGACCGCCGCCGGTGTGACCGGCGTGATCAAATCGGTCTTGGCTTTAAGCCATAAACAATTGCCGCCGACGATCAATTATCAATCCCTGAATGAACATATCGATCTGCAAGGCAGCCCGTTTTATATCAACAACCAATGCCGGTCATGGCCTGAACCAACCGGTCAGGCTCGCCTGGCCACGGTCAGCTCGTTCGGTTTCAGCGGCACCAATGCGCATATGGTGTTGGCGGAACCTGCGGCAAAAACACCTGCTGTAAGCACGGATGCACCGGTATTACTGGTGTTATCGGCTAAAAGCGAACAGCAGTTGGCGATTTATGCCCAGGCAGTCAGCGATTATTTGCAACACAACTATGACAGTCAGGCTGTCACGCTGGCCGATTTGGCTTTCACCTTCCAGACCGGACGGGCGGAAATGAATTACCGGCTGGCCGTGCTGGCAGATACGGCCGAAGTGTTGAAAAACCGTTTATCTGCATTCGCTGCCACAGGATTAACCGATGAAAATTGCTTAACCGGTAAGGTCGGAGACAAGGCAGGTGTATCCACCGGACAGCAGGAAAACAGCGAGCTACGGCAACTGGCCGAACGTTGGTTGACTGGCGAGACAGTGGATTGGTCGACGCTGTATCAACCCGGACAGGCGCAACGTAAACACGGGCTGCCGACCTATCCGTTTGCCCGTGAACATTACTGGGTGCCTAAAGCCGAGAATGTAGACCCGGTAGAAGCCGCTCCGCCAAACTGTAACAGGGAACCGTTGCCGATTAATCTGGAACTATGGCAGGACAGTGCATTGCCGGAAGCCATGGATTGGGGAAAACAATTACAGAGTTACCGCGATAAACAGCTGATGGTGATCTACACCGACGACAGCGAGCGGCAGGCTTTCAGCCGGTTGCTTACGCAATTAAAGCAGGCGGTCGGTTTGACTACGGGTTTGTCGGAAGGGCAAGACGTGCACTATTATCCCATAACTGAAATCGATGCTGCATCGACCGCAAAACGGCCGGACTGTCTGATGTTTCTGTCCGGGCATAAATTAGCCTGCGGCGACGGGGCATCGTTGGTGCAGCAATGGCTGTCGTTATTTGCAGAAACGGCTGATGCTAAACCGGTGCAGCGGCTGTTATTGTTAACCGCTGATCAAGCACAAGCGGAGCGACTGGTTGAACTGGTTAACGAAATCGGTCAACAAGCACAGGGTTTGTTGCTGACCCTGTCCGAGAGCCAGGAACTGGCTGTAACCATGCAGCGCCTGTTTACCGAATGGTTGGCGTTGGCTGCGTCACAACCGGCCGGGCCGTTACGTCAGGTTCATTATGCGGGTGATCGGCGTTTGCTCAGGCGGTGTGTAATCGAACCGGATTCCGATAGAATTCATTTGATTAAAAAACGGTGGCAGCCTAAGGCTACGCAGCCGTCGGATCGGTCGGGCATCTACGGCACGGTGCTGATCCTGGTCAACCATGAGTCGCTGGAAATCGCCAAGACTCTGTTGAAGCCGGATGATTTTAAAGAGATTGTGTTAATCGGCGACAACAGTATTGCGGCCAACCAGATTCAGAATTCGATCGATTTTAAAGATACCGAATCAATCAAAATCAGTGCCAATATCCTGATCGATCAATACGACGACATCAGTCATATTATCGATTTCGGCGATTTGTACCGAAACGCTAAAGATAAGGATGCCGACAATCCGGGCAAGGTGGTTTTTTACCAGACTCTCATCGGCACCTTTAACGATCTAGCGCTGCTTTACTTTACCAAAGGGTTGCAGTATTTCCGGACTGAAACGATGAGTGTGGCCGGGGCCAAGTTTGCAGGGTTGGTAAAAATGATCAGCGCCGACTATCCGCATATCAGCGCCCGGTTAATCGACATCGATCAGTCCTGTTACGACCAACCGCAGCAATTAAGACAAATCGTTATGCAGGAATTTGCCGGCGAGTTACAGGAAACCGAGTTGTGCTTCCGCGATGGACAGCGCTTTGCGCCGGTGTTATCCGCTGTGGCCGCGGACGTGCAGGAACCGGCCCCGCTACCGATTGCACAGGATGGTGTGTACGTCATCAGCGGCGGCACCAACGGAGTGGGATTGGAAATTGCCAAATACCTGACTGCTCAAGGTTGCAATAAACTGGTATTGATGGGCGTAACCCCGTTGCCGCCTAAAGACAGTTGGGAGCAGGAACTAGCCAATGACGATTTGAACCCTTATGTTAAAAACAAATTGCCTGCGCTGATCGAACTGGATAAAGCGGTCGAACAGTTACAGATATATACCGGCTCGATTACCAGCCTGTATTCGTTAAAACGCTATTTCAAAAAAATACGCGCTAAACTCGGACCGATCCGAGGCGTAATTCATGCCGCCGGAGTTTATTCCGATGCTGACAATCCAGGTTTTGCCGGCAAAAGTCTGGCGCGTATGCAGCAGGTGTGGGAACCGAAAATAAACGGATTGGAATGTCTGCACACCTTGTTTAAAACCGATACACTGGACTTTTTTGTCACGCTTTCCTCGGTGACCGGCGTAATACCGCATATGGCACGCGGTGCGGCAGACTATGCGATGGCCAATAGTTTTGTCAACTTATTTACCGCCTATCAATGTCACCAGAACAAACAAACCCATTATAAAACCCTGATCTGGTCTGACTGGAAGCAGGCCGGCGCGATTACCCGGATTGCCGCCGATAAGGTGAAGCGGGTCGAAGATAATTTTCATCGGTTGGGCTTGCGTACCTTTTCCAATCAGGAAGGTTGCGTTCTGTTCGAAAGGGCGATGAGCTGTTATGAAGACAGCTCCGTGTTTATCGGCTATCTTGACCGAAGCCGGTTTGACCGGGCCAGTTCGCAGTTATTGTTTGCCCGTATGGATATTGAACCGCAAGAGCTGGCGGATAAGGTGCCGGAAACGTCTCCGGTCATACTGGATACCTCGATTCTGTCTCATCTGGAGCACTGGGAAGCGGAAAAACGTTCCGGGATTAATGTGCCGGTGGAACGTATTACCGAGGTGATCGATCTGGCCCGAATCAAACAACTGCCGCCCAATTTGATTCACCGGATTCATAAGCTGTTATTTGCCGCGGTTCCGCAGCCGGCAAAAACAGATGTGTTGGATTTGGAACAAACGATCAGTCATACCGTTATGGAAGTGCTCAAATTAAAACAGTTTGATCCGACTCAGCCGTTTCAAAATTACGGTCTGGACTCGATTTCGGCAATGGTGCTGGCCACCCGACTGGAGAAGAAGCTGCAACGGACCGTACAACCGCAATGGCTGATCGATTACGCCACGGTGCAAACGTTGTCTGACTATTTATTGGCTCAAGCCGCAACGAAGCAACCGGACAAACATCAATAGCTGAATATATGAGTCAATCGATCGAACAATTGCTGGGGTTAAAGCCTGCGACAGAAAAGCCAAATTCATCAGTTATTCGCTTTAGTTTTTTATTCTTTTCCGATGTGCGCAAGGATAGTACCGATGCGGAAAAGTACGCATTTATGCGCGATATCACCTTGTTTGCCGACCGGGAATATTTCGAGGCAGTGTATTTGCCCGAGCGGCATTTTCATGAGTTCGGCTCGATTTACGCCAATTCGGCAATTATGGCCGCGCATTTGATCCCGCAAACCCGTCGTATTCGATTTAGAACTGCCGGGATCTCATTACCGTTACATCATCCGGCCGAAGTGGTCGAATGGTGGGCAATGAACGATGTCTTGTCGCAGGGTCGTGTCGATTTGGGTTTCGGGTCCGGTTGGAGCAAACCGGACTTTATTCTGTCACCGGAAAGCTATGAAAACCGGCGACAAATCTGCAGTGAAGCCATCCCTGTCGTGCAGAAACTGTGGCGCGGTGAAACAGTGGCGTTTGCCGGGCCCGGCGGCGAGGCCATACCGATCACCGTTTATCCCAGACCGCTGCAGCCGGAACTGAATGTCTGGCTGTTGGTGACCCAAAATGACGAGGGTTTTATTCATGCCGGCAGGATGGGCTACAACATTTTTACCATGCTGTACGGTAATAACCTGGATGTTATGCAAAAAAAGATAGCGCTGTACCGAAACGCGCGGCAAGATGCGGGATTCGATCCTGAAAGCGGCGTGATAACCTTAATGCTGCATACGCTGTTGCTGGACGAAAGAGAAAAGGTGCAACAGGCTGTTGAGGTGCCGTTTAAAACGTATATCAAAAGTTCATTGGATGCGCATTTAAAAGCGGCGGTCGATGAAAACGGCGGTCGGGCGCTGGACGAGGTGGAAAAAGACAAAATGTTGGAATACGCCTATCAGCGTTACTTTAAAACCGGTGCTATTTTCGGCACGGTCGATGACGGCCGGGAAATCGTTGATCAAGCTATAGCCGCCGGGGTTAATGAAATTGCCTGTCTGGTGGATTTTGGCGTCGATTATTCGCTGGTCAGGGACTCGTTGACTCAGCTTAAACGTTTAATTAATCTGTACCGGTAAATTTTATGGGGAAGCATCAATGAAATCTGTAGAAAGGGAGCAGTTGGAGCAGCAAGGCTATTGTATTGTCGGTAATGTTTTTGATTTGGATATGATCGAAAAAATTCGGCAATGGTGTGATAAAGGCTTGGCAACCGTTAGCGAAAACCACCGTAACCTGTTTAAGGCGCAAGGCTGCCTGGTCGATATAGCCGATTATCCAAATTTTTCCGAACTGATTGCCCACCCGGCATTGGCTACGGTTTTCCGACAACTGGATCTGCACAATGTGGTATTCAGTAGTGGATCGATCATCAGCAAGCCGCCTCACAGTCCTGCATTGTTCTGGCATCACGATTGGTGGGGATGGGACGATCCGATTTCCTATACCGACCAAATACCGCAGGTGAATATTATGATTTATCTGTCCGCAACGACGCCCGAGCACGGTTGTCTTCGGGTTATCCCCGGCAGCCATCGTAATCGGCATCCGATTCATGAAAACCCGGCAGCCTATGATGCGGCTATCTCGAAAGTGGAGGACCCCGATCATCCTTTATATCAATCATGGTCAGGGGAGGTTGCCGTTTGCGTACAGCCCGGTGATGTCGTGGTTAAGGATACCCGACTCTTACATGGCGCTTATGCGAATGACTCTGAGCAGGAGCGTACGTTGCTCAGCTTGAACTTTAATCCGAACTTCGCCAGTTTGCCGGTTGCGATGCAAGCCAGAATTAACAGTATTTTTATGCGTGACCGGGTTAAGCTTGACGGTGTTTCAGATCCCAACAATCAGGTGGTTGCAGAGTGGCCGGCGGCTCAGCGTCGGTTAATCGAACATTTATTTCCACATTGTGCGGATGGTGTCGATGCGCAAAATTTTAATTTCAGTCCGAATTTGGAATTATTAAACCGGGCTACGAACATTGATAATCTTACTGCAGATGTCGAATAAGGCTAACACCCGGCAGGGAAATTTTGACGTTAATGCTGTTCGGGCTAAATATCGTCAAGAACGCGATAAGCGTTTGCGCGAAGACGGTAATGATCAATATATAAAAATCGATGGGCGTTATGCCCGGTTTCAGGTTGATCCTTTCAGCCCTAGGCGGGAGCGTGCTGCGTTACATGATGAGGTTGAGGCGTTAATTGTCGGCGGCGGTTTTAGCGGTTTGCTGGCGGCTGCACGGCTAAAGGAAGCCGGTATCGACGATGTTCGCATTGTCGAACGCGGCGGTGACTTCGGCGGCACCTGGTATTGGAACCGTTATCCCGGCGCACAATGCGATATAGAATCGTATATCTATCTGCCGTTACTCGAAGAACTCGGCTATATTCCGAAAACCAAATACAGCAACGCCCCGGAAATTTTTGCCCATTCGCGTGCTATCGGCGAATACTACCGGCTTTATGATAAGGCTCTTTTTCATACATTGGTAAAAGAGCTGCGTTGGCACGATGACGGTTCGCGCTGGCTGGTTAACACCGACCGCGGCGATGTGCTAAGGGCACGATTTATCTGTTTGGCCGACGGTCCGCTCAGCCAACCGAAACTGCCCGGTATAGACGGTATAGATCGGTTCCGTGGCAGGATGTTTCATACCAGTCGCTGGGATTATGTCTATACCGGCGGTGATGCCGACGGTCGGCTGGATAAGCTCGGCGACAAGCGGGTCGGCATTATCGGTACCGGCGCGACCAGTATTCAGTGTATTCCATATCTGGCCGAATCCTCACAAAAACTCTATGCCTTTCAACGCACACCATCGTCGGTGCTGGTGCGCGATAATCAAGCCACCGACCGGCAATGGGCTGATACGCTAGCGCCCGGCTGGCAGCAGGCGCGTATGGAAAACTTTAACCGGGTGGTTTCCGGTAACGATAGCGAAATTGATCAGGTTAACGACGGTTTAAGCAATATTATGCGCCGCTTGAGTCAACTGCCTGCACATAAACGGCCGGAACAACTGTCTGCGGAAGAAATACAACAGCTTTTGGAAATGCTAGATTTCGAACAGATGGAACAGGTCAGGGCGCGTATCGATCAGGTTGTGACCGACCCTAAAACCGCCGCCGCATTAAAACCGTGGTATCGGCTGTTTTGCAAACGTCCCTGTTTTAATGATGATTATCTTCAGGTGTTTAATCGCGATAATGTAGAGCTGGTCGATACCCAGGGCAAAGGTGTGACGAGATTGACTGAAACCGCTGTTGTAGTGGGCGATCAGGCTTATGAGCTGGATTGCCTGATATTTGCCACCGGGTTTGAAGTGGGTACAGCTTATCCCAAACGTTCCGGTTTTGAACTGTTCGGACGCGACGGTTTAACACTGACCGAAAAATGGGCCGATGGCATGCGCACGCTGCACGGGCTTCAGTCTAATGGCTTTCCGAATTGTTTTTTTCTGGGCATGACCCAAGGCGGATATACCGCCAACTATACGCATATGCTCTATCAACAAAGCGCGCATATTGCCTATATGGTTGGAGAAGCTTACAAACAAAACAAGCAAGTGATTGAGGCAACGGCAAAGGGAGAGGCGCAATGGGTAGACGAAATCAACAGTTTCGGCGGCGGTAACCAGCAGTATTATCAGGACTGCACGCCCGGGTATTACAATAACGAAGGCAAACCCGGCGAAGGTAAAAATGCCAAAATCGCCGCATTTTACGGCGGCGGTTCGGAAGCATTTTTCAAAATCCTAAGCGAATGGCGCGAGCAGGGCGATATGGCTGGCGTGGTTTTAAGCAAAGCTAAAAGCTAATATTTTAGTTCTTATCCTCCACGGCAGGTAGGTGCGAATGAATTCGCATCTACAATATGTTTATTTTTTTCCTTAACTTAATGGTTGTGGCTTGTAGTCGGGATGGAGCTTGCGGAATTCAGGATTTTCGGAGCTTCGATTTTCTGGATTACGTTGCTTTTCATGTGAGCTACGGTGAGTGTGGTAGTTCGGGTGGTGCTGTTACTCATCCTGATGCGATAGGGTTGCCGTGCTGCCGGCCATAATGCCGCCGTCTATGACCATTTCCGAACCGGTTATATATCTGGACTCATCGGAAGCCAGGTATAGAACGTTGTATGCGACATCGAGCGGTTTTCCCATTTCGTTCAACGGTATGCCGCGTTTAACAAAATTCAACGTTTCAGTGCGTTGCTCCGGTGTATCGCCCATGACCGTATCCCAGATCGGGGTATAAATTGCGCCGGGGTGTAAAGAGTTGCAGCGAATGTTATAGCCGTACTGCGCACAATAAATTGCCACGCTTTTGGTCAAATTACGCACCGCGCCCTTACTGGAGCAATAACCTGCGGTTTGCGCCATACCTACCATGCCGGAGCGTGATGACATATTAATAATCGAACCGCCCTTTTCCTTCATTAACGGAATGCCGTATTTACAACCCAGAAAGACCCCGTCCAGGTTGACCGCATGGATTTTATGCCAGTCGTCCAGAGTTACTTGTTCAATGTCTTGCGCTCTTTGCTCGAACTCCGGTTCAAACCCGGAAACTCCGGCATTATTAAACAGGATATCCAGGCGTCCGTATTGCTGCCTGATCGTTTCACAAACCGCCTGCCAGTCAGCTTCCTTACTGACATCCAGATGATAATAACTGGCGCTGTCGCCGATCTCTTCAGCTACGGATCGTCCCAGGTCGTCCAAAATATCGATGATAATAACCGTAGCGCCTTCAGTAGCCAGCAGTCTTGCCGTTTCCGCGCCGATTCCACGGCTGCCGCCGGTGATCAGGGCGATTTTGTCTTTAACTCTGGGCATTCAAGTATCCTGAAATAAGTTTGATGTTCGTATGGAGGCTTATAAATTAAATATGAGGCGCTCTAACATAATGAAGATAAAGTATTGCTGATAGTAACCTAAGGATAGTGACATGATGTTGTACAGTCGACAGTCAATTTTTTGTGCATTTATTGTAATGAAAAACTTGCCTTATTTATTTTGTCCTAATTTGTTGGGGCAATTTTTATCTTTTGTAATTCAGTGATTAATAAGGGAATATCATCTTGAATAATACTCCATAAAGTATCATTATCAATTCCTAAATAACCATGAATCAGTCTGTTTCGCGTTGCAATAATTTGTCGCCAAGGAACAGAATTATTCTGTTCTTGAATCTGTTTAGGTATATTATTAGCAGCCTCACCAATCAATTCTAAATTACGCACTGTCGCATCATAATTTAAACCAGTTTGTGTAAATGCTTCTTGATCCAGCCCTTCGCAATAAGCCACAATTTTTTCTGCGAAACTGATCATATCATCCAGATAAAAACGCCATTCTCTCTCAGACATTAATTGCCTCTTGCTCAATAAACGGCTTTAATTCAGGGCGCAAAGCCTTATCTGTGACTAAGTCAACTGGTTGTCCCAGTTCATCTTCTAAGAGAAACTGTACGCCAAAATATTTTTTAGAAGTTGCAGGGGCATCGAAAGACACAATAATATCAATATCACTATCTTCCGTAGCTTCATTACGCACGGTAGAACCAAATAAAGCCAAGTTCGTGACACCAAAACGTTTAACTAATTCAGGTTTTAATCGGGTTAAAATGTCCAATGCTTGCTTACGATTCATTTTTTCCACTCTTCATTTGTTTTTACGTTTAAACCCAACAATTAAAAGACTATCTTTTTACTCGTTCCCACCATCCCCGGTACCCATAGGGCATAAATGGGAATGTATAACGAAAGTGCTTCTGCGCATCCACATTCCATTATCATGGGATTAAGAGTCGGGTAAATGCTCAACCGATTAAGCCGAGCTGGCACTCTGTTCAAGCGGCTCGACATCGTCCAGCGCAAAATAACCGTTATAACCCTGCATATAGACGGCGGCTCGATGACCGAACAGCACGACGGCCTGGGTTTTGGTGGTCAGGGGTTGATCATAGCCCTTTACATTGACCTGAGTGCCGGTAGGGTGTGAGCGGTTCCAGTCGTCGACTTTTTGTTGCGGCGTCAGCGGTTCTACGGGTTTCGGTTGGGTGGCCGCGGGTGTCGGCGTGTCCGGCTTATTAAGCGGTTGTTCGCTGTTTGTAGTCGCATTCGGTTTAAACCGGCTTTTGATACCGTAGATCAATTTGCTTAGCACATCGCCGGGACCGACTTCGGTAAAATCCATCTCGCCTTGCTCCAATAAATAGTGCATGCTGTCCAGCCAGCGTACCGAATGAGTCAGTTGATCGGCCAGATTCTTGCCGACTTCGCCCGGTTGATAGGGCCGGGCATGGATATTGGCGATGACCGGTATTTCCGGTTGGTCAAAGGTAAAGCTGTCCAAAAACCGGCTAAATTCGTTCTGTATCGCTTGCATATAACGGGAATGAAAAGCGCCGCTGACATTCAGCGGAATATACATGGCCTGTTCCTGTTCAAATATGCTTTGTGCATTTTGAATGTCGGATTCCAAACCGGAAATAATGGTTTGCGTCTGGGCGTTATAGTTGGCAATATCGATAGCCTCCAGTCCATTACCCGCCAGAATTTCCGCAATTTTATCGGAGCTTATACCGATAACGGCCGCCATTGCGCCTTTGGGCGCGGTGCTCATCAGTTCGCCGCGTTTTTTGACCAGTTTAACGCCGTCTTCAAAGCTGAATACGCCGGCGCTTTCCAGCGCGTTATATTCGCCCAGGCTGTGACCGGCGACAAAATCGGGTCGTGCACCGGTATCTTTAAGCTGTTGTCTGTAGGTGAGGGCGTTGACTACATAAAGTGCGGGTTGGGTGTATTGTGTTTGTCCTAGTTGCTGGTCCGGGTCTTCCAGGCACAGTGATTTGATCGAATAGCCCAGAATTGCATCTGCGGCGGCGGCAAGATCAGGAAACGCATCGAATAGGTTTTCGCCCATGCCGACATGTTGCGAGCCCTGGCCGGGGAACAGATAGGTTGTCATGGTTTTATTACCGTTAGTTGATTAACAGACAGAACTTCCTTTGGGCTGAGTATAGCAATTAATAAACAATCACACTATGGTGCTTTTGCGTGGCGGTTTATTTGCGTACACTGGCATTCTTTTTACAAATTATGGATTGCTGCACTTTATTCTTAAAAATCATTTAGCCACAGATTTACACAGATAAACACGAATAGAACAAGGTGTTGCATTAGAATGGTAGTCCATTGCTTATCTGTGTATATCCGCGTTGATCTGTGGCTCAACTGCTTTACTAGGTTAACAGACGGAACAGGTAACACATGACCGAGGACACTCAAACAAAATCAATAACGCCGGTGGTATGGATGTTTTCCGGGCAGGGTGCGCAGTATTATCAGATGGGCAAAGATCTTTATGACGGCAATAATACCTTTCGTCTGTGGATGGATAAGCTGGATCTGATCGCGGCCGATTATGTCGGCCAATCCGTAGTAGACATATTGTATGATCCTCAGCAATCCAAGACCCGGTCATTTGAACAAATACTCTATACGCATCCCGCATTGTTTATGGTGCAGTATTCGATGGCCAAGACTCTTTTGGCCGAGGGCTTACCTGAACCCGATTATCTATTTGGGGCCAGCCTGGGCGAGTTTGTCGCCGCGGCGCTGGCAGATGTCGCCGACGTTGAAGCGATGCTGTTCGATATTATTAAACAGGCCCGACTATTCGATGCGTACTGCAGAGGCGGGGCCATGCTGGTTGTGATCGATGATGTCGAAAGCTTCAATACCAACCCGGTTTTTGCCGATGGCTGCGAGCTGGCCGGAATCAATTTCGACCGCTGTTTTGCCGTATCCGGACTTAGAAGTAAAATCCTGCGGATAGCCAAACAACTAAAACAACAGGATATTACTCATCAGGTTCTGCCGGTTTCGATGGCTTTTCATTCATCGCAGATGGATGTTGTGCAACCAACCTTTACCACAATGTTCGTTAATAGTCAGTATCGTAGCGCCAGGTTACCGGTCATTTCCTGTGCTGAAATATCGGCTGATAATCTCCCCAGTGAAGGAATGCATAAAAGGTTCTCCCCGGCCTACTGGTGGCAGGTTATCCGGCAACCGATCCAATTCAGGCAGGCGCTGTTCGAATTTCATCACAAGCATCCGCAGGCGGTTTATATAGACCTCGGACCGTCCGGCAATATGGCAACCTTTACCAAATACAACCTGTCCGCAATCGACCCTCACCGGATGCTGCCGATTATGACGCCGTTCGATAATGCGCTGGAAAATATCGATACGATTAAAAACCGGTTGGGTTGATACTCTACACTAACGCGATTGGCTGCAAACTGTAATCCGTATGGAGCCTTGCGTAATACGGGGTTTACATGATTTTTATTTCCCGTATTCCACTGTGTTGCATACGGACTACTGCTGTTTGAGTCGCCCTGTTGCCTTTATTGTTTTCCTGTATCCGGCTCTGGCTGGACTGGCCCAAGCGGCTTGTCGGGCAGGTTGGCGGTATAGTCGCTGCCCAGGATGATGGGCATGCCGTTTTTGCCGGAGCCGATGATGACGACTTTGGAATTGTTTGATTTTGCCAGCTCGATGGTGGCGTTGATGCCTTTCCAGGTCAGGTATTTTTGCGAGATTCCGTCGGTGATGGTGTTTTGGAAATCACGGATACCTTCGGCCTCGATTTTTTTGCGCAGTTTTTCCTTTCCTTCAGCCAATAACCTGAACTCGTAGGTTAATGCTACTTGTTTGGCCTGTTCCTTTTTCTCGATTGACATGCGTACCGGTTCGGGCAGGGTGATTTCGCGGATTAAAATTTCATCGACATGAACAAAGTGTTGCGCTGATTTTTTGGGGTGTAAAGTATCCAGACCGTCGCGTACACTTTGTTGAATTTGATCTTCTATTATGGTTCGCTTCATGGAATACAGCTCTTCCGGCTCGAATTGGGAGATCACGTTACGCACATGGCTGCCCATTTCAGGCAGGAGCAATACATCGACATAATCGGGACCGATATAACGGTGCAGATCCGGTAGCCGGTCCTCCAAGGGGCGAAAACGAATGGAGGCTTCAACAATAACAGCCAGGCCGTTTTTGCTGATGGTGTTGTATACGGTTGTTTCCCTTTGTAGCCGTGTATTGTAGATCGTCATCTTATCCCACGGGAAAATCAGCGTTGAGCCTTCTCCATAGCCTCGCTCCATTTCAGTGCCGCCAAAAAAACGTCGCCATAACACGCCTTTATGACCGGAGTCTATGCTGATCAGCATCATCGGTAAGGCTGCCAGAAATAGCAGGGCGGATAATAATAGCGCAATCGCTATTTCTAGACGATGCTGTTCAAGCCAATTATTGATTTTGTTAAACATAGCCTAATTATTCCTGAATAGGGGGGACTTCGGCAATCAATCCTTCTTCCATATGAAAGTGTCGATCGCAGCAGTCGAAGTATTTTTCATCGTGTGTGACGGCAATAATGGTCTTTCCGTCGGCTTTTAATTCGGGCAGGATTTCGTGGTAGAAAATTTTGCGAAATTGTGGGTCCTGGTCGGCGGCCCATTCGTCAAAAACCATAACCGGCCGGTCTTCCAGAATCGAAATAATCAGCGCCAAACGTTTTTTTTGTCCGGTGGATAAATTATGGGTGTTGAATTCGCCGTCGACCAATGCGGTTTTTTCTTTTAAACCCATGCGTTTAAGCAAATCATCCACGCGTTGCGGGTCGATTTCCTGAATACCGTAGGTGCGTGAGAATAAATGGTAGTCGGCTAAAATTGCGGTAAACAGGTTTCGGTAGGCAAAGATGTTTTTGGCCGAAATCTGCGTATCGTTTAGTCGTATTTGGCCGTCGCAGGCTTGGTATAAGCCTAATAGTAGTTTAATCAAAGTCGATTTTCCGGAGCCGTTGCCGCCGGTGATAAACAGGATTTCATTATGCCGGATATGCAGGTCGACCGGGCCGGTTGAGAAATTGACGGCATCGAATTCGTCGCGATATTGATGGCGTATTTTATGTAGCTTTAATGTTTCAAATGCCGGAAACAACTCGCAATCGGTTTTAATTTGTTCCTGGTTTTTATCGAGCAGCTCTTCGGTTTTATGAATAAGGTTCAGGGATTTTTCGGCATTGGTAAAAGTCGGCATCCAGGCAAAAATATTGCTGACCGGACCCATTAAAAACAAGCCTGCGGTAACGATTTTAATCACCGTATCCGGGTAGGCGGTAAGGCTGAGTTGCGGCACTAAAAACACCAGTACTGCCATTAAAAAATAAAGCGAACTTTGAATGGTTATAAAGTTAATCGCCATATCCAGATTGGCTTGAATCCGGTTGTCTTTGGCGCGGCCGGCCAAAATGGCAGCAGAACGGATCAGGTCTTTTTCTCTATCGTGGTTGAGTTTGATTTCCTTGAATCCTTCCAGTAAATCGGACAGCGAATAGTGAACATCTTGTTCGCTGGCTATGGCCGTATCGAGTGCTATATTGGTCTGCCGGCTTCTTTTAAAAGATATCCAGGCGGCGACCAGCATAAAACTTATCGTCAAGGCGAAAGCCGGTAATGACAGGTAAGCCAGGTAAAGCGTCGTAAAGGTAATGATGACCAGGCTTTGCAGCGATACAATAATCGGTAGTGACGATAAGGACAGGGTATAGGTGTGCTGATTTATGGCGGTAAACAACTCCGCCTGTCCGATTTTTTCAAGGCTTTCAAAGTTACAGTCGGAAATCTTTTTGAATAATCGATTTCGAATGGTTTCAATCAGGCTTTCGCCCAGTTCGGTTCCGATACGCCAAACGAATTTTTGCGACAGTATGTAAGTCATTAAGCATAAGGCGAAAAAAACCACGCCCATCAGCCTGAATTCGCTATTCGATGCGTGTTCGGCCGAGGTGTTGAGTATGGCCAGAAGTAAAACGTTGGTTAAACCTGCCAGGATGGAGTAAAAAGCGATTTTCCCCTTCGGAACATCGGTTTCATTCAAAAAAATACGAATTAGGTTCACAAGATTGAGGTCGGTGTTTTACTGGCCTGAAAAGTTATTTCGGTTGGGATTGTTCAGGGCTAAAGGTCGATAGTAAAATGAGCAACAGGATGCCGACGATAGGCGACAGGAAGAATGAGAGCAAAAACAGGCCGTTAAAACCTAACGGTAATTTTTTGCCAACTAAACCGATAACCATGCACAGGATTAGATACAGTAGGAAATAAAAAAAAGGCATGTCAGGCTCTCGTCATTAAATGTCAACGCAGTTGAATGTTTGGTTCAACAAGAAAAAAAGCAGCCGTTAAGTGTCTGCTTGTTCGGCTTTTTTCTTGCCTTCGTCAAAAGCGGTTTTAAACTCACCTTTAGCTGCATTGGCGTCGAAGTCGGATAGGTCTCCGCCTGTTTTTAAATGGCTGACCATCACCTGGCCGACGGCATAGGCGGAGGCGGCAGCAAGCATCGGCATAGTCATCGATGCCAGTACGTGGCCTACACCCGGTACAAATTTAAACAGCGAGGTGGCGGTTGCCCCGAACAATAATTGCGGGGAAAGACTGCCAATTAAAATACTGATGATCGAGCGGGCTTTGGATTCTGAAAAAGGTTTATCGTAGATGTCCAGCAGCTCATTGACCATTTTTATTTCCACTGCGGCAATGGCGGCTACATCCCAGAAGGGAAAAGGAATCACACCTGAACCGGCGGCCCAGCCTGTGTATTTGCTGATGACCGTATTGGCGGCCTGTTCGCGGGAGTCGACGTTGGGTTCGACAGTTTCTGTTTGTTGAGTTGAGGCCACGGTATAATCCCTATCTATTGATTAAAGTGATGAAAAGACTAGCATAATGATTGAGCTGCATCAAGGTGGTTTTGGATATGGTCGGGTTAACGTTTTGTTAATAGCTTTGTCGATTGACCTGGCTCCAATAAACGGATTAATGTAGCGCTATGATTACAGTTGAAAAATTAGGCTCAGAGCTATTTAAACAGGACTACGGGCTGCGTTATGCCTATGTTTCCGGTGCTATGGTCAAGGCTATTGCTTCGACGGAGTTGGTTGTGCGTATGGCAAAAGCCGGTTATCTGGGGTTTTACGGTACCGGCGGCATGGCGTTGTCGGCGATAGAAAAGGCTATCCAGACTATCCGCCAGGAATTGGTTGATGGCCAGCCATACGGTATGAATCTGTTGGCTGATTTGTCGCAGCCACAACAGGAAATGGATACGGTGGATTTATTCCTGCGTTACGGCGTTCAAAATATTGAAGCATCCGCCTATACGCAAATTACCCCGGCCTTGATCAAATTTCGCTTAACCGGTTTGAGTACCGATGTACAAGGCGTGTTGATCACGCCGAACCGGGTGATAGCTAAAATTTCCCGGCCCGAAGTGGCGCAGCAGTTTTTATCACCGGCTTCGGATCAGATGGTTAAACGGTTGCTGGATCAAGGCCATATTACCGAGCAGGAAGCCGAATTGGCCGGGCGATTACCGGTCGCTTCGGATTTATCGGTCGAAGCCGATTCCGGCGGTCATACCGATATGGGCGTTGCGTCGGTACTGCTGCCGACTATTATTCGCCTACGCGATAGTCTGCAACAACAGTATCAATATCAAAAAACGGTCAGGGTCGGAGCGGCTGGCGGTATCGGTACGCCGGAATCGGCCGCCAGTGCTTTTTTGCTGGGCGCTGACTTTATTGTTACCGGTTCTATCAATCAGTGCTCGGTCGAAGCGGGCACCAGCGATGCGGTCAAGGATCTGTTGCAGAGCATCAATGTTCAGGATACGGCCTATGCTCCGGCCGGCGATATGTTTGAGTTGGGCGCTAAAATTCAGGTGTTGAAAAAAGGCGTGTTTTTCCCGGCCCGGGCCACCAAGCTTTACGATCTGTGGCGCAATCATACCTCGCTGGCGCAGCTAGACAGCTCGGTTGCCAAGGAAATTCAGGATAAATATTTCAAGCGCAGTTTTGATGAGGTCTATGACGAGACCAAAGGCTATTATTTACAGGCCATGCCGGAGGAAATCGACAAAGCCGAGCGCAATCCTAAGGTGAAAATGGCTTTAATTTTTCGCTGGTATTTCGTCCACACGATGCGCCTTGCCCTGGAAGGGAGAAGCGAGCAGCGGGTGGACTACCAAGTACATACCGGCCCCGCGCTGGGCGCATTTAATCAGTGGGTTCAAGGCACATCGTTGCAGGATTGGCGAAATCGCCATGTCGATGTCATCGCGGATCAGATGATGCAGGCGACAGCCGACTATTTAAACGCCCGGTTTCAGCGGTTTTTATAAGTTTTTCGTCTGCCCGTGGTCACAATGTAGAACCATGAATAACAGCTGTTAAGCTGCACTTGCTTGGTATCTGAGGTTCAATTTTTCCTGCTGCGGAATCCGGCTGACATCCACGCCCTGTTCATAAAGACGAATAGTGCCTTCCTGTGTGTCAATTAAATACTTATTAAACGCAGTGCCGTGTAGAGTATGTTTCAGCTGTATTTTACTGTCATATACCGGCAGTAAGCGGATCATATAGATTTCCCGGTTATAGTCCGGGTTGTGCCAGCTTTCGGCGGCATGAAAAATTTTGTTGTTGAAAAATACTATCTGGCCGGCTTTCCAGTCGTTTTTAATAAACGCGTCAGCATAATATTCAGTCACAAATTCGGTGCCGACTTTATAGTTGTTCATTAAATCCTGATAGGGTTTGTCGTTTATGAATTTCTTCATCGCCGCGGGGTCGATTTTGTCGCTGTCGATATAGCCGTTTTCATCCAGAAATTCCGGGTGCTTCAAAAACGTAGCTTCAAACTGCTTCAATAATACATTGCCGGGAATTTTTATTTTGCAATCCGCTTCGGGCAGAATCGCGAGCCGGCCGCCGTTTGCCTCATTGACGTCGATCAGCGGGATGTAGATAGTAATATCGTTTTCGGTTTCGTAAAAATGATGGAAGTTTGGAATGTCGGAATGGATGTCGATAAACGAGCGGTGATTATGGTCGTTGCCCAGATAAATATCGTAAGAGGCGACCATATACCGGGTCTTAAAATAGCGTTTAAAGTCATGTTGCAGTAGATGCTTGCAAATCCTTTCAATAAACAGCTGCTCTAAATGAATGGCTTTATTATAGGATTTGCTGTAAAGCTTGGTAACCATCTTGTTGGCCAGGCCGGGAAACAGGGAAAATAACCAACCGGTGGTTTTGCCTTCAAGATAAGCCTGGTGCTCGTTTTTGCTGAAATACTGTGGATAGTCGTTACGGGCTTCTGCGGCATTTTTATAGTGTTCTTTCATTTCTGCCAGCAGGTCGTCGGGCAGGGAGACGCCGGTATCGATATAACCGTTAGTATAGTATTGCTCGAAATACTGTTTGTTCAAAATGTTTTGCACATCCGTCTCCTGTTTTATTGCGCCTTATCCCGGTGCAGCCTGTGAACGGGTATAAGTGCGGACTTTATTATAACGTGGTATTGTTTGGCCCAATCCGATATTGCTTTGGCTATGTTACCGTTTCAGCGAATATTAAATCAATTTAATTACTAACGGGTAATGTCCATGCAATAGTCGTTATAAACCATGTCTATTCGTTTGCGAACAAAAATAACTGAACCGGATAGATTATAGTGAGTATTTGAAATCGCGACGTTTGATTGAAACCACTTATACTGCACATAATTAGAAAACTAAAGAAAGGAGTGGCAATGGCTGAAAACCAGCAGGATTTGAAAGAGTTACTTAAAAAACGATTATTCGACAGTATTTCCGCACAGATCGATCTGATTGGCTATGTGCCCGACGATATTGCCAAACTGGTCAAAAATTTTACCTTCGAAACCGAAGCCGTCGGACAATCGCCCGATGATGTCGAGTTTGCCCGTCGTAACGAACAGGTAGCCGATACCGGTTCCGGCGACAAGGATAGCCTGGCTGATCAGGTGAATAATTATTACGACCAGGCGTTTTACAGCCGAGACGGCATCATGGGGATTTTACTCGGCGATACCGAGTATAGAAATATCGGTTATTGGGATGAAAACACCCGCACTCAAAACCAGGCCTCGGAACGCCTGCAGGATGCCTTGCTGGATTTTATACCGGAAAAAACCGGGCGCATACTGGATGCGGCCTGCGGCATGGGCGCTTCGACCCGGCGCTTGCTGAATCATTATCCGGCCGAAAATGTCTGGGCGATCAATATATCGGCAAAGCAAATCGAGACGACGCGGAAAAATGCGCCGGGCTGCAATGCTCAGGTGATGAATGCCGTCGATCTTAAATTCGACGATGCGTTTTTCGATAATATTTTGTGCATTGAAGCCGCATTTCATTTTGAAACCCGGCGCAAGTTCCTGGAGGATGCCTATCGGGTGCTTAAACCGGGCGGACGTCTGGTTTTATCCGATACCTTAATGACATCCAGTGCAAGGCTGGAACAACATGCAGTGTTTCCAAGCCCTGAGAACCATATCGAAAGTGTTGAGGAATACCATGCGCTGTTAACCGAAGCCGGGTTCAGCAATATTATCATTCAGGATGTCAGTAAAAAGGTCTGGGGCGCGCATTTTCTTTATACCGTCAATAAAATCCATGAGGCATTTTATGACGGTCAACTGAACATAGTGCAGCTGACCGAAATCCTGTGGACTTATTACCACTTAAACGCGATCACCGGTCTTTGTCTTTTTGTCAGTGCGCAAAAATAATGCAATTGCATTCATTTAAACCCTCTTTTGCAGAGGAAGTCGTCGTAAAAGCCTAAATGTAGGTTGGGTAGAGCATAGCGAAACCCAACAAAATCAAAGTGATGGGTTTCATTTCATTCTACCCATCCTACCTTTTACGACAACCTCCAGTGAGGGTTAACTATAACCCGTTAAAGTTTCAGTTTAGCCTCGTTTGGAATCTGGCTCAGGTCAACCGGGTGATCGTAACGATGCACTTCGCCGGTTTCGGTATCGATCAGCAAACGGTTAAACGGGTTGCCGTGCAGCTTGTCTCTTAACTTAATGTTGATATCGTAGATCGGGAACAGTCTGATAACGTAAACTTCCCGGTCAATCTGTTGATTTGTCCAGGCCTCTGCGGCATGGAAATTTTTATTGTTCCAGAGCAGTACTTTGCCTTTGGACTCATCCGTGACTCGAAATTCGTCGGCATAATTTCTTTTAGCCAAAGAGATAATACTGGAATATAAATTCATTAAATTCTGATGCGGTTTGCTTCTGGCAAAGGTTGAGACAGCCTCCGGACTGATTTTGTCGGGGTCTATATAGCCGCTTTCATCCACATATTCGGGTTTAGTGGAAAAATAATCAGACATGAGTTTTAACAGGATATTACCCGGTACCTTTAGCTTGCTTTCCGGTAACACCATAATACGGCCACCGTTATCGTCGTCCAGATCGGCCAGCGGAATGTAGATGGTCAGGTCGTTATCGGTTTCGTAAAAGTGGTGGAAATTGGGGAAATCGGTATGGATGCCGGCTGCCGAACGTACATAATCGTTACGCAAATACATGTCGTAGGAAGCAACAAGGTAGCGGGTTTTAAAAAAACGCCGGAAATCGTTTTCAAACAAATGTTTCAAAACCTTCTCGATACAGGCCTGCTCGCCGTAGACCGCTTTTTTATAGGTGTTATCGTAAAGCTTCTTGACCATTTTTTTAGCCAAGCCGGGAAAGGTATTAAATAAAGTGCCTAGGATCTTTCCTTCCAGATAAGCCTGATGCTCGTTATTGACGAAAAACTTAGGAAAGTCGTTATGGCCTTCAGGAATCGTTTGGTAGTGCTGTTTTATTTCATCCACCAATGCATCCGGCAAAGTCGTGTCAGTTTCCACGAAACCGGTAGCGTAGTACTCGTTAAAATAATCCTGTTTCAGAATATTGTGCATTGCCAAACTCTCCCTATGAATACCATTATAAGATTTAGGTTTTTGCATTATAGGCAATAGCCCGATTGAAAACCAATGAATCGTTAATAACTCTATTTCGATCAAGTAAGTAGCCTGGATTAAGCTTGTACCAGCCCAAGGGATTGAGTGTTATTTTTGCTCTTCCGCTTCAATATCATTGATCATTAAATTAAGGCGATGTGCGAATTTACTTGTGCCCTTGAGGGTATTCGCACTGTGCGGATGAATCCGCACCTACGACAGCTTAACTTAATGGCAGTGACGGAGGACCATGGGAACCAGTAAATCAGAAAAAATAGTATTGGGTTTCGTTCCTCAACTCAGTCCATTTGTTACTTTTGGCGGCAAGGATAGGCAATTAAGAGTTGTAAAGAATGTGCGGTTCGCATTAGTATCTGGTGTTTAAACGGACAGTTGTTAAGAATAATAAAAGGACAAGTCGCTTTTGTTATCTGTGTCTTGACTCAAATAAAATACATTGGAGATTTTTCTATGCCGGATTCAGAGTCGAACCAAGTCGCCACGCTTTATGATTCCCCGGAAGGGCAATTAGGTCCTATTCTGTTCGGTGGACATTTACACTGGGGTTACTGGGACCAGGCAAATGCCGACGATAATTTTGCCGCTGCTGCCGACAGATTGGCGCAAATTATGATAGACAAGACCCAGATACAGTCCGGTCAACGTTTTGTCGACCTGGGCTGTGGCGTAGGGCAACCGGCAATGAAACTGGCAAAAGCCAAAGACTGTTATGTGGACGGTGTAACCATCAGTGGTTTTCAGCAGCGTAGCGCAACTGAAAGAGCTGTGGCCGAAGGCATGCAGGACAAACTGAGTTTTATACACGGCAGTGCGCTGGAAATCCCCAAGGAAGATAATCACTATGACGGTGGCTGGTTTTTTGAGTCTATCTTTCACATGGGTCACCGGGAAGCACTGCTGGAAGCCGGTCGGGTATTAAAACCGGGGGCAACACTGGTACTGACCGACTTACCGACGCTGCCGACCACCACCGATGAGTTTAACGCATTTGTTCAACAACATATCCATTCCAGTTTTATCCCCCAACAGGATTATCCTGCATTGATGGCTGAAACAGGTTTTGAGCTGATCGGTATAGACGATATTACCGAGAATGTTATGCCTTGGCTGGTGCCCAAACTCAAAGAAACCCTGGACGAGCATAAGCAGGCGATTGAGGATTTGGCTATTGAGAATGTAGAAAAAGCCATAGATGACTGGCTTTATCTGTTTGAGTATATGAGCGAAAATTTGGGTTATATTTTAGTCACGGCGAGGAAGTTGTAGCTCATATATATGGATTTTAGCCGTTGTTATGCGGGTTTGGACGAGCCCTGTAATCGGGTAGACGCTTTGAGGTTTGGTAATGAATACCGTACAAGAACTAAAAGAAATTGAAGAAGCGATTTTAAAAGCGACTTCAACCGATACTCAGACGGCCCGCAACGGTGCGCAAGAACAAGGGCCGGCGAAAGATCCTGTTCAGGTGCCTGAGCCGATTGCGATCATCGGTCTGTCCGGCATGTTTCCGAAATGCAATTCGGTCGATGAGTTCTGGCAACAGCTGGACCGGGATGCCTCCTTAATCGAACCAATACCTGCCAGCCGGTTCGACTGGCAGGCCGTTTATGACCCAACCGGAAAACAGGGCGGTAAAAGTCGAAGCAAATGGGGCGGGTTTATTCCCGATATTGCCGGTTTCGACCCGGCCTTTTTCAAAATTCCGCCGGGAGAGGCGGTTACTTTAGATCCACGTCAACGCTTATTGTTGATGTCGGCTTATCAGACGCTGGCCGATGCCGGTTATGCCCCGCAAACGCTGAGGAAAAGCAAAACCGGCGTGTTTGTCGCACAGCAGGATAATGAATACCTGCAATTGCTTCAGGATGCCGGGGTCGATACCGGCGAGTGGTATGCGCAAACCTGCATGCTGGCCAATCAGATTTCTTATTTCTTCGACTTTCGCGGCGCCAGCGAAGTGGTCGATGCCCAATGTCCCGGTGCGGCGGTTGCCATCCATCGTGCGCTGACTGCATTACGTGCCGGTGAGATCGACCAGGCCCTGGTCGGTGCAGCCAATTTGTTGTTAAGGCCTGAACCGTTCACGTTGTTGTCGGATTCAGGCCAGCTAAGTCCGACCGATACGGTCAATTCGTTCGGGTTAAATGCGCAAGGCCATATACGAGCGGAAGGTGTTGCCAGTCTACTGTTAAAACCCTTATCCGCAGCATTGGCCGATAACGATCCGATTTATGCGTTGATCAGAAACAGCGCGGTTAACTATAACGGGCAGGGCGGGGCATCAATCGCCGCCCCCAATACCGAAAGCCATATCGAGCTGATAAAAAGCTGCTACCAGCAGGCCGGTATCGATCCAAGACAACTGCGTTATATAGAAGCGCAGGGCATGGGAAACGTACTGGCCGACCTGGTTGAATGGCGGGCGTTTAACCGGGCGCTCAAGGATCTCGCACGCCAGCAAAAGGTGTCGCTGGATAACGGCATGTGCCGGGTCAGCACGGTCAAACCGATGATGGGGCATATGGAGTCGGCATCGGCATTGGGCGCACTGTTTAAGGTCGTGCGTAGTATGCAGACCGGCGTGATCCATAAAATCAACAATTTCACCGATTATCATCCGGACATGGACCGGGAAAACCAGCCTTGCACGCTGGCGACTGATACAGCGCCATGGCCAAAGACAGAGGGTGCGCGTTTGGCCGGTATCCATTGTTACGGCATGGGAGGGATTAATGCGCATTTATTGATAGAAGCATTTGAACCAAACCCGGCAAATGAAAAGATTGATCAGGAGCGGCTGGCCGAACCGGTATTAATTATCTTGTCAGCTAAGACCGAAGCGAGTTTGGCGGCGATGGCCGGGCAGTTATATCAATGGCTTACCGAACAGACACAAGCGCTTCGACTGGATGATATGGCCTACACCCTTCAGGTCGGCCGGGAAGCCTTTAACCATCGCATTGCCTGGGTGGTTGAATCGAAACAGCAGCTGTTAACAGGCTTGCAGCAATATCTTGGCGATCGTGATAGTACCTATAGGACTCAGCCGGTAGTGCCTGTTTATCAAGGTACGGCCGAAGTTTCGACTAGAGACCGACATGATGAAACCGATACCCATGATCTACGGCAGCTGGCTGACTACTGGGTTAACGGCGGATCGGTCTCCTGGCAGGCACGCTATCGCGGCAAAGCGGTTCGACGTATACATTTGCCAGGATATGTGTTTGATAAAAAATCGTACTGGATCAGCCCTGCAAAAACCGGACAGGCTATTGAACCGGTTGCGGAAAAACCTGCCGGGGACGGTGAAATTCGCAGCTATTTGATTACGCAACTGGCGGAAGTGTTGCAACTGCCGCCGGAAAAGATCGATCCGCAGCAGCATCTATACGATTTCGGTATCGACTCGATTATCGGCATGAAACTGCTGCGCGGTTTGGCGAGCAGGTTTAATTTCGATGTTCAGGGCCGGGATATGCTGACTCATCCGACTATACAGAGCTTGTCAGACTATCTGGGGCAGCAGTTAAGCAAGCGAACAGTATCTGCTTCTGTCGACAACTCCGAAGCATCCGAACCGGTCGAAGATCGACTGCTCCGGCAATCAGCGCTGTCCGAAGGCCAGAAAGGTTTATGGACTTTGCAAAAGCTGGTGCCGGCGATGAGCGCCTACAATATTCCGCTGTGTTTTCATATCGCCCAACCGGTCGATATTGACGCATTAATAAAGGCGTGTCGTTTTCTATTGACTCAGTACCCGATTTTAACCAGCCGCTTTATCGAACAACATGGCGAATTGCTCCGTCGAACCCGCCCCGAACCGGAGCCGGTATTCGCACAGCACGATGTTTCTTTGTTAAGCACGGAACAAGTGATTGACCGGGTGCGAACAAAAGCCGAACTGACGTTCGACCTGCAACATGACCCGTTATTGCGCGTTGATTTGTTCAGTAACGGACAGCAGGATCACACTCTGCTGTTGACGCTGCATCATATCGTGTTTGACGGCGGCTCGTTTCTGCCGCTGGCCGGCACTTTATTCAATGCCTATCGTGATTATGCACAGGGTAAAACGCCGGTTCCTGAAAAAGATGTTGACCGCTACGCCGAGTTTGTAGCCTGGGAACAGGCCATGCTGTCCGGGCAGGAAGGGAAAAAGCATCGCGCCTATTGGTTGCAGCAGCTGTCGGGCAACCTGCCGGTGCTGAATCTGTTTACCGATTATCCGCGGGCAACGTGCAACCGCTTTCAGGGGCAAACCCATTCGGTCCGGCTGAGTTCCGAGCTCAGCCGGCAAATCAGGGACTATGCCCGCCAACACCGGATGAATCTGTCGACGCTGTTTTTGGCATTGTTTAATCAGCTGCTGCATCGTTATACCGGGCAGGATGAGATTATTATCGGCATGCCGGATAAGGGCCGCACGCAAGACCGGTTTGAAAACACGGTCGGTTACTTTATTAATATGCTGCCGATACGCAGCCGGAATCTGGCGCAAAAACCGCTGTCCGAGCTGATGCGAGAACTTCAGTTGACGATGGCCGATGCGCTGGATCATGCCGCATACCCGTTTCCGGTTCTGGTCGGCGAACTAGGTGTCGCACCCAATGAGGACTTTGCACCGGTTTTTCAGGTGGCATTCGAATATCAAAACGTTTTTTCCGCCGGAGATCTGCTGGCCTTTAACCGCCAGTTTCAAAATGACCTGTCGGGGACATTGATCGAGCAAGTTGTCCAGCAGGGTGAATATGAGCTGGTGCTGGAAGTCAGGGAAGGTCAGCAGGACTTTGTGCTGAATTTCAAATATAACCCCAGCCTTTACAAAGCTTCGACTATAGCCGGACTGGCGGAGCATTGGCTCAACTTGGCCGGCCAGTCGATTGCAAATCCACAGCAATTGCCGGGCGAACTTGAGCTGTTGTCCAAATACGAACGCTCCCGGTTATTAGCTGACTGGAAAGATACGTTGGTCGACTATCCCGCCGAGCAGCCTTTTTACCGCTTGTTCGAACAGCAGGTACGACAAACACCGGAAGCCGTCGCGGCCGTGTTCGAGCAGCAACAATTGAGTTATGCAGAGCTGGACAAGAAAGCTACCCAGCTGGCTAACTATCTGCAGCAAGCCGGCGTACAAGCCAATCAGATCGTTGCGGTCTGTGTCGACCGATCGCTGGAAATGCTCATTGCGCTGCTTGGCGTCGCCAAGTCCGGTGCGGCCTGGTTACCGATGGACCCGGACTATCCGAATGACCGCCTGGGTTATATGCTGCAAGACAGTCAGGCGGTATTGCTGCTGACGCAATCGGCGTTTATCCAAAAATTAAGCACGATTGCCGGAGATGCCGGATGCGACAGTACGCCTATGCTTGCACTGGACAGCCAATGGTCGCTTGTCGAAGCGCAAGGGCAACAGGCCGTTCTACGCAAACAGAATAATGCAGGGCATCTGGCGTATGTAATTTATACCTCGGGCAGTACCGGTGTGCCCAAGGGCGTGATGATCCGTCATCGGTCATTAACCAATTTCTTGAAGTCTATGGCTAAAACGCCGGGGCTGCAGGCCGGTGACAGGCTGTTGGCGGTGACCACCGTCTGCTTCGATATTGCCGCGCTGGAGCTGTTATTGCCGTTGCTGCAAGGCGCCTGTTGCTGCATCAGTCCGACGGCAAAAACCAACGATGTCGCCGCGTTGCAGCAGTCGATCAAACAGCAGCGGATTACTGTCATGCAGGCAACGCCGTCGACCTGGACCATGTTGTTTCACAACGGCTGGCGCAATGAACAGGGCATTAAAGTCTTATGCGGCGGCGAGCCGTTACCCGAAGCGTTAAGGCAGCAGTTCATCGAAACAGGCAGTGACGCATGGAATATGTACGGGCCTACCGAAACCACTATCTGGTCCAGCGTTGCCCGGATCAGCGGCGACGCACCGGTATCTATCGGCCGGCCGATTGCCAATACGCAAATTTATATTGTTGATCCGCATAACCGGCTGACGCCTATCGGTCTGCCGGGGGAATTGTGTATCGGCGGTGACGGGCTGGCCGAAGGCTATTTGAACAATCCGAAACTGACGGCGGAAAAGTTTATCGATAATCCGTTTAAGCCCGGCAGCCGTTTGTATCGCACCGGCGATTTGGCGCGCCGGCGTGAAGACGGCGAGTTGGAACATCTGGGGCGGCTGGATCATCAGGTCAAAATACGCGGTTACCGTATCGAACTGGGGGAGATCGAAAGCTGGCTTAACCGGCATCCGGCTATTGCGCAGGTAGTGGTCGTCGCCCGTGAGCAACACGGCGTTAAACAACTAGTCGGCTATTATGTCAAACAGTCGACTGCCGAGATGTCGGTGACGCAGGCTCAGCTGCAGCAATATCTGGCAGATCAGTTGCCGGATTATATGATTCCGGCGCTATTTATTGCCGTGCCGGAAATTCCGTTAACGGCCAACGGCAAAGTCGATCGCATGACTCTGGCGGCAAGGGAGATCGTGCTCGAACGCGAGCAACGCTATGCGCCGCCGCAGTCGGAAATAGAGCGGACGTTATTATCCATTTGGCAGTCGCTACTGGGCATTCAAAGCATAGGTGTTAACGACGGCTTTTTTGCGCTAGGCGGCAATTCGGTATTGTCGGTGATGCTGGCGCAGCGCATCAGTGAAGCCTTCCCGGTTAAATTCAATGCACCGGATTTGTTTAAATATCCGAATATACGCGAGATCGCGTTGTTTATCGGCAGAGCGGGTGCGCTACGAACTGATCAACAGGTACCTTCTCCGTTGCCGCTACCAGCAGCGGACTATAGAACAGCAGCGGCAGAATCGAAAAAAACCTATCCCGACTACTATCAGCATAGTCTGGCTATCGTCGGCATATCCTGCCATTTGCCCGGTGCGAAAAATCATAGCGAATTCTGGCGGAATTTACGCGCAGGGAAAGAATGTTCAACCCTGCTGTCCAGGGAGGAACTGCTTAAGGCCGGGGTGACGGAAGAGGTAATGGCCAATCCAAACTTTGTGCCGCTGCAGTACAGCATGGAAGGCAAGGAGCTGTTCGACCCCGAGTTTTTTAATATCTCGCCGAAAAATGCGGCGTTTATGGACCCGCAGTTTCGCATGCTGCTGCAGCATTCCTGGCAGGCTATCGAGGATGCCGGTTATGCCCCCGGCGATATTCCTGAAACCGCGGTATTTATGTCCGCCAGCAACAGTTTTTATAAAACGCTGCTGCACAATTCCGGCACCGTCGAGGCGGTAGACGAATATGCCGCCTGGATTGCCGGGCAGGGCGGCACCATTCCAACAATGATTTCCTACCAGCTTGGCCTGAAGGGGCCGAGCTTCGCCGTGCACTCCAATTGCTCATCGTCATTAGTCGGACTCTATCTGGCCAATCAGAGTTTGCAATTGAACGAGGCCAGATACGCTTTGATAGGCGGCGCGACATTATTCCCGATACCGGGCGCGGGGCATGTCTATCAACCGGATATGAATTTTTCCAGCGACGGCCATTGCAAAGCCTTCGATGCCACGGCGGACGGTCTGGTCGGCGGCGAAGGCGTGGCCGTGATCATGGTCAAAAAAGCCATAGATGCAATCGAAGACGGCGATCATATTTATGCGTTGGTGCGCGGTGTTGCGGTCAATAACGACGGCGCCGACAAGGCGGGTTTTTATGCGCCCAGCGTTAAAGGACAGGCTGAGGTCATTCAAAAGGTATTGACCCATACCGGTATAGACCCGGCTTCCATCGGCTATGTCGAAGCGCACGGTACCGGCACCAAACTGGGCGATCCGATTGAAGTCATGGCGTTGAATGAAGTCTATCAACGTTATACGACGGCCAGGCAATATTGCGGTATCGGTTCGGTTAAACCCAATATCGGGCATCTGGACACCGTGGCAGGATTAGCGGGTTTGATCAAAGTCGCGCTCAGTCTGAAACACGGCGAAATAGTGCCGTCCATCAACTATAAAACGCCTAATCCGGAAATCGACTTTGCCTCCTCGGCGTTTCATGTCGTCGATAAGCTGACCGAGTGGCCAAGCAGAGCAGAGCCACATCGTGCGGCGGTGAGTTCGTTCGGTATAGGCGGCACCAACAGTCATGCGATATTGGAAGAATATCCGTCGTATAAAGCTAGCGACCAGCCCAAGGCAGTGCAAACAGCAGACACTGCTGAGCAGCTTATCGTGCTGTCGGCCAAATCTGAACCACAATTACAGGTGTATGCCGAAAAATTGCTGGCGTTTGTTGCTGGTGAAAGCGATGCAACGGTGACGCTGGAAGACCTGGCTTTTACCTTGCAAACAGGCCGTGAAGCGATGGCCTGGCGGGTGGCGTTCGGGGTAAAAGATCTGGTAGAACTACGTGACAGACTCGAGCAGTTTGTGAACGGTGATTCGGTTATCGACCTTTGTTTTCGCGGACAGGTCAAATCGAGCATCGATAGCTCGCAGGCATTATTTGATGACGAAGACGGTGATGACCTGGTATCCCTATGGCTGTCGCGTCAGCGGCCGGATAAAGTCGCCAGAGCCTGGGCTTACGGACTTGATTTTGATTGGTCGCTGTTACATCAGAACGCAGTACGCCATAGACTCAGCCTGCCGACTTATCCTTTTGCGCAGCAGAGTTACTGGATAGAGCCGTTAATCGACGAAAAAGGCAGTATGCAAACGGCAGCGTTACCCACTGTTGAGGCTGATTTTAACAGAAACAGCGTACGAATTTTACAGCCGGTTTGGCGGCCGAAAGCAGCCGATCCGGCAAATACCGCACCGGCATACGATCAACATATCATCATGCTGTGCGGTTTTGAACACTCGGTGTGCACCGAGCTGGAAGCGCGCTTTGAAAACAGTCTGTGTATCGAATTAGAGCCCTCCGGTTCGAACGTGGCGGAGCGTTATCAGGCGTTATGCCAAGTTGTGTTTGAACGGCTTAAACAAGTTATTGCCGACAATTGCCGGCAAACGCTGGTACAGGTCGTGCTGGGCGGACAGGACGAACAGCAGCTTTATATCGGGGTTTCCGGCCTGCTTAAAACCGCATGCTTGGAAAATCCTAAACTGGTTACCCAGTTGATCATGACCGGCACCGAGCAATCGACTCAGGCCGTTTGCCAGCAACTGGCCGAGAACAGAAGCTGTCCCGAAGACAATGTCTGCCGCTATCAACCTCAGCGGCAAACATTGAATTGGGAAACCTTGTTCAGCGAACCGAAGGCGTCGGCATTACCGTGGCAAGAAGGCGGCGTGTATTTTCTGACCGGCGGTGCCGGCGGATTGGGATTGTTGTTTGCCGAAGAGATAGCCCGGCAGTTGCAACAGGCAACATTGATTCTGGTGAACCGTTCGCCGTTATCGGCACAGCAACAGCGGCAGATTGATTCGTTAACGACAAAAGGTATCAAGGTGATTGTTCGTCAGGCCGATGTGTCACAACAATCGGCGGTCGATGAGTTAATTGCCGATACCCTCAGGCAGTGCGGCGCGATAAACGGTATTATTCATGCGGCGGGTGTTGTCCATGACAACTTTATCCTGAACAAATCGGCGGCCGAATTTGAATCGGTGCTGGCGGCAAAAGTGGCCGGCAGCGTTAATCTGGATATCGCCACGCGCAATGTCGAACTGGACTTCCTGCTGTTATGTTCTTCTGCGGCGGCGGTTTTCGGCAGTGTCGGCCAGGCCGACTATTGTGCCGCAAACGCGTTTATGGATGCCTTTGCCCATTACCGCAATTCTCAGGTAGCCTCCAAACAGCGCTTCGGACAAACGCTGGCGGTCAACTGGCCGCTCTGGCAACACGGTGGAATGCGTATCGATGCGGCATCGGAGCAGGCCATGCGGCTTAGCACCGGGCTGATTCCTATGCCTACTGAAACAGGAATGAACGCACTCTATCAAAGTCTGTCCGTCGGCCTGAGTCAAGCCCTGGTGCTGGAAGGCGACGCCGTTGCAATCGAGCGTCTGTTACAGCATCAAGCAGGGCGAACACCTGTTTCGGCAAGTACCGTGCAAACGGAGACAAATGTCGATAGCACTACGCTACGGCAAAACACAGTACAAATGCTCAAGGAATTGCTGGCGCCGGTACTCAGAGTGCCGGTGCAGCGCATAGCAGCTTCCGAGCCGATGGAAAAATACGGCATAGACTCGATCTCGATTACTCAGCTTAATCAAAAACTGGAACAGGTTTTCGGCAGTATTTCCAAGACCCTGTTCTATCAATATCAGACGGTCGATGCACTGAGCCGTTATCTGCTGGCCGAATATCCTGATGCCTGTCTGGCCTGGACGGGAAGAAGCAGCGTTGTAGCCGAGTCGGAACTTGTACAGACGGTTCCCACACAACCGGTTTCAGTGGCGTGCGACGCCGTCAAGCCTGTGGCAACCAGCCGTATCGATTCGGTTGCTTCCAAGGCACAAGGCACGGTGCAGGAACCGATTGCGATCATCGGTATCAGCGGCCGTTTTCCCAAGGCGGAAACGCTGGACGAGTTCTGGCAGAACCTGAAAACCGGCACGGATTGCATCAGCGAAATTCCAGCCGACCGCTGGTCTATGCAGGACTTTTTCGAGGCCGATCCGAAACAGGCGGTCGCGTCCGGCAAAAGTTACAGTAAATGGGGAGGGTTTATCGACGGGTTTGCCGATTTCGACCCGTTGTTTTTCAATATTTCGCCGCGCGAAGCACTAACCATAGACCCGCAGGAACGCCTATTTTTACAATGTGCCTGGCAGGTGCTTGAAGATGCCGGTTATACCCGCCAAACGCTGCCTGAAAATGTCGGGGTATTTACCGGCATCACCAAAACCGGTTTTGATTTATACGGGCCGGAACTGTGGCGGCAAGGCCGGGTGGTATTTCCGCATACCTCGTTCAGCTCGGTCGCCAATCGCATTTCCTATTGCCTGAATCTGCACGGCCCGAGCATGCCGGTAGACACCATGTGTTCATCGTCATTAACCGCGATTCATGAGGCCTGCCAGCATATCCGCCAGGGCGACTGTGATATGGCGATTGCCGGCGGCGTTAACTTGTACCTGCACCCGTCGTCCTATGTCGGGTTGTGTTCGGCCTATATGTTGTCCCGTGACGGACAATGCAAAAGTTTCGGTCAGGGTGGCAACGGTTTTGTGCCCGGCGAAGGCGTCGGTGTAGTCATGCTAAAACGCTTGTCACAGGCGATACGCGCCGGCGACCCGATCCAGGCGGTTATTCGCGGCAGCGGGGTCAATCATGGCGGCAAAACCAACGGCTATACCGTGCCCAACCCGAACGCACAGGCCGATTTGATCAGAAACACGCTGAAAAAGGCAGGTGTAGATGCCCGAACTATCAGTTATATGGAGGCGCATGGCACAGGCACCGAGCTGGGCGATCCGATTGAAGTGACCGGGCTGACCGAGGCGTTTCGGCAGGATACCGGCGACAGCGGATTCTGCGCGCTCGGCTCGGTTAAATCCAATATGGGACACCTGGAAGCGGCGGCCGGTATGGCCGGGTTAACAAAAATTATCCTGCAGATGCAGCATGGGCAAATTGCTCCCAGCCTGCATGCCCAGCAGTTGAATCCGAATATCGATTTTTCCAGCACGCCGTTTACCGTACAGCAGCAACTGGCCGACTGGCCGCGGCCGACATTAACGATAAACGGAGAAACCGAGGAACTGCCAAGGCGGGCAGGGCTTTCGTCGTTCGGAGCGGGTGGCTCGAATGCGCACTTGGTGATCGAGGAGTATATTCCCGACATAGCTCCTGACCTGCCGGCAACGAATGATTTATCCCCGGCGGTGATTTTACTGTCGGCAAAAACCGGTGAAAGATTGCAGCAGGTTGCAGCGAACTTGCTTGATTATGTCAATACGCTTGATAGCAACGCTTCGGACAGCGACAGGCAGTTGCATAATATTGCCTATACCCTGCAGATAGCTAGGGAAGCACTGGATGAGAGGCTGGGTCTGGTAGTGTCGTCGCTGGACGAACTGAAACGGAAACTGGCGCAATTTATCGGCGATGAAAACAGCCTGACCGACAGTTGCCGAGGCAAAATTCAGCGCGATACCGATGCGATGGTTGCGCTGGCCGACGATGAGGAATTCCAGGAAACCGTCGATAAATGGATTGCCAGAGGTAAATACCTCAAGTTACTGGATTTTTGGGTTAAAGGGCTGACTATCGGTTGGGCCAAACTGTACCCGAACCGGAAACCGCAACGTATTCGCCTGCCGGTGTATCCGTTTACCAAACAGCGCTTTTGGCTGGATAGCCTGTCAAGCGGATCGGCGCCTGTCTCAACACAGGAAATCAATATAAAAGAGGTTGGGACCGACGATAAGTCGCAAGCCGAACTGCTTACCCTGCGTCCGGTTTGGGACGCACTAAAGGTGTCTGAATCGAATCCGGTATTTCCCCCGGTTTCTGACAGAGTGGCGGTTATCGGCGCTGACCCGCAGCAACAGCAGGCTATTGCCGGGCAATACAACCGGGCGTTCGAGCCGGCGATTCAACCGGATCAGTCTATTGAGGCAATAACCGAGCAGCTTATACAGATCGAGCCGGTCGATCATATTATCTGGTTTGCGACGGAGCCGGATGATTTGGCGCTGAACTATGCGCGGCTGATCAGCGATCAGCAGAGCGGTGTCGTTGCCTTATTCAGGCTGATCAAAGCCTTGCTGGCCGCCGGGTATGGCGACAGCGATTTGGGTATGACCGTGATTACCCGACAGGCACTGGCTGTTCATGACAGGGAACCGATCAACCCTGTGCATGCGGCTGTTCACGGCTTGGTCGGGAGTCTGGCCAGGGAATATCCGAGATGGCGGTTAAGAGTTTTAGATACTGATACAGGTTGGCCGTTGCCGGCTATCTGGCATTTACCTGTGCAGCCGCTAGGGCAAAGCTATGCCTTGCGCGGTGGTGACTGGCTGCAGCAAAGCCTGGCGCCGGTACGCTTGGCGGAAAATAATGGCGAAATCTATCGCCAAAACGGCACCTATGTTGTCATCGGCGGTGCCGGCGGCCTGGGTGAAACCTGGAGCCGGGCAATGATACGCGATTACCAGGCCGATATTATCTGGCTGGGTCGATCCGAAAAGGACGATGCCATTCAGGCCAAACTCGATGCCTTGGCTGAATTCGGTGTTGCGCCGGGTTATATTCAAGCCGATGCGCGTGACCCGGAAGCGATGCAGCAGACTTACCGGCAGATCAAGCAGGCTCATGGCGATATACACGGCGTCATCGTCTCGACACTGGGCGACTATGATCAAAGTCTTGAGCAAATGAGCGAGACGTTGTTTACCGATATTCTGTCGACCAAGCTCGATGTCAATGTCCACACCGTGCAGCTGTTTCAGGACGAGCCGCTGGACTTTATCGTGTTCTTCTCGTCGATGGCTGCGTTTGGCCGTACCGGCGGGATGAGTGCATATGTTTCCGCCTGTACCTTTAACGATGCGTTTGCCCGGCAGTTGGCCAATCAATGGACCTGTGCGGTCAAGGTGATCAACTGGGGTTATTGGTCGGTCGGAGGCGGTCAGCGTATTTCCGATGCGTTGAAAAATCTGGTCGAACAGCGAGGCGTACAACCGATTACCGCCGAGCAGGGACTGTTGGCGCTGAAAACCCTGCTCGTTTCGCCGCTGCAGCAGTTGGCGGTGACGCGAACCAGCCGGCCTGAATTAATCGAAACCTATGCTGATGATATTTGGACGGCCAGTTTGCCGGACAGATACTCCCAGTGCATGCATAGTCTGGAAAGCTATCGACCGCTTCAGGCTGCACCGGAGGAAAACCCTAGCACCGCACAGCTTAACGACTGGATCGTCAAGCTGCTGTTTATTCAATTACAGGGAATGGGCTTGTTCCAAACAGACGCAAAGGCGGATGCCGCAACATTTCGCAACCAGGCCGGTATACTCGATAAATATCAGCGCTGGTGGCAGGAGAGCTTGAACATTCTGCAACAACACGGCTATTTGACCATTACCGACGGCTTTGTCTGTGTCGATAAACAAGCCTTATTCGATGCCCAACAGGTATGGCAGGAATGGAAAAGCCAAAAACAGGATTATCTGGAACAGCCCGAAACGCGTACGCTGGCGGTGCTGGTCGATGATTGTTTAAGCCAACTGCCCGACGTGCTGCGCGGGACAACGCCGGTTACCGATATTCTGTTTCCCGGCGGTGCAATGGATAAGATCGAGGGATTGTATAAAAACAACCGGGTCTGTGACTACTTTAACGATGTCGTCGCCGGTGTGGTACAGACCTATATCCGGCAACGTCTGGCCGATGATCCGGTAGCGCGGATACGGATTATCGAGATCGGTGCCGGAACCGGCGGTACGACATCGACGGTATTGCCGCAGTTAAATTCGCTACGTGAAGTGATCGACGAATATTGTTATACCGATATGTCGAAATCGTTTTTTATTCACGCCAGACAACGTTACGGCGATGACTATCCGTTCCTGAACTATAAATTATGCAATATCGAGCTGCCGTTAAGCGATCAGGGTATCGATACCGGCGCCTATGATATAGCGATTGCAACCAATGTGCTGCACGCTACCCGAAGTATGCGGCAGACCTTGCGTAATACCAAGGCGGCGTTGGCTGATAACGGTATAGTCGTGCTCAATGAAATCAGCGATAAAACCATTTTCGCCTCGGTATTGTTTGGTCTGATCGACGGCTGGTCGCTGGCCGAAGACGAACATTTACGCATTCCGGGAAGTCCGGGATTGTACCCGGAAACCTGGCGGGATTTGCTGCTGCAGGAAGGTTTTAAATCGGTGCTGTTTCCGGCCCAAGCTCAGCATGGGCTGGGACAGCAAATCATCGTTGCCGATAGTGACGGCATTATCAGGCAGCAGAGCGGCGATCAACTACTGGAACAACCGGAAACGACAGAACCGGAGGCTGTGCAAGTCCAAACAGAACAGCGGGATAACACGGCACCGGAAAATGCTGAAGATTTGACCGATAGCGTACAAAACCTGATTCTGGACAGCCTGGCGGCCGCATTAAGCATAGACCGGGAAATGATAGAGGCGGATGTACCGTTCTCGGATTACGGCATAGATTCGATACTCGGGGTCAGCTTTATACAGCAGCTTAACAGCGCCTTGTCGCTGTCGTTGAATACCACCATCCTGTTTGACTATACGACGGTAGAACGGCTGACCGACCACATCATCGCCGAAAACCGGCATGGCATCCGGCTGGAAAAAACGCCGGCCGTGGAAAAATCCAAACCGGTTGCCTGTGCCGCCGAAACTGCAGTCCAACTATCCCGTGTCTGCACCGAACCGGTCGAGACTCCTCAACAAACCCGGCCGCAAGCCGAATCGGCAACCGATGGTATCGCCATAATCGGCATGTCGGGCCAGTTTCCGGGCGCGGAAAATGTCGATCAGTTCTGGCAAAACATGAACTCCGGTGTCGATCCGGTCACCGAATTACCTGAACACTATCTGGATAAGCAGCATTACAGCGCCGAAAAGCAACCGGGCAAAAGTTACTGTAAATGGGGTGGGATTCTGGATGGGCGGGACTGCTTCGACCCGATGTTTTTTAATATTTCCCCGCGTGAAGCGGAGTCGATGAATCCGCATCAGCGCCTGATTTTGCAGGAAAGCTGGAAAGCGCTAGAAGACGCCGGTTACAACCCGAAATCATTGGCGGACAGCCGCACCGGTATTTTTATCGGCAGTGAGCCGACCGGCTATGTGCATGAGACGTTTACCGGCGCATCCGAAGCCATTGTCGCCTCCCGGTTGTCTTATTTTCTCAATCTGAAAGGCCCTGCCTTTGTCGTCAATACCGGCTGTTCATCGTCCGGTGTGGCCTTGCACCAGGCTTGTGTCAGCTTGCGCAATAACGAGTCCGATCTGGCCCTGGCCGGCGGCGTATTTGCCGTTATGGGGCAGGGTATTCTGGTC
Organism: Methylococcaceae bacterium; assembly: GCA_050303615.1. Lineage (GTDB taxonomy): Bacteria > Pseudomonadota > Gammaproteobacteria > Methylococcales > Methylomonadaceae > CAZDXJ01. Next base: position 87,078 of record JBNLCC010000015.1, on the reverse strand, counting down.
GGCTTGTCGCAGACCGATATGCTGACCCATAGCGGTCGATGCTATGCATTCGATACTGAGGCCGACGGCATGGTGATGTCCGAAGGGGTCGGCATGGTGGCGTTAAAACGACTGGATCAGGCGCTGGCCGACGGCGATGCAATCTACGGCGTTATCCGTGCCTCAGGCATCAATCAGGATGGTGCCAGCAACGGCATTACTGCGCCCAGCGGCATCGCGCAGCAACAATTGATTACCGATGTATACCGGCGCTTTAACATCGACCCGGAACGGATCAGCTATGTCGAAACCCACGGAACCGGTACGCAACTGGGCGATCCGGTGGAAGCCAATGCCTTGGTGCGTGCTTTCAGGCAGTTTACCGACAAGACGCATTATTGCGCGCTGGGCAGCGCAAAGACGTATATCGGCCATACCTCGTCCAGCTCCGGCGTCGTCGGCCTGATTAATGTCCTGTTATCGCTGAAGCATCACCAATTATCGGGTCTGAAGCATTTCAAGCAGCTTAATCCGTTGATCGAGCTGGAGCGCTCGGCGTTTTATCCCTGTCCTCAAATGACCCCGTGGCGCTCAACTGACGGCAAACCGCTGATGGCGGCGTTAAACTCGTTCGGTCATGGCGGCACCAATGCGCATCTGGTGATCGAGGAATTTATCGATTCCCGTCTGCCGGAGCAATCGGTCAATGACCGGCCTGAGTTGATCGTATTGTCGGCCAAGGATGAAGAACGGCTGGCCGAGATGGTTGCCAGGCTGCATGCATTTGTCGAGAATTCCATAGAACAGTCCGAACCGATCACACTGGCCGATATTGCGGCTACCCTGCAAACCGGGCGCGATACGCTGGAGCAGCGATTGGCATTTGTCGTCCATTCGTTAGCCGAATTGAGCACCGTGCTTGAGGCGGTTGTAAACGGCCACTCGCCTGATGTTACGCTGTATTCGGGATATGTCGAGCCCAAGCAAAGCAAAAAATCACAGGACCCATCCGTTGAGGTTCTACGGCAACAAATTCCCCAGTGGTTAGCGAATGCAGAGTTGGATCATCTGGCGCAGGCCTGGGCTAAAGGGGTGAGCATAGACTGGACTCAACTCAAACGGGGCAACAAAGGTCGTCGGATTCATCTGCCCGCCTATCCGTTTGCCCGCGAACATTACTGGCGACCGGAACCGGTCGCTGCGGTAACGACTATTACGCAGCTGCACCCACTGGTTCAGCGCAATACCTCGACCTTGTACCAGCAACGTTTCGAGTCGACGTTCAGCGGCGATGAGTTCTTTCTGTCCGATCATATCGTGCAAGGCCAAAAACTGCTGCCCGGTGTCGCTTATCTGGAAATGGCCAGGGCGGCTGTAACCCTGGCGCTGGGTGATGCTGAGTTTAAGCCGGTGACTCTTGGCAATGTCGTGTGGACTCGACCGCTGGCGGTAAGCGACCAGCCGGTCGATATCTCGATACAGTTAAGCCCGGAAGAAAATGGCTCTATCGGCTACCAAATCAACAGTCTATCCGCTTCGGGACAAAGCCGGTTGCATCATCAAGGCGTTGCTTGGAGCAATGCACCGGAGCTACCGAAACTGCTGGATTTATCCGCCTTGCAGGCGAATATCAGGCAAACCGGGGTAACGGTTGAAGCCTGTTATGCGGCATTGGCAGAGGCCGGCGTTAACTACGGTCCGGCGCAGAAAGCCATGCACACGATTTATACCGGCAATCAACAAGTACTGGCCAGATTGCAGTTGCCGGATACGATTGATGACACAGCAACCTTATACACGCTGCATCCGGCGATAATGGATTCAGCCCTGCAGGCGACTATTGCGTTGGCCCTGGCCGAACAGGGCGACGAGCCAGCCGAATCGCGGCCGGTACTGTTGCCGTTTGCGCTGGACTCACTGGACATTACCGGTGAATGTCAGACGGTGATGTGGGCATGGATACGAACTGCCGAAACACCTGTAAGTAACGATGAGCTACAAAAACTCGATATCGATCTGTGCACCGAGCAGGGCGAAGTCTGCGTGCGCTTTCGTGGTTTTACCTCGCGGGTGTTAACCGTGGATGAAACTGATCACGCCGGACGAAGCGGGGGGCATCCGTTACTGCATACACAAAACCAGGAAGGCTCCGGTTTTGCCACGCAATTTAGCGGCGATGAATTTTTCCTTAAAGACCACAGCGGCATGTTGCCGTCGGCGGTTTATCTGGAAATGGCGTGTGCGGCAGCACGGCTCAGCGACCGTCCGGTGTTCGGTTTAAGCCATATTATCTGGCCGAAACCGATGCATATCGGCGAGCAGAGTGGCGCGCTGGATACCGCGCTGGAGGCTGATGACAAGGGGTTCTCTATCAAGGCAGGCGAAAGTATTTATTGCCAGGGGCGGATTATAGGCGAGCGACCGGTACCGGAAGCCGTCGATAAGGGTTACGACCTCGAGGTGATTGAAGCGCGTTGTACGGACTTATTGGATAAAGCCCAATGCGACCGAATCATGGAGTTCACCCACGGCCACAGCTTGCAGACGATCGAGCAGCTGCGCTTTAACCCGGATGAGGCATTGGCAAGGCTTGAGCTGCCGACGTCTTTACAAGACGATCAAGCCGAATATCAACATCATCCCAGCCTGTTAAACGGTGCGATATTAACCGGTGTGGTCTGGATGATGACTGCGCGGCCCGGCGCAGCCTTGCCGATGCCGTTTAGCCTGGATCAATTTCAGTTCGACCGGCCTTTGCCGGATCAATTGTATGCCTATGTTCGTAGGCACCCTGGTGCTGAAAGCGGGGGCAGCAGGGAAATACTCGATATCGTTCTGCTCGATACCGAAGGGCGGCGATTGGCGGTACTGCAGGGCTTTACCCTGGTTTTTGCACAAGCGGTACAGCAGGTGAACGGTTTGTTATTGGCCACGCCGACATGGCAGGTGCAACCGTTGCCTGAGCCGGTTCAATCAATGCCAACTGCACCGCCGGTATTTGTACTGACCGAGGGAAATTCCGACCTGCAACAGGCGTTGCTGGCGCAATGGCCGGGGTGTCGTATCGAACAGCTGAGCTGTTCGCCGGAATCTGTCGATCACGGTTTTCAGCAATTGTTTGCCTGCTGCAGGCAACTGATTGAGAACAAATCTGCCGCCATCCAACCGTTGCTTGTCTTGATTCCCGATCAACAACCGGCGGTTTTATTCAACTGTTTAACCGGCCTTTTGAAAACATTAAGACTGGAACAGCCGTGGATAGCCGCCAAAGCGGTGACCTATCCAGCGCAGCAAAGGGCCGACAGTGGTTTTGTCCGGCAGTTGGCAGCGGAAATCGATGCCAACACGGGCGATGTTGAGATTCGTTTTAGCCTTGACGGGCAGCGACAAATCAAAGTCATGACCGAACTGGATTTACCGGTATCCGACCGGCAAGTGCCGGTGTTCCGCGCGGGCGATGTGATCTGGGTAACCGGCGGTCTCGGCGGTGTCGGGCGTTTGCTGGCGCGTTATCTGGCGGTCGACAGAAAATCCAGGGTGATGCTGAGCGGTCGTTCCGAACCGGATGCGGACAGCCGGCAGTTTATCGACGAGATAATACAGCAAGGCGGCGAACTGGTTTACCGGCAGGTCGATGTTGCACAAATCGAATCGGTGACTGCGGCGGTACGGTTTATTGAACAGCATTACGGCCAGTTGAACGGTATTATTCATAGCGCCGGGGTTATCGACGACGATTATATCGTCAATAAAACCGAAGAGCAGATCGCACGGGTGTTACAGCCGAAAATAGCCGGTGCACTGACACTGGATGCGGCAACGCGGCATTTGCCGCTGGATTATCTGGTGCTGTTTTCTTCGTTGGCCGGGGTGCTGGGCAATCCTGGGCAGGCCGATTATGCCGGCGGAAATGCATTTCTCGATGCCTTTGCGCACTACCGAAATACCTTGTCGCAGCATGGTCAGCGCAGCGGCAAGACATTATCGCTGAACTGGCCGTTATGGCGGGACGGCGGCATGCAGATGGGGCTCCAGCATGAACAGCTGATGTTGAATGCCACCGGGATGAGGGCGATGGATACCGAATCCGGTATGCAGGCATTGGAGCAAAGTCTGCGTTCCGATCATAACCAGGTGCTGGTCGCATACGGCGATCTGGCGGTTATGCGCAATCGCCTGCTGAGTTTTAGCTATGACCAGGCTGCGCCGGCAGCCGAGCCAAGCCGAGCTGATGCAGGCAGTGACAATGATGAAGGTCTACAACAGCAACTGATAAAGCCGGTGGCGGCGGAACTGATCCGCGTGGTTGCCAACGTTCAGCGTATCAAGCCGGAGAAGATCTCCTTGCAGCGCGATTTGTCTGCTTATGGTTTTGATTCGATCAGCTTTACCGAATTTGCCAATGCGTTGAACAAAACCTATGCGCTGTCTTTGATGCCGACCTTGTTTTTTGAAATACCGGATCTGGCTGCATTGGCCGGTTATCTGATCAAAAATCACCCTCAGGCCTTACTGAAAAAACATGCGCCGGATACACAGCCGGTTGCGGACGTTGTTCAAGTTAAACCCGCTCCGGTCGCTCAACCGATGCGTTTTAAATTGCCGGAATATAAACCGTCACCGGTCAGTGGGCCGGCAGTTGATACCGGCGCGATAGCCGTTATCGGCATAGGCGGAAAATTTCCCGGCGCGAGCGATCTGGACGATTTCTGGAACCAATTGCAGGATAGCCGGGATTTGATTTCCGAGGTGCCAAAGCAGCGTTGGGATTGGCGTAAAATCTACGGCGACCCGCATGAGGAGCCGGGTAAGACCAAAGTTAAATGGGGCGGTTTTATCTCCGATGCCGATTGTTTCGATGCCCGTTTCTTCGGCATTTCGCCGGTCGAAGCCGAGGCGATGGACCCGCAATTTCGAGTGTTTCTGGAAACCGTCTGGGCGACGCTGGAGGATGCCGGCTATCAGCCTAGCGCCTTGTCCGGCAGCAAAACCGGCGTCTTTGCCGGGGTTGCCACCGCCGATTACAAAGATTTATGGGTGGAAGCCAAGGCCAATGGCAGTGTGAACTCGCCGGCCGAGCCGTTCCCGTTTATGATCGCCAACCGCGTCTCCTACTGGTTCAACTTTCAGGGGCCCAGCGAGGTTATCGACACAGCCTGCTCCAGCTCATTGATTGCCGTTAACCGGGCGATCGAGAGCCTGCGCCAGGGTAACTGCGATATTGCGCTGGCCGGTGGCGTTAATGTTATGGCCAGCCCTAGAATTACCATCGCATCCAGCCAGGCCGGCATGCTGAGCGAAGACGGCCGCTGTATGACTTTTGACCAGCGTGCCAACGGTTATGTGCGTAGCGAAGGCGTTGCCGTGCTGCTGTTAAAACCGCTGCACAAGGCGGTTGCAGATAATGACCGTATCTATGGCCTGATCCGGGGCAGCGGCGAAAACCACGGCGGCCGCTCGGCATCGCCGACCGCACCAAATGCCGCCGCGCAAAAACGCCTACTGGTCGATGTCTACAGTCGTGCCGGTATTGACCCACGTACGGTCGGTTATATAGAAGCCCACGGTACCGGTACCGCATTGGGCGACCCGGTAGAGATCAATGGCCTGAAAGCCGCATTTACCGAGTTGTATCAACAGCAAGGCCTGGTTTTGCCGCCACAGCCTTATTGCGGGTTGAGTTCGGTGAAAGCCAATATCGGCCACCTGGAGGCGGCGGCCGGTGCCGCCGGTTTGATCAAGGTGTTGTTGATGTTGAAACATCGCAAGATACCGGGCAACCCGCAGTTGAAATCGCCGAACCCGTATCTGCAACTGGACGGCACACCTTTCTATCTGGTCAGGGAAACCCTGGATTGGCCGCAGCCGATTGATGATAGCGGCAAGCCATTGCCCAGACGGGCCGGTGTTAGCGGCTTCGGCGTCGGCGGTTCCAATGCTCATATTATTATTGAAGAATATCCCGATAACACTGAGCAGAGCGCGCATGGCACAGCCAGCCAGACGCCAGCATTGATCGTGCTGTCGGCAAAAAATGAACAGCAGCTGCGCCAATCTGCGGACAGGCTGTTGCGGTTTATCGGTAACACCGAGCATGAGTTTAGCCTGGATGATTTAGCCTATACCTTGCAAATAGGACGTGAGGCGATGAGCCATAGACTGGCTTTTTCAGCAGCATCGCCGGCGGATGTGCAGCAAAAACTTCAGGCCTTTATCGAACACGGAAGCGCGGTCGACGGGGTGCATTACGGACAGGTTCAGAACGATGCCGACGGTCTGACCGATTTTGCGGCCGATGAAGATATGGCGGCAACGTTCGATGCCTGGATTGCAAAGGGCAAATATGAAAAATTACTGGCTGCCTGGGTCAACGGCTTGGCCTTCGACTGGCCTAGACTGTACCGTGAAAACCAACCGCAGCGGATCGGTCTGCCGACTTATCCGTTCGCACGCGAGCGTTACTGGATACCCGATAGTGAACAGTCCGATCAATCCGGCCATAACGAACCGGAGTCCAGGAAGGCCGCCGATACGCCGGTACAACAGACCGAATTGCAAACGTTTGAGGAAGTCTGGACCGAAGCGCCGTTGACTGTGGCCTCGGACAACAGCCTAAAAACAGTGCTGTGTTTTGCCGGCGAACCGCAGCATCAGCAAGCCGTTATCGAACAGTTACAACGCAATGGTGCGCAAACGCGGGTCATTTTTGTCGAGCAAGGGCGCGGTAATCGGAAAATTTCAGACAGCCTCTACCGTATCGATACCGATCATGCCGACAGCTATCGGCAGACATTCGACAGTATCAGGCAAGCCGAAACCCGCATAGATGCCGTCCTGTACTTATGGCCGCTGGAAGATAGCCGCTGCATTCCGAATGCGATGCCGGTCGTTTATCTGTTGCAGGCGATGGCTGCGGCCGGATTAAAGCCGGCCAAGCTGATATTATCCGGTACCTACAGAGATGAGCTGGAACACTGTTTTCTGGATGCCTGGATTGCATTCGAACGTTCACTGGCTCAGGTGTTGCCGAATACACAGGTTGCCGTGGTTTTTCGTGAGTGTGAAACAGACCATCAGCCGTTGCAGCAATGGATACAACAGCTCTGGCACGAATTGCAGCAAGCACAGTTACGCAGCGTTCATTATCGCAATCAGGCCCGTTATATTGCGGAGCTGCGACCGGCGACTTTAACGCAGGGCGGGGACAGCCTGCTGAGACAGCGTGGCACCTATTTGATTACCGGCGGCCTGGGCGGACTGGGCATGCTCTTTGCCGAATATCTGGCTCAAAATTATGCCGCCAAACTGGTACTGACCGGCCGTTCGCCGCTGGATGCTGATAAACAAGAGCAATTGCAGCGGCTGGGTGACGAGGTGCTTTATATACAGGCCGATGTTAGCGATCAGGCTTCGATGCGTAACGGATTGCAGCAGGCCAGGGAGCGTTTCGGCGATATACACGGCGTGTTGCATATTGCCGGTGTCAGCGGCGCGGCCAGTGTGCTGGATGCTAATGCGGACGATTTTCAGCGGGTGCTGGCTGCCAAAATTGCCGGTACCCAGGTATTGGATCGGTTGCTGCACGATCAATCTTTGGACTTTATCTGTTATTTTTCGTCGTCATCGGCAATTCTGGGCGATTTCGGTTCCTGCGATTATGCCTTGGGCAATCGTTTTCAAACCGCCTATGCCCGTTACCATAAAACCTTGCCGACAGCGCAAGGCGGTTCGGGCAAAACGCTGGTGATCAACTGGCCGCTCTGGCAGGACGGCGGTTTACAGGTTGGTGACAGCGAACAAACCCGGTTTTATCTGCAGTCCAGCGGGCAACGCAGTCTGCAGTCGGCGGAAGGCGTTCAACTATTCGAACGGCTGCTGGCGCAGGACAAAACACAGTATCTGGTCTTGGCCGGACAGCCGGAGAGATTACAGCGCGTTATCGATTTGGATTCAGCCAGGCCGAAAGCCCCGGTGCAGCCGATTAACGGTGTTGAAACAACCGGCCGACGCCAGGGCATGAAGGGACTTAGCATTGAGCAATGCATTAACCAGGATCTGAAACAACAGATCTGCGATCTGCTGAAAACCAAGCCGGGTGAACTCGGTGCCGATACCAATCTGGCTGACTTCGGTTTCGACTCAATCAGCCTGGCCGAGTTCTCGCGCCGGCTGAGCCGTTTTTTCCGGCTTGAATTAACGCCTTCGGTGTTTTTCAGCCATTCCACATTGCGCCGGTTGACCGATTATCTGTATCGCGACTATCAACAAGCGATGGAGGCGTTTTATCGTCAGCCGGACAATGAATCAGCTGAACCCATAGCGCCGGTTAGCAAACCGCAGGCCTTGGTCAATACCGAGCAGACAACGATCGTTTCAACCCCGGCCAGCGATATCGATGTCAACGAGCCGATTGCGATAATCGGCATCAGCGGGCGATTTCCCAAGGCGCGCAATGTCGACGAAATGTGGCGGATATTGGAGCAGGGCGAAGATGCCGTGGATGAGGTATCGGCCGACCGTTTCGACTGGCGGCAATATTATTCGGATGCGGCCGATATCACCGGCAAAACCAACTGCAAATGGTGCGGTAGCATTCCCGGACTAGACGAATTCGATCCGCTGTTTTTCGAAATCTCGCCGTTGGAAGCGGAACGTATGGACCCGCGGCAACGTCATTTGCTGCAGGAATCCTGGCTGGCGCTGGAAAATGCCGGTTACGGCGCGGAACAAATTGCCCGGCAAAAAATCGGTATGTTTGTCGGTGTCGAGGAAGGCAGCGACTATCAGCGCCGATTAAAACAGGTCAGCCTGACCTCGACCCATAACGGTATTCTTGCATCTAGGCTGGCTTATTTTCTTAATTTAAAAGGCCCGACCATGGCTATCAATACCGCCTGTTCGTCATCGTTGGTCGCGGCACATACCGCCTGCCTGAGCCTGCGGCAGAATGAATGCGATACCGCAATCGCGGCGGGCGTTAACCTAATGGTTTCACCGGAAGCGTATGTCGGCATGACCCAGGCCGGTATGCTGTCGCCGGACGGCAAATGCCATGTCTTCGACCAAAGCGCTAACGGTATGGTGCCGGGCGAGGCGGTTGCAGTGGTGGTCTTGAAACGCCTGTCCAGGGCGCTTGCCGACGGCGATCCTATCCATGCCTTGATTCGCGGCAGCGGCATTAATTACGACGGCAAAACCAACGGCATCACCGCACCCAGCGGTGCATCGCAGACCGAGTTGTTGGACGATGTTTACCGGCAGTCGCATATCCGGCCGCAGGATATAAACTATATCGTCACCCACGGCACCGGCACGCAACTGGGCGATCCGGTGGAAATCAATGCGCTGTACGATGCCTTTAAAGGTAAAACCGAGCAGCAGGGCTTTTGTGCGCTGACCTCAACCAAAAGCAATTTCGGCCACACCTTTGCCGCCTCCGGTCTGGTCAGCCTGATCAGTTTGGTTCAGGCGCTTAAACATGAGACGATTCCGGCCAGCCTGCATTGCCGGCACGAGAACGACTATATCCAGTGGCGGCAAAGTCCGTTTTACGTCAACAAGCATAAGAAAACCTGGGCAAAGCAGCCGGGGCAACCGCGTATCGGGGCGGTCAGTGCGTTCGGTATGAGCGGCACCAATGCCCATATGGTGTTGCAGGATTATGCGAACGAACCGGAGACAACAACGTTAGCGGCTCCGTATTATCTGTTGACCTTATCGGCTAAAACCGAACCGGTGTTACAACAGCAAATCGAGCAAATGCGGGCTTATCTGCAAACGGCGGAAGCAGGTCGGCAGGGACTGGCTAGTATTGCCTATACCCTGCAGCAAGGCCGTCACCACTTCCAGTATCGTTGCGGGATAGTTGTTTCGGATATTCAGCATGCGCAGGAAGTGCTGGCGCGTTCATCCGGCCAACAATCGAACAGCGATTGCTTGTACGGCATAGTTGACCGCGAGTTTGCAGGGCAAAAAGCGATACGGCAGACGGTAAACCAACTGGCTGCGCAGAGCATGGATTTGTTAAACCAAGCGGATGACTATCGGGAAACGTTGTTGGCATTGGCGGAGTTTTATTGCCAGGGCTATGACGTGCCGTGGCAAAAGTTATATCCGGCCCCGCTAAGACGCATCAGCCTGCCAAGTTATCCTTTCGCCCGGGAGCATTACTGGATTGATTTACAACCCGAACCGGTGGCGGAAATAACCGAAACCGCCGAAGCCCGTTTGCATCCGCTGGTACATCGCAATATTTCCAGTCTGCAGCAACAGCAGTTTGTCTCGACCTTTACCGGCGACGAATGGTTTATGCTGCATCACCGGCTACCGATACCGGCATTGTTTTATCCTGAAATGGCGCGTGTCGCCGCCGAGCAGTCGGTCGGCAAGCCGGTCGCAGGGTTAAGGCATCTGCTTTGGGGTACGCCGCTGGAATATCAGGCCGATAAGCCACAGACACTGATGCTCAGCCTGCACGACAATAAGCAGGCTGTGGTCTATGACCTTAAACTTGAAGGCCAGACGGGTGTTTGTAATCACATCGGGGAAGTCATCAGCGATAGCTCGTCACTGGTCATGCCTGGGCCTGTTGAATTTGCAAAGTTACAGGCGCAAATGCAGCCGGTCAATGCCGAAGCCGTGTTGGATTGTTTTGACTCAAACATTAACGCGGCAGGTATCAGCGATATATACAGCCATCAAGCGGCTTTAATGGCAACGTTAACACTGCCTGATAAGCTGAGCGAACAGCATAGGGCGATGATGTTTCAACCGCTGTATATTAATGCGGCATGGCAGCTGTTACAGTTTTTTGCACGCAGCCGATGCGCTTGGAACGGCCCGGTATTGTTGCCGTTCTCTCTGCAACAAATAGCGGCGTCGGCTACTCTGCCGGATCAGCTTGTGTTGCGACTGGAGCGAAAAGCCTGCAGCGATCAAGGCCGGCAGAAATACGATTTAACCTTTTACGACAGGGCCGGCAAAGCCTGCCTTTATTTACAGGACTTTACGGTCACCACGGCAGACCGATTGTTTAACATTTCGATATAAGCGGGACAACACCAGGCAGCTATGAATGAACGGATAAAACTTTGTATTATCGGCGGCGGGCCGCTAGGCATAGGCCTGGGCAGGGAACTGAACGACGGCGGGATCGATTACGATCTGTACGAGTCTGAGTCGGATCTCGGCGGTGTCTGGAATGGCGAAGGCAAAAGCGGCCGAGTCTATCCGTCGCTGCATTTGATTTCCCCCAAATTCAACACCCAGGTGCCGGACTACCCGATGCCGGATGATTATCCGGTTTATCCGAACCATAAAATGATGCTGGACTATATGCGTTCCTACGCCAGGGATTTCGGCGTGTACGACAAAGCCATCTTCAATACCTCTGTGACCTGGATAGAACCGTCGGGCGACGGCTGGAACGTGCAATTATCTACCGGCGAAACCAAATACTATTCCTTTATCGCCGTTTGCAACGGTGCGCAACGCGTTGCGCGCTATCCGGACCCGCCGTATCCGGGCGAATTCAGCGGCGAGGTAGTGCATTCGATGGACTACAAAAACCCGGACCAAATCCGGGGCAAACGGGTTTTAGTGGTCGGTGCCGGTAATTCCGGTTGCGATATTGCCGTCGATGCCGTGCATCACGGCAGTGCCGTTTATCACAGCACCCGGCGCGGCTATCACTACTACCCGAAGTTTATCGGCGGCAAGCCGACCCCGCAATGGATGCTGCAGCTGGGCAACAAGTTCAAGTCCAAGGAAGAAACCATGGCCTATATACATCAGGTCTTCAAATTGGCCGGCTATGACGGCGTCGATTACGGTCTGAAAAAGCCCGATCATCCGCTGGACGGCGCGCACCCGATTATGAATTCGCAGATTTTGTATCATATCGGCCATGGCGATATAAAACCAAAAGATGATGTTGAGCGTTTTGACGGCAATACCGTCTATTTTACCGATGGCTCCAACGCCGACGTCGATGTAATCGTCTACGCCACCGGCTATGACCGCGATTTTCCGTTTATCGATCCGGCGCTGCTGGAGTGGAAGTCAGGGATTCCCGACCTGTTTATCCATATTGCACCCAGAAATATGGACAATATCTTTTTCTTCGGCTTCGTCAACGCCGCCGCCGGCCTGGGAGACGGCCTACGATTGCAAGGCCAGTTTGTCCGTAATTATATCATAGCCTATTCGGAAAAAACCGCTGGTTATCAACAATTCATACAAGCCAAACAACAAGACGACCCCGATTTAGGACAGGACTACTACCTGGACTCACACCGGCATCTATGGGAAGTGGATTTCTGGAAGTTTATTAAAGTGGCGCGGAAGTATCGGGATATGCTGGATGAGCGGTGAATGTTTTGGATTTTGCCGGGTTTGTTTTTTGAAATTATCCAGACCTGTATATCATGACAATACTCATGTTATCCCGTTTAGTGCTATTAGTCCTGAGTTGATTAATTTGACAGTGTTAATGTCTAGCGCGTATGTTACGTGGGTCCTGATGATAATTTGTTAAATTTACATGGAGTACTAAGTGACAAGTAGAAAGTTTGCTGCTGCTTTATCAAAAGCATGGAAAGCAGAGTCATCTAAATCTAGATTTTCAGAAGTCCAGCAATTCCGTGCATTGATGCGTAGCTTTGGTTCTCTGAAAAAGACATTCAAGCTTGAAGAGTTTCACGGAATGAAGCATCAAGTTGTATTCAACGGCAAAGGAACTTGGGGCCGACCTTTTGCTAGGTGTGAAATTTCTGATCTTTTGATCGTTTCCTATAAAACTAAACCTGAATTCCAAGCTAGAGCTACGTTGCTCCAGGCTAAAAAATCCAATGAAAAACATTCTGGTATTTGTTCAGGCTGGCCGAACAGCGTCGCTCAGACCAATTTCAACGCTAACTTAGAGCAGTGGGATTTATTATCAAGACGTCCAGATGTACTTCCTTATCCGCCGTTTGAGTGCAAGCCGGATATTTTAAGTGGTGCGATTTTACCATCTGTTGGTTCTATTGGTGTTTTTCACAAAGTAAGTGGGAAACTATACGATTTCTTTTATATGTCTGCTGATATGGCTGAGCCTTTGAGCGCTCCAACTAGAAAATATGCAAAGCTAAAGACTAAAACCGGCAATCCCATTAGAAATATTAGTGGTTATGATGAGTGTGTTTTCACTTGCTGCTTATCTACTTTTGCAGAAGCATTATACAACCTGAAAATTGGCACTCCTATAGAAGAAGATAACCCTGTTGATATCAAGGATGAGCTTTATCGAAACTCTTTTAGAGGTTGGCTAAAATCAGTTCTCTACAGCCATTTTGAAATGACTAATATCGACTCTACCTTAGCGAGAGAGTTAATAGAGTATCTGCCATCTGATCAAGAGGATGTGTTTATGATGAAGCCACCGGCAACTGTTCTAATAAATAGTGATGATATTGAATTTAACAAAGCAATGCAGCGGACAAGTCGTTGATTGCGGTTTTAGCTTTTTGAAGACGTATAATTATCAAATTACAAAGGAATAAAAATGACTCAAAAGACAAATGATCAGATAATTCTGGAGCAGATAATCAAGGAACGATGTGCTGAGTCTGGCGATGAACTGACTATGTCGGAGTATTTTGAAATATATTCGGCATCAGAAATACTTAAGAATTATGATCTTACCTACGATGACATTTCATACGGGATAGTAGGTGATGGTGGGGATGGTGGAATTGATTCAATCTATACTTTTATAAATGGCGAGCCATTAAAAGAAGATACGCCTGTAAATACCAACCAAAAAAAGAATCACATTGAATTGATTATAATTCAGTCGAAGACTTCGGCCTCCTTTAAAGAAGATGCTGTAATCAAATTCAGGGAGTCAGCCCAGGATTTATTTAACCTAGCGAACAATCCAGACGATTATGCTGCTCGCTACAATGCTGCTCTGATTGATAAGGTTAAGCTTTTTAGAGATTCATATGCAAAGTTAGCAAAGACATTTCCAAAAATAGAAATACGGTATTTTTATTCTACTCAGGGTGATGACGTTCACCAGAATGTGTCAGGGAAAGTGCCAAAGCTTCAAGAAGATATTGTCAAAATGTTTGGTGGCGCTGAGTTTTCATTTGAATTTATTGGTGCGTCTGAACTTCTTGAGATGACAAGGAATGTACCGTCTACTTCGAGAGTACTTGAGGTTGCGGAGTCACCAATTGGCACAACTGCTGGTAGCTATCTATGTCTAGTAAGTCTTTCTAAATACTACGAGTTCATTTCTGATTCTGGGTCGTTGGCACGCAGTATATTCGAGTCGAATGTTAGAGATTATCAGGGAAGTGTTGTAGTCAATACTGGCATACGAAAGACACTTGAAAATAGAGAATCAGAAAACTTTTGGTATCTGAATAATGGTGTAACTATCATTACTCCTAAAGCAGTAATGGCAGGAAAGCAACTTACAATTGAAGATCCTCAAATTGTTAATGGGCTGCAGACATCACATGAAATATACCAATACTTCTCGCAGCTGGAGAATCACGAGGGTGATGAAAGAGCTGTGCTTGTTCGAGTGATATGTGAAGAAGATGAAGAAGCTAGAGACAGAATTATACGAGCCACAAATAGTCAAACATCTATTCCACCTGCCTCACTAAGAAGCTCTGATGACATTCATAGAAATATTGAAGACTTTCTTAAGTCAAACGGCTACTACTACGATAGGAAGAAAAACTTTTATAAAAACCAAGGAATGCCAGTCGCTAAGATTATAAGTATTTCTTATATGGCGCAAGCAATGATGGCTATCATGCTGTTGAAGCCTGATAGTGCAAGGGCCCGCCCTTCAACACTGATAAATTCGGACGTCGAATATAGAAAAATATTTAGCTTAGATAAGCCAATTGATATATACCTCAAAGCAATTCAAATAATGAAAGCTGTTGAAACATATCTGAAGCCAGAAAATTGCGAGATTCAGTTAGAAAGAAAGACTATTACGAATATCAAATTTTACGTAGCAATGGTGGCTAGTATAAAAATAGCGGGTACTTCACAAGAGATAGAGAAAAAAATTTCGGAATTGCCAAACGTAGATGTATCTGGCGAAATACTTAGTGACTCACTTCAGCAAGTACTTGCGGAGTTTAATGAGTTAGGAGCAACTGACCAAGTTGCAAAGGGGTCGGCTCTTGTAGCCAAGCTCCTGAGCTAAAGACTACAGACTCTACCATTGTATTTAGGGAACTTCAGCTCGTAGCGTGCGGTGAGGTACGAACCGCACGGAACATGACTCGAATCACAAATGGTGCGGTTCGCAAGCTCACCGGCACCCTACTTCGTGGTACGGCGGCAGCATGTAAAAATCAAGGAAATCAAGTAATGCATTGATATTTCGTCATCGCGCGTTATGGGTGATGATCTACGACTGCAAGGGCAGTTGTCATTATTTATATCCAGGTTTATATCAACAAAAGTACCGGCATCTATGGGAAGTGAACTTCTGGTGTTATCAACGAGGCACGTAAATACCGAAATATGCTGGATGAGAGGTAGAGACGCAATGCTTGCGTCTCTGGGAAGTTGCAGTGATTTCAAGTTCATTGTCCCTTAATTTTTTCAGCAGAAAAGAAGGGGGAGTTAGCTTTGTCTGTATGTTAGATTAAAATCATTGTAGCTAAACCTAAAAAAATCAGGAAGCCGAAGGCGTCGGCAAAGAAGGTGACTACGACATTCGAGCCCATGGCCGGATCCATATTCATTTTATACCGGATTAGCGGTACCGAAACCCCGACGGCTGCAGCCAACGTCAGGTTCATTGCAATGGCGAGCATTAGCACAAAACCGATGGCGAAGTTGGAATACATATAGCTGACGAAAAAACCCATTACCATCCCCCATAATAAACCGTTGATCAGACTGATACCGACCTCTTTAAAATAAAATTGTTTTACATTGTTATCAGTAATTTGACCTAATGCTAATGCCCTGACAAGTAGGGTACAGGCTTGGTTGCCGATATTGCCGCCGGTGGCTGCGACTATTGGCATCAGCGTGGCCAGCACCACCAGTTGTTCGATAGCGCCTTCGAACAAGGATATCACCCGGGTGGCTAGAAAAACGGTAAACAGGTTTATAAATAACCATAGCCAGCGGTTCTGGGCATTTTTCCAGATACCAGAAAACATGTCTTCCTTACCGCTAAAGCCAATTTGGTTTCTAATTTGTTGTTCTTCATACTCGCTAATAAATTCCAAAATATCGTTGACGCAAATACGACCGATTAATTTATTATCATCATTGATGACGGGCGCGGAAATCAGGTCGTAGCGTTCGAATGCGGAAGCCGCCTCCAGGGCTTTATCTTCGGGATAAAAACGCACGATATTAATATCCATGACATCCGATATTTTTTGGTCAAAGTCCAGTGTTACCAGGGTCTGCAGTGGAATATAGCCTTTTAGGGTATTGTTTTCGTCCACGACGTGAATTTGATAACTGTGGTCGGGGAGGCGTTCGAGTTGGCGGCATAACGATAAGGCATCTCGAACGCTATCTTGTTCGTTAATGGTGATCATACTGAAGTCCATTAACGACCCGACGCTACCGGTTGGGAACGAAAGCGCTTCTTCCAGTTGGGCTCGTTGCTCTGGCTGCAGGCCTTTTACAATTTTATTGAGGGTATCTTCCGGTAAATCATGTACCAGCCAGGCCAGATCGGAAATCTTGTTGCTGTTCAGGTTTTTTGCAGCATATACAATATCTTTTTCTTCCATCAGGCTGTACAGATGGCTACGTACTGGCTCCGACAATTCCAGTAAAATTGCGCCAAACTGTTGCCTAGGAATTTGTTGCCAGACGACGGCTCTTTCTTCCAATGGAAGACTTTCCATGATATGTGCTATATCAGCGTTATGAAGTTGTTTTAGCATTTGTTTTATGCGTTGTTTATGCTGGCGTTCCAGCACGGCACTTTTCTTGGCATCTTGACTTGTTGGTTCGGTATCATCGGACTTTAATTTTTTGTGTTCCAGTATGAATCCATGCACTTCTTTAAGAATTAATCTTAATTTGTCTTTGTTGATAAAGTTGAACAGCATGCCCGGCCCCCCATGGAATGTAGTTAGATGTTTTGAGAAGCGCCTTGTTTTTAACTGTTTAGAAATTATCTTTATTCTTTGTTTTCAAACGCTTCGTGTATTCAAGTGTACTTAAGTTTCAGTTAATGTATTTATTAGTTTGAATAAAAACTTAAGATGCTACATAAAAATTAAGGTTTTATCGAGCTCTATGTTTTAACAAGTGGGCGATTTTTTCAAGCCATCAATCGATCATAGTTTAAAATCGATTGTTATAATCAAAAGTAAAGAAAAATCAATGGGTTCAATGTGCTTGGAAATCACTACAGCCTCAGAGACGCAAGCATTACGTCTCTACATCGCATCCAGCTGATTCCGGTATTTAAACTCGACGTAAATGGCACCAGATAGAATCAAGGGGCCAATGTACTTGAAAGAAATATCAACAGCTCTAAACCAAATATCTGTGTCTAGATCTCTCGGTTTCCCGAAGGAATGGATACATAGAGCAAAACGAGACTAGATTGAATAATTTGTCTTTGGATCGTGGGAATAGAGCAAGACGTATTGCAGGATCAGAGTGTTTAAGTTGCTCATTTTTTACTGGTTAAGCATTACCATTTATCCACTTGAATAACTTCGCTGTTCAAGCCAAATGAAATTCGGACAAGTTTTTCATTTTTCTCTTTTTGACTACCAGTTTTTTTTATCCTTTGAATTAAGTACCAATATGTAAAACCTATTTTCTTGCCCTTTTTATATTTAGGTCATTGAGATCAGGCCTGACAAGTGAACGACTGGAATTATTCGCCCTGGCTAAGAAAGGTGTTTTGCTATCTGAATATTCTAGGGCTTAGCAGTATTCCGAGCCCTGCAACGATCAGTCCTGGAATGTAATGGAAAAACACGGCATGGGCCGGTTCGTACATGCAGGCGATCTGCATGATTAATGCCGGTATCAGGCCGACCGAGAATCCATATATAAACCTTTTTTGCGCATTAATTTCCGGAAGTCCTTTGCGATTGATAAATAACAGGATGATTAATGCGATTATGCCGTAAGCGAGTGCTTCAAGTTCGCAAAAAGGGCGCAGTCCTTCGCGGGATGCCGGCGGGGTAGCGTCGAAAAAGCTCCAGATAAGGCTGACAATTAACAGGGTTACCGCAATACCGAATAACCATTTGACCGGTTTTGAAATGTATTGTCCGGGAACAAACCCGGAAAATGTGGCATACAAGGCGACAGCGCTGACAACGAGTGCGGTTGCCATTTCTATCTGAAATCGTAAGTGTTCGGTGAGTTGCGACAGGAATCCCGGCCGATAATCGTCTAGCATCCAGCTGATTCCGGCAACAGCGGCAAGCAATAACGGAAACCAGACAAGCGTACGCTGCCAGGGTAACATCTGTACTTTCACAGGTTGCAAGTCCTGTGTCAGTTGGTTGATCAAATCGTCTTTGTTTGTTTGCATGTTACTCTTTCGGTCATTATTCATTCTGTCCATCGGCTTCCGACAGTTGCTTGATAATCGTCTTGTATCCCCGCGAAATCCTTTTGCGTAACGTTGCCTCCGTAATCGCTTCCTCCTTGGCGGCTGCTTTGTAACTCATTCCATCCAGTTTGGTTAGTATAATCGCCCGCTTTTGATCGTCCGGCAGGGCTTCCATTATTGCACCTAAACGCTCGCTGTCATTATTCGACTGCTCTATCATGATATTCGTTTCATCAGCTTGATATGTGACGAGATCCGGTTCAACCGATTGCTCGTTCTTAATGATCTTCATGTTTTTTCTGAAATAATCGGCAATCTTGTTGCGTATGATAGCCATAAGCCAGGGATGCAGCGCTTTGCTGGGATGCCAGCTGGCAAGGGAACGATGGATGCCGATCAGGCATTCCTGCGTAACATCATCAACCGAAAACAATACACCACCCATTTTGCTTCTTACCTGCTGCTGTATGAAAGGATAGACCTCTTCAAGAAAACGATGATAGGCCTGCTTGTCACCCTGCTGGGCTTGCCTGACAAGTGTTTCCCAATGCCTTTCTGGTTTCATCTAATGTATTTTTTACCCGGTCGTGTCACAAATCGAAAGCTACAACGAATATTTTGTCATGTGAAGTAAACAGCCGGGTGGAAAGCCGATGTTTGCCGTCACAGGACAGTGGCGATCGCTCAACATTAATTTTTGTCTGTTGTCGTCACAAATGAATCCTACAGCCGAATTAAAAGCTGTAATTCTAATAAACATAACATATGGGAAGTAATACGATGAAATTAAAATTAACTTATTTATTAACTGTAACAGTTTGCACTTTGCTGGCGTTTGCGGGTAGCAGTATAGCCAACGCAGAGGAGGGCTCTATAACCTACCGGATAGCGATTACCAACCTCACTAAAGGTCAACCCTTAACGCCGCCCGTTATAGCCGTTCACAAAGGAAACCTGGATCTATACACGTTAGGAACAACAGCAAGCACCGGACTTTCGGAGCTGGCTAAAGATGGCATAACTGCTACGCTGGTCAGTGAGCTGGAAGTTGTAGACAATGTTGTCAATATTATTGTCGGTGGCGGTTTGATCCTTCCCGGTACTACGGTGGAGATTGATGTGATCGGCCAGGAAGATCTGAGTATATCCCTTGCATCCATGTTGGCAAAAACCAATGATGCCTTTATCGGCGGAAAAAATATTGCGTTAAGAAGGATTAACAACAAAGCTATTTCCCAGCTATTGTCCGTTTATGATGCGGGAGCGGAAGAAAACAATGAAGATTGCAATTACATCCCCGGTTGCGGTAATCCAGAAGTCGATACTTTAGAAAATGAAGGTTTTGTACATCCTCATCCCGGTGTCTATGGAATTGCCGACCTTAATGTGATGACGGATGCAATCGCATCGGTAGGTGCAAAAATTACGATTACACGGATGAACGACTAATATCCTGACGTGTTTGCACCAAGGTCATTGAAAAGCCTTAACAGACATTGACGACCAACAGCCGTGCAAAAGTGCGTAGCGAAACGATCTCTTGCAACGAGAAACCGCCCTGTTCGAGTAAGGTCCGCCATTCGGCCTCGGTGCGTTCACGGCCTCGGGTGCCGATCAGCATCTGCATATCGAAGCCGGCGACGGTTGGGTCGATGTGCTGCTGTTCGGCAACACAATCGATGATGGCAATGGTCGGATGGTGCGAAGCGCAGGCCTTACGAAGGTTGGTCAGTATCTTTTCTGCCTGAGCATCTGCGATACCATGGAAGATGGCGATAAAGAGATAAATGTCTCGCTCGGACTGGGCCGTGGGAACCGCCTCCATCGCGGCAGTGAAGAGCCTATCGAACTTCGGATGCTGATCGAGGTAGTTGAACAGTTCCTCACCATGGCTTTGCACAAAGGGGACTTCACCATTGCGCAGTGATGGGCCGAGCGCCTCGAACCAGGGGCGGCTCATCTCGGGCGAATTGTGCAGCAATACCATCGCACGTACGCTCTGCGCAGAGTCGGAACGCAGGCAGTGGGAAAGCTTGTTGTTACGAAAGCTCCGCACGTCATATTCCTCAAAAATACCGATGGAAGCGAGCATGCGCAGCAAGCGGTAGAGGTAGTCGGCGTGCAGCTTTAACTTCCCGGCAATTTCATCGCTCGTCAACTCGTCATCACCAATAACATCGGCCACCCCCAGATCCGCAGCCACGTAGACGGCGCGCGACTGCCAGTAAGCGCTGCTTATCTGAATAAGGCGAAACGGCGGCGGCACCAGTTTGTTGGGCAGCGAAGCCAGAGCATTGGAAACACGCATGGCAAAATGGAACATCCGGACCTTAAAACCGTTACGTTGTAGCATACTCATCTTACTTTTCCTTAGCGGGTAACAACCCGGCACTGAAAAGACGACCGTTGAAAATGGCCAGTTGTTCCAGAAATTCCTCATCCATCTCTCGAGCCATTTGCTCTTCAAAAACAGGTTTGATTAGCATCGGCATCATTGCCAGGCTGACGAAAGCAATGCGTACTACATCAGCATCGATTTCAGGCTCTATCATCCCAAGTTGTTTGAGCTGGTCAATCCTTTCCTTGCCGCGTTGGCGTCCGCGTTTTAGAAATTGCTGAATAAAACGTTTACCCGGACCTTGGTTAAGGGCCAGCACCTTGAGTATCAGGGCCGGAAAGCGCGGGTTCTCGCGCATCGTGTGGTAGTAGATACGTAAGTAACCGGTAAACCCCTCTGTGGAGGAAAGCAAGGAACTGTCGAGCACGTCAAGCAGCGGCTGCAGGGTGCTGCGTATCATCTCCTCATACAGTCCTTCTTTGTTGCCGAAATAGTAGCGGATCATCGACACGTTGACGCCGGCCGCCGTGGCAATCTGCCGGGTAGTGACACGATGATAATCGTCATCAAGAAAGCACTGCAGGGCTGCGTCAATCAGCCGTTGTCGTACGCCTTTGTCATCATCTTTATTCATACGAAACAGATTAGCAGAAGCCCGATAAACCTAATAGCGATTTCGTCAATCAATATTACGGTTTTGATTGATCCGGGAAGTGAGGTAGCCGAGGGTGTATTGTCAGTTGGATTTAAATTCACTCTTGATATTTTTGACATAGATAAGGCTAGTGGATAAACTCAGTTTCAAATCTCAAAGGAAATATTGCCTGAAAATCCGGCTAATACCGGGATACAGGGAAAAAGTACTTAAGAATAATAGTTATGTGGTATGGAGGGTATTTTGAAAGACTCTGAAGTGCAGATGTTAAAACGTCTTAATGATATTGTGGTTTCGCCAGAGGAAATTTTTAGAGTTGTAGAAGAAGGGGAAGAATGGCGTAGAGACAACCCAGATTCAGATGGGGCAGGAATTTTCCTAATTGCCCAGCATTACAAAGGTGAGCCAGAAAAAGCTCAAGCAGTATATTTTCGTATGTTGGCAGTTGCAAAACTTTTAGATTCAGAAGATTTGCCAGGGTGGGTACTACCGAAACAATCAGATGGTGCAATTACAGCAAAAGAAGGAGTTTTCAGAGTGGCAGCAACACATCCATTGAGTTTCATTGGAACAGATATATGTTTTGAACAATCAACTTTTCTGGCCAAAGTTTTAGAAGTAAGTGAACATGAGGGTGAAGCTTAATTTACCACATAACCCAGCGCTCCAGTTGACCGTAAAAAGCGGCGTTTCGCTTTGCTTTTTACGGCATCTGAGCTTGGCCGTTATGTTTTTACAATAAAATGAAAATGATGAAATATATATTTAAATGGATAGTCTATATTTCAGTTCATTTTTTTGTTTTTCTTGTTTGTATACTCTCCAAATTAGGAATTTCAAAAAATACGTGTAATGAGTTTAGGGCTAGTGCAAATTTAGGTGCAGCTTCAGATGCATATTCCAAGGAAGAATATGATAAATGCTTCATAATATTAAAACCATATATTGAGCAGGAGAACGATTATGTTTTTGGAGGAATCAAATACCAATTAGCAATCTTATATTTTTATGGCAAAGGCGTAACTTTGGATAATGAAAAAGCGAATTCTCTATTCGAACAATCTGCTAAATTAGGATGGGAAGATGCAAAGAAATATCTTTCAGATTTGGAAGTATACAAAAACAATCAAACATAACCAAAAATTCCAGTTGGCCACTGGCAGCTCAGTTTGCAGAGCTCATTTTGTAATTGCCAGAGGCCACTGAATTTGACGTTAACCAAAAAGTAGAATCAAGTTTATGGCAGGAATTTTTAGTTTCGAGTGTTCATGTTGTGGGAAGATGCATGAGGGGTCGCCCAGCTTTGGATTTAAAGCACCTGACCCTTGGTTAGAGCAGCCCGACGATATAAAAGAAAACGGAAAAATAGGTGATGATCTGTGCTATTACACTGACGAAGACGGAACGCATTATTTTGCGCGAGTAATAATTGAAATCCCCATTCATGGAGTATCTGAGCCGTTTATGTGGGGTGTTTGGGTCTCGCTAAGTAAAGAAAGCTACGAGCACTATCTTGAAACGTGGGATAAACCAGATACCAAAAAGACGTATTTCGGCTGGTTTTGTAACAAGTTGCCTTATTATGAGAGTACGCACTCGTTAGCAACAAATGTTCACCCTCAACCAGATGGTGCTCGTCCATATCTTTGTTTGCATGAGGTAGATCATGAGTTTTACCATGATTTCAAAAATGGTATTAGTATAGAAAAGGCCCAGAAAATTGCTGAAATCGCTATGCATGGTTAACAATCGGTTGTATTGGACAAATTTCCTCTGTCTCCTTTTGGGCAAAAAAAATGCACGAAATCCTCCATCAAAAATTGAAATCAAGGGGACAATTTACCTGAAAATAAGTTGAGATTTCGTCACCGTCATTACCCTGAACGACAAGCTACGATTGAAAGTCCAGTTTGACAGAAGTTATATCCAAGCCTATGACTTCAAATGTACTGGTATTAAAAAATTTATATAGGCCAAACAGCAATATGATCTCGGTTTGGGATAGAACTATTAGCTGGATTTACTCGGCATCTATGGGAAGCTCGTAGCGTGCGGTGAGGTACGAACCGCACGGAACGTTGAGTCGAATCCCGAATGGTGCGGTTCGCAAGCTCACCGGCACCCTACCTTGTGGTATTGCGGTAGCAAGTAGCCTGGATGGAGCTTGCGGAATCTGAGGAACAAGTCTGTAAGAGTTGCAAAAATCAACGTGATACCCTGAGACGCAAGCATTGCGTCTCTACCGGGATGGCTTCCTTTCTCACCAGCCTAAAATTCCAAACGCTGTATAAACAACTCCATCATTTCAGATTTTCAATATATTTCGTAAGCCAAGCTATACTCGGAAGCTTTACCTAATCGCTAGATAATGCCATTATTCGTTCTGGCGTGATGCATCAAATTAGGATGGTGCTGTTCTGACCGGATAGTGCGATGATTGACTGTCTTGACGGTGTAGTGACTGTTGAGTCGAAAATGGTGGTGTGAGGAATGGGATGACTGGTAAGGGTTCGAGTGATCTGGATGCCGCAATGCGGCAATTTCTGGATGATGAACTGGTGGAAGCGGCATTGGAACAGGTGCGGCAGGAGCGTGCCAATGCCTGTGCCGAAAAAAATGCGCAGACGGCCGGTGCAACTGAACAGCAGTCGTCGATTGCCGGCAGCACTGCCGACCAGACAATATCGCCTCAATTCAGGCAGGAGATAGCCGCGATTGCCTCCAGCGTGTTGAAAATTCCCGCAGATCGGCTGGATGTCAGGGAGAATATGGCCCGCTACGGTGTCGATTCGATTATCGTTACCGAAATCATCAAGCGCATTTCAGACCTGCTTGATTTACCGATTGCACCGACGGTTTTTTTTGAAGCCAAACACCTTGAAGAATTGGCCGATATTTTGTATCGGCGTTACCAAAAGACTATTTCTGAGCGTTTCCAAGCACAGCTTGTTCCCGAAGCGGTTTTGGATGAAGATCTGCCCCACCCGGTTTTAGCTGATGCGGCAGGGCAGCCCAAACTCATAGACTCGATTGACAACGCTGAAATTGATGATGAGGTAAAAGACTGGATCAGCCGGTTCCGGACTGTGGCCGCATCCGGGGGTAAAGGGCGAGCCAAACCCGAAACCGAATCGCCACCGGTCAGTCAGACAAAAACCGACAAGGAAACGGACTATGAGCCGGTCGCTATTATTTCCATGGACGGCTTGTTTGCCGACAGCGCCGATTTACAGGCATTCGAACGGCATCTTCGTAACGGTGACGATTGTATAAGTGAAGTCCCGGCGGATCGCTGGGATTGGCATCAGGTCTACGGCGACCCGAAGCAGGGCGAGTTTACCCAGGTTAAATATGGTGGCTTTGCGCCGGATATCGACAAATTCGATCCGCTTTTTTTCGGCATGTCGCCGAAAGAAGCCGAGCTGATGGACCCGCAGCACCGACTGTTTATCCAATGCGTATGGCGATTGATCGAGTCGGCCGGTTACGCGCCGAAATCGCTGTCCGGTCGTAAAGTCGGCCTGTTTCTTGGCATTAATCTGCAGGACTATGCGCATCAGGTCGCCCGTTCCGGCACCATGGATGCATTGCACCTGACCAGTCACGGCCATATGTTTTGTCCTAATCGGTTGTCGTTTTTGCTTGATATACACGGCCCCAGTCAGGTGATCGATACTGCCTGTTCCAGTTCGCTGGTGGCGCTGCATAGGGCGGTGTTAAGCATTCAGCACGAAGGCTGCGAAATGGCGATTGCCGGCGGATCAAACCTGATGATTTCACCGGATATGCATATCATGTACAGCAAGGTCGGCATGATTTGCGAAGATGGCCGCTGTAAAACCTTTTCCGATCAGGCCAACGGCTATGCCCGTGGCGACGGTGTCGGTGCGGTGTTGTTAAAATCTTTGCGCCGGGCCGAACAGGACGGCGATACCATTCTGGCGGTCATCAGGGGTTCGTCGGAAAATCACGGCGGCCTGTCCACGTCGTTGACCGCGCCGAATCCAAAATCGCAGGCGGCGCTGATTGTCGAAGCGCATCAAAAGGCCCATGTCGATCCGCGCAGTATCGGCTATATCGAATGCCACGGTACCGGCACTGCACTGGGCGATCCGATTGAAATAAACGGTTTGAAAATGGCGTTCGAGCAACTGCATCGCGACAGAGGTGTTGCCATGCCGGAAACCGCCTATTGTGGCTTGGGCTCGGTTAAATCGAATATCGGTCATGCAGAAACCGCAGCCGGTATCGCCGGGGTGATAAAAACCGTGCTGGCGATCCGGCATCAACAGCTTTATCCCACGCTGCATTGCGATACGGTTAACCCAATGATAGAGCTGGCGCAGTCGCCGTTTTATATTTTGCAGCACGGGCAAACCTGGCAGGCGCCGGTAATCGACGGCAAAGCCCAACCTCGGCGCGCAGGGGTCAGTTCATTCGGTGCGGGTGGTTCCAATGCGCATGTACTGATAGAAGAATACCAGCAACAACCGCTGCCGCCGGTGCAACAATCTACACCGGTACTGATTTTACTGTCGGCTAAAAATGAAGCCCGGCTAAATGAGGTTGTCAGCAACCTGTTTAGCTTTCTGCAGCAAACGCCGAGCTCGGCACTGCCCGAGCTAGCCGATATCGCCTTTACCTTGCAGGTCGGGCGTGATTCGATGGCCGAGCGGTTGGCGCTGGTGGTGTCCGGGTTTGATGAATTGAAGGCCGCACTTGATGCGGTTGCCCACGGCCGGACTCCCGACGTTGATTGTTATCGGGGAAATAGTAAAGCGCATAAGCAGGCATTAAAGGCGCTGAATGATGACGCCTTGCCGTTAACGGTCAAACAATGGTTTAGCAGCGGCCAGTTTCAGCAATTGGCGGAGCTTTGGGTTAAGGGATTCGAAATCGACTGGCAAACCCTGTATGCCGATAAGGCTTTTGCCGGCAGGGCGCCGCGCAGAATCCAGCTGCCGACCTATCCATTCGCCAGGCAACGTTGTTGGCTGACGGTTTCCGAACACGGGCAAGCACATCCGCAGCAAGCTGCTATTTCGACTCAACTGTATCCGCTGTTACAGCAAAATACCTCCGACCTGGCCGAACACCGGTTCAGTTCCGTGTTTACCGGTAACGAATTCTTTCTGGCCGATCATATTGTGATGGGCGACAGGGTATTGCCCGGCGTGGCTTACCTGGAGATGGCGCGGGCCGCGATTGAACAGCTTGCTCCGAATAAGCAGGGCGACCGAGCCCAGGTTCGTCTTAAAAATGTAGTGTGGGCCAGACCGTTTGCCGTCGGCGACCAACCGACAGCCTTGCATATCGGTTTGTACCCGGAACAGGCCGATCAGATTGCCTATCGAATCTACAGTCAGCCTGAAGACGAAAGCGCCGGGCCGGTGATTCACAGTCAGGGCACAGCATTGTCGGGTGTTTTCGATGACGAATCGGACATGCTGGATTTGCAAGCATTGCTGCAGCAAATTACGGCCGGTCAACCGGAACAGTACTGTCTTAATGCCCGGCAGTGTTATGGCGCATTTAAGGCCATGGGCATTGCTTATGGCCCCGGTCATCAGGGGTTGGAGAGCGTGTATTATTCCGCGCCCGACGGGAACAAAGCCGATGTGTTGCCGCAGGTGTTGGCAAACATATCGCTACCTGACAGCGTAAAGGCGGGTTCCGATCAATTTGTACTGCATCCGGGGTTGATCGATTCCGCGTTGCAGGCCTGCATCGGCTTGTTGACCGGCGCCGGACAGCCGCTACCGGGTAACGGCGAAAATATCAACACAGAAACGACGGCTTCGCTGCCGTTTGCGCTGGATGAACTGACCGTATTGGCGCAACCGTCTTCAAAGCTTTGGGTATGGATACGTTATGCCGACGGCAGTCGTCCTGCCGATAAGGTACAAAAACTGAATATCGATTTATGCGATGAGCAGGGTCGGGTTTGTGTTCGGATCAAGGGCTTTTCGTCGCGCTCGCTGGCGCAAACACCACCGGCTGATATTGACGATATGGTGATTTGTCAGCCGGTATGGACTATTCAGCCGGCTGCCGGTTCGGTCAAACCAGCGCAGAGTTGGGCGCGGCATTTGATTGTACTATGCGACCCGCAGAGCAGTTTGCTTGAGTCTGTTGAGCAGGACATCGGCTCTCAAATGAATGGGGCTGAGTGTCTGCGCTTGCAGTTGACCGGTGCAATCCAGGACTGCTACCAGCAGGCGGCTATCGAGATTTTCGAGATTATCAAGCAAGCCTTTGCGCAAAAAAATGCCGGTAAGATCTTGCTGCAAGTGCTGGTGCCGACTCAAGATCAAGGGCTGTTGTTGACCGGACTGGCCGGGCTGCTGAAAACGGCAAGCCGGGAAAATGCTAAATTTTTCGGACAGCTGATTGAGCTGGACAATATTGAATCTGACAGCGGCCTGATCAGCAACATTATCGCTGACAGCCAAACGCCTGAATCCGCACAAATTCGCTATCAAGGCGGCACGCGTCAGGTATTGGTCTGGCAACAAGCGGATACCGGGCCGGTCGATACGGTTATTCCATGGAAAGATAACGGCGTTTACCTGATTACCGGCGGCTGTGGCGGATTGGGCTTATTATTTGCCCGGCAAATCGCCGCGCAGAGTAAACATGCGACGGTTGTGCTATCCGGCCGCTCCGAATTGAACGAGCAAAAACAGGCTCAATTAAACCAATTATCAGCATCCGGGCTGACTGTTGAATACCGGCAACTGGATGTCGGCAAGCAGCAGGATGTGCATGTCCTGATTGCCGAGCTGACAGCCAGTCACGGGCGCATTGACGGCATCCTGCACTGCGCAGGGTTATTAAAAGATAATTTTATTGTCAAAAAATCCGCCGACGAGTTTGTTGACGTTTTATCGCCGAAAGTGGCCGGTACCGTTGCGTTGGATAATGCCACGGCCGAACTTGATCTGGATTTCTTTGTATTGTTCTCATCGGCCGCCGGTGCCTGGGGCAGCGCCGGGCAGGCGGATTACGCCGCCGCCAATGCCTTTATGGATGCCTATGCCGAGTATCGCAACCGGCTGGTTTCTGCAGGGCAACGCCAAGGTCATGCCGTCGCTATCAACTGGCCGTTATGGGCCGACGGCGGCATGCAGATGGAGGACGGCGCGCTGGCTATGATGCGGCAAAATACCGGCATGACGCCGCTATCGACTGTTAACGGCTTCGATGCATTTAACCGGATTATCGCGTCCGGTGCTGCGCAGAGCCTGGTGTTGCAGGGCGCTTTGCCGCGTATACGGCAGTTACTGCAGACATCGGCGCCGGTGGTTAACACGGAAATGCCGGTGCAAGTGAACAACGAAGACTCGTTGTCGATAGACACCGAGCAACTGAGGCAGAAAATCCGGCAGATGTTGCTGCAGTTTATCGCCAAACTGATGAAGTTCGAACCGGAGGATCTGGATGTCGAGAGCGAATTCAGCGATTACGGTTTTGACTCGATTACGCTGACCGATTTTGCCAACAAACTGAATCAGCAATACCGCCTGGAACTGACACCGACGGTGTTCTTCGAGTATTCCACCATTGCCGAATTTGCCGATTGGCTGGCGCGCGAATATGAATCGATATTTGCCAAGGCTTTCGGTTTGCAGGCGCAGCCAGTAACTAACCGCCCGGAAAATACTCAACAACCATCACCAACATTTAAACAAGATGAACCGGTTCGGCGCTCGGAATCGTTCGCTCAGCCTTCGGTATCGGCGGAACCGTCGCAACACACCGATCATGCCGTCGCCATTATCGGTATCAGTGGGCGCTTCCCGATGGCCAGGGATCTTGACCAGTTCTGGGCTAATCTGCTGGACGGAAAGGACTGCATCAGCGAGATTCCCGAAGATCGTTGGGACTGGCGCGCCTTGTTCGGCGATCCGGCCACCGAAGCCAATAAAACCAATATCAAATGGGGCGGGTTTATAGACGGCGTTGCCGAATTCGATGCCCGTTTTTTTGGTATATCGCCGAGAGAAGCCGAGTTGATGGACCCGCAGCAGCGCCTGCTGATGCAGTATGTCTGGAAGGCGATTGAGGATGCCGGTTATTCGGCGAGCAGCCTGTCCGGCACCAATACCGGCATATTTATCGGCACCGCGTCCAGCGGCTACGGCGAGATGATGGCGAAAAGCGGTTCGGCCATTGAAAGTTACAGTTCGACCGGCGTGGTCGGTTCGGTGGGGCCGAACCGGATGAGTTACTTTTTGGATTTACACGGTCCTAGCGAGCCGATTGAAACCGCCTGTTCCAGTTCACTGGTGGCGATTCATCGGGCGCTGTCTGCAATGGCGGACGGCGATTGTGATCGGGCTATCGTCGGCGGGATTAACCTGATCATCAGCCCGGAGACGCAGATCAGTTTTAACAAGGCCGGAATGTTATGTCAGGACGGCCGCTGTAAAACCTTTTCCAGTAAGGCCAACGGCTATGTGCGCGGCGAAGGTGTCGGCATGCTGGTGTTGAAAAAACTGTCGCAGGCGGAGCGGGCGGGTGACCATATTTACGGAGTGATACGCGGCAGCGCCGAAAATCATGGCGGCCGGGGTAATTCGTTGACCGCACCGAACCCGAAAGCCCAGGCGGAGCTGCTGAAGTCGGCTTACCTGCGGGCAGGCATAGACCCGCGTACGGTGGGTTATATAGAAGCGCACGGCACCGGCACCGAGCTGGGTGATCCGATTGAAATCAACGGCCTGAAAAGCGCATTCAAGGATTTGTATCAGACCACCGGCACGGCTGAAATCGGTTCGGCATATTGCGGGCTCGGTTCGGTTAAAACCAATATCGGTCACCTGGAACTGGCGGCCGGGGTCGCCGGGGTGATCAAGGTGCTGTTGCAGCTTAAGCATAAAACGCTGGTTAAAAGTCTGCATTGCGATCAGGTCAATCCTTATATCCAATTACAGGACAGCCCGTTTTACCTGCTCAATGAAAACAGGCCGTGGACGCCGTTACGCGACCAACACGGCAACGAATTACCGCGCCGGGCCGGGGTCAGTTCATTCGGTTTTGGTGGTGTGAATGCGCATATTGTTATTGAAGAATATATCGAACAGCACCAGTCGCCAGCGACAACGGACAATCTGCCCAGCCTGATTGTGCTATCGGCAAAAAATCAGGATAGGCTGCAAGCGTATGCCGAACAACTGTTGGTGTTTATCAGCAGTACCTCGAAACCGCAGGAATCGGATCGGGCGCAACAGATTTTACAACATACGGTTTGCACACAGGTTGCGGATATTTTGCAGATCGATAGTCATGAAATCGTACCGGGCACTGCTCTGGATGAATACGGTTTCGATCAGGTCAATAAATCCATGTTGCTGTCGGCATTGCAGCAACAGTATGACTTGGAAATTGCCGCACCGGCGGTGGTCGATCAGCATACAATTATCGACATTGTAGACAGCGTGTTGATTAGTACGCCTGTGCTACGCGAACAGTTGAATCAGTCGGCCGAGCTGCCGGTTATGCAGGCAGTACCGGCAGGTAAGCTGGAGCCGGGCTTTAGTTTGACCGACCTGGCCTATACGCTACAGGTGGGCAGGGAGGCTATGGATGAACGGCTGGCGATTATGGCGACTTCTTTTGACGAATTAGCCGAAAAATTAAACGCCTTTATCGAAGGCCGTAGCGATGCGGTTAACGATTTATACCGAGGACAGGTCAGGCAGAATAAATCAGTTCTGGCCGCATTTGCCGAAGACGAAGAGTTGCAGGAGGCGCTGACCAAATGGATGCAGCGCGGCAAGTTTGCCAAGTTGCTGGATCTTTGGGTCAAAGGGCTGAATCTTGACTGGCAGCAGCTGTACGGCGAAGCAAAACCGTATACATTTCAGCCGCGCCGCATCTCGGTGCCGGGCTATCCGTTTGCCCGGCAGCGCTTCTGGATAGAAAAGGTTACCGACTCAATCGATATACAGACGGCCGGTGCGGCGCAGTTGCATCCGTTAGTGCATGAAAACGTATCCACGTTAAGCCGGATTGGATTCAACAGTGTATTGATCGGCAACGAGTTCTTCCTGGCCGATCACCGTATACAGGGACAGAAAGTACTGCCCGGCGTTGCCTATCTGGAGATGGCGCGTGCGGCGGTGAGTATTGCAGGCGACCCTAATCAGCAAGAGCAAAAGCTTATCTGTTTACAGGATACGGTCTGGATAAAACCGCTGGTCGTCGATCAAGCGCAAAGCCTTGGCATCGAACTGACGGCTAATGCCGACAGCACCATAAGCTTTGAAATATTCAACCGATCGGACCGGCAACTGCATAGCCAGGGCAACGCATTGTTTATCGACAGCTTTGGCGCCGAACCGCTCGATGTCACGGCCATGCTTAACCGACAGGTCATGACGCGCTTCGATGCCGGGTATTGTTATGCCTTATACAGCACGCTGGGCCTGGATTACGGCCCGGCACAACAAGCTATCAGCGAGTTGTATGCCGGTAACGATCAGGTATTGGCCAGACTGGCTCTGCCGGAAGCTATTGCGCATACGCTGGACCAGTATCTGTTACACCCCAGTTTAATGGATGCGGCGCTACAGGCGGCAATCGGTCTGGGCATGAATCCGGATGCACAGGCGGCCGCAGCAGGCCGGGCAAAACTGTCATTACCGTTTGCTGTGGAAACCGTTATCGTGTTCGGCGCTTGTGTCGGTTCGATGTGGGCCTGGGTGCGCCGGACCGCCGGCAGTTTAGCCGATGACCGGGTGCAAAAACTCGATATAGACCTGTGCAATGAGCAAGGACAGGTTTGCATACAGATCAAGGGTTTTTCGTCTCGGCTGCTGGACAGTCCGGATAATAAGACTGATTCGGCCATAACGCCCGATCCGGTAATACAATCGCAACCGGACGAGGCTGTCGACAACGATGAACTGACGGCCAACGCGATTAATTATTTCAAACAATTGCTGGCCGATAAACTCAAACAACCGATTGCCGAACTCCGAGCCGATGAAGCGCTGGACTCTTACGGCATCGATTCGATGATGGTCATGGAACTGACCTCGACGCTGGAAAAATCCTTCGGCAAATTATCGAAAACCCTGTTTTTCGAATATCAGACACTGGCCGAACTGGTTGATTATTTCCTGGTCGCACACCGGCCGCAGTTACTGAAGTTGTTGGCGCTTGATACGCCTGAACGGCACACGGCGCTTGCCACTAGTCATATGCCTGCTCAAGCGGTCAGAACTGAAGTTGTGCAGAAAGTTGCCGCCGTCACGCCCAAACGCTCCAATACCGGCGCATTGGATATTGCCGTTGTCGGTTTGTCCGGCCGCTATCCGCAGGCGAACAATATTGAGGAATTCTGGCAAAACCTGAGCGATGGCCGGGACTGTATTACCGAAGTACCCAAGGATCGCTGGGACTGGCATGAGTATTACAGTGAGGACCGCAACCAGCCGGGACGGCATTACAGCAAATGGGGCGGCTTTATCGCCGATATCGATAAGTTCGATCCGCTGTTCTTCAATATCTCGCCGCGCGAAGCCGAATTTATGGACCCGCAGGAACGACTGTTCCTGGAACATGCCTGGATGGCGCTGGAGGATTCCGGCTACCGGCGCGAGGATTTACAGAAACCGTTAACGGGTTCGAACGATGGTGACGATTTGCCTGCACAGGTCGGCGTATATGCCGGTGTGATGTATGGCGAATATCAATTGCTGGGGCTGGAAGCCGGATTGAGCGGTAAACCCTCGGTCACCGCCAGTATTTATGCCAGTATCGCCAACCGGGTGTCGTACTTTTTGAATCTGCACGGTCCGAGCATGACCGTCGATACCATGTGTTCCAGCTCCCTGACGGCAATTCACCTGGCCTGCCAGGATTTGAAATTAGGGCGTACCGACCTGGGTTTGGCGGGCGGCGTTAATCTCAGCATTCATCCGAATAAATACAAGATACTTAGCGCCGGGCAATTTATTTCCAGTCGCGGGCACTGTGAAAGTTTCGGTGCGGGCGGCGACGGCTATGTGCCGGGCGAGGGTGTCGGCGTGGTGGTGTTAAAGCGGCTGGCCGATGCCGAACGCGATGGCGACCATATTTACGGGGTGATCAAAAGCAGTGCATTGAATCATGGCGGCAAGACCAACGGTTACAGTGTGCCCAACCCGAATGCACAACAGATGGTGATCAGTCGCGCTTTGCGCGAGGCCAACATCGATCCGCGAAGTATCGGTTATATCGAGGCGCATGGAACCGGCACCACGCTTGGCGATCCGATCGAAATCACCGGCCTGAACAAGGCTTTTGCCAAATTTTTACCGAACATGGCCAATTGCTGGATCGGTTCGGTCAAGTCCAATATCGGGCATAGCGAGTCGGCGGCAGGCATGGCCGGGTTGACCAAGGTATTACTGCAGATGCGGGAAGGCCAAATTGCACCTTCGCTGCACTCGCAAAAATTGAATCCGAATATCGATTTTTCAACGACAAAGTTTCAGGTCAATCAACAGCTGCGCGAATGGCCCAGGCCGGTTGTCGATGGCCGGGTTCAGCAGCGTGTGGCCGGGTTGTCTTCATTCGGCGCAGGCGGTTCCAATGCGCATTTGCTGATCACCGAATATATCAATCCGGACATGGAAGCCGCACAAGCGGTGGCTACTTCGCAGTTGCCGTGTGCCTTTGTGTTATCGGCCAAAACCGAGCAGCAGCTGCAACAATCTGCACAACAACTTTTACAGTTCTGCCGGCAACATCAAGCCGGTGCAGATGCGGCGTTTTTACGCAATATGGCCTATACCCTGCAACAGGGCAGAGAGGCCATGCCGCAACGCCTGGGCTTTATCGGCGCATCGATACAGGATTTGAATGACAAGCTGAACCGGTTTTTACATAGTGATAACGAAGGCTTATATATTGGTCGAGCCAGAGGGCAGGGTGCTGAGTCGGTCAGCCGCGACGATCAAGCGCGTCTTGCCGGGTTAATTGCCGAGCGCCGTTTAGAGGCTGTCTTAGCCGCCTGGGTTAAAGGTGATCCGGTCGATTGGGCCTTGCTTTATGCCGGTGATTCCAGGCCGCCGTCACGAATCAGTCTGCCGACCTATCCGTTTGCCCGGGAGCGTTACTGGCTGGATCTGCCGGAGCCAAAAATTGAGCCGGATTCGACACCAGCCGAAACCGGTGCTGTGTTGATGATGACACCGACCTGGAAAGTACAGGCGGCCCAACCGGCTTCGGTCGATCAGAATTATAGCGAGCACAGGGTGTTGTTTATCGGCTCAGTGCTTGAGGTTCCCGGTGCGATATGTCTGCCGCTGTCTTCAACCGGCACGGATACGGATCAATGCTTTAACGATTATGCCGTGCAGTTGTTCGAGCAGATCAAGGCGGTTTTTACAGCGAAACCGGAAGGGGCTGTCTTGTTGCAGGTTGTTATCGGCTACGGGCATCAGCAGGATAACTGTCCCGTTTCATTGCTCAGCGCATTGTCGGCGTTGCTAAATACCGCACGCATGGAAAACCCGCAACTGACCGGCCAGTTGATTGAACTGGACGGTAGCCGCACGACAGCCGCAGAACTGAGCGATTTATTAGATCAAAACAGCCAAACACCTAATGAGCATTGGATTCGCTATCGTGACGGCCGACGGCAGATTATCGATTGGCAGGAACTGGATAACCCGCAGCAATCAGACATGCCGGTATGGAAGCAGGGCGGTGTGTATCTGATTACCGGCGGTGCCGGAGGCCTGGGTTTGATTTTTGCGCGGGAGATCGTCGATCAGATCGGTGAGGTCACGCTGATTTTAACCGGCCGCTCGCAACTTGATGCCGAACGGAAAAGCGCTATT
The DNA here is from genome assembly GCA_050303615.1 of Methylococcaceae bacterium. Taxonomy (GTDB): domain Bacteria; phylum Pseudomonadota; class Gammaproteobacteria; order Methylococcales; family Methylomonadaceae; genus CAZDXJ01. The sequence continues at coordinate 51,697 of JBNLCC010000015.1, read as the reverse complement.
GCGGCATTGCAGGCCAAAGGTGCACGGGTCGAATATCGGGCTGTTGATGTAGCCGATCAACAGGCCGTTAAAACGCTGATCGGCTCGATTACCGGGCAATACGGTGGGCTACACGGCATTATCCATAGCGCCGGCATTATTCAGGATAATTTTATTATCAAAAAATCCGCCGAACAGTTTCGGCAGGTGCTGAGTGCCAAGGTTTCCGGTACGGTGAATCTTGATCGGGCCTGTCGCGGTCTGAAACTGGACTTTTTTATCCTGTTCTCATCGGTCGCCGGGGCGGTCGGCAATCCCGGTCAATCGGATTACGCCACCGGCAATGCTTTTATGGATGCCTATGCGGGTTATCGCAACCGGCTGGAACAACAGCCGGCGTTAGCCGATCAACCTCACGGGCATACCTTATCGATAAACTGGCCGCTATGGCAACAGGGCGGTATGGATATCGATGAGCACAGTAAGGAGATGATGTGGCGTAGCGTCGGTCTCAGGCCGCTGGCTACTGGTGAAGGGATTGCAGCGTTATACACCGGACTGAATTCAGGGCGCGACCAGGTGATGGTGTTGGCCGGTGATCTCCCCCGGTTACGCCAGCAATTTGCCGATCAGAAAACCGAAGCGGAAAAAACCGGTGTGGTGACAGAGCAACCGGATGCTTCTTTATTGCAGGGCAAGGTGGAAAACCGGTTGGCGGAAATGATTTCCGATATGCTCAAGTTGCCGCTGCACAGGATTGAAGTCGATGTGCCGTTGGAGCAGTACGGCATAGATTCGGTCGCGATGATGAAGCTGACTAACGACCTGGAAAAAATAGTCGGTACGTTGCCTAAAACCCTGTTGTTTGAATACCCGTGTATCGATGCGATCAGTGCTTATCTGGTTAAGAAATACCCTCAGCCGCTGGCTGAGCAGTTTGCCGATTCATTACCAACCGCTACCGACCATGCTACCGGAGGTCGCCGTAAAAGCCTAAATGTAGGTTGGGTAGAGCATAGCGAAACCCAACAAAATCAGAACGATGGGTTTCATTTCATTCTACCCATCCTACCTTTTACGACAACCTCTACCGAATGGATTAAGACTGAGCCGGTCAAGTCAGAGGCTAACGAACTGACCGTGCAAACCGGCGACTATGATATCGCCGTTATCGGCATGTCCGGGCAGTTCCCGCAGGCGCATGACCTGGATGAGTTCTGGCAAAACCTGGCGCAGGGTAAGGACTGTATTACCGAGATTCCGTCGCAGCGTTGGGATTATCGGCAGTTTTTTGATGCCGACAAAACCAGAGCCGGTAAAAGCTACTGCAAATGGGGCGGCTTTCTCGATCAGGTCGATCAATTCGATCCGCTGTTTTTTAAAATATCGCCCAAGGAGGCGGCGTTGCTGGACCCGCAGGAACGGTTGTTCCTGGAAACGGTTTGGAACCTGCTCGAGTCGTCCGGTTACCAGGGGGAAACCCTGCAACGACTTTGTCAGGCTAAGGTCGGCGTGTTTGCCGGGTCCATGTCCCAGCAATATCATGCATTCGAGTCGGATTTGCTGCAGGAGTCGGTGGTCGCGCTGTCGTCGCACAGCTCCATCGCCAACCGGGTATCTTATTTTTTCAATTTTCAAGGCCCCAGCATTGCCGTTGACACCATGTGTTCTTCCGCATTGGTCGCCATTCATATGGCGTGTGACAGCCTGCTCAGGGGCGATTGCAAAGCCGCCATCGCGGGCGGGGTGAACCTGAGCATACATCCGAAAAAATTTATCGGTTTATGCGCCGGGCAGATTGCAGGCAGTCATCCTGACAGTACCAGTTTCGGCGATGGAGACGGTTACCTTCCGGCCGAGGCGGTCGGGGCGGTGTTATTGAAACCGTTAAAGGCGGCCATTACCGATAACGATAATATTATTGCCGTGATCAAATCGACGGCGATCAACCATGGCGGCCAGTCCAACGGCTACTCGGTACCCAATGCGTCGGCGCAGGTCGACTTGATCACCGGCAATTTCGCCAAATCCGGTATCGATCCGCGCACCGTCAGTTATGTCGAGTCGGCCGCCAACGGCTCGCCGCTGGGCGATGCGATCGAGCTGAATGCGTTGTCCGAAGGGTTCGGCAGCCATACCGATCGGAAACAGTTTTGCGCGATCGGTTCGGTCAAGTCCAATATCGGCCATGCCGAAGCGGCCTCGGGCATATCGCAGCTGATCAAGGTGTTGCTGCAGTTACAACATCGTCAATTGGCACCGAGCATCAAGGCGCATCCGCTAAATCCGAATATTCATTTCGAACAAACCCCGTTTCGTCTGCAACGCCGGCTGGAGCCCTGGGCGCGACCGGTGGTGGCACTGGATGACGGGGTAAGCCGGGAATACCCGAGGCGGGCGACGGTCAGTTCGTTCGGTGCGGGCGGCTCCAACGCGCATTTGATTATTGAGGAATATGTCGCTGACAACATTTCGCCTGCCACGACAGAACAAAGCGTAACCCCGCAATTAATGCTGTTTTCGGCCAAGACGGCGGAGCAATTGAACGCCGTTGTTCGGCAGATGCTGGGCTTTATCCGGCAAAGGCCTGAGCTATCACTGGCCGGTCTGGCCTATACCCTGCAAACAGCGCGTTTTGCCATGGAATATCGATTGGCGCTGGTGGTGGATGACCGGGAACAGCTGATTCAAGGTTTGCAGGATTACCTCGAATCCGGCGGCAATGCAGTAGGCGCTCTCTATACCGGCAATCACGAGCAGGATCATTCGGAGCTTAAACAAAAACTGTCCGGCGATAACGGTCTGGCGATAATCCAAAACCTGTTGGCGGAAAAGGCTTTGGACCAGTTGGCGCAGTACTGGGTTAAGGGGATTAAGATTGTTTGGCAGCCGCTGCATGACGGCGCGGATTTACGCACAATCCCGCTGCCGACTTATCCTTTTGAGCGCAAACGTTATTGGCTGGGTGACAAAACAGAGCCTGACAATACCTCCGGAGCATTTGTCCCGGATGCAGGTCTATCGGTTCAAGACAATATGCTGCATTTTTTGACTCATACCCTGGCACAGGCGCTGGCTATTCCCGAGCAGGACATCAGCAGTCGTAAAACCCTACTCGATTATGGCGTAGACTCGATGCTTTCCGCGCAATTGCGCCGTGATTTCGAACGACTGTTCCAGGTTAAACTGTCCGCCAGGGATTTATTAACGCATAACACGCTGGCCGCTTTGGCCGAATTTGCCGCAGTACAGGCGCCGTCGGTAAAAAAAAACGATACTGAATTAATTGCTGATCAATTAATAGATGCAACCGAGCGATTGCCGCTATCCGAAGGTCAGAAAGGGCTTTGGCTGCTGCATCAAATGGCGCCGGAAATGAGCGCTTATAATATTCCTATCGCCCTGCGGATTAACGGCCGGTTGGAAATCGATATATTCAAACATGCCTGCGAGCAGGTATTGCAGCGCTATCCGTTGTTGGCGGCGGCGTTCGGGCAGGAAAACGGTGAACTTTATCAAACCCTGTCGAACGGGCATCCATTAAGCTTTGAGCATAAAACAACCGAATTGACGGCTGAAGCGGAGATTATCGCGGCGCTTAGGCAGCTCAGCAAACAGCCTTTCGATCTGTCGGCAGGGGCGTTATTTAGAATTCATGTATTGTCTTCGGCTTCCGGTGAACAGCATTATTTGTTGCTGACGGTTCACCATATTATTTTCGACGGCAGTTCGGCTGTTTTGCTGCTTAACACGCTGATGCAGAACTATAGGCAATTGCTGAGCGGAGCAGAACCTGAACCGGTCCGGCCGCAAACCGGATACGACGATTTTGTTCGTTGGCAGCAGCAATTTATGTCCGGTGAACAAGGACAGGCACAACTGGCATACTGGCAGCAGCAATTGTCCGGCGAGATTCCTGTGCTGTCACTGCCTTACGATTACCCAAAGCTGGCAACGCCGCGCTTTATCGGCGATAGTTTTGAGCTGACCTTGCCGCCCGCGCTGGCCGAAACCGCTCGAGAATTGGCAAAATCACTGCAAGTGAATCTTTCGGTGATCTTTTTGGGCGTGTTGCAGTTGCTGTTGCACCGCTATGCCGGTGAGCGGGATATTGCCGTCGGTATGCCGACATCCGGCAGGCCGGAATCCAGGTTTGACGACGTGGTCGGCTATTTTATCAATATGATCGTGATCCGTAGCCGAATCGACTGTCGGCAGCCGGTTGCCGAGTTTATGCAACAGCTGCAATTGACGGTGGCCGACGGTTCGGATAATGCTGATTATCCTTTTCCTGCCTTGTTACAGGCAATCAAACCCGAACGAGATCAGGCCGGATCGCCGTTGTTTCAGGTGATCTATGCTTACCAGAATTTTATTCGGCCGGATAGTTTTAGTGGGCTGTCGGATGAGGCCGATGCAGACGGGGCGGTTGAATTTTTATCGGGCATCAATCAAGAGGGCAGTCACGATCTATCCCTGGAAGTGTATCAAGGTGCCGACAGTTTTGTGTTGAAACTGGATTACAACACCGACTTGTTTAAGACCGACACCATTGAACGGCTAATATCACACTATATCAATTTGCTGACGTCCATTGGTCAACAACCGGATGCCGCTATTGCCGGGCATAAACTGTTATCGGCCGCGGAACAGCAGCAAATGACTGTCGACTGGAATGCCGCCGAGTTTGATTACGATAATAAACTGTCTGTTATTGAGCTGTTCCAACACCAAGTGCAGCAAACACCGGAAAACACAGCATTGCAGTTTGAAGGCCAAACGATCAGCTATCAAGAACTGGATTGGCAGAGCAGCCGACTGGCCGGTTTCCTGTTAAAGCAGGGCGTCGTTGAAGGGGATAGTGTCGGCGTTTGTATGCTGCGCGGTTTTTCCATGATGGTCTCGATGCTGGCGATATGGAAAGCCGGTGCGGTTTATGTGCCGATTTCACCGGACACTCCCGAACAGCGGCTAAGCCACGTATTGTCGGATAGCGGTATTAAATTACTGCTGACCGAGCGTGTCTTGTTAGGCAGCCTGGCGGCACCTGCCGCCAAATCAAGCTGTATCTATATTGCTGTGGACCGGTATTGGCCGTTAATTCTGCAGGTCGACAACCCGCTTATGCCGCAAATCAGGCCGGAGCAGGCGGCGTATATTATTTATACCTCCGGTTCTACCGGCCAACCCAAAGGTGTGGTGATTGCACACAAGGCGATCAGTCATCACTGCCAGGTTATGCGCGATTACTATCAACTGACCGATAAAGATAAGGTGCTGCAATTTGCCTCTCCGGCTGTCGATGCATCGTTGGAGCAGGTATTGCCCGGTTTATTGTCCGGCGCCACCGTGGTGATAAGACCGGATGAACTCTGGTCGTCGCAGGCATTCAGGAACAACGTGGCCGGGCTGGGGCTCACCGTTATCGATATACCGCCGTCGTATTTGTACGAGTTGTTACTGGATACCCAATCCGAGCCGGAGTGGGATCAACTGCGTTCGTTAACCCGGGTGATTACCGGTGGCGAGGCGCTGACGCCGGAAACGGTCGATTTGTGGCGTAACAGCCGGATGCGCGATTGCCGACTGATCAACGCTTACGGACCGACCGAAACCACGATTACCAGCACGGTGTTTGATATTGACCCGCAAACGCCGGAGCAGAGCTTGACCGACAACATTCCTATCGGTCGTCCGTTACCCGGCGAAAGTGTTTATATTCTGGACGATTACGGACAGCCGGTTCCGGTCGGCGTGTTCGGTGAACTGCATATCGGCGGTGCGGGGCTTGCCGTCGGTTATTTAAACCAACCTGAGCTGACTACTGAAAAATTTATCGACAACCCGTTTAAACAAGGCGAAAAGCTTTATAAAACAGGTGATAAAGCACGCTGGCTGGCTGATGGCACGATACAGTTTTTAGGGCGGTTCGATCATCAGGTCAAGATCCGGGGCTTTCGCGTTGAATGCGGCGAAATAGAAGCAGCATTACAGGCACTCGCGTCTGTCAGGCAGGCCGTGGTAATGGCAAGGCTGGTGCACGATAATCTGCAGTTAACGGCTTTTATCGTACCGGCATCGGAACACAGCCCGGTAACCGGCATTGAGCTGAAACAGCGATTGGCCGAACGTTTGCCCGACTATATGATTCCGGCATCGTTTGTCATGTTGGCGAAAATGCCGTTAACCTCCGGCGACAAAGTCGATCGTAAAGCCTTAATGCAGCTAGATAGCGGAGAAGAACAGCGCCATTTTGTAGCACCGCGTACAGATACCGAAGCACGGCTGGTCGAAATCTGGCGGCAAGTGCTGAACATTGAACAGGTCGGGGTGTACGATAACTTTTTCGATCTGGGCGGACACTCGTTATTATCGGTGCGCTTGATGGCGGTAATCGAGAAAACCTTCGGACAGGCTTTGTCGGTGTCGTCGTTATTTCAAGCGACGGATATCGCAGGCCAGGCCGAATTGCTGCAACAGAAATCAGCCTGGACGCCGTTAATCTGTTTACAACTGAAGGGCGAAGCCGCACCACTGTTTTTAATTCATCCAGTCGCGGGCAATGTGTTGTGTTATCAGGAACTGTCGCGTTGTATGGGCGAACAGCGCCCGGTGTATGGCCTGCAAGCGCCGAGTGTTGACGATGCTGAACATCCGGGAAGCATAGAAGGGCTGGCAGGTCTCTATATTAATGCGATACGAACCGTTCAAGCGCATGGCCCGTATCATTTGGGCGGTTGGTCGATGGGCGGCGTGATTGCCTATGAAATCGCCGGTCAATTGCAGCGTTCCGGCGAGCATATCGCAGAGCTGACCTTGATCGAAAGTTATACGCCCGATACAATCAAGGCGTTAGAGCAACAATCCGGTCTCGATAACGATACCTTGCTATTATCGGCATTTGCCGAAGAACTTGGCCTGGATAATGCAGAACAGTTTTTGGCAATGACTTCAGAAACCGATTTATACCAACGCCTGGATCAAATGCTGGAACAGATTCAACAGGCCGGTTTGCCGGTACCGGATATAGATCAGACTCAGTTGCGGCAACTGTTTGATGTGTTTGCCGCTAATGTCCGGGCATTGGATCAATATAACCCGCGTCTATATACAGGCAATATCAAGCTATTGTTTGCCGAACGCAGTCTGGATCAGGCGGAAACGGCCAATGGCGGTTGGCAGTCGTTGCTCGATGGGGAAGCCATAATCTCGACCGTGCCGGGCGATCACTACAGCGTGATGCAATCGCCCAATGTCCGGTACGTGGCGGAGCAACTTATAGATGATCTTAATGAAAAAATAATATGAATAAAATAACAGCTGCATTTGTGTTTTTATCGGCCTTGTTGATTTCCGGCCATGTCGGTGCAACATCGGCTTCGGGCTGTACGACCGGTGTTATCGACAGCAAGGCCGGGCCGGTGTGCGGCAAGCTGGTGTCGTCCTCTACCGGCAAGCAGGCGCAGGCCTTTTTAGGTATTCCGTTCGCCGAATCGACCGCAGGGGATAAACGTTGGACAGCGCCGGTGCCTAAACAGTCGTGGACTAAAACCCGGGCGGCACTGCAATACGGCCCGATTTGTCCGCAGCAGATCAGCTCGCCGCCAGCCCAGTTAAAGGCCGCGCCGCATTACAACAAATTGCATTCGTTAAAGATTAAGGAATTTATCAAACACGTTAAGAAAGACGCCGGCTATAACGAGGACTGCTTATCGATAAATGTCTGGACGCCGACCGATGCCGCGCCGGATGCAAATTTACCGGTTATGGTGTTTATTTACGGCGGCGGATTTGTCGCGGGCGACAGTTCCGATCCGTTATATGACGGCACCTACCTGGCCGCCAATAAAGAGGTGATTCTGGTCAGTTTTAACTACCGGTTGGGTGTGCTGGGTTTTTTGGCGACCGACGAGTTATCCGGCAACTACGGCTTTATGGACCAGCAACTGGCGCTGAACTGGGTCCAGGACAATATCGCCGGCTTCGGCGGCGACCCCGACAAAGTCACCCTATTTGGCGAGAGCGCAGGCGCCATGTCGGTGGGCCTGCATTTGTTTTCGGCACCGGGCAGCAAAGACCTGTTTAGAGCCGGGATAATGGAAAGCAACTTTCTGGCCCTCCCGTACAAGCGCCTTGAAGATCAAAAAAATGTCGGCAATATCTTTAAACAGGGCCTGAATTGCCGCGATTTGGCCTGTCTTAAAAAAACGGATGTAAACAGCTTATTAGAGGCTCAGGATTCATTTACCCTGCCGATGAGCACGGTGTTTTCAGGTGCCAAATTTTACCTTCCGTTCGCACCGGCGATAGACGGCGAATTATTAACCCGCCAGCCTACCGTTGCGGTGACCGAAGGCAAACATGACAAACCGATACTGATCGGCACCAATAAAAACGAAGCGGTGTTATTTGTAGACGGCCGCTCAATTACCCCACAAGATTATGCGGCCTGGTCGGCATCATTGTTTGGGCTGGAATTTCAAAAAACAGTCGCCCGCTATCCGGCTCAGAACAACAATAGCAACAGCGCGCTATGGGCGCGCATTCAAACCGACGATTTCCTGCTCTGTAGCAGCCGCTATCTAGCCAAAAAAAGCAGTGCACCGGTTTATGCCTATTTATTCAACCATCAACCGTCTTTTAAAGTCTGGGGCGGCTCCGTGTGTCAGACGGATGACAATGTCTGTCATGGCGCCGAACTGCCGTTTGTATTTCATAGCGCCGACAAAATCGGCGGCCAATTTACCCAGCAGGAAGCCGCTTTGTCAGCGTTAATGGTCGATTACTGGACAAACTTTGCAAAGACCCTAAACCCCAACGGCGACACGCAGCCAATCACCCCGCAATGGCCCGAGTTTGAGAATAATAAAAAAGACTATCTGGCGCTAAATACGCCGGAACCCGTAGTGCAAAACGACCCTTATCGCGACACCTGTGAGTTTTGGGATGGTATAGGTTATAACCTGGTTGAGCCTTGGCTGGGACGTTAGTGAATGGGGCAGGTAGTCACTTACTTTTTAATGGTTTGACATTAAATGTCCTAACGTATAGGTTAGGTGAAAAAAACTGCAGTTAGATTTGCCTGAAAATCCGGCTGATATTGGGTTAGAGGGAAAATTTACTTAAGAATATTAGCTGAATGCATATGACTGAATATTGGCATATTGATAAAGGTCCTGTAGATAGTAGGTCATTTTTTAGAATGGTTAATAAATATTTTAGTTATGCCACAACGATACACATTGAGGGCACATCGATAGCAAAAGATGTTATTACTTTTTATAAAAATCATTTGGATAACGGGGAGTATCTACCAGTTAAACAAACAATTTGGCCACGCTCTAAATGCCTTCGGTGTAAACTTTCAAAAAAATTTATTTACGGAATTTGTCAGTTATCCCAAAATCATGCAGAGCCTGAGCTAATGGATCACTTGTCAATTTACAAAGGAAGTCAGGTGGTCTTAGTGTGGCATGATGCTTTTTCAAATTACATGTTGCTATCAAAATCATTACCAGAAGAAACTGTAGCAGCATTTTCTAAGGAATTTGGGCTTAAGTATGGTGAGACAAACTTAAGCTAGCAAGGTGTTCCTTCTGAACAAAAATTACGATGCGGTTTTCGTCAGGTGAGATTGTCGTTAAGCGAGAAAAAAATATGGAAGTGCTGTATGATGCGGTGAGGTACGAACCGCATCGGTCGAGAACAACAATAACACAATGCTAAATCAATGACAGATTACCGTCGATTTTACCAGCCCGGAGCTACATGGTTTTTTACGGTGAATTTGGCTGAACGTCGGGATAATCGCTTATTAATTGAACATATTGATATTTTAAGGTCTGCGTTTATTGAGGTAAAACAAAAACATCCGTTCAAAATCAATGCGTCGGTGATTTTGCCGGATCATTTACATTGTATTTGGACGTTACCGGAGGGAGACTGTGATTTTTCAACGCGTTGGGGGTTGATTAAAGCTTATTTTTCCAGGCAAATTCCAAAAGGCGAAAAGCTTTCTCAAAGCCGAATTAAACGCGGTGAGCGGGGTATTTGGCAACGGCGGTTTTGGGAGCACCTGATTCGGGATGATATGGATTATCGGCAACATGTCGATTATATCCATTGGAATCCGGTTAAACATGGTTGGGTGCAATGTGTGAAAGATTGGCCGTATTCAAGTTTTCATCGTTATGTGTCTTTGGACGTTTATCCTGAAAATTGGGGGAGTGATGTTGAGTTTTCGGATGTGGTGGCTGGTGAATAAATTGAACGATGCGGTTCGTTCCTCACCACATCCTACCGGATTTGAGAATGCCAAGGGTTTGGGGTGGTTGAAGGAATATGTTAGTGATGGTCGGTGAATAAATTAAATGATGCGGTTCGTTCCTCACCACATCCTACAGGATTTGAGAATGCCAAGGGTTTGGGGTGGTTGAAGCAATATGTTAGTGATGGTTGATGAATGAATTAAATGATGCGGTTCGTTCCTCACCACATCCTACAGGATTTGGGGATACCAAGGGTTTGGGGTGGTTGAAGAAATATGTTAGTGATGGCCGGTGAATAAATTAAATGATGCGGTTCGTTCCTCACCACATCCTACCGGATTCGGGAAAACCAAGGGCTCGGGGTAGCTGAAATAATATGTTAGTATTAAGAGTCACTTTCCCACGGAAATAACCCGGTTTGGGTGTAGCGATTAATTTTTTTTAGGTTATCGGGATTGGAAAACAGTTCTCGATTGGCGGCGACGGCGGTGGCTTGCGAACGGCTTAGACTGTCGTCCAGACTGTTCAGGTAGGCCTTGTATTTTTGGATACCGGCTTTGGATAAATGTTTTAGCCTGAGCAGGTGTTTGCGCAGTAGGACATCGCTGTTATCTTCGACGGCATCGATCAGCCCCCAGTCTAATGCCTGTTGTGCCGTGACCGGTTTGGTGGTCAGGGTCATATAATGTGCTTTTTGAAAACCGATGCGGCGGATCAGAAAAGGCAGTACGCAGGCAGGGAACAGGTCGAAAAGTAATTCCGACAGGCTGAATTCGGCGCTGTTATCGGCCAATGCTATATCGCAGGCGGCGACGAAGCCGACGCCTCCGGCGTTCACTTTGCCTTTTACATGGGCAATGCTGACAAACGAACCGCAGGCCAGCTGCCGCCACAAATCGTATAACGCTTCCGGATCTGTATTATCTGTTTGGCCGCTCGATTCGGCCTGCAACCCCTGGAAATCGGCACCGAAACAAAATACCTCGGGTAATCCTTCCAATACCACTATCGATACCGACTCTTCGCAGCTTGCCAGTGCCTGTCGACATTCGTTCACCATGGTGTTGTTAATGGTGTTGTTGGCTTCCGGCCGGTAAAGTTTAAGGTAACAAACGGATTGCTCGATACGTACCTGAATAGTCTGATAATCGGTCATAAAGCAGTGGTTAAAGTCGGTTGATGGGGTTTTGCAGTGCCAGGCTGGTATTGATGCCGCTGAACCCGAATGAATTACTGATAGCATTGTGAATGGGGCGGTGCTCGGCGGTTGCGCCGCAAAATCCTGCGCTTTTGTGGATGGGCTGATCCAGATTGATATTGGCATGGATAAAGCCTTGCTGCATTTGGACTGCCGTGGCGATGGCTTCGACCACGCCTGCCGAGTATAAACAGTGGCCGGTTAAACCTTTAGTGGCATTCAACCGGATATTGGCTAAATGATCACCGAACACCTGTTCTATCGCCTGGATTTCCACGTTATCGCCTAAAGGTGACGAGCTGCCGTGAGTGTTAATGTAGTCAATCTGTGTGGCGGCCAGTCCGCCTTGCTGTAGTGCCGCCGTCATCGCTTTCGCTTCACCATTCAAATTCGGTTCCGTTGAAGCGCTGGCATGAAGATTGATGGCTCCGCCCAGGATGTCGGCCAGACTCGGTACTTTTCCTTGCTCGATTTGTGCGGTGGATTCCAATACCAGGCAAGCCGCTGCCTGGCCCGGTATAAAGCCTTCATGCTGCGCGTCGAACGGACGACAGGCTTTGTCCGGCTGGTCGTGGAATTGTTTTCCGCCCAGCGCTCTGATGGTATAGAAGCCCTGTATTTCCATCGGCGATAAGTCGGCCATGACGCCAACCACCAAGCAGGCGTCGACGACTCCGGTTTGTATTAAACGCATGCCGTGGATGATGCCGATATTGCCTGAGGCGGATGCGCCGCCGGTAACAAAGCCTTCGCCCTGAATATTCAACAGCGCGCTTAATACGCCGATTTGGTTGCTGTCCATAAACTGCAACGCGTAGCGGGGAGACAGGTATTCCGGGTTTTGTTGGAAATCGGGGTACAGCGCATATTGGTAGTTCTGCGTGGTATTGTGTCCGGCAATCACCAGGCCTATGCGCTCAGGCTGGACCTGGCGGTCGTGCAGTTTGGCTTGCTGCCAGGCTTGTAATGCGGCAATCACCGAGGTCTGTATGGTTAACGGTGCACGCCTAGCCAGCTGCTGTGCCGACTGAATCAGGCTTTCCGGCAGGTCGGGAAATGCTTTCAGCTGTTCCTCAAAGTGAAAGCCGGTAATGTCTGCGCCAATGCTCATCGGCAACGGCGGCGTCGTTGTTTTGCTTAAACGCCTGATGCCGGATTTGCCTTCGGCCAAGGCCTGGCTGAATTCGGCAAGGTTATGCCCGATTGACGAAACAATGCCCATACCGGTGATCGATACGGGCGCTGAATTGACGGGGGGGCGGTTAGTCATTGCAAATTGCTGAACAACACATCGACCAGGCCTTCTATATTGGATACGCCGGCAAAACTGAGCAGCGGTATTTTAACGCCCAGGTCGGACATGGACAGCGTGACCACTTCCATGCGGTCTACCGAATTGGCGCCCAGGTCGACCAGCGATTTCTCGATGCTGACCATATCCGGCTGCACTTTGGGCAGTATCTCCAGAATATTGTTTTTAACGATTTCAAAAACCTCGTCTTTAGTCTTTGTGCCGCTCATTAGTATCCGTCCGTTTGCTTAAATGAGGTTTATTATAGACCGAAGCGTTATATCAGTTGTGTTTCTGTTAAATCTAATTTCCCGGTTGAGCAGGGCATTTACCATGACCGCCTGAGAAAATTTGGTTGCGAAGGCCAATAAATTGTAAAATCCAAGTCTTTATGACGGATGCAGGGAGAATTGATCATGACGCCAGTGGGCATTGAAGCAATAAACCTATACGGCGGCAGTACCTTTGTCGACGTGATGGAGCTGGCAAACTACCGGCAGATGGATACGGCGCGGTTCGATAACCTGTTAATGAAGCATAAGTCGGTGGCGCTGCCTTATGAAGATCCGGTCAGTTTCGGCATTAATGCCGCCAAGCCGATTATCGATCAATTATCGGATGCAGAAAAAGACCGTATCGAATTGCTTGTGACCTGCTCGGAATCGGGCATCGATTTCGGCAAATCGATGAGTACCTATATCCATCATTACCTGGGGCTTAATCGTAACTGCCGGTTATTTGAGCTGAAGCAGGCCTGTTATTCGGGCACTGCCGGGCTGCAAACGGCGGTCAACTTTATCCTGTCCCAGGCTTCGCCGGGGGCTAAAGCGCTGGTGGTGGCGACTGATCTGTCCCGGTTTTTAGTCACCGAAGGCGGCGATGCGCTGACGATGGACTGGGCTTTTTTCGAGCCTAGCGGCGGTGCCGGTGCGGTAGCCATGCTGGTGAGCGAGCAGCCGGACATTTTCCAGATCGACGTCGGTGCTAACGGTTATTACAGTTTTGAAGTGATGGATACCTGCAGGCCGATACCGGACAGCGAAGCGGGCAATGCCGACCTGTCCTTATTATCGTATCTGGATTGTTGCGACCAGAGCTTTCAGGAATACCAAAAGCGGGTACCGGAAGCCGATTACCAAAGCACATTCCAGTACCTGTGTTTTCATACGCCTTTTGGCGGCATGGTGAAGGGCGCGCACCGGAATATGATGCGCAAACACACCGACATTAAGCGCGATCAAATCAATGAAAATTTCGACCAACGGGTACAGCCGGGGCTGAACTATTGCCAGCGCGTCGGCAATATAATGGGGGCGACGGTGATGGTGTCTCTGGCCAGCACCATTGAGCACGGCGATTTCAGCACACCGCGCAGAATCGGTTGTTTTTCCTACGGCTCCGGCTGCAGCTCGGAATTCTACAGCGGCGTGGTCAATGCATCCGGTCAACAAAAACTGGGCGAAATGCAATTGGGAAAAAACCTGGACAGCCGCTATCAATTGTCGATGGCCGAATACGAGAGTGTGATGGAAGCAAGCAATGCCGTTAAATTCGGCACCCGTAACGTCACGCTGGATACCGATATCATCCCGGCGGTGTGGCAGTCGATTAAAGACACCTGTGCTAAAGCCGGTACCGAACGAATTTTCCTGTCGGAGATTAAAGACTTTTATCGCCAATATCAATGGCTCGATTAGGCTTTAAACTATGGCATGATGATGCTTGAAAGGGATATAGAACAGATACAACACAAACTGCAGCAGTGGTTTCCGGATCAGGCCTTTATTAAAGCAGCTGCGATTCAAGCCTACCCGATTTTACCCGAAGAACAGGCCTTGGTGGCCAATGCGGTTGAAAGTCGCCAACAGGAGTTTGCCACCGGTCGCTGGTTGAGCAGACAAGGCTTGCAACAGTTCGGCTTGCCGGATCAGCCGATCGGCATTGGGCGATTGCGCAATCCGCTGTGGCCGGAAACCGTAACCGGCACCATAAGCCATGACCATGAGCTATGCGCCGTGGTGTTGATGCAAAAATCGCCGGCTGGTGAAACCGGCATCGGTATTGACCTGATCTCCTTACCGCAGCGTGCCGGACGAATGGAAGAGTTAGCGCCGGTATTTATGGCCGGCGCCGACGAACTGACCGCGATGAGCAGATTTAACAGCGCGATTGACCCGGCCATGTTGCTGTTCAGTCTTAAGGAGTCTGCAATCAAGGCGCTATCGATGCAGCTGGACGATTTTATCGATATGCGCGCAATAGAATTTCAATATACCGAACAGCTCGGTTTTAGCGTATCCGGCCGGCATATTAATGCTGATATTTTTGCCGCCACCACAGATAACTACCTGCTGACGTCGGTGATTATGCCGGTGGGCGATTGAAACTGAATAAATATAGACTGTCAGAACTATTGATCAGTAGAGGGATATATTGGCTAAGATTTAGCTACGGTCACTTTAATCTTAATATAATTAGACACGTAACTTGTCTCAAATGACTTTCCAGAATGGTTATTCATTTTGATCCTGGTTTTACTTTAACTACCCTTTCATCTACAATTAGTTAATCTAAAGTCAAAACATTCCTTGATTAATCGCCATGGCTATCGCTAATCAAATTAAAGCCTTACTTAAATCGCATGTCGATGGTGATGAGGCTATGTTTTTGTCGATTGCCATGCAGATGGCAGCACAAGAAGCTAAAAAGGGACATGGCAACCTTGCCAAAGAAATACGTGATTTAATCGACTCCGCTAAACTCAAACCGAGATTGCACGAATCAAAGCTGACACCGTTAGCCAAACCCAAAGGCGAACTAAGTCAGTTGCTCAATGTGTCCTACCCGCAGCTGCGACTGATGGATATGGTGTTGTCTAAAAGCATTCAGGCAAAATTGGAAAGACTAATCAAGGAACATAAACACGTACAAAAATTGCGTGCCCATGGTTTAGCTCCGCGTAAAAAACTGTTGTTGGTTGGTCCGCCTGGAACCGGTAAAACTATGACTGCATCTGTTTTAGCCGGCGAACTGGGCTTACCATTGTTCATTGTTAGGCTCGAAGGACTGATGACCAAATACATGGGGGAGACTGCCGCCAAATTACGCCTGATTTTCGATGCAATCGAACAAACTCGCGGCGTGTATTTGTTCGATGAATTCGACAGCATTGGTTCACAGCGTGGTAATGTGAACGATGTAGGCGAAATACGTCGCGTGTTAAACAGCTTTCTGCAAATGATTGAGCAAGATAGCTCCGATAGTTTGTTGATTGCGGCAACCAATCACCAGGAGTTACTTGATCATGCATTATTTAGACGTTTTGACGATCTGATTGAATATGAAGTACCCGCAAAAGCTGAAATTATCGCTGCAATAAAATCCAAGTTAGCTGCCTATAAAACGTCTCGCATATACTGGACGAAAGCGGCGGTTACCGCCGAAACCCTTAGCTATGGAGACATCACCCGCGCTTGTGAAGACGCTATTAAGGATGCCATCATTCATAACAAAGAAGCCGTCACTCATTCGGACCTGATCCATTCGATCAAAGAACGACGACTGGTCAGACAAAAGCAACAAAACACGCTCTAAATGGTTGAAAATAGCAAGGAACGGCTTCCTCATCTGCTGATTAATAATTCTGCAACAGCTGAAAGCTACTCACGTCCCCAAAGAGCTATGGGGGGCGCCGAAGTAAACACTCCAGCCCGCAACCGGCAAGCCCACGCTGAACAACTAATTGACCAAATTCAGCAAATCCAATCCCAAGAGCCTGCCATCATCGATCTACAAAAAGCTTTCGGTCTGGATGTTTGCAATGGCATTTATCTAGCTTTCGAGAGCGAACCGGATTTTGAACTCAAATTTCCAAGTTTAGAATACCAACGCAGCGGTATTGAGCTTTGCTCCGTCAAGCAGGTTGGCCAACAAACTATTGCCACCATATTTGTACCGGAAGGCAAACTAACTCATTTTCTAAAGAAAATATCTCAATATCAGCTCGAAAATACTTCCAAAAATCAACCCAGACATAAAGACTTGGTCGATGGTATCACGGCTATTAAACTTGCGGCCATGGATGCCCTTTGGACGGATGAGCCGGAATTAATGCCGAATGCAGGTGAATCGATTTGGTGGGAGGTGTGGTTAAGGCGCTCGGATAAAATCGATTACGAAGCTTTTGTACGCGACCATGCTTCACAACTTGATCTAAAAGTCAGCGCTGAATCCATTCATTTCCTGGATCGAACCATTGTCCTGATTTTCGGAACACGTGAACAAATCAGTCACTCCATTCATCTATTGGGTTCTATTGCAGAGATCAGAAAAGCCAAGGATACCGCTGATTTTTTCACCGGCATGAATCGGCAAGACCAACATGCTTGGATTAAGCAGGCACTGCAACAACTGACGCCGCCTCCCGATACAGCACCATCGGTTTGCATTCTGGATACCGGTGTTAATCACGCTCATCCTTTATTGCAACCGGTAGCGGAAGCTTCTGATATGCATACTTATTTTTCTACATGGGGTACAGATGACCGGAATGGGCATGGCACCAATATGGCCGGTTTATCGGTCTATGGCGACTTAACCGAAGCGCTGGGCAACCCATTACCGATACAGCTGACTCACCATCTGGAGTCAGTCAAAATCACGCCTAACCCCGATCATCACACCAATAAAGAGCTATATGGCGCCATCACCCGTGAAAGTATCGCCAGGGTGAAAATCGAGGCAGACCGGCAACGCGTATTTTGTATGGCGGTTTCGACGACAGACTCTAGAGATCATGGCCGCCCCTCGTCCTGGTCTGCGGCGATCGACGCCATCACATCCGGTTATGAAGATGAACAACAGCATTTAGTCGTCTTGTCGGCGGGCAATACCGATCCACGTTACAGGCACTTGTATCCTGACAGTAACTTGACCGACGAAGTACATGACCCAGGACAATCCTGGAATGCACTCACGGTAGGTGGTTATACCGAAAAAGCCTGGCTGGATTCCGTTGCCAATCCTGACTGGTCGCCATTGGCTCCACAAGGGGGGTTAGCACCCGCCAGTTGCACATCGATGGAATGGCAAAAAACTTGGCCGATAAAACCGGACATTGTCATGGAAGCGGGTAACATGGCGCTTAATCCTGCTTATGTTGAAGCGGATTACATCGACGATGCACTGCAATTGCTCTCGACCGGACATCAATTTGCCTTGGGCAAACAGCTGGTTTCGTTTGGCGATACC
Source organism: Methylococcaceae bacterium (assembly GCA_050303615.1). Classification (GTDB taxonomy): domain Bacteria; phylum Pseudomonadota; class Gammaproteobacteria; order Methylococcales; family Methylomonadaceae; genus CAZDXJ01. The sequence goes on along the minus strand of JBNLCC010000015.1, from coordinate 33,711 downwards.
AGTGCAGCGGCAGCACTAGCAGCAAATTTGGCAGCGAAAGTACAAGCCTTATATCCTGACTATTGGCCGGAGACCATCAGAGCACTATTGATCCATTCTGCACGATGGACACCTGCCATGAAAACCGCGTTCGAACCCTTGAACACTCAGGACAAATACCGCCAACTTTTACGGTACTGCGGTTATGGAGTGCCAGAAGAAGAAACTTTGTTTTGGAGCGCACGCAACGAACTATCTCTGGTTGCCCAAGACGTCATTCAACCGTATACCAAGGAAGGCAGTACCGTCAAAACACGAGACGTCAATTTGCACACCTTACCTTGGCCAGTGGAAGTCTTACAAGATTTACCACCGGAAACCCAAGTCGAAATGAAGGTGACATTATCCTACTTCATCGAACCGAATCCTGGCTCCAGAGGTTGGGTCAATAAATATCGCTACGCCTCCCATGGTCTACGCTTTGATGTACGCCGACCGTTGGAAAGCCTGACCGAATTCAAACAGCGCATCAATCAAAAAGCTCGAGATGAAGAACACGGTTATAAAGGTGCGAAACCAGACAGTGGTAAATGGCTATTGGGTGAAAAATTGCGCAGCTTGGGTTCCGTTCACTCCGATACTTGGATCGGTACAGCGACAGAACTTGCCGAGCGTGGTTATATTGCTGTTTATCCAGTTTTGGGTTGGTGGAAAGAGCGACCAAATTTGGAGCGGTGGGGGAAGTCAGCTCGTTATGCTTTTATTATCAGCATTAAAACGCCGATGGTGGACACTGATATTTATACGCCAGTAGAAAATCTCATCAAAACACCACTATCCGTCTGAAAATTAAAAAGACTTTTTTCATTTTCAAGTTGAAAATTGAATCTCAAAACTGACTGGGGGCAGAGTAAATTTAGATTTCGACCCCAATAATCTTATGTTGGTAAATTGTTTGCTTGTCATTTTATCTAGCTATAAAACGAGCTGAATGAAGAGAAAAGTTTCCATGATAGATATCAAAATGCCCAGACTTATTTATGGAACGGCTTGGAAAAAAGAGCGGACCGCTCATTTGGTCGAAAATGCAGTCCTGGCCGGATTCAGAGGTATCGATACCGCTTGCCAGCCCAAACATTATGAAGAACAGTTAGTTGGTAATGCGTTACGGCGTTTGTTTGCATCCGGAATCGAACGCGAAACTTTGTACTTGCAAACCAAATTCACGCCGCTTGCGGGGCATGATCCTGACCGAGTGCCTTACGATAAACAAGCGCCTATCGATGAACAGGTTGGGCAATCGTTTACGGTATCGCTGCAAAATTTACAAACGAGTTATGTCGATTGTCTGATCTTGCATTCGCCGGTAACGCCTTTTGATGAATTGTTGAAGGTCTGGCGGGCCATGGAAGCCATTCAAGATAGAGGCGAAGCGCGTTTTATAGGCATCAGTAACTGTTACGACCTCGACTACCTGAAACAACTCTATCGCGTTACCGAAGTTAAACCCGCCGTTGTACAAAACCGTTTTTATCGAGACACCGGCTATGATGCAGCTTTACGGAAATGGTGCTCTGATCATGGCGTCGTTTATCAGAGCTTTTGGACATTGACGGCAAATCCCCATCTGCTGAACAGCAAGACCTTACAGATGCTTGCCGCAAAATATCATAAGACAGTGGCGCAGATTTTTTTCCGTTATCTCAGCCAAATCGATATTGTTCCATTGACCGGGACCTGTTCCGAACAACACATGAAAGAGGACCTGGAGAGTTTTGACATCGAGCTGAACGGCGAGGAAATGGAAGAGGTAAACCTGCTGATAAAATAAAAAACGCAACGATTTAGCAAAGTACAGGTCTGGCAATGAAGCGCTCAGAAGGCGGCATCAAGGTCTTGCTGTCAACTCAACTGCTGTTATTGTTTTTTATATTTTGCAGATAAAGCGATTGCGTCGGATAAGCAAACTCAATTCCTTCAGACTGAAAACGTTTGAATATCTCCAGGTTGATCGCCTGCTGAAGATCCATATAAAGGTTGTAATCGGGGTCTAGTACGTAATAGACAATTTCAAATAGCAACGCGAAATCGCCGTAAGAGCAAAAGTGCGCACGATCAAAACGGATAGACTGTTGTGTTTCAATGATTTCTTTGATTATCTGTGGAATCTCCTGCAGCTTTTTCGCCGATGTTTGATAGACCACGCCGATTTTAAAACAGACGCGGCGCTCGTTCATGCGCTTGTAGTTGCGGATTCGGGTATTAAGCAAGTCACCGTTAGGACAAATAATTTGTTCGCCGGTCAGGCTGCGGATTCTAGTGGTTTTGATGCCTATATGTTCAACACTGCCGAAAACATCGCCAAAGACGACAAAATCACTAACGACAAAAGGTTTGTCCAAAACGATGGACAGGGATGAAAACAAATCCCCAAGAATGCGCTGCAAGGAAAGCGCGACCGCAACGCCACCGATGCCCAGCCCTGCGATCAATGCGGTTACATTGATCCCGAGGTTTTGCAAAATCAGTAACAACGTGATGGACCATAAAATTATTTGGCTGGAAAAATTAAAAATCGATAAAGCGCCCATGCTGGCACCATCGCGTTTGGTACGCCGTGCCAGAATCTTAAATACCCAAACACGAACGAAACTGCTGCCCCATACTGCAAATTGAAAGACGGTGGCTACTTTGGTTAGGTTAAAAATAAGGGTTTTAGTGTCCGCAGATAGCGTTAAAAACGACGAGGCAATCCAAACAGCGACCATCAAAAAGAAAAAACTGTTTGCGCGTTTTATGCTGGTTAAAAATCCATTAATTAACGAGCCTCTCTTGCCCGGCTCTTCCAAATGCTTCAACTTGTAGATCAAAATCCAGCGTATAAAATATAACAGCAGAAAAGTCGTGATTGCGGATGCAAAAGCATGACACCAATCCAGTAATGTATTTTGATAAAACTGATAATGTAAAGCCAACTCGCCCCATTCTCGCCAGGTCCTATTTGATGTACGGGTGTTAATTTCATCAATAAGTTTTTTATGCAAACGGCGACTGTTTTCCAGGGTCGTTTGCAAGCTTTCTAATGAATCAATGATTTGCCGCATGGATTCTTGTTGCAGGGAAACTGCATAGGAGGCGGTCTTTGGGTCTCCAGCTTTGTTCCGCAGTGTAAGTTGGCGGTTTTGCCAATCCGAAAGCCAAAGCTTTAAATTCGCTTGTTCTTGGTCTATTTTCTCAAGCTGCTGTAGTGCTTGTTCCTTCCATTTAGGCAGCATGGATTGTTCTGCAAGTTGATTAAAAATTTGGTAACGATATTCCCAAACTTGTTTCCAATCCTTGAACAACTCGATGCGCCGCGAGCCGCTGTCAATCTTGCTATTTAAGGCATCAAATTTGAGTTGTAAAATATCATTTTCGGCTTCCAGGCGTTTTCCTTCATCAAAGTTTGTGACAGATACAAGCTTTTTCCTGATTTGTTCCAAACGGTTTCTAACGCCCGGCAACTGGTTTTTTGCTTGTGTCACTGACCGTCTCAAATCAAATTCTTCCCTGTCTATACGTTGCAGTTGCTCCTTTAGTTCATTGCGATCAAATACCGCCTGCTTATCAAAGTATTCGACTTGATGATTCAAATAATCAAGGCGGACAAGGTAAACTGTTTTTTCCAATTGGGCATTACTCAACTCGAATTGCCTCAACTGTTGAGTCTGTGTTGCCAACTCCAATTGCCAATGCGTGTTTTCCAAAACGAGTTCAGATGCTTTTTTCTCTGTTTTCGGTGGGGATAATTCTTCCGCTTCAGGGATATTGTCTTGTTGTTCTTGCAGTACTTCGGTCGCTTGATTTAAGGCAGTCTCTGCCAGCTCTATTTTTGCAGCCAACGTCTTTTCTCTGCGCGATTCTACATTCAGTTCTTCTCGCACCTGATCCAACTGCATAAAAGAAAATTTCTGCTTTTTGGCCGCAACGGTTTTTAAATCGGCAATCTGCTCTTGCAAATGCTGTTTTTTATCGAACAGCGATTGCTGGAGCTTTAAAGCGATAGTTTGTTGCTCGTAAACAATACTGAGCTGATCGATAATTGCCAATACGGCTTGCAGCTGCTCTGCTTGTTCTTTTTGCTCAATATCAGTTTTAACCGTTGACAAGCGTTTAGTGATCGAACCCGCTTGTTCATTAATTGATGTCTGGCGCTTTTTGATCCCAGAAAGAAGTTCCTGAATATCGTTTTTTGATGCCGGCTGGACGGTAGATGATTCTAAACAGTGGCCTGGCTTAATCGTAACAAGCGTCCCGAAAATAATGAGCAGCATAAAAGCTTGCCACGGAAATTTGAGATATCTGAGCATAAATTCGACCTCTTTTATATATCGGTGAATTGATAATATCTAGGCTTTTGCATTCATCATACAACATAAACAATGCTCTGTTTGCAGCTATCTTAATAACAGAACATTCCACCTGACCGATGGCCGGGTGATGTATCGACCTGTAGACGTGGACCGGGATTGATTTTGTCAATGGGCTATAGTCACTGAAGTCGGATTGCCTTTTACTCTATCCTCACCGGTGCGGATGTTCGACCTGATGCCGATCGATGGTTCAGGTTTTACATCGTGTGTTTAGTCAAGCCCTGACACTTGTATGCCTTACATTTGACATAATTTAAGATATCAAGCATCCATTTGGTTAACCGGTTTGCCCGTTGACAGGATGATAGCTAGTAACTAGACTCAGTTAAAAGATGATGGTTTGGGGACGTTATCCGGTTATGACACGAATTTACCCGCCAGGTTAGCTATACAACTCAATGGTGAATACGATGGATGCTGAAATACTGAAAGCGCTGGCTGATCTTGCCTGGCCGGTGTTGGCGACGATCATTTTGCTGGTTTTGCTGCCGACAATCAAAAGAATTCTCCACTCTCGCGAGGTCAGTATCAAGTTCGGCGATATGGAGGTTTCCGTACAAGATGCTTCGGATCAGCTCCGTAAGCAGGTTGAGGACATGCAAAACCAGATACGCGCCCTGACCGAGCAAGGATTTCTTTCTTCGGATGAAGTGAAGACCAAGGCGTTACCGGACGAGGAAACATTAGCCGTTAGCCGGTTAATTCTTTGGGTGGATGACAAACCCGCCAACAATGCTTACGAGATTGCAAAGTTTCAGGGGGACGGCTACGAAATATCTACGGCGGAATCCACTTCTGCGGCTCTGGCTTTGCTGGAAAACGGAACCGTAAAACCGAATGCCATTATTTCCGATTTAGGCCGCCGTGAGGGCGTCTGGTTCAATCGAACGGCCGGCATCGATCTAATCCGTGGCATTCGAGCAAATGATCCCAGCATACCTATTTACATTTATTCTTCGGCTGATTGTGCCAGGAAATATGAAAAGGAAGTTTATGCAGCCGGCGGGAGCGGCATTACGGCATCGCCGGTTAAGCTGTTTGAGTTCGTTAATTCCGAAGTACGCAGTCGCAGTCAAAGCAAAGAATAAACATGTGTTATCGTCTTCTGCGAAGATAGGTAGCGTAATCTGATTCGGATGAACAGCATATTTAGCCGATAACTCGGCTAAGGTTTTATTGCTTTTGTGGGCGGCCAAAGTAACCTTCGCTTTGAACTGCGGTGAGTGATTGCATCTTTTCTTGCTCATTGTGTGTTTCTCATTCGTTGAGTTTATATTAGAGCAGTTTTATCACTTATGCCTCTGTCCAAAATTCGGGATCCATTGCTGTCGAATAGCTGAATTTTAGTGCTGTCCAGTGCCAGTTGAATCGTATCGCCTTTATGGATGGTGTTGGAAGGATCGAGTCTGGCCACGAGGGGAAAGGTGCTGCCGTCCCGGATTCTACTGCTTAGTTCATCGGGCCAATTGTTTTTTAACCAAGATTTCGGGTAAGGAATATCGAAATAGACATAAAGTTCAGCGCCGAGCCATTCGACAACCTCGACGGTGACTTCAAAAACTAGATCGTTTGATGCGATGTTGTCATTTGTGGCTAGGTGAAGATGCTCGGGTCGAAAGCCGGCCACGGCCCATCGAGTACCGGTGGTAGGCGTTTCTGCTTCGTCGGATTTCGGGAGCGGTAGAAGCAATCGATTATCTTGGATTCGGGCTGGCAGCAAATTCATGCCCGGTGAACCGATGAAGCCGGCCACGAATAAATTGGCCGGTTGATGGTACAAAGTTTGTGGCGTGCCGATTTGTTGTATTTCGCCTTTATTGAGTACGGCGACACGGTCACCTAAGGTCATTGCTTCGGTTTGGTCGTGAGTCACGTAAATCATCGTACTACCCAGGCGTTTCTGCAATCGGGCAATCTCGCTACGCATTTGTACCCGTAGCCGGGCATCTAAATTGGAAAGCGGTTCGTCTAATAAAAAGGCTTTTGGTTCGCGGACTAAGGCGCGGCCCATTGCTACCCGCTGGCGTTGGCCACCGGACAGGCTGGCCGGTTTGCGGTCAAGTAGGTCGTTCAGTTCCAAAATATCGGCGGCTTCGGCAACCCGCCGTGCAATTTCCGATTTGGTGAGTTTGCCCAAGCGTAATGGGAATGCGATGTTTTCCCTGACACTCATATGCGGATAAATGGCATAGCTTTGGAACACCATGGCCATGTTGCGGTCTTTGGGATCGCGATCATTGATCACACACCCGTCAACCCGGATTTCACCCGCACTGATATTTTCCAGGCCGACGATCATATTTAATAATGTTGATTTGCCGCAACCGGACGGCCCGACCAAAATGAAGAACTCGCCGTCGTGAATTGTGAAACTGGCATCTTTTAACGTGGTCGTTCCGTCCGGAAAAACCTTGCTGACGTGGTCGATGACGATTTCAGCCATGTCTTCTCCTATCCTTTTACCGCACCGGCGGTTAGACCGGCAACGATGCGGCGCTGAAACAGCAGCACCAATAAAATGACCGGTATCGTGACGACTACCGAGGCGGCTGCGATCGAGCCGGTGGGTTGTTCGAATTGGGAGCTGCCGGTAAAAAAAGCGATGGCGGCCGGTACGGTGCGGGCCGCATTCGTGGAGGTCAATGAGGTTGCGAACAGAAAATCGTTCCAGGCGAAGATAAATACCAAGATCGCCGAGGTAAAAACCCCGGGCGCGGCCAATGGTGCGATGACATGAATAAAAGCCTGAAATGGCGTCGCGCCATCCACTCTTGCGGCCTTGTCCAAATCCCAGGGAATTTCTCGGAAAAAAGCGGCCAAGGTCCAAATAGCCAGCGGCAACGTAAAAGTCATGTAGGGCAGAATCAGGCCCAGCCAGGTGTCGAACAAACCCAGCACACGCCAGAGGTTAAACAGGGGGCCGATAATAGCGACCGGTGGAAACATTGCGATGGCCAATGCACCGGCCAGCACCACTTTTTTGCCGGGAAACTCCAGACGGACGATGGCGTAGGCTGCGAACATAGCCAGCGTGACCGATAATAGTGTCGCGATCAGAGCGATGCCGACCGAGTTGAATAGATCGGCAGGAAACTGGGCGTCGCTGAACACAGTCCGGTAGTGATCGAGGCTAATGCGGCTGGGAAAAAAACGTTGATCATTCAGATCGCCGGCCGGTTTCAACGAAAGCGAAATAATCCAGCCGACCGGCAGCAGTGCGTAAAACAGCGCCAATAAACTGCCGCTTCCCCAAAATAGTTTTTCTATGCTGATTTTCATCGGCGCTGTCCCGGAGTTTGTCCAAATGAAGTGCCAAAGCCTTTGATGAACAAGCTGGCAATCAACAGTACTCCGACGAAGATCAACACCGATACCGCTGAACCCAAGCCGAGGTTGAGTCTGACAATCAAGGCGTTATAGCCGACAATGGATACCGTTTCGGTATCCTGGGCGCCACGGGTCTGTATGTAGACCATGTCGAAAATACGAAAGGCATCCAGTGTGCGGAACAATAATGCCACCAAGATCGTCGGCTTCATTAATGGCAGGATAATCAGCCGCAAGCGCTGCCAGGCCGTCGCGCCATCGACACGGGCGGCATTGAGCAAGTCTTTTGGAATCAATGTCAGGCCGGCAAGTAACAGCAGGGCCATGAAAGGCGTTGTTTTCCAGATTTCGCTGAAAATGATCACAAAAAATGCCGACCAGCGTTCGGTAAGCCAGGCGTTTTCCAAACCGAGTAAGCCGTTGACGAAGCCGGTCGTCGGATCGAAGGCGAATTTCCAGGCTAGTGCGGCGACTACGGTAATGATGGCGTAGGGGATTAATATTGCGGTTCTGACACTGCGGCGGCCGATCGTGCTGTTGTGCATCAATAACGCTAAAGCCAATCCCACGACCAGCTCGATGCCGACCGAGCCGACCGTAATGATCAGCGTATTGCTTAGGGCCTTCCACCAGACTTCCGAGGTCAATACGCTGGCATAGTTGGCCAGACCGATAAATTCCCGTTGTGTCGGAAACCGTAAGTCGTAGCGAAACAGCGATAGCCACAAGGCGTAAGCAATCGGATAGGCGGTGACCAATAACATTGTCAAAACGGCTGGTGCGCATAACAACCAGCCGAGGCGGCGCTCGGCTTTGTTATGGTTCATAGCAAACCCTCCGAGTCGAGTGCCCGCTGTACGGTAAGTTGCAGCTTTTGCAGATCAGTTTCGGGTTCTATATCTTTCATCGGATGCAGTGTGCGGCTGATGGCCAATGAGATGTCGTTATAGACCGGGCTGGGTGGCCGTAGTACGGCATCACGCAAGGTATCGCGTAACATATCGGCGAAAGGGAAATGTCGGCGGACTTCGGGGACGTCGTAGAGGGCTTCCAGTGTTGGTGGCATGCCGCCTTTGATCGCGGCCTTGATTTGATTACTTGCCGATGCCAGGCATTCGGCCGCTTCGAAAGCCAGTTTAGGATGCCGGCCATAGGCGGCGACACCGAGATTAATCCCGCCGACCGTGACATGTCTTACTTGTTTTTTGTTGACCGCCGGCCAGCGCGCATAAGCCATATTTTCGGCAACCTCGGGAGCGTTTTGATGAGCACTGGGCCACACGAAAGAATAGTTAACCATAAAGCTTGGTTCGCCGGTTTCGAAGGCCAACCGGGCTTGATCTTCGCGGTCCGTGGCTAATGATAGTGATGCTGCGGGCGAGGAGGCGATTCGCTTCATCAGTCGCAATGCTTCAAGTGAAGGCTGTTTTTCTAGGGAAACTTCGCCTTTTTGATTGAGTACCGAGCCCCCGGCGGACGCCAGCAGCGAAACAAAAAACACGGTGAGGCCTTCGTAACGCTGGCCCTGCAATTGGATTGCGCCAGACTGGCCCGTGGCTTCGGCAAGTTGGATCAACTCTTGCCAAGTGACGGAAGGTTTATTGAAGCGGTCTTTGCGATACCACAATAATTGAGCATTGCTGGTAAAGGGAATGGCCCACAGCCGGTTCTTATAGCGTCCGCTTTCCACCGTTACCGGCAAACGCCCTTTGCTTATCCGTTCCGATATGTGTTTGGGCCAAGGTTTTATCCAGCCGGCTTCGGCGAATTCAGCGGTCCATATCACGTCCATGCCGACGATATCGATGGCCGGATCACGGGCGGCGAGGCGCCGGACCAATTGTTCTCGCTGCTGGTCGGCGTCGCTAGGCAGCGGCATCAGCGAAATTTGATAACGTCCGGCCGATTGCGCCGAACAATCGGCGGCTGCATCCCGAAACGCACCGGAGCGTTCGTCGAATACATACCAAGCAAGCATCGGTCGTGGTGGCGGCATTTCGTTTTGACAACCAGCGATGGCGGCAAGCAAAACGCTAACGATCGTAAAGAATAAGCAATTCTGAAGTAGACGATCGACGTTTGATTTGTTCACCTTTTGCTTCGGTCGGCTTGAACGAACCGAGGATAGATCTACGTTCAAGCCTAAGTTGATATTTATAAGGCGCAAATCCATCATTTTTATCTAAGTAGAATTAAATCATTCAGGTCATAATGCGCGTTCTTACGCCTGTTGGCAAGATGTGGCGAACAAAGATAGTTTGTTGGCACGCTTGCAAAGTAGAACGTCAACGGTTTTGTATTGTGAATCAAAGGTGTCGTACCGAAGGTGTACGGACTGTAGATAAGATTAGCAATGACGAATGCGGATCATATATTGATGCTGTATCTTAAATATATCCTTTTATTGTTTACATTTTGTAAAGGCAATAAAAAAGGCCTGTAACGAAACCGCTACAGGCCTTTAACATATGGAGCTGGTGATGGGACTCGAACCCGCGACCGGCTGATTACAAATCAGCTGCTCTACCAACTGAGCTACACCAGCAAAGAAATTCGTATTATAAAGATTTTTTCCGTTTTGCCAAGTTTTTTTTAATTTTTTTAATGCCGTTTTTCTTAGCCTGGTTTTGACGTCACTAGGGTAAATACTTCTATTTGATTTTTACGCTTTAAACAGTTTACTCTTTCTGATCTTCTATCATGTTGAATGGCTGTGAAAAGACGCGAGTTTTTAAAATATTTATGTTATTTGGGGTTGTCGCCCAAAATTGCATCAGGATTTTCATCTGTACCGGATGATTTGTATGCTGCGCCTGATTTTGGTCAGGTGACATTAATGCATTTTACCGATTGTCATGCCCAGCTATTGCCGGTGTATTACCGTGAACCCGGCGTTAATATCGGGGTTGGTAAGGAGCAGAATTTACCTCCGCATCTGGTCGGTCAGCAGTTTCTGGATTTTTTTGGTATTAAGGCGGGATCAAGAGAAGCCTACGCGTTTACCCATTTGGATTTTGTTGAAGCGGCTACGGTGTATGGGAAAATGGGCGGCTTTGCCCATTTGGCTACGCTGGTTAAGCAGTTAAGGGCTGAAAGAGGGGATGACAATACCTTGTTGCTGGATGGCGGTGACAGTTGGCAGGGTTCTGCAACGGCATTATGGACAAAAGGCCAGGATATGGTGTCGGCCTGTAATCAGTTGGGTGTGGATGTGATGACCGGACACTGGGAGTTTACCTACGGCCAGCAACAGGTTAGGGAAAATTTAAAGCAATTTAATGGTGACTTCGTTGCTCAAAATATCAACTTAACGGAGGAGGCGCAATTTTCTCTGGATACTGATAATACCGGGGTGTTTAAACCTTATGTGATAAAGCAGTTAAAGAGTGCGCGGATTGCTATTATTGGGCAGGCTTTTCCTTATACACCGATTGCCAATCCGCAGCTTTTTGTCGCCGATTGGCAGTTTGGTATTCAAGAACAAACCCTGCAGGCGACGATTGATAAGATTAGGCAGGAAAAATCAGCGGATGTGATTGTTTTGCTGTCGCATAACGGCATGGATGTTGATTTAAAACTGGCTTCCCGCGTATCGGGGTTGGATATTATCCTGGGCGGTCATACCCATGATGCTATACCCAGGCCCATCGCCATCCAAAATGCAGCCGGAAAAACCTGGGTCAGCAATGCCGGCAGTTACGGCAAGTTTCTGGCGGTGCTGGATCTGGATATTAAACAAGGCCGGTTACATGATCTGCGCTATCGGTTATTGCCGGTTTTTGCCAATTTGATTCCTGCTGATCCTGAAATGCAAGCCTTAATAGATAAGGTTCGCCAGCCTTATTTAAGCCGGCTAAAGCAGCCCATTACCCAGGCAGAACAACTGCTTTATCGCCGGGATACTTATATGGGCAGTTTTGATCAATTGATTTTAAAAGCCTTACAGACTGAGTATGATGCCGAAATTGCCTTCTCCCCCGGTTTTCGCTGGGGTGCGACATTTTTACCGGGACAAACTATCACACTGGAAGATGTTATGAGCCATACCGCCATAACGTACCCGGAAACCTACACAAAAATGATGACCGGTGCACAAATTAAGCAAGTTTTGGAAGATGTGGCCGATAACCTGTTTAATATTGATCCATATTTTCGTCAGGGTGGTGATATGGTGCGGGTTGGTGGTTTGAGTTTTAATTGTAATCCGAATAGTAGCTTTGGTAACAGAATAGATAATTTGTACCTGTCTAACGGTAAGCGGTTAACCGCGCGGGAGCAATATAAAACTGCCGGTTGGGCTGCAGTAGGTGAGAAAATAAAAGGCGCGCCTGTTTGGCAGCTTTTTTAAATTGATATGAACTTTGTAGAACGAATATTAGAAAACAGGACTAGTAAATGAAGGCTGTAATTTTGGCTGGTGGGTTGGGAACCCGTATTTGTGAAGAAACCTTTCTTAAGCCCAAGCCGATGGTGGAAATTGGTGGAAAGCCTATTCTTTGGCATATTCTTAAGATTTATTCTTCCTACGGCATTAATGATTTTATTATTTGCTGTGGATACAAAGGCTATATGATTAAAGAATACTTTGCTAATTATTATTTACATATGTCTGATGTAACGTTTGATATGAAAAATAATAAAATGCATGTGCATGAGAATAAAGCTGAACCGTGGAAAGTTACTTTGGTTGATACTGGTGAACACAGTCAAACGGGGGAGCGATTGAAACGAGTGGCGGAATATTTAAAAGGCGAAGAATGTTTTTGTTTTACCTATGGTGACGGGTTGAGTAATGTCAATATCGCTGAAAGTGTTCAGTTTCATAAGCAGGCAAAAACTCTGGCAACAATTACTGCTGTATATCCTCAAGCAAAATTTGGCGCATTAAATATATCCGGGACGAAAGTAACGTCATTTCAAGAAAAGCCAAAAGGTGATAATGGCATGATAAATGGAGGTTTTTTTGTGTTATCACCAGAAGTGATTGATTATATTGATCATGGTAATACAGCGTGGGAGCAAAAGCCGCTAGAACGATTGGCTAATGAGGGTCAGCTGTCGGTATATAAGCATGAAGGTTTTTGGCAACCGATGGATACCTTACGGGATAAAAATTATTTGGAAAATTTGTGGAACTCAAGTTGTGCACCATGGAAAGTATGGCAATAAATCCATTTTTTTGGCGAGGCAAAAAAGTATTAATTACCGGTCATACCGGGTTTAAAGGCAGTTGGTTATCATTATGGTTGCAACAGCTGGGAGCTGATGTGGTTGGTTTGGCTTTAAAGCCGCCAACAAAGCCAAGCCTATTTGAAAGAGCGGACGTCGCTAAAAACATGCGCTCGATTGAAGGTGATATTCGTGATTTATCTAAAGTAAAAAATGTTTTTTTACAAGCTAGGCCTGAGATTGTTATTCATTTAGCAGCTCAGTCTTTAGTCAGGTATTCATATCAAAATCCTGTTGAAACTTATCAAACCAATGTGATGGGAACTTTACATGTGCTGGAGGCTATCCGATCATGCGAAACAGTTCGTGCGGCGGTGATTGTGACAACTGACAAGTGTTATGAAAACAAAGAGTGGTTGTGGGCCTATAGGGAAAATGAACCGATGGGGGGGCATGATCCATACAGCAGCAGTAAAGGCTGTGCCGAATTATTAATTGCCTCATATCGACAGTCTTTTTTTAATGCGGAAAACTCGCCCGCAATAGCCAGCGCCAGAGCCGGTAATGTGATTGGAGGTGGCGACTGGGCTGAAGATCGTTTAATCCCTGATACTGTCCGCTCTTTCCAGCTGGATAAGCCGGTAAAAATAAGGTATCCCCATGCTGTTCGCCCCTGGCAGCATGTTTTGGAGCCGTTGTCGGGTTATTTGATGTTGGCTGAAAAACTTGATGGTGAAACCGGGCATGATTATGCTGAGGCCTGGAATTTTGGGCCGCAGGCTGGTGGTGTTCAATCTGTTCAATGGATTGTTGACTATTTGGCGCAGCATTGGAAGGGAGCTGCCTGGACTTTGGATGAACAAATGAGACATGAAGCGCAAGTCCTAAAGTTGGATTCAACAAAAGCATATGAAAAACTAGGTTGGCGGTCCCGTTGGTCTTTAGAGGAGAGCTTGGAGAACATTGTATCCTGGTATAAGTCTGAATCGAAAGGGATGGATATGAATCGGCTATGTAATGAACAAATTGAGTTGTTTAATAAAACCGGGTTGTAAAAAAAGTAATGAAAATCAAACAGACATCATTACCCGGTTTGTGGGTCGTCGAGTCGGAAAAATTTGAAGATGCCAGAGGTGGCTTTATGCGCCTTTTTTGTATGGATGAACTGTCTTCTATATTAGGTGACAGGCAAATAGTTCAGGTGAATCGATCCGTCACGGTGCAAAAAGGTTCTATTCGGGGGCTGCATTATCAAACACAGCCTTATGCAGAAATGAAGCTGGTACGTTGTTTGACTGGACAGGTATTTGATGTGGCAGTTGATTTAAGAAAAGGTTCTAAAACCTTTCTGCAATGGCATGCTGAAATTTTAACGCCAGAGAATAATAAAATGATGGTGATTCCGGAAGGGTTTGCTCATGGCTTTCAGACTTTGGAAAATGAATCAGAAATACTATATCTACATACTCAGGCCTACCAAGCGGAATTTGAAGGGGGAGTGTTGTTTAATGACCCAAAATTGAACATTCAATGGCCGTTAGTAAAAACAAATGTTTCTGAGCGGGATTCAAAACATCCATTAATTGATGATGATTTTACAGGTTTGGATGTATGAATTGTCGACACTGTAATTCATTTCTTGAACATACTTTTCTTGATCTGGGGTTTGCACCGCCTTCAAATGCTTATTTGAATAAGTCAGATCTGGCTAAACCCGAATTATATTATCCGTTAAAACTTAAAGTTTGTGATCAATGTTGGTTAGTGCAAACGGAAGATTGTGTATCAGCCAATGAATTGTTTTCTCCCGATTATGCCTACTTCTCATCAACATCATCCAGCTGGGTTGAACATGCTAAGCAGTATTCAGAAAAGATAATTAACTTATTGGAGCTTAATGAAAATAATTTTGTTATTGAAATAGCATCGAATGACGGCTATTTACTGAAGAATTTTGTAAATAGAAACATTCCTTGCCTGGGGATAGAACCGACTGATAGTACGGCAGATGAAGCGGAAAAACATGGTGTGCCTGTGTTGAGAGAGTTTTTTGGACAGGCTGTGGCTCAAAGATTAAAGGAGCAAGGTAAGCAGGCAGACTTGGTTGTAGGTAATAATGTTTATGCACATGTGCCGGCTATAAATGATTTTACAAATGGTTTAAAAACAATACTAAAACCAGGAGGGGTGATTACCCTTGAATTTCCTCATTTGATGAAGCTGATTGAATTTTGTCAATTCGATACGGTTTATCATGAACATTTTTCATATTTGTCACTTTCTACAGTGACTCTTATTTTTAAACAGGCGGGTCTAAAGATTTTTGATGTTGAACAATTATCTACACATGGTGGAAGTTTGCGTATTTATGCTTGTCATCAAGAGGATGAAAGGCAGATGCGTGAGTCGGTAGTTAAAATTCTTAATCAGGAATTAGGTTACGGTATGCGATCACTAGAGATTTATCAAACCTTTCAGCGCCGAGTTGATATGATTAAGGATAATCTATTGATCTTTCTACTGGAGAAAAAAACTAAGGGAGAAAGGGTGGTAGCTTATGGCGCTGCAGCAAAAGGAAATACCTTACTAAATTATGTGGGCGTTAAGCCTGATTTAGTGCTAGCTGTGTTTGATGCGGCAAAGTCCAAACAAGGAAAATATTTACCTGGTAGTCATATTCCGATTTTGGCGCCAGATCAGCTAAAAGGTATAAAACCCAAGATTGTTTTAGTTTTGCCTTGGAATATTGCTGATGAGGTTGTTGCTCAGAACTCTGACTTTGTTTCATCAGATACTAAGTGGGTGGTAGTGATACCCGAGTTAATTTCGGTAGAAAAACAATGAATCGAATTTATTATACTAAACCTTCAATAACAGATCTAGAAGTTAAATATGCTACAGATGCAGCCCGAAATGGTTGGGGTGAACATTGTTACGATTATATAAATAGATTTGAAGAGTTATTTAAACAACATCTGGGTGTCAAATATGCCATTGCAACGTCAAGTTGCACCGGTGCGTTACATATGGGAATGGCGGCACTTGGTATTGGTCCAGGAGATGAAGTGATATTGGCGGATACCAATTGGATTGCCACAGCTTCACCAATTGTGCACTTAGGGGCTAAGCCCATATTCGTAGATATTCTTCCTGATAGCTGGTGCATTGATCCTATGCAGGTAGAGGCAGCAATTACACCAAAGACCAAAGCTATTATTGCCGTTCATCTATACGGCAATTTGTGTGATATGGAACAGTTGCTGGCTATTGGCAAAAAGTATGGCATCCCGGTTATTGAGGATGCGGCAGAAGCAATTGGCTCGATCTATCATGGTAAACGAGCAGGAAGTATGGGGATATTTGGGAGTTTTTCATTTCATGGGACAAAAACCATAACTACGGGTGAGGGAGGAATGTTTGTTACCAATGATGAAGAGTTATATGAAACTGTATTAACGCTCTCTAACCATGGTCGCTCCCGAAAACAAAATAAACAATTCTGGGCAGATATGGTGGGTTTTAAATACAAAATGTCAAATGTTCAGGCTGCAATTGGATGTGCTCAGATGGAGCGTATAGACGATCTAATTGAAAATAAGAGGCGAGTATTTTTATATTATGCTATGAATTTAAGGGGATTAACTCTGAGATTGAACCCAGAGTCGGAAGAAACTAAAAATGGATTCTGGATGCCAACTATTTTAATTGACGATGTTGCGTTTAATAGAGAAGCTTTTTTTGCAGCGTTCAAGGAGGAAAATATTGATTGTCGAGTTTTCTTTTGGCCGTTGAGCATGTTGCCGATGTTTGAAATCAAGAAGGATAATGCTGTCAGTTATGGCGTATATAAATATGCAATCAATTTGCCTAGTTATTATGATTTGGCTGAAGCAGAAATGGATAGAGTAATCTTTAATGTGAAAAAACATTTAATTCGAGATGATTGATAGATAACAAACAATGTATTCCAGGAAAGTCGTGTTGTGAAAATTAAGAGTTTACTTAACGATAATCAAAAAGCTGAATTTGTTCGGAATGGCGTTTTGGTAATCAAGAATTTTTATGATCTAGAGCAGGATATTATACCAATACAAAAAGCCATCCATAAAATAATTGGCCTGATTTTAAAAAAAAATCATATATATATTAATCAATCTAAATTTTCACCAGGGACTTTTGATGTAGGATTTCAACAATTAATTGCTCTGGATCGTACTTTTGGTTCAGAAATTTATGATGCCGTTAAACAAATTCCAGCATTTGTTAGATTGCTCACTCATCCAGTACATGAGCAGCTTTTTCTAGAATTGAGGCCGGGAGCATTTCCGGCTATTGCTGCTGGAGGGTCTGGCATAAGGATTGATAACCCAAATGAAGATAGGTTTCGTGCAAATTGGCATCAAGAATACCCCGCGCAGCTACGTAGCCTTGATGGATTAGTTTATTGGAGTCCTCTTGTCAAGGTGACTGAAGATATGGGGCCTGTAGAATTGTGTCTAGGATCTCATCGTGAAGGCCCAGTTCCTGTGTTTACTCAGGATTCAAAAAAAACTGATAAAGCTGGAGCATATTCATTGACATTAAAAAATGAAAAAGCTTTGTTGGAAAAATATACGCATATAATGCCATTAACCGAACCAGGTGATTTGGTGATAATCGATTTCTTGGTGTTACATGCATCAGGGCTGAATAGAAGTCAGCGATCAAGGTGGTCCATGCAGTTTCGTTATTTTAATTTTAATGAACCAACGGGGTTGGCTCATGGCTGGAAGGGCTCGTATGCAGCAGGCATGGATTTTAAAAAAGTTCATCCGGAGTTATGTGCGGATATAGGAGAATTATGATGATGTGTAATGTTTGTAATAGCGTGTTGGAAAAGATTTTATATAAATCTCAATCATCAAAATCACTGACATCATTATGTACTGTTTATGAGGGAACGGTACTGGTCTATTTCTGTACACAGTGTGGACATTTACAAAGTGAAGAAATAGAAAATATAGATGGTTATTATGATAAAGATTACGATATTCTGATTAGCAGCGAAGATGAGGATCAGATATATGAAGTGATAAATGGCCTCAATGTCTATCGAACAAGTCATCAAGTTAATACGCTAGTATCGAAAGTTCCGGTTTACCAAAATATGAAAATTCTTGATTATGGCTGTGCTAAAAGTTCTACGATGCGAGAGCTTTTAAATTTATATAAGGATGTAAGGCCATACTTATTCGATGTAAGTGAACGTTATGAACCATTTTGGAGTAAATTTTTATCGAGAGAGAGTTGGGCAACTTTTGAAATCCCAATCTCCTGGGAAAATCAGTTCGATGTGGTGACATCATTTTTTTCATTAGAACATATGGCCAAGCCTCAGGAGGCACTACGTAATGTGTATAGAGTTTTAAAAGTTGGCGGCATTTTTTATGGTATCGTCCCAAATGTTTTCACGAATTCTGCAGATATGATTGTGGTTGATCACATTAATCATTTTACTCCTATTTCGTTGAAGTACTTAATGCAAAATACTGGATTTCATGTAATCGAAATAGATGAAATGGCGCATAAGGGTGCATTGGTTTTTGTGGCTAAAAAAATGGATGGAAGTTTATTTGAAAATTCTTTACCGACTCTAGATGAGGTGATGTCGGTTGATAAAAAAGCACAAAAAATATCTAACTTTTGGATGGAAGCAGGAAACAATATTAGAAAAGTTGAAAAAAAAATACCGGCAAATAGAAAATTAGCAATTTATGGTGCTGGTTTTTATGGTTCATTTATTTCAGCAATGATCAAAACACATGACAGAGTTGAATGTATAGTTGACCAAAATCCTTTTTTGCAAGGAAAAAAACAAAATGGTATTTCCATTGTGTCACCAAAGGAATTACCAAAAGAAATAAACACTATTTGGGTGGGTTTAAATCCATCATTTGCAAAAAAAATGATTGATGATATTGCTGCATTCAAAAATAGAAATTTGAGTTATTACTTCCTTTAATTAAAAATATTAAGTGATATGATTTTAGGTAAAAACATCATTCTGAGGGCTTGGGAAGAAAGTGATATTACCTCTCTGCATTCACTGCGAAATAATATTTCTTTGCAACAGCAACTAATGTCTCGTCCACAAGCAAATTCAATTGAACAGGTTAGGCAATGGTTGAGAGACATAACAATACCATCTGACAATATTTTCTTAGTTATTGCAGATAAAAAGGAAAATAAAACAGTAGGGTTCATACAAGTTATCTCAATTGATCAGTTGAATAGAGCAGGTAAGTTAGGGATATGTATACTACCAGGTGAGCAGGGAAAAGGTTATGGAAGTGAGGCTATATCATTATTGCAGCAGTATCTCGTTGAGGTGTTCAATATAAGGAAACTATTCTTGGAAGTGTTAAAGAATAATAGTCGAGCGCATACCCTTTATATTAAATTAGGATTTCAAGAATGCGGATGTTTACATGAACATTTTTACATGGATAAACATTTTGTAGATGTTTTGATAATGGAAAAAATATTTAACGCATGAATGTTGTTGTTTCTCAACCGATGTTTTTCCCCTGGGTGGGGCTTTTTGAGCAAATTCGACTGGCAGATATTTATGTCCACTATGGTGATGTGCAATTTTCAAAGGGTAGTTTTGTCAACCGTGTGCAAATTAAAACATCTCAAGGCGTCAAGTGGTTAACAGTTCCACTTGAGCATTTGAAATTCGGTCAAACAATTGATGAAGTTAGGATTAATTCTAAGACTGACTGGCGATCCAAGCATCTTAATATGCTAACAAGAGCATATGTAGGTGCAAAATATCAAAAAGATATGCTATCTCTTGTAGAAGAAGTTTATAGCCAATCGATAGAAACAATAGGTGATTTGAGTCGTGCATCGATTGAGCGATGTTGTAGATATTTAGGGTTTGCTACGGAGTGTCAATTTCTTGATATTCGTGATTTGGGTGTTAGTGGAAAAAGCAGTCAAAGAGTACTTGATATTGTTAAGCTTCTGAATGGAACAAAATATATAACTGGTTTAGGTGCAAGTAATTATCTTGACCATCAGCTGTTTGAAGATGAAAAAATTCTCGTTGAATATATGGACTATCAAAAGGTTGCTTATCCTCAGCTTCATGGTGAATTTACACCTTATGTTTCGATTCTTGACATGATTGCGAATGTTGGCATTGAAGAAATAGAGTGTTTGTGCTCAGGTACTATTAATTGGAAGGAATATTTAAACCATGAATGAGATTGAGAAATTTATAGAAGAAGTGAAAGAAAATGTTCGGGGGCTGGAAAGGGATAAAGATGTTCAAGCATTGTCGCGCGTATGGGTAAGAGAAGTTGCACGCCATAAATATGCATATAATTTCACATGGTTAGGGCGGCCAGTGATTCAATTGCCTCAGGACATAATTGCTATGCAGGAGTTGATTTGGACCGTTCGACCTGATTTGATCATAGAAACTGGAATTGCCCACGGCGGCTCGTTAATTTTCTCGGCATCCATGCTGGCGCTATTGGATTATTGTGAAGCGGTTGAATCTGGTAAAAGGTTTGATCCACTGTCCACGGGCCGGCGAGTGTTGGGTATCGATATTGATATTCGAGAGCATAATAGAGGCGCTATTGAATCTCATCCAATGGCTCATAATATTGAGATGATTCAGGGTTCATCTATCGCGCCGGAAATTATTGCCCGTGTGCACGAGGTTGCCCAAGACTACAAACGTATACTCGTTTGCCTCGATTCTAACCACACATATGAACATGTTTTGGCTGAACTTGAAGCCTATGCTTCATTAGTTTCTGTTGATAGTTATTGTGTAGTTTTTGACACCTTAATTGAAGATATGCCTGATGATATGTTTACTGATCGGCCATGGGGTAAGGATGACAACCCCAAAACTGCTGTCCGGATGTTTTTGGAAGACCATTCTGAGTTTGAAGTTGATAAAGAGATCGAGCATAAACTGTTAATTACTGTGAGTCCAGACGGATATTTAAGGAAAACTTGTGATGAATAATAGAATTCTACTGGCTTGTATGCCTAAGTCAGGGTCGACTTTTTTACAGACCCTTTTGAGTTCTTTACCAGGAATTAATAATGTAGCATTAGTACCAGAGTACGATCGTCGAGAGCAGGAAATCTGTAGCTATATCGTTCAAAATTTATGTGATAGAAATATAGATTTTATTGCCCAGCATCATGTCAGATGTTCTTCTGCAACCGAAAGGATCATTAAGCAATATAATTTAAACACGGTTGTTTTAGTCAGAAATATTTATGATGTTATTTTCAGTATAGTTGATCATTGGTCCACAGGTGAGATTATTTGTCCAATGGCTTATGTTCCTGATGAATTAGTTGTATGGAATAAAGAAAAGAAATTTGAATTTATCATGCAGATGGTTATTCCGTGGTATATCAATTTTTATGTGTCATGGATGAAAAGTAATATACCAAACGGTTTATTGTTAACTTATGAGGATTTGAATGCTAGCCCATATCAAGTGGTTAAACATATTTGTGAACAGTTTGAAATGAGTTTTGAAGAAACTGAAGTTTTAAAGGCTATAGCTGAAACGGCTGAAAAAAATACAAGAAAAAATATAGGTGTATCTGGAAGAGGCTTAGAAACCCCAGATCATCTTAAAAATAACATAAAAAAATTAGCAGGTTATTATAGTGATGTTGATTTCACCCATATAGGTATTTTTTAAGCAGATGCAGCTAAATAACATATTCGATGGCATTGTAATTTCTTTTCTTCAAACGATGTAAGGCTGTTGATGTCTATTCTACAAATCAAATATTCGAGACGGAGCTGACTTATGTCAGGCAGGAAAAGTAAAAAAAATGACGGCTTTAATAATTGGAGAGGATATGCCTAAAGTTTCAGTCGTTATACCAGCATATAACTATGGTCAATTTATCGCTGAAGCAATTAAAAGCGTTTTAGATCAGGGGTTTAGTAATCTTGAATTGATAGTATTAAATAATGCATCAACAGATAATACTCATGAGGTTATACAATCCTTTTTATCGGATAAACGATTAATTTATGTAGACAATGAGCGGAATTTAGGTGCAACAAATAGTGTTGTTAAGGGATTCAATCTAGCAAAGGGCGAATATATTACCCTTTTGCCAGCTGATGATTATTGGTTGCCTGGCAGTTTGTCATTTTTGGTTAAAGAGTTGGATGATAATCCAGATGCGGGATTTGCGTATGGGCGATATGTCCGGATTAATAAATCAGGCAGTGTTATGGAGGACTTTTGTCACCATGCCTGGGATGATTTTGACCATCATGAAAGACCTGATGAGGTTGGTCGGTTACTTGGTCGTGATTGTTACATATCAATGATCAGCCTGTTATTTAGAAAAACAGTATTGGATCAGTTCCCTTTGTCCAAGGATTATACGTTGGGAGATTACGAGTACTTCCTGAGGCTATCGGCTAATAAAGTTTGTTCAAGGTTTGTTAATGTTCCTTTGGCTGTTCATCGGTTTCATGGTAATCAAATGTCAAATAACCCAGAATTATTTTCTTCTGGTAAACATCTAAATGAATCGTTGCTATTGACTGAGCGCTGTTTAAAGACTGTGAATCCAGTATCCATACTAGGGTATGAAGAAGAAATACTCAATATGCTAAACATCAAAACGCAGATGTTTATCAATCATGGCGGTAAAGTAACAAGCGAGATACAAGACAGGGCTTTAGCTGTAAAAGCAAAGCTTCAAGAACTAAAAGAGCAAGTAAGACCATTAAGTAAGATTCCTTTAGTCTCAATTGTCATTGTGACACAAAATAATATCTCGTTATTACGAGAGGCGCTTTTTTCTATACAGGCTCAAAGTTACACGAATATTGAAATAATCGTTATCAATAATGGCGGGAGGCCTGCCGGACCTATAGTGGCAGATGCCGATTTACATGTTCATTATATAGAGCTTAGACACGCATTGAGCAACGGGGCAGCCAGGAATATAGGCGTTCGGTTCTCTAAAGGAGAAGTGATTTGTTATCTCGATGATAATGATACTTATTTGGCCAATCACATTCAGGTTGTAGTTGAAGAGTTGAAAAAAAACGATATCGATTTCACCTGTACAAGGCATAAGCTTGTTCCTGATAATGGTAATCTGGATAGAAACATTATTGCTGTTGGCATTAACCCCAGAAGTAATCAAACCAGGCTATTGCAATGTGTTGCTCCAATAAGTACTTGGGGGCATAAAAAGAATTTGATTTATAGCTTAGGGCGGTTTGATGAGAATAATCTTTTATTGGATGATCTGGATTATTTGTATCGTGTGATCGTCGATTACGATATTAAAAAAATACCGATTGTGACGGTGAGTACTGATTATGAAATGTCACACGCTCAAGTTAACGAACACCAGACACAGTTGCTGCAAAATTCATATGAGAAAATTAATACCAAGAATGCTTCCAGAATGGATGCTTTCAACAACAAATTGGCACAGTTTTTAACAGTTGAGCAAGGTGTCGATCGTAAAGCTAATGCATCTGAGCATAGAAAAAATTTGATGAAGGAGACTGGTGAATCATTAAATGAAAGCATTTTATTAGTAGCACACAACTTTGTCCCCTATGCTCATGCTGGTGTTGAAATTTATACTTACCGATTAGCGAAAGAAATGATTGCACAGGGGAAAAATGTATCGGTATTTTTTCCTGTCATCAAAGATGGAATTCAGGAACCATACATTGAAAAGAGCATTTATAATGGGATCGCTTGTTTTCAGTTAATGACTTCAACTTTTGGATTGATGCAATTACAGGAATCTAAAACTGAGGTTCTTTTCCAGGAATTTATATCCAGTCAACATTTTGATGTTATTCACTTTCAGCATATTTTTAAATTGCCGCTAACATTGTTGGCGATAGCTGGGGATTCTGAAGCCAGGGTATTGTTTACTGCGCATGACCACTATCTTGTCTGTCCAAGAATCAATTTGATACGTGGTGATGGTCGTCTTTGTGATGGGCCAACAATTCCAAATTGTTCTAAATGTTTGGATAAGCCCGAAGCAGATATGAATATTTGGAAGGAAGGTATTCAGGTTGCAATGGAGGGGGTAGATTGTTTTATTGCTCCTAGTAAGTACCTTAAAGACATACTTGTACCGGTACTAAATAGGAAAATCGTTTTAAATCCTTATGGCATTATTCCTGTTAGCAAAAAATCAGGTCTGCATGATCGTATTGTTTATGTAGGCACAATAGTTGGTTTTAAAGGTGTTCATGATCTGATTTCTGCTTACATTAAGGCAAATATAGAATTGCCTTTGGATATCTGGGGTTCTTCTCCGATAATTGAATACACCAACCATATTACTAATTTATCCAACTCTCATACCAATATTCATCTCCATGGAGCTTTTGAAGATGCTCAATTACCCGATATTTTGGCTTCTGCACGAGTTTTGGTGGTGCCATCATATAGGGATAATTCACCTTTAGTAGTAAGAGAGGCGTTTTCGGCTGGAGTTCCAGTAATTGCAGCTAATGTAGGCGGTATACCAGAAATGGTTATGCATGGTGAAAATGGTTATTTGTTTGAATCGGGAGATGTGCAAAGGCTTGCCGAATTGTTAAGAGAGTTTGAAAAATCAGAAACATTTCCTAAATTGGCAGCTAATATTAAGGAAGTAAAAACTGTTTCCCAAGAGGTGAGTGAGCTTATGGCTTTGTATACAGAACATCTACCCAAACATGCCGATAGTCATATCGGATAATCTGATTTTGAAAAACCCTTTAATCGTTCTAGGGAATGAGCATGTAAGATAATGTTAATCCTTTATATAGGTTAAATCCATTATTGCGTAATAATTCAGATAGCTTTTTAAGGAGAAAGAGGAAAGGCATGCAATTGAAAAATAAACAGGTTCTGGTGACTGGCGCGGATGGTTTTATTGGTTCACATCTGACAGAAATGCTGGTCCGCCATGGCGCCAAAGTCAAAGCACTATCCTATTATAATTCTTTTAATAATTGGGGTTGGCTGGAAAATGTGAACTGCCTGGATCAGATTGAAGTCGTTTGTGGGGATGTACGTGACCCTAATTTCTGTCGGCAGATTACAGCAGGGGTGGATGTGGTGTTTCATTTGGCTTCTTTGATTGCAATCCCATACTCCTATGTTGCGCCGGATAGCTATGTAGCGACCAATGTGACAGGAACACTAAATATGTTGCAAGCTGCACGGGATGAGGAGGTGCAGCGCTTTTTGCATACATCGACCAGTGAAGTCTATGGAACTGCCCAATTTGTACCGATTAATGAAGAGCACCCATTGCAGCCGCAGTCACCCTATAGTGCAACAAAGATTGGTGCGGATGCATTGGCGATGAGCTTTTTCTCAACATTTGATTTACCGTTGACTGTTGTTCGTCCTTTTAATACCTATGGACCTAGACAATCAGCTCGCGCAATCATTCCTACAGTTATTACTCAGCTGTTATCGGGAAAGCAATCTATTCGACTTGGAAGTCTGCATCCCACAAGAGATTTCAATTATGTGGAAGATACTTGTCGGGGATTTATTGGTTTAGCGGAATGCGACAATGCCGTAGGTGATATAGTTAATATAGGTTCCAACAGGGAAATAGCCATAGGGAAATTGGTTAAGTTAATAGGAGAGATTGCTCAAGTTGAAATTGAAATAGAAATAGATGATCAACGCAAGCGGCCAGAACAAAGTGAAGTTGACCGATTATGGTGTGATAACACAAAAATATTTCAATTGACGGGGTTTGAGTCAAAGACAGATTTACGCTTGGGGTTGCAAGCAACAATTGAATGGTTCAGGCAGCCAGATAATCTTTGTAGATATAAGGCTGATATATACAATGTCTAAACGTGCGGTAATACTTGCAGGTGGAATGGGAACTCGGTTACGGCCCTATACCGTGGTTTTACCAAAACCTCTGATGCCAATTGGCGAGTTTCCAATCTTGGAACTTATTATTAAGCAATTGGTAAAAGCAGGTTTCGACCATATAACGATAGCAGTTAATCACCAGGCGGAAATCATCAAGGCTTTTTTTGGGGATGGTGAAAAGTGGGGCGTTCGCATTGATTATTCTTTGGAAAATAAACCGCTTGGTACCATGGGGCCCTTAAAGTTAATTAATGACCTGCCGGAAAATTTTCTTGTGATGAATGGCGATATATTGACTGATTTGGATTATGCTGCTTTTCATGATACCCATGTCAAACAAGGTGAAATATTTACCATTTCTTCATACCAGCGTGAACAATTAATTGATTATGGTGTTTTGGATACTTTTGATGGGTGCTTAGAACGATTAAGAGAGAAGCCAAGAATGAGTTACGAAGTAAGCATGGGGGTTTATATGGTATCTTCTAAAATTTTAAATTTTATACCTACTGATGTTAACTATGGTTTTGATATCCTGATGCAGGATTTAATTATCGCGAAACAAAAGATCAGGGTTCGTAAATTTACTGGTTACTGGCTGGATATTGGTCGGCCTGATGATTATATGAAGGCTATAGACGAGTTTGACACTATGCGTGCTCATTTTTTAGGTGAATAAATGAAAAAGATATTGGTAACAGGAGCAAATGGTTTTGTCGGAACACGTCTTGTTCAGAAGCTAAAAAAGGTAGGACATGAAGTTGTTTCATTAACTAGTAGAGAGGGTGATATTGCTGATCCGAGTACACTTTCTAAATTGTATCAAACAGATATCGATTTTGCTTTTCATCTGGCCAGCCGAACCTATATTCCTGATGCCTGGGAGAACCCAGTTGAGTTTCAACGGGTTAATGTTATGGGTACTATGAATGTATTGGAATTGTGTCGCAATGACAAAATACCACTGACTTATGTGAGTGCATATTTATATGGTATACCGAAATCATTGCCGATAAAGGAATCAGATAGGCTAGAGCCCAACAATCCCTACGCCCTGTCTAAGTTTATGGCTGAGGAGGCGTGCCGATTTTACGCCCAATATTATAATTTGCCGATAACCATTATTAGACCATTCAATATATACGGGCCTGGGCAGAAAGCATATTTTCTTATTCCTGAAATAATTAACAAAGTCTTGGAAAATCAGCCCATACGATTGAAGGATATGCTTCCACGGCGCGACTTTTTGTATTTGGATGATTTAGTTGAGGCGTTACTGCGTACCATACCTTTAATTTCTTCCGGGTACCGAATTTATAATATAGGCTCAGGGAAATCGTTTAGTGTGAAAGAAATTGTTGAAACAATTCAATCTATTGCCGGTACAGATTTGCCTGTGATTAATGAAAATATACCTAGAAAGAACGAAATCCCTGATGTCTTTGCCGATATTGAAAAAGCATCCCAGGAGCTGCAATGGTCTCCTCATTATAGTTTTGAAGAAGGGGTAAGAAGGATGATTAGAGACAAAAAAGAATAGAAACGCCTTATATCTGAAATGTTTTAAATTTGTATGAGGCGTTTTGGGTAAAACACTCCTATTTTTCTAGAAATGATTGCCTATGTTAAACGGTAATTATTTAACGTCAAATTGTCACAAGGTTTTTTATAGCTGATTTAAATTAATGTGAGTATCTGAAAGTTTCCAAAAGGCATATAATAAAATGTTAAGCAGTATTTCTTTATTTAATAAAGCGTCTCCCGGTATAGCCGTTATCCTACATTTGGATCACATTGATATGTGGGAGGAATATCAGCTGGCTTTACAAGGTATATTGGCAGACTTTGATCTTTATATATCTATTTCTGAGGGCAATACAGATAATATTTCTACTAAAATTTTAGAAACGTTTCCTAAAGCCAAAATATATGAACTCCCTAATAAAGGCAGGGATATTTTGCCCTTTTTAACTGTTTTCAAAGAAATACAACCTCTTGGCTATAAGCTGATGCTTAAATTGCACACAAAGCAAGACTCTCAATTAATGGAAACAGGCTGGGGTGAGGATAAAGGTGGATGGCGAACCAATATATTAAGTTCATTGGTGCAGTGGCGAAAACGTGTTAACGAAATAATTAATGTTTTCGAATCAAACCCGAATTTGGGTGTTTTTGCTCCATTTGGCTATTTGTATAATTTGAATTCAGGTGATATCAATTTACAAACGATCAATAAATTTTTGCCGGGTATTGATAAGGATGTTTTGGAAGGAAAGCAATTTTTTTTCCCAGCGGGTTCCATGTTTTGGTTTCGACCAGAAGCAATTGAAAGGCTATTACGGTTAAATTTAAGTGCCGATGATTTTGAAGATAAGAGGGAGCCGATAAATGGCACTTTAGTACAAGCAGTAGAGCGGATGTTTGGCGCGATATGTCAGTATTCAGGATATTATCAAACCGATAGAATGCCTTATCAAGATGATATGGTTTATCTGCAATGGCTTGATACCAATCGGAAAAATGATTTGCGTCGTGAACATTTGTTTTTAGAGGATAAATCTAAACCGGCACCCAAAGTACATTGCTTGGTCTATGTTGACAGTCAAGGTCTAACAAAACTCGCCAATACTATCGATAGCTTAAGTGTTCAAACATATCAAGAGTGGCATTTATCGGTGATTAGCTGTCTGCCATGTCCAGATGAGATGTTTAATGAAATTTCTCAGCTGGACTGGCTACAAATAGATCAAGAGATTGATGTTCAAACAGTTTTTGCAAAAGTTAATGTGCAGAGTGATTGGTTTGTATTTTTGGAGGCAGGGGATTGTATAGAGTCGCATGCCTTATCAACATGTATTGCGTATTGTAAAAAGCATTCAAGCTGGCAGGTTGTATATACGGATGAAGATCGTGTCGGTCCAGAAGGTTTCGTTCATAGTCCAAATTTTAAGCCGGATTTTAACCGGGATTTATTGTACTCAACCGACTATATGGGGGGCTTGACTTTATTCAAGACAAGTTCACTACAAAAGCTCGATAAAGTCATTTTTCCAAATCCTTTTATTTCTTATGAATTGACGCTGAATTACCTGGGTTATTTTGATGAGTCAGTGATAGGACATGTGTCTCGAGTTCTTTTGCATCGAAGTGATGATTTGGATCTATATAAACAGACACAGCAGGATTTAAGAAAAACTGTGTTAGTTCAGTATTTTCAGCGAAAAAATATTAAGACTATTGTTAGTGATGGTTTTCTTGAAAATACCTTTGCAATTAAATATTTGCATACAGATCAACCAAAGGTCTCTCTTATTATCCCAACCAAGGATCAATTGCCTTTATTAAAGGCATGTGTCGACAGTATTCTAGATAAGACCAATTATCCGGAATATGAAATTATTATTATGGATAACCAGAGCGTAGAGGAAGAAACATTTCAATATTTCAATAATTTAAAGCAGCTTAATTCTAATAAGATTAGGGTAATTGAGTATGCCAAACCTTACAATTTCTCAGCCATAAACAATTTTGCGGCCGAGAAGGCAACAGGGGATTATTTGGTTTTATTAAATAATGACACTATGGTTCTACAGCCGGAATGGCTGCAAGGTATGCTAGCTCAGGCACAGCGATCAGAGGTCGGGGTTGTTGGCGTGAAGTTGGTGTTTCCTAACAAAACGGTGCAACATGCAGGAGTTGTTTTAGGTATGGGAAGGTATGGTGTAGCCGAACATCCTCATATTGATTTACCTATGGATGAACCTGGCTATATGGGCAGAGCCATGGTTGTTCAGGATTATTCGGCTGTAACTGCGGCATGTTTGATGATTGAGAAAAAGCTTTATCAACAGGTCGGTGGGCTGGATGAGGATAAATTTAAGGTTTTATATAATGATGTCGATTTGTGTCTTAAAGTCCGTGAATTGGGATATAAAATTGTATGGACTCCTTATGTTACCTTGATTCATCATGGTTCCAGTTCGCTTAAAAAGGTTAAACAGGATAAGAAAAAGATAGAACAATCCCAACAGGAAGTGGATAACATGTTGGAAAAGTGGTTGCCTCAGCTGGCAAATGATCCGGCATATAACAGGAATTTATCGTTAAAAACAACAGATTTCCAATTAGATACTTCCTTGAATGTGACCTGGAATGTAGATTTTAAAGATAAGCCCAGGGTTTATGCTTTTCCCGCTAATAGTAGTGGCGTTGGTGAGTATCGGGTAAGAGCACCACTAAGAGGTTTAACTCAAGCTGGATTAATTGAAAGCAGTCTGGCTAATAATCTTGACCAATTGGTTTTTCCCACTCCGGTAGAAATAGAGCGTATCAAGCCTGATGTTTTATTAATACAAAATGGTTTTCTTGATTGGATGCTGGAACCTTGGAAACGTTACCGGAAATATAATGATGTGTTTATGGTGGCAGGCCAAGATGATCTGGTTTATTCACTGCCTCAGAATCATCCGATGAAAGGTCAGTGGCCGAAAAATTTACGCCGTAAATTAAAGGAAAAATTTCAATATTCGGATCGCTTAATCGTTGCAAATGATATTTTAGCGGAAGAGTTTTCTAAATTGACGGATGATATTGTTGTTATACCTAATTATTTAGAAACTGAGCGATGGTGTAATCTTAAATTACCAGAAAGACGACAAAATAAAAAATTGCGTTTTGGCTGGGCCGGTGGCCGTGAGCATATTGCAGATCTACAATTCATTTTACCGGTTGTCGAAGCGCTGCATAAGGAAGTGGACTGGGTTTTTATGGGATTATGCCTGGAAGAGTTAAAACCTTATATTAAGGAGTTTCATCCAGGTGTATTGTTTGATCAATATCCTCAAAAATTAGCAGACTTAAATTTGGATTTGGCAATTGCACCATTGATTCATAATAAATTTAATGAAGCGAAAACCAATTTAAGGCTTCTTGAATATGGGATTATGGGATGGCCAGTAGTTTGTTCAGATATTAAGCCTTATCAGGGCGCGCCTGTTACTCATGTGGCGAACAATGTTCAACATTGGATTGCAATCTTGAAGGATAAAATAAACGAGCCAGAAACTTTACATCAGGAAGGAGAGCAACTGAAGCTTTGGGTTCAGGATAATTTTATGCTTGAAGATCATCTAAGCCAATGGTTTGAAGCGTTAATTCCCTGAAGCAAATTAAACATTGGACGACTGACATAACGAAAATTTACTATAGATATAAAAAAAGGAAAAGCCTGCATTTAAATGGCAATAAATTGACTTTTTTAATTTAAATTATTGAATTATATGTAAAAAAAGTATGTTGGAATGTTTCTTGTTTATTTTAAGGTTGATGTAATTATAAATTCAACCTTGGTAAAACGGGAAATCTATTATGGCTTCAGTAATCAATACCAATATCTTGTCGTTAAATTCCCAGCGGAATTTAAACAGATCTCAAAGTTCGTTGGCCACCTCTTTGCAACGATTATCTTCTGGATTACGCATTAATAGTGCTAAAGACGATGCAGCTGGCTTGGCTATTTCTGATCGAATGACCTCTCAAATAAATGGCTTAAATATGGCATCAAGAAATGCTAATGATGGTATTTCGTTAGCACAAACAGCGGAAGGAGCATTGTCTCAAGCCGGCAATTTATTGCAGCGTATGCGTGAGTTATCGATTCAGGCGGCAAACTCTACCAACTCCGCATCAGATAGAGCTTCATTGCAATCAGAAGTTAATCAGTTAAAACAAGAGATTGATCGAGTATCCAGTACAACAGAGTTCAATGGTTTAAAACTATTGGATGGAACCTTTACCTCGCAAAAATTTCAGGTTGGAGCAAATGCTAATCAGGTTATTATTGTGTCGATTGCCGGTTCGTCAACCAACACATTACAGGATAATCAATTAAATGCCGTTAATACGTCATCAGGGCAGGGTACAGGATCAGTTGCAGTTGGGACTGGAACATCGATTGCCAGTGGCGAAATTCAAACGGTCGGTCAAAACACAATTAATGCTCAAAATATATCAATCAATGGTCAATTGGGACAGGTGAATGATATTGTGGTTGCTTCTGGAGATTCTGCATTTGATGTTGCGGCAGCTATTACGAACCGTGAAGCTGAAACGGGGGTAACGGCGGATGCTCTGACTGAGGTTACTCTCAGTTCATTGGGCTCTGGCACTGTTTCTTTTGATTTATTTTATCATTCGAATAAAGTTGGCAGCAGCACCTTTAAAACAATTTCTGCCCAAGTGGATGCAAATGGTGGGGTAAGCGGATTAGTCACGGAAATTAATAAGCAAGCCGGCTCGACGGGGGTGACCGCTGAGTTGGGGGTTGATGGTACTAGTTTGATCCTCACACAAGCGGAAGGTAAGGATATTGTTATCAATGACTTTACCACCAGCAATGCGACTGATACGTCAATAACCTTGACATCGATGGATGGAAATGGTGTTGATATAGACTCTACCGGAAATAATGATGCAACAATTGCCGGTACTCTAACGCTTCATTCTTCAGGGACTTATACAGCTTTATCTGATATTGATGCTGCAAGTGGAAGTGTTTTGAATACTGCCGCCAATATCTGGACCGGATCAACAGGGGCTAAATTGAGTACCGTAGATATTAGTTCCGTTGATGGTGCTCAAGAGGCAATTTCAATTATTGATGCTGCATTGTCGCAAGTTAACAGCTTTAGGGCAGATTTAGGTGCTGTGCAGAATAGATTTGAAGCAACAATTACCAGTCTACAAACAACATCTGAGAACTTAAGTGCGGCACGTAGTCGGATTTTGGATGCCGATTTCGCAGCTGAAACAGCTAATTTAACCAGAGCACAAATCCTGCAGCAGGCGGGTACGGCGATGTTGGCGCAAGCGAACCAAGTTCCCCAAAGTGTATTGAGCTTACTCGGTTAATTAATTACTAAAGTGAACTTGGTTTAACATCAAGTTCACTTTTTTCAAATAAATGTTAATCAAGCACACCATTGCTTATGACTAAGCTTGTTTTGGATTCACCTCCTAAACAAGCGGATAGATTTTCATACATAACCCGTCAAAAAACAGTCGCCCGTAAAAACACTAATGTAAATACCCTGTTTTTAATACAACTTAGTGCCATCTAGCTATTTATTTGTCTCTGGCGCTGAAAATCCTGTTCCTGAGCTAAAGTGGCCTCTTTTTTTACATTCTTTTGGCTATTGTTAGTTTAGTCGTTTCTGATTCATCTTGACATCTTAAATATTTGATAAATGTTTTCTCTTAATTAAAGTGTCTGATGCTCTTCGCTCGGTTCTTTTTTATGCCTCTCAAGACTCACATTTAATGAGGTTGCTGAAAAAATTGAAATGGAAATTAAAGAAAACGGTAAGGGGTCCGATAAATATTTCAGAGGAATTCTAAAAATTATTATTCGTTCCTAAGTTTATTAAGAGTGGTAAAACAGGAGAGCTATTATGGCATCAGTAATCAATACCAATATATTGTCTTTAAATTCCCAGCGGAATTTAAACAAATCCCAAAGTTCATTAGCGACTTCATTGCAGCGATTGTCTTCAGGCCTTCGGATTAACAGTGCAAAAGACGATGCGGCCGGTCTGGCAATTTCCGATCGTATGACTTCGCAAATTAAAGGTTTAAATATGGCAGCCAGAAATGCCAATGACGGTATATCATTAGCTCAAACAGCTGAAGGTGCACTGTCACAAACAGGTAATTTGTTACAAAGGATGCGTGAGTTGTCAATTCAGGCAGCAAACTCCACTAACTCCGCTTCGGATAGGGCCTCTTTACAATCGGAAGTTAATCAGCTTAAACAGGAAATCGATCGGGTATCCAGTACAACTGAGTTTAACGGTCTAAAATTATTGGATGGAACGTTTACCTCCCAGAAGTTTCAGGTTGGCGCCAAT
>JBNLCC010000014.1:0-29107 GCA_050303615.1 Methylococcaceae bacterium | reverse complement strand
GATAAATCTTGTTTTAGTTGTTTGCATGCTGTTAGGAGTTGGCAATGCCGCATATTCTGATCCCGGAGATATGCAAATTAGTAACATGGCGGGAGCTTGGCCGATAACTATTACGACTTGCTCACATGATGTCGGTGCAATTTGTTCATTAACATGGAGAAATAAGGAGTTTATTGACGATTATGATCATGGGCGGCAGCTTCAATCCGCATCCAGTTTCGATGGCTTAGGAGAGTCATTTAATCCTACGGAGGCCGGGGCATCCGATCAAACAGACGGAATAAACCCAAGTTCAAGCAGTAGCGTCTTGGAGGGACACTGGAGCGATTCAAATATTTTGGCGACGCAAACGAAAATGGCTTTTTGGAATCCGGTAAATGGACAAGCGACATCAGATCATATATCGAATAAGCAAGTTACCATAGGAATATATGGACTTGCACATGTAATAGAGTATTTAACTGAATTTACCCTGCCTTCAAGCGAACGACACGATTATGGGGTCTTTGAAGTATTAACAGGATACATGCCAGCGGAATTCTCTAGTTTTTGGACATATGATGTAGTTAGCGATACGCTTAGTCTTTTGAGTGATGGCCCCGGAACAGCATCTACAGTTAAGGCATGACCTGATTTCTTTCAATAAGTCGCCTTCGACGTAATAGGAAAACCAAGCGCAATAGTTACTCATGCAATCATCAATCGCAATTCCCGGTTTTCGACCCCGAATATTTTTCATATAACGCAGCGATGCTGCATTGGCACGTCGTATTAATTGTCGTCTTTCCGACAATGCTATGACACTGTCTCGTTGACCGTTTCCCGGCTCCTATCCCTTTGCGTTTAACAAAACGCGTTGAATTTTTATGTGCGCACAGGTTTATGGTGCATCTTTTGCATGGGAATAATCAAACAATTATTATGGATAACTTTAACGATGCGTTACGAACCTTACGATGACGAATATGCCGCGGTACCAGGAATGACCGCTACTCAGTTGCTGGAATACTTCCTGTCCCGTATTTACGAAACCGAAGAAGTTTGGGGGCTGAAGGAAGGAGGGGCTTATTGGTTTAGTTATCAGCGCGATGACCAGGAAACCCAGCCATTGTTTGCTTATAAGCGTTACGCTGAGGAAGCCGCGGTGGGTGACTGGGAGGTTCTGATTCCGGTTGCCGAATCGCTGGAATTTTTCATGGAGCGGACGTTGCCCCGGCTGGAACAGCAGGGTGTCATGCTGGAAATCATGCCGCGCAAATCGGGTAGAGGCAGTCTCGTCACCCCACGGCAATTGAACAGTATCCTCGAAGGAATGATTGATGCCGGTGAATATACGATGGAGGGTTGAGCGACGCGAGCTCTCTTATCATTCGGCGAGGATCATGTGCGTTATGTTGTACAGTATACGCCTCACATGTTTCAGTGCATGCCATCAATCAATCGGATCACATTAGTTGCGAAAATAATCACTTTATCTTCACTATTAGGTTATTTTAAGCAGATCTTGAGCAACGATCATACATGAGTCTAACAGCTCTTCTATTGTTTCTTTATCGGTCAGTGAACGACCTAACGCCACACTTCCAATTAACATCGCAGTGACTGCTAGAATTACTTTTTCGTCGCAGCTGGCATATGATTTTGTGTAATTGTGAATTAACTTATTCATGTTTTTATAAGTGCGGGTGTAGACATCTCTTACGTCTGAATCTCTAATTGCGATGTCCGTAGCTAAAAATGCCAGCGGGCAAGATGATTCTTTACCATTAATATGGTCGAAGCTTAGATATCCTGATAATAAAATCTTTATCCAGTCTTGATCGGGAATTTTGTTAGGTTTTTGTTGAGCTAATTTGCTGTTAAAAGCTGCCCCTAAAATAGATTGTTTATACAAATCGCTTTTGCTTGAAAAATGAGCGTAAAACGCACCGCGCGTCATATTTGTTTTTTTCATGATTTGATCAATAGAAACATTATCAAACCCATAATTCGTGAATAATTCTACTGCGCTGGCAATGATTCTTTGTCTGCTGCGGCGCTTGTGTTCCGGTGAAAGAGGCATATGGTTATTCCTGATTTTTAATATGATATTGAACATATTTTAATGTTAAATACTATATTAGCTCTAACACAATACGAAAACGGGGGACTTATGCAACCGGAGCAAATTTTTTTCCCTATCATAGGGATGGCCTTTCTTACTCTGACTATAGGATTAAGAATGCTCAAGCTTAGAATTAAGGCAGTAAAAGAAGGAGCGATAAATCCAGCATACTTTCGGCTTAACCGGGGTGGAAAATTACCTGAATATCTGGCGAAATCAACGCAACACTATGATAATCTATTTGAGATGCCGATACTGTTTTACGTGGTTGTGGTTTTGGTCTATGTGACGGGTCACGTTGACCCTATCTATTTAGTGTCGGCATGGCTCTTTTTAATAGCTAGGGTTGTACATGCCGTTATACATGTCACCTACAATAATGTTCAGCATCGGAGAAACGCCTTTCTGATGGGGACGTTAGTTTTATATGGCATTTGGGGACGGTTGTTTTTCCAACTCTTGTCATCATAAGCTACATAAACTAGCGGAAAGAGGAGGCATAGATGTCTTGTGACGTAAAGCCAAATAAATGAGCTCAAGGAACTTATCAAGCCGACGCTTGTTTCGCTATGTGTAGCATATATTTATCAAACACGTTCAACCGGACGGGAGCATCAAATTATGTCGGATTTTATTGCGTTTGTGTTGAGTAATTTTACACTGAGCTTCTTGATAATTGGTTTGTTGTGTTCTTTAGCAGTGCTTTTAATAAAACCGAAGCCGTTGCAAAAACAGCAGATTATCGAAGCGCTTTTTGCCTATTTTCTTCTTTTTAGTTATGGAGTCAGCTTTTTTTATAATTTTATCATGCACGTTTTTTTTGCAGATATGGCGGCTTCCTTTATCGGTTGGCAAAATAGCCCTTTTCAATATGAAGTTGGGTTTGCGAGTTTGGGTTTTGCAAGCGTCGGGATTCTCGCGTTTCGACAAAACTTGGGTTTTCGGGCCGCTTCCGTCATTGGACCGTCGTTATTTCTTTGGGGCGCTGCTGGGGGGCATATCTACCAAATGATTACGCAGAGGAACTTCGCCCCGGGAAATGCCGGTATTGTTTTCTGGACTGACCTCATCTTGCCAATCATAGCTTTTGTCTTACTTTACCAGCAATATAAGCTGGAGAAGTCACCGCAAAATGCTTGACGGGACCAATACAGCAGGCTCTTGTAATCTCGCGAGGCTGTGTGCGAATTTGTGCATAGGTATCCCATATAGATACTGCGTTGAGCAGTCATAAAATTTGCAAAGACAGTCTCCGCTCTCTATATTCATTGTAAAATATGAGCACTACGCTAAATTGTGTCTGGAATTAATGTATGAACTTTCAAAAGGTTAAAATAGAGTTACTGGCAGTTTGGGTGGTTCTTTCACTGCCGGCGCTATCAATAGACGGTTGCCGGCTGATGAATCGAGATTCGTCGGAGCAGTTCCTCGGTGGAGTGAAAATACGCGACGTGAAGGATGACAGCGGGTTATCGCAGCCGGACGAGGCGGCGCGAATTATTTATGTCAGAGACTTTAAACTGGATGCAAAAAACTTGCAGGATGATTCCGGAGTAAAAGATATGATGCCGGAACCTCCGCATGGCGGTTTATTCGGGCGGCTCGAACAACGACTCCCACACCCCTTTGCTAGCGAAGACCCCGTTAGTAAGGCTAAGCAAATCGTCAATTCCATGGCGCAAGCCTTGGTTGACCAATTTGTGGCTAAGGGCATGCCAGCCCAAAGACTGTCATCGAGCGAAGATATACTGCCCACCGATGGATGGTTAGTGCAGGGAATGTTCACCGAAGTGGGTGAAGGTAATCGCTTGAAGCGGGCAGTCATCGGTTTCGGAGAAGGGGCTACATCCATGCAAATCCAGGTTGGTGTAAGCGACCTTGCCAGTAAATGGCCTCGCCAGCCATTCATAATGTTCGGTACAGTCAAAGACCCCAGCAAAATGCCGGGCGCTGTTGTGACGATGAACCCTTATGTCGCCGCCGCCAAATTTGTTATGGAAAAAAATGCGACGGATAAGAACATTAAAAGTTCCGCTGAACAAATTGTCGATGAAATCCTAAAATATGACCAGAAATTCAAGGAGGAAGCGGCAACGAACAGGACGGGTAAATAAAGCGCATGAAAGATTTGTTGTGGACAGTCGGAATCGAGGTAAGTCAAAAGACAGAAATGACCGGGGTATGGTCAGCTCAGTATTGCTAAAAAATTACCTTTGAGGTTTAGAGGATACAGCTGGTAGGCTGTCTCTCGTGGAATTATTTCAAGCATTCGGATCTACGAATTGAGGCGAACGATGGCTCGTCAATTTCTTGAGGCTATCAGCTTCCTCGTGCATGGTAATTGAGTGGGGTGGGGTAAAATGACTAATGAAGCTGATCACGCAGACATATTTTTGCAACAGACGTTTGTGGCGAATGCCATAGGCCTTCCGTTGCCCTAATGTATCGGTGATTTTCGGCGTTAGGGAAAATTTAGTGTGACCTGTCGATGCACTTTTCGAAAAGCGAAAAAGCGGGAGAAAGCGATAATTTTCGAACTATATAAACGCGTGATGGGGCAGTTCGTAGCGGAGATCTGGGGCTGGAACCAAGCATGGCAACGAAGTGATTTCAATCAACATTTCGATCCGGAAAACATCACTTTAGTATTGGTGGGTAATGAATTGGTCGGATATTGCCAGGTTGAAGATCAAGGTAAAGTATTGTTTATTAGGATGCTTTTGCTAATTCCTGAATATCAAAGTAAGGGTATTGGTAGTTATCTTATCAGTGCCGTGATTGAGTCGGCTAGGGCTCAGTCAAAAGACGTATCGTTGCAGGTATTCAAGGTCAACAAACGAGCGAGAAGATTCTATGAACATCATGGGTTCCGAGTGACTAATACAACTCCAAGTAGCTTCACAATGACGTTTAATCCTGATAAATAACTCCAATTGGCAGTAAAAGTGCAATGCTCGTTTCTCAGCTTGCTCACTAATACCGCGGTATATGATGTTTGTGCTGTTCTCGCGGCACGAATGCTTGAGTTTATCGGCGCCACTCGCGCATTGTATGGCATATTTAACTTCCCTCTTATGAGATAAATTATGGAAACATCAACAAAATTCTGGGACAAAATTGCAGAACGATATTCGAAACGGCCCGTAGCCGATGAGGTTTCTTACCAAAAAAAGCTGGAAATTACCCAAGAATACCTAAAGCCAAGTATGGAGGTTATCGAATTGGGCTGTGGGACGGGGTCGACAGCGATTATTCATGCGCCTTATGTGAAGCATATTCGTGCAATTGATTGTTCATCGAAAATGATTGAAATAGCTAAACGCAAGGCTGATTCAAAAAATATACAAAATATCACCTTTGAAAGATCAAGTATCGATGAGCTAAACATAAATGATCAAAGCGTGGACGTGGTATTGGCGCTAAGTATTTTGCATTTGCTGGAAAATAAGGAGAGGGTAGTAAAAAAAGTATACGATATGCTGAAGCCGGGCGGTATTTTTATAAGCAGTACGATTTGTTTGGAAGACGAACTGAAGTGGTTGAAGCTGATTGCGCCTGTAGGACAATTTTTCGGATTGATGCCGATGGTGAAATTCTTTACTGAAAAAGACCTAAAAAACTGTCTGGTTGCTCAGGGCTTTGAAATGGAACATGTTTGGAAGCCAGGGAAAGGGAAGGCTGTATTTATTGTTTCGAAGAAACCCGAATGACTTAACGGCGACATTTATCGAAGGTGAAAATGAAAGTCACAAGAAAAAAACGGAAAATATCATTTTGAGAATTCACTCGAGCTAATTAATTTTGGTAGATCACCTGTGCTCTGAGTTGGATTTTCCATCTTCGTGCAATGGATAATTGATAAATCCTTTCTTTACCATGAAAAGCAAATAAAATTTTTACTTAAAAATGTGTTTTCGGAAAATTTCGATAATTATTGTTACATGTATTGTAGTGACCGGTTGTCCGGTGCCTATTTATTATGAACGGGTACCCGCCAATGTCGACACGCTGTATATGAAAAAGGATGACCTGGCGTTAGTCGGGGTTTCTCCTTCTTATCACCCTGAATTAGTCAAGGACTTTAAAGAGGAGATACTGGGAGTTGATCCTTCGATACAAATTATCGATACAATGGAGGTATGGAAAACCGCCTTCCCAACGCTGACTCGAGACTTTGAAGTTTCCCTGCTAGACCTGATTCAAAATGATGCGTTGGATTGTCTTCATTCATTTGGTTTAAATTTTGTGTTATCGATTACACCATTAGAAACCAAGAAAGAAGAAAAAGGTGATTTTTATTTTTTTGTGACTCACAGCAAAACTGAAAAATCTTCCGAATTCATGGTAAGAATCACTAAATTAGGTAACCGATACGGTACTGGCTGTATTCAAGGTCATGCGTTCGGGGTCACCACCGGAACTTGGATATTTGCGCCTTACATTATGGCGTTATCTTTTTGGGTTATAAAAAATACGGAACATCATGTTTTTAAGGAAGTGGCCCGAATGACTGTTGATTATATTAACGCAAACTATGAATCCCCGCCGGTCCGTATAGTAATCATTGGTTCGGCGGATTAACATCAATCTGAAAATTGGGTACACTTCAGGGACGCTCAGGAATCGGGTTTTGATTTTTTTCAAGGACAATTGCTTCGCACTCTATTCTGCTGCAAATTGTATGTGCATTCCCTATTGCAAGACCACTGGGAAAAATGTCGAAGGGGGATGCAGATACTGGGATTAGTGGCTTTGCTCCCGGTCCGCCGGACGAGAATTGCGATTTTTCCCTCGTTATTGTCCGGTGGGCGGTGTTCCGGATAGTGCTAAAATATTGACTTTTAGTGGTGACTCGACCTTCGAGGAGAAACATGACTATCGATCGAATGGTGATGGCTTTTGCCGGTGCCTTTATTTTAGTGAGCCTGTTATTGGCGCATTTTCATTCTATTTACTGGTTGTGGTTTACCGCCTTTGTTGGTGTAAATCTGTTTCAGGCTTCTTTTACCGGATTTTGTCCGTTGGCAATTATTTTGAAAAAACTCGGGGTGAAGCCGGGGTGTGCCTTTTGATGTTATTCCCCTTCCGTTTGAGCATATAAGGCTTCTGTTTTTTAGCGGCTTTGAGTCTTACCTATGCCGTGGTGGCGGAGTTGTCCGCTAACAGTTTGTTCCCTCAGCCGGCGACGGTCGATTTTGCCGGTAATGCCTTTGGGTAATTCATCGAGAAATTCGACACTTTCCGGCACTTTATAATCCGCCAAGCGTTGGCGGGCGAAATTTATAATCTCGGTTTCACTGATTGGCGTGCTGCCGGGTTTTAATACCACATAGGCTTTAACCCGTTCCCCCAAAATTTTGTCGGGTACGCCGACGGCTGCGGCTTCCAAGACATCGGGATATTGATAAAAGGCCTCCTCCACTTCCTGCGGTGAAATGTTGGAGCCGCCACGAATGATGATTTGCTTTTTACGGCCTTTAAACCACAAATAGCCTTCATGGTCAAAACAACCCAAGTCGCCGGTTAAAAACCAATCATCTCTGAATGTCTCGGCAGTCGCTTGCGGGTTATTCAGATAACCTTTGGTTACGACCTCGCCTTTAACCACGATTTCGCCAATCTTGCCGTCGGGCAAGGTACGGTTTTGCTCGTCGTGAATTTCAACTTGCAAGGTATCGATAGGTATGCCGACCGAGCCGATTTTTTTATTGCCGCTGACCGGATTGAGAGCGTACACCTGTGTCTCGGTCATGCCCAGCCCTTCACAAAGATCCAGGCCGAAGCAGGTTTTGAACCGTTTGAATACCGAACTGGGCGTGACGTCGCCGGCAACCACGCATAAGCGCAATTGATTGGCGATAGGGGGGGGGGACGTGGCTGCAAGGGTGGCCAGTTTGTTGTACATAACCGGCATCATATAGAGCATTGTGACCTGCTGGTGTTGAATGGCTGCCAGTACCGCGGCGGCATCGAAAAAGGGGATAACCACTAACGTCGCCCCGGTATAGGCTACCGGCAACATCTGATGGGTGAATCCGAAATTGCAGCATAAAGCCAGGCACAACAAAGATTTATCATTACTACGGTAATTGACCAATTTTGCATGGTTGACGGTATGCGCAGCAAGCTGGCCGTGAGTCAACATGGTGCCTTTGGGTTTTCCGGTAGTGCCCGAGGTATGGATTACCGCTGCTGCGGTATCGGCATCGATCTGCGCCATATGAACTGAACCGCTGCCGTTTAGCAAATCGTTAAAGTCCCGGGCACTTTCCGCATCTTTTTTCTGCCGATCGACCAGAAAACATGCCATCAGGGTGGTGAATTCGGGTAAGATTTTTTTTGCTTCCGGGAACAGTTCATTTTCGCTGATCAATAATTTCGGCTGGCTGTTTTGGATAATATAGGCAATTTCGGGCGCCTTAAGGCAATAATTGATCGGAACCGCGGTAGCGCCGATCTTGAAGCAGGCGTAGTAGCACAGCAGCATTTCCGGCCGATTGTACATTAAAACCGCAATCCGGTCGTTGCGGGTTATTCCCAAACGAAGCAGCGATGCAGCCAGACGTTCAGCTAACTGATTTAATTCAGCATAACTGTAAACGCTGTGTTGATAGATTACCGCGGGGTTTTCAGGAAACAGCGCGGCGGCTCTGTCTAATAATCGGCTCAGTACTAACACAATTAATGCAGAGTGGACAATCTTTCGATTAGTGTTTGAAAATCATTGCGCAAAGCCGTTCGATTGTGATCGCTAATTACCGGTACATGCACGAAAACACAGGGCTTGTCCGGATGCTCGTTACCACAATGTCTCAGAACATCGAAATAGAGCCTGTTACAGACAAATGTTCCGATATTATGGCTGATTTCGGTATGCGTTAACCCTGAAACCAGGTTTTCAAGGTTGACATTGGTTTTGAGGGTTTCGTTTTCGAAAACGGCATTCGATTCGACGTTTAATTTAGTCCGGTATTCCGCCATACCGCATAACAGCATGGCATCCGGGCGCAGTTCGTTAATTTTATTAACCGTCAGTGTGGGTGCTAAATGGAAATCCACCGGCAATTGGCGCAGATAGTGTAATGATGAAGAAAATTTGTCACTATAACCGCTGATTTCCTGCAGCATATCGTCCGAGGAATTGGATTGATGGTGCGCCTTCCATGTGGTAAAGGAGGTCAACAATAATTTTCGGCTCATAACTATTATCCGATGTGCTGATTATGAAAAATTGTTTGGTTGTTATGGTACTAATTATATGACTCTTTCTCCCCAAACCGGTTCCGCAAGTGACGATTTTCATTATTGGAAGTTGGCGGAAGTTTAATGAGGTCAAAGCCTCAGGCGCGGAGACTATTTTTTCACAATACTATGATCTTGCATCAGTTTAAATTTCATGGCTTTCTAAGAAAAGGGTTGTGCGCTAGAATTGCATCATAGCGGGTTTGAAAAACCAATTTTCAATCAGTATGTAAACATGAAAAATACAGATCAATAAGGGAAGTGTCGTTGTTGATTTATTACCTTCCCCCCCTTGTTTTTTTGCAATGACTGCGCCGCTCCACGCAATGGCTATTGCCTGATAAGCAGATGGTCCTACACGACAATCCCAGGCAATTAACGGTATTCTCCATCGAGTACTATATCCCTATGCCGCGTTCTGATTGATGTCACATCAGGATTACAAAGAAATAAGCAAACCAGAATGGAAATAGTAAAGCAACGAACTTATTTTGGAGTCAATCAATATACGGATTGTGCTGCAGCATACTTTCTGCTCGACTTAGGAGATTTTTATGGTCTGACTCTAGAAGAATTGCAAAACGAATTTATTGTGCGCTTGGCTCAGTTTATACCGGCGGTCTCGGCAATTTTATCCGTGAACCGGAGGGATGGGCAGGCAGCCGGGCAACAAACTGAATTTCCAAAACCGGTCATGGCGGGCATGTTCGAAGTAGTTGTCCGCCAACTGCTCTGCGATGTCGGCGAAAATGCATTATTTTTTGAGATCAAGCCGGCTCAAAATCCCGGACAGGTTGAAATTATCTATGCCTGCTCTGACCAAGAGGTGGCGCAACGGGCCGGCGAGTTGGCCTTTCGGTTGATTTCAATGCTGTTGCCGGCGGCTGAGACAGACGGGCAATTTAATTTTGCCGCCGACAAGCAAGCGCTTTTCCATTTTGCTCGTTCCCGGGGTTATCCTTTAATGTCCCGGGCGATCCAATCGGTTGCCGAAGAGTGTCTAATACCGGTTTTTAAACTTAACCGTTGGCCGTTGACAGCGCAGTTGTATCTGCTGTTTTCACCCGGATGCCGTTGATGCTTTCTGTTCAGACAATTGCTATTATGAACGCCGTCAGTGACGCTTGATACAATGAAAGTCATTTGTTT
Source organism: Methylococcaceae bacterium (assembly GCA_050303615.1). Taxonomy (GTDB): domain Bacteria; phylum Pseudomonadota; class Gammaproteobacteria; order Methylococcales; family Methylomonadaceae; genus CAZDXJ01. The sequence continues at coordinate 18,612 of JBNLCC010000014.1, read as the reverse complement.
GCCTGGTTTTCCGGGTAGGGATGATTAAGACGCTTGATGGAAAATGCAAAGTAAAAAAAAGCCCCGATTGCTTGCAACCGGGGCTTTGTCGGTCAAATAAAGACAGAGGCCTGTCTGTATTTTGTCAGGCGTTTACATCATGCCGCCCATGCCGCCCATGCCGCCCATGCCGCCCATGTCCGGCATACCATGGCCACCATGTTTTTCATCAGCAGGCGCATCAGCAACCATGACTTCAGTGGTGATCATCAACGCGGCAACGGAAGCTGCATTTTGCAGCGCGAAGCGGGTTACTTTCGCCGGATCTAAAATACCCATTTCGATCATGTCGCCGTATGTGCCGGTTGCAGCGTTGTAACCGAAATTACCTTCACCTCTTGCAACTTCATTCAACACGACAGATGCTTCACCACCGGAGTTGGAAACGATTTGACGCAGAGGCTCTTCCATGGCGCGGCGTAGAATGTTGATGCCGACTGTTTGATCGTGATTGGCACCTTCGAGGTTTTTCAGAGCGGCAATTGCACGAACCAAGGCGGTGCCGCCGCCGGCAACAACACCTTCTTCAACTGCAGCGCGGGTTGAATGCAGGGCGTCCTCAACGCGTGCTTTTTTCTCTTTCATTTCCACTTCGGTGGCTGCTCCGACCTTGATTACAGCGACGCCGCCGGCCAATTTAGCCAGGCGTTCCTGCAGTTTTTCCTTGTCATAGTCAGAAGTGGCATCTTCAACCTGGGCGCGGATTTGATTAACCCGGCCTTTAATCTGATCTTCGGAACCCGCGCCATCAATGATAGTGGTGTTTTCTTTGTTGATTTGTACTTTTTTTGCGGTACCCAGTTGATCCAGTTCCGCTTTTTCCAAAGTCAAACCCACTTCCTCGGAAATAACCACCGCACCGGTCAGGATGGCAATATCTTCCAGCATGGCCTTACGGCGGTCACCGAAACCAGGCGCTTTAACCGCAGCCACTTTGACGATACCGCGCATATTATTGACAACCAATGTGGCCAGTGCTTCGCCTTCCACGTCTTCGGAAATGATCAATAACGGCCGGCCGGCTTTGGCGACACCTTCCAAAATGGGAAGCAAGTCGCGGATGTTGGAGATTTTTTTGTCGTATAACAGGATATACGGATCTTCCAACTCGACACTCATGTTGTCCTGGTTGTTGATGAAGTACGGGGACAGATAGCCGCGGTCGAATTGCATACCTTCTACAACGTCCAGATCATTTTCCAGTCCGGAACCTTCTTCGACGGTGATAACGCCTTCTTTACCGACTTTTTCCATCGCTTCGGCAATAATGCGGCCAACGGATTCATCGGCGTTGGCGGAAATGGTGCCGACCTGGGCAATCGCATGGTTGTCGGTACAAGGGGAGGCGGCATTTTCGATGGCTTCAACTGCTTTGGTAACCGCCTGATCAATGCCGCGTTTCAGATCCATCGGGTTCATGCCTGCCGCAACGGCTTTCATGCCTTCATTAACGATAGACTGAGCCAATACGGTTGCTGTCGTGGTGCCGTCACCGGCAACGTCAGAAGTGTGAGAAGCCACTTCTTTAACCATTTGTGCACCCATGTTTTCGAATTTATCCTGCAATTCGATTTCTTTGGCCACGGAAACACCATCTTTGGTGATGGTCGGGGCACCGAAACTTTTATCCAAAACCGCATTGCGGCCTTTGGGGCCTAAGGTAACTTTTACTGCATTTGCTAAAATATTGACGCCTGCGACCATTAAGCTGCGCGCGTCATCACCGAATTTTACTTCTTTTGCTGCCATTGTATTTCCTATAATAAATTAATGGTTATGTGTGGGGGGGGAATTACTCTAAGACACCCATGATGTCTTCTTCACGCATAACGATGAGTTCTTCACCTTCTACTTTGACTTCGTTTCCGGCATATTTGCCGAATAGTACTTTGTCGCCGACTTTGACGTCGAGGGGGCGTATGTCGCCGTTGTCAAGCAGTTTGCCATTACCTACAGCAAGTACTTCACCCTGGCTCGGTTTTTCAGTCGCTGAGTCAGGCAGGACAATGCCGCCGGCAGAGGTGCGTTCTTCTTCAACTCGTTTAACGATGACTCTGTCGTGTAACGGACGTATTTTCATCAATTTCTCCTAAATATTAAAAAATGAATAGCGCTATTAGCACTCGCCAATATAGAGTGCTAATAATAACGACCTTTTGCTGTCTGTCAAGTAGTTTGGCATGATTCGTTATTGGATTGAAAAGCTTAGTTTAGGTATCCGGTTTTCCGATACGAATGTAAAATGATCAAGCAATTTTATCGATCACTACAATGCCATGAATGACGAGCAATTATTACGCTACAGCCGGCAGATCATGCTGCCGCAAATCGACATTGAGGGCCAGCAAAAACTGCTTGATGCCAAAGTACTCATTTTAGGTGCAGGCGGTCTGGGTTGTCCGGCAGCGATTTATCTCGCCGCTGCCGGGGTAGGCCGGCTGACCCTATATGACGATGATGAGGTGGATTTATCCAATCTGCAGCGTCAAATAGCGCACCATACCCAGGATATAGGGACGCCTAAAGTAATTTCAACCAAAGAAACGTTAAATGCATTAAATTCTGATACCAAAGTACAAGCCGTTAAGCAACGCTTGGAAGGGGAAATGTTGATCAAAGCGGTGGCCGATGCCGATGTGGTCTTGGATTGCAGCGATAATTTTACCACTCGTTTTGCTGTTAATAAGGCCTGTGTGCAGCTACAAACGGCACTGGTTTCAGGCGCTGCGGTTCGTTTTGAAGGGCAAGTGTCCGTGTTCACGCCGGGTAAAAATGATAGCCCATGTTATAACTGTTTATATAGCGATATCGGTGAGGAAGCGCAAAACTGCAGTCAAAATGGCGTAGCGGCTCCGATTACCGGCATTATCGGCTGTATTCAGGCGCTGGAAGCCATAAAACTGATTGTCAACTTTGGCCAAACGTTGACCGGGCGTTTGTTATTGTTGGATGGGATGACCATGGAGTGGAACAGTATGCGACTGAAAAAAAATCCATGCTGTCCGACCTGCGGAAAAATGCCGGTTGCACCCTAAATCAATATAGATATTGAAGCACGTCCTTGTGGCAACAGATATGTTTGATACCGGTGCTAAAAGACCGACCGGTAATCGTTCTTTAATGTATGTCTTCAGCTTTTTTTTGCCGTCGTGGGTCTTCTGCGCGTGGTACCGGCGGCAGTTCTCCGCGTAGCCGTGGTTTTTCTCGCGGTCGAAGTTCTTTTGGTGCCGGCCGATGTTGATGAGACGTTTGCCGTGGAGGTGGGGCTTGCTACGCTTTGAGTTCTTGCCACCGCAGTTCCGGTGCCGCTGTCAGCAGACCCCCCCAGGATTTTTCCCATGATATTGTTGATTACATGATAATACTTGGTGTTTTCCACCGAATGATCGGCGGGATTGGATTTGCCGAACGATTCGCCACCGCCTTTCATGAAAATGTAAATAAAATAGCCCAACGGGGCAAAAGCTGCAACGGCAACTATCCACATTACAAAGCTGACTTCAATTATTTCACCCATATAAATCTCCTCATTTCATTTGGTATTATTAATTGCTATTGTAGTTTTATTTATAGCGTTGAATATAACGCGCTATGCGCAATGTAACAAGTTAATTTTAAGTGGTATTGCGTTATAAATTTTATCGAAGTATACTTCGGACCTGGCTTACTTGATCAAGCTAGCTAAAAAAATTCACAAAAACTCTGGAGGTATTTGTAATGAAATGGGAAACACCAAGTTATACAGATTTACGATTTGGTTTCGAAGTCACCATGTACATTTATAACCGTTAATTTTTTTAACGGTGGAATGAAAAGAAGGGTTCTCGATAGAACCCTTTTTTTTGCCTGAAACATTTTTTCGGTAGGCTTGCAAGGTATTACTAATCTATTGTAAAAACGAAGCAAATTATGAAAATCAGAGTACTCGGATCAGGAGCCGGCGGCGGTTTTCCGCAGTGGAACTGTAACTGTTTCAATTGTCACCGCATACGCCGCGGCCAAATGAACGGCAAAGCGCGGACCCAGTCATCCATTGCGGTCAGCAGCGATGATAAAAACTGGCTGTTGTTCAATACCTCACCGGATATTCGGGCGCAGCTGGAAGCGTTCCCGCAAATCCAGCCCCAGCACGGCGTTCGCGATACCGGTATTAAAGCGGTCATGCTGATTGACAGCCAAATCGATCATACAACCGGCATGTTGATGTTGCGTGAAGGGCAAACACTGGAAGTTTATTGCTCCGAGATGGTCAAACAGGATTTAACCACTGGTTTCCCGCTGTTTAAAATGCTGGAAGACTACTGTACGGTTAGTCATCATCCGGTTCCGCTGGACGGTAGCGGTTTTACCATTCCCCAAATAGAAGATTTACGCTTTTATACGCATTCATTACAAAGCAAGGCGCCGCCTTATTCACCGCATCGCCATGATCCGCATGACGGCGACAACATCGGTGTTATTATCGAACAGATCAGCACCGGTAAAAAGGTTTATTACGCGCCGGGATTAGGTGCCATTGAAACGCATGTCCTGGAGGCAATGCATCATGTCGACTGTATTATGGTTGACGGGACCTTCTGGACTGATGACGAGATGGAACAGCAGGGCATCAGCCCCAAAAAAGCCAGGGAAATCGGTCATTTGCCGCAATCGGGAGAAGGCGGCATGATTGAAGTTTTGAATTCGGTTGCAAAAGCCCGCAAAATTTTGATTCATATCAATAACACCAATCCGATTTTGGATGAAGATTCGGAGCAGCGTAAAATACTCGACGCGGCGGGAATTGAAGTTTCATACGATGGTTTGGAAATTATTTTATAAAGGTAATCATTATGAGTTGTTGCGATAACAAACCCTGGAGCCGGGAAGAATTTGAAGCAAAACTTCGCGGTATGGAAAAGTATTATCATATCCGCCATCCGTACCATGAGCTGATGAACGAAGGGAAGCTGAATAAAAAGCAACTGCAGGGATGGGTTGCAAACCGCTTTTATTACCAGATCAGTATCCCGATAAAGGATGCGAATATTTTAGCCAATTGCCCCGACCGTCAAACCCGGGCAATCTGGATTCAGCGTATTTTGGACCATGACGGCCACCCGGACGATCCGGGCGGCATTGAAGCCTGGATCCAACTGGGTATCGCCGTCGGTTTGAGCCGGGAGGAAATCACCTCGCTGCAACATGTGCTGCCCGGCGTCCGGTTTGCGGTTGACGCTTATGTCAATTTTGCCCGGCGCGCCGACTGGCACGAGGCGGCAAGTTCATCGTTGACCGAATTGTTTGCCCCCAAAATCCATCAGCAGAGGCTGGATAACTGGCCCGAACATTATCCTTGGGTGGAGCAGGAAGGCTACATCTATTTTCGCAAGCGGCTCACCGAAGCCCGTCGCGATGTGCAACATGGCCTGGAAATTACATTGGACTGGTATAAAACCCGCGAGCAGCAGCAAAGAATGCTTGAAATCCTGCAGTTCAAACTCGACGTGCTCTGGTCGATGGCCGATGCCATGTATATGGCCTACATCAATGATATGCCGCCTTATTTCAATATTAAGGATTAACGCGACATGAGTTTGAATCCCGATCAGCCGTTTTGTTTTTCGCCGTTGCATCGTCTGCAATGGGAGGAAGCGCAGCAAAGACACGTAATTTTATATCCCGAGGGCATGGTGGAGTTAAATCTCAGTTCTGCCGAGATTCTGAAGCTATGCGACGGCACCCGTAATCTTGAGCAAATTGTTAAGGACCTGGAACTAAAATTTGCCACCGGCGGCCTAAAAAAAGACATTGCCCAATTCCTGGAAATCGCCCTGCAAAATGGTTGGATCAAACAAAACGTCGATGAGTAAACCGCGTTGGCTGCTTGCCGAACTGACTTATGCCTGCCCGCTACAGTGCCCCTATTGTTCCAATCCGGTTGATTATGCCAAGTATCCCGACGAACTCACTACCGAGGATTGGAAACGGGTATTGGGCCAGGCGCGTAAAATGGGTGCGGTGCAATTGGGTTTTTCCGGCGGCGAACCGCTGGTCAGAAAGGATCTGCCGGAACTGGTAAAACATGCCCGCGAATTGGGTTATTATTCGAACCTGATCACTTCCGGTTACGGCCTGACTGAAGAAAAAATTGTCGGCCTGAAGACCGCCGGATTGGATCACATTCAGGTCAGCATCCAGGCCAGTACCGAGGAGCTCAATAACCTGTTGGCCGGCACCGACTCTTTCCGGCACAAACAGGAAGTGGCCAAGCTGGTAAAAAAACACGGATACCCGATGGTGCTATGCGTGGTTATTCACCGCCGGAATATCCATCAAATGCAACAGATTCTGGAAATGGCTACCGAACTGGGCGCCGATTATCTGGAACTGGCCAATACCCAGTATTACGGTTGGGCGCATATCAACCGCGATCTGCTGCTGCCCACCAAGGAACAATTCGAGCAGGCGGAACAAATTGCCCAGGCGTATAAGCAGCAAGTGGCCGGAAAAATGACCATTTATTATGTGGTTCCGGATTATTATGAAGACCGTCCCAAAGCCTGCATGAACGGCTGGGGTACAACTTTTCTTACCATTGCGCCCGACGGTGTTGCATTACCGTGCCATTCCGCCCGGGAACTGCCGGGGCTGGACTGTCCCAATGTCCGTAATTTCAGCATCGAGCAGATATGGAACGACTCAAAGGCATTTAATTTCTTCCGTGGTTTTGACTGGATGAAGGAGCCCTGCCGCAGTTGCGATGAAAAACAAAAAGACTTTGGAGGCTGCCGTTGCCAAGCCTACTTATTAACCGGCGACATGTACAATACCGATCCGGTGTGCAGTAAATCGCCTTATAAGCAGTTGATAAGCGACGCGGTAAATAGCGCCAGGACCAGTTCGCAAAGCACTGAGGAAAAAACGATGGTTTTTAGAAACAGCAAGAACTCCCGGCAGTTAAGTTAGCCGCCTGCCGAATTAATCCCTTATTCTTCCTGATTTGACTTTAGTTCCGATTGGGCATTGCTCCGGAATTGAACAAAACGAACGTTTTCCGTTCATTCTACTCTGTCGGTTTAATAGAAAAGAACAACCAAGAAATCTGACAAAGTGGATTAACCGACGCTTTTAGAGCGGAAAAGGCCTATGCTATACCAACCTGGGGGTAACACCATGAGAACACAAAAATTATCGGCCCTCATGTTATTGCTGCTGACTTCGTCCTGGACCATGGCTGAAAAGTTGACGGACCCGGTCGCGGAGCAGATCCGGTCAAATTACGAATCCCGTCTGTTTAGTCTCGAGCCTTATTTGCAGCGGCATTATGCGCTACGTATGTACCGCATTACCGGCGAGCAAAAATACCTTTACCCGATTATTTCCGATCTCATGATCGTCGCCAACCTGCTCGACAAGGACAGGCAGGGCTTACGTGATCCGTTATACCGCAACCGTCAGGAATTGGTCATTCTCAAGCGGTTTAACCTGAAAATCGAAAAACATCTGAAACGCTATACACTGCTCAAACGCCATCCCGGCATGGCGTTTTCCTTTGCCCTGTTGGCCAACCTCAACATGGTTAACGAAGTGGGGCTGCTGAATAGTTATTTTTTTAAGGAGAGCGATCAGTTCATTGCTTACCTTAAGCAACAGGACTTTAAGACGTTCTTCCTCAATCCCGATGTCGTCGAAATTTATTCGCCGCAACTTGCTACCTATATTTACTTTCTTTATGACCTCGGTATTGCCGATTTGCGGCAGCGTTTTACCGAAGCCTTTCAACGGATATTCGCTGGTAGTGACGATACGCAGTTGTCCGATCTGCTTTACGGCCAAAAATTATACGGTATGACCCATTTGATCATCGGCGCAAGCCGTAATTATCAGCAACCGGTCAGCCGGGCGGAATTCAACTGGATTTATGATTACTTCGAAAACAATATCGACACGATCATACAGCGGGCCAAGCCCGACATTGTCGCCGAAGTCGGCATCGCTTATTTGCTGGCCGGCGAGACTGATAGCCCCGTCGTCGCCAAGGCGCGTCAAACCGTGCTGGACCATTATGACGCAGTACATTACCTGATCCCCTCGACAACGGGAAACCTTGAATTGAGCGGCGGCGAACACCGTAATGCCCTTGCCATCATGCTGCTCGCCTGGACCGGCCGGCTCTATCCCGGCCCGGATTTGAGTCAGGCGGAGCAGTACCGCTCTTTTTGGCTCAAGGATTATTTACCTTGAAATCGGCTTGCCGTATCATGCCCGCGACATAAATTTACCGGTGCCGGTATTAATTTTAATGTTTTCACCGGTTTCGATGTATTCCGGTACCTGGACTTCCAAACCGGTAGTCAACCTGGCCGGTTTGGTGCGGTTGGTAGCGCTGGCGCCTTTGAGTGCTGGTGCGGTTTCGACGATTGTCAGCGTAACCGATGCCGGTAGTTCGATACCCAGCGGGGTGTCATCCATCAGCAGGATTACGATGCCTTCCAAGCCTTCCGTCAAGTATTCGGTCTGACCTTCCAAGTCGGCTGCATTTAGCGCATACTGCTCGTAGGTTTCCAGATTCATGAAATAGTAGGTGCCGCCGTCCAGGTAAGAGTATTGCGCCTGGACCCGTGTGCAGTCGGCGTCTTTCAAAAAGTCATCGCCTTTTAACGTATCGTCCAGCTTTTGTTTGCTTTTCAGGTGGGTAAAACGAACTTTGTATAGCGTTGACGCCCCGCGTGAGGTGGGGTTTCTGATTTCGATTTTTTTCACAACGTAGGGTTCGCCGTTGATTTCAACGGCCATACCGCATTTCAATTCACTTGCTTTTGGCAATTTATTTTCCTCTTCAGCTATTATTGAGTTGGTTGGGGTTTCGAGAAGCGATGTGCAAACAGCCGGCCCGGTTTCCAGGTCCTTATCGGCAATCGAAAATTGATTAAACCAGGTTAATATTTTAATCAATTGTTTTACTGTTGAATACTGCAAATAGCCGGGCTTTGCCAGTCGATTGCCGTGCAATAATCGACAAATAATATTGTTAGCAAGCTAAACTTAGTTTTGACTGTCAGGTGCTTGGCCGTGTATAAAGCCATTAACTAAGAATAATAAAGGCTTGAAATGTTGTTAATTCGTGCCGTTGTGGCGTTTCTATTATTACCCTGTCTGTTCGCAGGCTTGGTTCCGTGGTGTTTATCCAGTTGGGATCCTTGGGCGGGGCAGGGGTGGGCAGCGGCTTCGCTGCTGTTGCTAATCGGATTGCTGGTTTTGTTACGTTGTGTTTGGGATTTCTATGTTTCGGGTAAAGGAACGCTCGCTCCGTGGTCTCCTCCCGAACATTTGGTTACGGTGGGCTTGTATCGCTATACGAGAAATCCTATGTATCTTAGCGTATTGCTGATTATTGCAGGTTGGGCTTTGAGAGCCGGTTCGCCGTTGACGGCGGGCTATCTGGTTGTTATCGCTTGTGCATTTCATTTGCGGGTGGTGATGTATGAAGAAATATGCTTGGCTGAGCAGTTCCCCGAACAATGGGAAAAATACGCTGCCGCTGCGCCGCGCTGGCTGCCCGGTTTGGCCAGATGGCGAAAAAAAGCTATATAAAGTTGCGATATATTGTTGTTTGTCGAATTACCAAAATACCTGCCAGGGTTTGACTGCAATGAATTACATAAAAAATAACCGTTTAGCTTGTTGGAAACTAACTATACATCAAGTCGCTCTGATGTTTGTTGTCGGGTTGTTGCTAGGTTGCAGTGAACAAAACCGCTACATTGAACCACCGCCGCCCAGTGTAACGGTCAGCAAGCCGGTTCGGCAAAAAGTGACGGAATATCTTGAATTTACCGGAACCACCAGCTCGGTGGGCTTTGTAGAGGTGCGGGCACGTGTCGCCGGGGAGTTGCAAAGTATGCATTTTGAACCCGGGGCCTTTATTGCTAAAGACGACCTGCTGTTTATTATCGATCCCCAACCGTATCAGGCTGATTTGGATGCCGCTTTGGCCGACCTGGCCAGTGCGAAGGCCGAATATCACCGTACCGAAGTCGAATTGGAACAGGCCGATCAATTGTTCAAAAAAAACTACATGTCCGAAACCGATCATTTACGGAAAAAAACCGATAGGGATGTCGCCAAAGCGAATATCGGCCGGATGCAGGCCAAAGTTGAAAACGCACGTATCAAACTCGGCTATACCCGTGTTACGGCGCCGATTGCCGGACGGGTCGGCAGGAACATGGTCGATATCGGCAACCTGGTCGGTGACGGGGAAACGACTTTGTTAACTACCGTCACTCAATACGATCCCATATATGCCTATTTTCATTTAAATGAGCGGGATTTGCTGCGAATTATGGCGGTGCAACGGAAACAGCTCGAGCAAAGCCCGCCGGACTCCCGAGATATGCCGACATCGGCATTGAAAATACCGGTCTATCTTGGCCTTTCCGACGAAACCGGTTACCCGCATCGGGGGATTTTGGATTTCGGGGCATCGGGCGTGAATACCGATACCGGCACTATTGAATTGCGTGCCGTATTTCCCAATACTGAAGGGCCGGTAGTGCAAATGGTGCCGGGTCTGTTTGTAAGGTTGCGTTTTCCGGTCGGTACCGATTCGAAGGCGCTGCTGGTCAGTGAACGGGCATTCGCTGTAGATCAGGAGGGAGAATATGTGCTGGTGGCGAATAGCGAAAATGTTGTCGAAAAGCGGCCGGTTGTCAGCGGTCAGGTGGTAGACGGCATGAAAGTCATCAAAAAAGGCATTACCGCCGATGACCGCATTATCATTAACGGTTTACAGCGGGCCAGGCCGGGCGGGAAAGTCAATCCTCAGCTTGAACAACAGGCGCCTGCCGCAGCGGATAAGGGATAATATTTTATGTTCTCCCGTTTTTTTATTGAGCATCCGATATTTGCATCAGTTATTTCCATCGTGCTAGTCATTGCCGGCCTGGTTACGGTCGGTACTTTGCCCATTGCGCAATATCCTGACATTACCCCGCCAACCGTTCAGGTCAGCACGGTTTATCCCGGCGCTAATGCGGAAGTCGTTGCGGAAACCGTTGCCGCACCGATCGAGCAGCAGGTCAACGGTGTGGAAAACATGCTCTATATGTCATCGGTCAGCGCTTCAGACGGTTCCTACAAGCTAACGGTGACATTTGAAATAGGGACCGACTTGGACATCGCTCAGGTCATGGTGCAGAACCGCGTGACCTTAGCGGCTCCCAATCTTCCCGAAGAAGTGAAGCGGCAAGGGGTAAACACTAAAAAGCAGTCGACCAGCATTATTCTGTTTGTTTCACTGATTTCACCGGATAATCGCTATGACGAGCTGTTCTTGAGCAATTATGCGACACTGAATATTCGCGATCATCTGAGCCGTATCAAAGGCGTCGGTGATGTGCTGGTGTATCCGCCCAGTGATTACAGCATGCGTATCTGGTTGAACCCGCGGCAGCTTAAATCGCGCCATATCACCACCCAGGACGTGTTAAACGCGGTCAAGGAGCAGAATGTGCAGGTTGCCGCCGGTCAGATCGGGCAGCCGCCGGTACCGAAAGGGCAAAATTTCCAGTATACGATTAATGTGCTGGGACGTTTGCAGGATGTCAAACAGTTTGAAAATATTATCGTAAAAACCGGCGAAGGCGGCAGTATCACGCGGTTGAAAGATGTTGCCCGTATTGATTTAGGCGGCAAAACCTATGATATCACCTCCAAATTGACCGGGGTGACTTCCGCCAGTATCGCGATTTATCAGTTGCCCGGCGCCAACGCACTGGATGTAGCGGAGCAGGTCCGCACAAAAATGCAGGAACTGAGGCAAAATTTCCCGGAAGGTCTTCAGTATAAGATCCCTTACGATACGACGCTGTTTGTTAAAGATGCAATCAACGAAGTTTTTATCACGTTATTTCAGGCCGCCGCCCTGGTATTTATCGTATTGTTCGTATTTTTACAGGATTGGCGCGCTACCTTGATTCCGGCCGTGACGATTCCGGTGTCGTTGATTGCAACATTCGCCGTGATGGGGTTGTTGGGTTTTTCGTTGAATTTGCTGACCTTATTCGGGTTGGTGCTGGCAATCGGTATTGTTGTGGATGACTCCATCGTGATAGTGGAAGCGACTGCCGCTTATGTTGAACGGGGGCTAAACGCCAAAGATGCCGCGATAAAAGCGATGCAGGATGTGGCCGGGCCGGTGGTCGCCACCACGCTGGTATTGTTGGCTGTATTCGTGCCCACCGCGTTCCTGCCGGGGATCACCGGCGAGATGTACCGGCAGTTTGCACTGACCATCGCCGTTTCCACGATATTCAGTTCGATCAATGCGCTGACGATGAGCCCGGCTCTGTCGGCGCTATTGTTGAGACCCGTTTCTGCTGAGAAAAATGTTTTTTTTCGCGGATTCGACAAGATGTTTTCAGTAGCCTCCAACCGATATGCACAATTCCTGAAAATGATCGTACGTCGGGTCGGCTTGATGATGCTGTTGTTTGTTGTTATCGCCCTTTACAGCGGTTGGGAATTCGGACGCATACCCACCGGCTTTTTGCCGGTCGAGGACCAAGGGTACGTGATTGCGAATATTCAATTACCTGATGCAGCATCGCAGCAGCGGACCGATGGAGTGTTGGCGGAAATTGATAGGATTTTGCAACATACGCCGGGTGTGAGTGATTGGGTCTCGCTGGGCGGTTTCTCGTTGATTGACGGCACCAATGCCTCTAATGCCGCGACCATCTTTATCGTCATGCAGCCGTGGGAACAGCGCACCGAAGCGAATTTAAGCCAAAAGGCGATTTTGTCTTCGTTGAACCGGCAATTTATGCAAATTCAGGAAGCGATCGTATTTGCTTTCCCACCGCCGGCGATACCGGGGCTTGGCGTTTCCGGCGGGTTTCAAATGCAGCTTCAGGATAAAGGCGGCGTCGGTTTGAACGCGTTGCAGCAGATGGCAAACGAATTGATTCAAACCGGCAATAGCCAGTCCGGATTGTCGGGATTAAATACCACGTTCCGTGCCGGGGTTCCGCAATTATTTGCTGAAGTCGATCGTACCCAAGCTAAAACGCTGGGAATCCCGTTGAACGATGTGTTTTCCACCTTGCAAGCCTATTTGGGATCGACCTATGTCAATGATTTCAACAAATTCGGCAGAACCTGGCAGGTTAAAATCCAGGCGGATTCTCGGTTTCGCCTTAAACCATCGGATATCCGCCGGTTGGAGGTGCGGAGCGATACGGGCAAAATGATCCCGCTGGGTACGTTGATCAACGTCGATGAGACGTTGGGACCGCAGACGATTTTGCGGTATAACCTTTATCCCGCTGCGTCCATAACCGGACACGCGACTGAGGGCTACAGCTCGGGCGAGGCGTTGCAGTTAATGGAACAAATGGCGGCGGCCAAGCTGCCGTCGACCATGGGCTTTGAATGGACCGGTATGTCTTTTCAGGAAAAACAAGTGGGTTCGGAGGCGATTATTATTTTTGCCTTGGCTATTTTGTTGGTGTTTTTAGTACTGGCAGCACAATATGAAAGCTGGACCAGTCCGTTGGCGGTGATATTGGTGGTGCCATTAGCGCTGTTGGGCGTTGTTATTGCATTGGCCATGCGCGATTTTGATAACAATACCTACACGCAGATCGGCATTGTGCTGATCATCGGCCTGGCCAGTAAAAACGCCATTCTGATTGTGGAACTGGCCAGCGAGAAAAGAATCGCCGGTGCAACTATTGCCGAAGCGGCAGTGGAAGCATCAAGGCAGCGGTTTCGCGCCATTTTGATGACTGCTTTTTCAGCGATATTCGGCTTTATGCCATTGGTCGTTGCCGCCGGAGCCGGTGCGGCGAGCCGGCAGGCGATCGGTACCGCGGTGGTCGGCGGCGTGACAGCGGCGGTGGTGATGTCGTTGATTTTTACCCCGATTTTTTATGTGGTGATGCAGAGTCTCAGTGAGCGTTTTAGCAGAAAAGTACATCGAGACGCTTCTAGCGAACGTTTAACAAAGCAGGATTCGGCTCTATGAACCGCCGGTTTATCCGGCTCGGGATTGAACGCGCGGTTCTTGCTGGCAAGATTTTCGAAAATACGAAATCATTTTAATTATGATCAAGCACATCAGCAGTAAATCCCGCTCCTTTTGGTTAATGTTGCTTGTTGTCAGCGGATGTACGACAGCTTATAAAGTTACCGATTTTGCTGAATTATACGGGCCCTCGGCACCGAAACAGCGGGTGCTTTCCGAAGCGGACTATCGCAAGCTGCTGCGGCGCGGCGCCGTTTCCTATACTGACGATATAAAACCCATTCTGGATTCCCGCTGCGTGGTTTGCCACGCTTGCTATGATGCGCCATGCCAGTTAAAACTCAATTCTTTTGCGGGGTTGGACAGAGGTGCCAGTAAGCAGCCCGTGTATGACGGCGACAGGATGGAACCGGCGAGTCCGACCCGGCTGTTTATTGATGCAGCTACTACCGCAGCCTGGCGCACCAAAGGATTTTATCCGGTATTGAATGAACGGGAGGATTCCCAGGCAGCGGCATTGGATAATTCGCTGCTGGCCAAACTATTGCAATTGAAGCGGCTCAATCCGTTGCAGGAAACCGGTAAATTGGCCGATTCCTTTGAATTGGATATCAATCGATCCTTGCAGTGCCCGGAGATCGAGGAGTTTGCCGAATACCAATCTAAACACCCGCTGTGGGGGATGCCTTACGCAATGCCCGGTCTTTCCCTGGAAGAGGAGTTTACCGTGTTTAAATGGCTCCGGGAAGGCGCAAAAACCGGTCCGGCAGCGCCATTGTCACCACAGGCAGTTGCCGAAATTGCCAAATGGGAAACTTTTTTTAACCACGCTTCCCTGAAACAACAATTGGTGTCGCGTTATATTTATGAGCACTTATTTATTGGCCATATACACTTTGAGGGGCATCCGGCGAATGAGTTTTATCGACTGGTGCGTTCGCAAACACCGCCTGACTCGCCTATTGTTGAAATAGCCACGCTCAGGCCCTATGAAGATCCTCAGGTCGATAAGTTTTATTACCGTCTGCGTCCTGTTGTCGCCACGATTGTCGATAAAACGCATTTTGTTTATGAATTAAGCGAGCAAAGGTTGCAACGCTATAAAACGTTATTTTTTGGCCCGGATTATTCGGTCACCAGTTTACCTTCCTATCAAACGGAATCCGCTTCAAACCCTTTTAAGACGTTTCAGGACATTCCGCGATCATCCCGTTATAAATTTCTACTCGATGATGCGGAATACTTTGTGGCGGGCTTTATCAAAGGTCCGGTGTGCCGCGGCCAAATCGCACTGAACGTGATCAGGGATAGATTCTGGGTGGTTTTTCTCAATCCTGACCTGGATGCGGACCTGCAAATTACTAAGCAATTCGATCAATTTTTGCTGCAACAGCAACAGGACTTGGCGCTGCCGGCTGCAGCGGGTGATAAGATCGGTTTATTTAAATGGCGGGATTTTGACGAGCTTGCCCGTGATTACCTGGAGAAAAAGGAGGCTTTTGCCAATCAGCTCATTGCCAGGTACGGCGGATTGAAGATAGACGCGATATGGAACGGCGAAGGCAACAATCCGAATGCCGCGTTAACTGTTTTCAGGCATTTTGACAGTGCCTCGGTTGTAGAGGGCTTTGTTGGTGACACGCCATTAACGGGCTGGGTGGTCGATTATCCGCTTTTTGAGCAGCTGCACTATCTGCTGGTAGCGGGATTTAACGTGTACGGTACCGTGGGACATCAACTGGCAACGCGGACTTATATGGATTATTTGCGCATGGGTGCGGAAAATAATTTTTTAAGGTTTATGCCGGAAAAGCAACGCAAGGCAATGCATGATTCGTGGTACCGGGGCATCAGCGGACGTCTGACGCTGTTTTTTGATGAGCCATTCTACAGCATTAAGTATGAAACCGGGGTTCATTACAAAACGACTGGCTATAAAACGGAATTTTTTGACCAAATTAGGATTCATTTGGGCAAGGCTGCCGGCGTCGGCGATGTTATAAACGATTGCCGTTCTTCTTCCTGTACCCGGCCCGGCAGCAACGCGGCGCAGCAACAGGTTGACAGCGCCATGCGGGAAATTGCGGCATTGCGGGGCAGGCAAGTAAATCTTTTGCCTGAAATCTCCTTCCTGCGCGTGAAAACAGCTAACGGCGAAGATTTGGCTTATACGCTGCTGCTCAACGAGGCACTGAAAAATGTTGCCATTATGTTTGCCGAGGATATGCGCCGCTTACCGGATGAGGATTCCGTGACCGTGGTGCCGGGGTTCGTCGGCAGCTACCCGAATTTTTTCTTTGCTGTTAGGCAGGATCAATTACCGGCGTTTATCGATGGGCTGAAAAACGCGCGCAGCGAATCTGAAATCGAGCTGTTTTACAGTACTTACGGTGTCAGGCGCAGTAATCCTGATATTTGGGAACTGATGGATTGGTTCAATGTGCAGCATAAGCAGCGCCGCGGTCTATATGCCGGTTTGTTTGACATGAGCCGTTACCAAAATTTATAGTGCGACCGGTTAGCGATGCTACGGTTTGTTTGAGTCCTCGCGAGCAAACAGCCGAGTTAATTTCTGGTAATCAATTTTTTGGGTGCTGGTTTGCGGAAAGTTTTCAATGAACATTAACGTATCCGGCAGCATATATTGCGGTAGAAAGTCCAGACACAGCTGCTTTAATTCCGTTTCCGGAATAGCGGGTGAACCGGGCGTGTTTTTTAGGAATGCCACGATTTCAACTTCGTTTTGGTCGTTAATATGCGAAATGACGCCCACTTCCTCCAGGTGCCGGTGTTTATGCAGAATGGATTCTATTTCACCGAGTTCTACCCGGTAACCTCGTTTTTTCACCATCCGGTCTTTGCGACCGGAATAAACGAAATTTAAATCATTATCGACCTCGACCAAGTCGCCTGTTTTGTACCAGGTGCAGACATTGGTTTCGGTCGGTCCATAAAGGTTGTAAAAGTCGGCTTGGCGCCAAATTGATTTCAGTTGCTTCAGAGCGTCTATCGGGAAAACTTCTCCGGCAAACAAAACGGTGTGTATCGTCGATAGATCGAAGCGGTACATTTTTCCGTAGCGCATCATCAGTTTAAGTAACGTCGGCGTGGCATAACAAACAGAGATGCTATTTGGCCACTAAAATATTGATCAGATACTTGGGTTATACCGGTGTCGATAATTACGGCACTGCTCCCGCAGTCGTTTAAAATAAACGTGATGCGAGACAACGGCGTGGCCGGATCCACCGGAATATAAGTCGCTCCGGCCATCAGTACGGCAAATATAGCTGTTGCCGTTGCTGCACTTTTCTCAGCTACAATTCCGACTCGGTCACCTTTTTATGCCGTGTTTTTGCAGTGAAGCGCTCAGGCGCTGAGCATCCAGCAATAATGCCTGATAGGTAACTGAGCCCGAACTCGGATCGATTAAAGCAATGCGCTTTGAATAGATTTTAGCTGATCGCTCTAATATCTGATGCAGATATTGCAGACTATGCCCCTATTTTCGATTCCACAAATTCGACAATTTTGTCGACTGTATCCAAATTGTCTTGGTCGGCTTTATGGGCTTGGAATTCGAAACCGAACTCTTTTTCGACGAATTCAACCATTTGCAATGCGGAAATTGAATCTATAATGCGGCTGCTGATCGATGGGGTATCGTCTTGTAACTGACCGGAATCCTCACTGTTACCTGAATCCGAAACTCCAGACTAACCAATATTAGCATAATATATTGAAATATAATTAAAAAAGGCTTGTTATTGTGAGAAAATAGACTCACCAAAATGGTGAGTAACACCAAGACATCAACGACCACTAAAAATAAAAGATGCGTACCTTCCAATTAGAACAATCCGATAAAGAAATTACTTACCATGCCGGTCTCGCTTTTATTGGCGCCGCAATCATGAAGCACACTTCGTTAGCACAAGCCATTGACGCCGCCTTGCCCAAGCGCCATAGTGTACCGAGCAGCGACATGACCAAGACCTACCTCGGCTTACTTGCCCAGGGAAAGACCGATTTTGAATCGATTAATAACCTCAGGGCGGATCATTTTTTCATCAAGCCCTTGATCTGCAAAAAGCCATTCCTACCGAAGCGAGTATTCGACTACGCTTAGAGCAAGAGGCGGAACAGCTTGAGCCGATCATTCATCAAAGTAATCTTGAATTTCTAAACCACAGAGACGTTCCGATTACAGCTCTTTCAACCGGGCATATTCCTTTGGATATTGATGTGACCCCGCACGACAATTCCAATACCCAAAAAGAACAGGTTTCACGAACCTATCAAGGCACGGATGGCTATGCGCCTATTGCCTGCTACCTTGGCCAAGAAGGTTGGGGTATGCGCTATGAGCTGCGGCCGGGTAAACAGCATAGCCAATGCGAATTCATTCCGGTCTTGGAGCGCACTTTCGATGCTGTGCATCAGCTGTTGAAAAAGCCAGCGCAAGCGCCGCAAATGATTTTGGTTAGGTTGGACAGTGCGCACGATGCCAAAGAAACGCGGAATTATCTTCAGGGCCTGGAAAGTCCTCACATCGTCGACTT
>JBNLCC010000013.1:0-29503 GCA_050303615.1 Methylococcaceae bacterium | reverse complement strand
CAACCAGCAATTATGTCTGGCGGGGATATTCCAAGAGTGACGGCAAGTTCGCTTTTCAGGTCAATTTCGACTATGAACATGCTTCGGGTTTCTACATGGGCACCTCGGCATCCACAGTCGATTTCGGGGATCAAGGGTACGACGAACCGGCGCGATTCGAGATTACGCCTTACTTGGGGTGGAATTTTAATATTGTTGAAGATTGGCGGTTGGATTTTCAATGGACGCGATACTTCTACGACGGCAAGCTTTTCGGTGAATTTTCCGACTACAATGAATTTTATTGGCTGGTGCATTACAGTGATATCTTTACCGGGAGGATTTCGTTTTCTGAAGATTACTATAGCCGCGGCCATGCTGCCGGCGATTTTGAGCTGACCGGCAGATATCCGCTTTCCGATTGGTTGGAATTTTCCGGCGGAACGGGATACAGCCTGACTAAGGATACCCTGGAATACGATTACCTCTATTGGAATGCGGGGCTGAGCATATATATGAAATATGCGGTTATGGATCTTCGTTATAAGGATGCCTGGCATACGGTTAAAACCGTTACGGGCAGCGGTTACAACGGCAGAGCACAATATCCCGAGGCAATCGGTGCTACATTTGTCTTTTCCATTAGTGTGGGGTTTTAGTTTTCTTCAAGGAAAATAGCGAGGCAATTTCACAAGTAAATATCGGTGTTTTGAACTATTTCTCAAATATCGGAAATAGACGTGTATAAGGAACTTACTAAACCTCTGGTTAAAACATGCCGCTTACGAAAACTGCAGAAGGAATAAATTCCGTTAACGAGACCAATACTTCCGCGATGCATCGAAAAGAGGCGGAACTGATAGACCGCATTGGTAAAGCTGACGAAAACGCTTTAAAAGAACTGTATTGTCTCTACTATAGCCGTTTATTCAGATTTATTTCACGGATTAACGGGGGAGATTATCTCGACGAAATCATCAACGATGTCATGTATGTTGTTTGGAAAAAAGCGCATACCTATAATCAGTCTTGTTTGCCGTCAACATGGATTTTCGGCATTGCTTACAATAAGGCGAGGCAGTCAATCCGCACATTGCAGAAGGGCATGGAGGAATCGCTGGACATGACGGAAACCGAAAGTTTTCAATTAGGAACTGCCGATTACGGATTAATGCAGTTGGAAACGTCCGATTGGTTGGAGGAAGCGTTTAAATCATTATCTCCCGAGCAGCGGGCCGTCGTTGAATTGACTTATGTTCAAGGTATGAATTATCGGGAAATAGCCAAATTGATGGATTGTTCCGAAAATACGGTTAAAACCAGAATGTTTTATTCACGTAAAAAGTTGTCGAAAGTTTTTCGGGGAATGAGAGAAACTTCGTAATTAACTGACTGAACACCGGATTACCCCATGAAGCAATCGAATAACTCACAATATTCAACACATCAGGAAGTTATGATGCTGTTACCGTGGTATGTTAACGGTACCCTCCAAACCGGTGAGAAAAGCCTGGTCGAAACACACCTGAAAGTTTGTTTGCAGTGCCGGGCCGAACTGGTTGAGCAGCAAAAAATCTCACTGATGGTCAACAGTGAGGATCCTTTTACCGTCAAAGCCGATGCCTCGTTCTCACTACTGCAAAGCCGAATTCATCGGGGACACCCGCTGTCTGCGGATCAAGCCGGGAAAGGTAGCGTGTTTACCGGTTTTGTGCAGCGGATTGCCGGTTTCTTCAAAACAGCCGAGCTATTCCGCCATGCTTTTTTTGCTCCGGCCATGATCGCTTTACTGGGAGTCATTTTTTTTATCCGGGCCGACCACTCCGGTTCTTACCCGGATCAGGAGCATCAATTCCGCACACTTTCCAGTAGTCAGCGTTCTCAATTAAAATCAAACGAAATCCGGGTTGTGTTTGCCGGCAACGTGCAAAAGACACGGATGGCGGAGATTATCGCGCCTTTTGACGGCGAAATTATTTCCGGTCCGTCCGCGCAGGGCGTTTATATTATTCGAGTCGATATGAATGCTGGCAAAGGCAAGGACATTTCCGGGTTGGTAGCCGGTCTTCGCAACAATAGCGATGTCATCTTTGCAGAACCTGCTTTATCCGCACTGTCGCCGTTAAATCCCGGGTAAACAGCTTATGTTTAAGCCGAGTTTGATTTATGCCATCCTTGTTATTGCTTTAACCTCCATGCCTGCTTTGAGCGGCGAAACGGATTCCGAGGAAAGCCGTCTATCTGGGGTATTAAATCCCGCCAATACTGAGCGGATGTTGTTGGTGGCTTTCTCCGATCTGCATATCGACCGGATTCAGATGATAGCGTCTTCGGCAAGCTATCGCCGGAGGGGGCCTTATAAAAGTTCCACTTGGAGCCAAAGGGTCAGTCGTAGTATTGAACAGCAACATGGGCTGCAAAAACTGACGGAATGGCCGATGACCGAGGTCGGCGTACATTGTGCGGTCTATTTGGTGCCGGCCGGAATTTCGGTGGCCGAAACGATGCAAGCGTTATCTCAGGATAACCGTGTCGATATTGTACAGCGGATGCACCAATTTAAGACCAAAGGAATGCACTATAATGACCCCTACTATCGGCTTCAGTCAAATATGCATCAGCTGCAGATCGAGCAAGCGCATGTTGCTGCCACCGGCAAAAATGTGTCTATCGCCGTAATCGATACCGGAATCGATTACGGGCATCCGGACCTTGCCGGACAAATTGAAAGCAATGAAAATTTTGTTTCCTCGGTCTCTGCAGGTTTCTCCGACGATCTGCATGGAACCGCGGTAGCCGGTGTAATTGCAGCTCAAAAAGATAACCGAACCGGTATCATCGGGGTTGCACCGGATGCGAAACTAGTCGCTTTAAAAGCCTGCTGGCCGAATCAGGCGGGTTCCTTTGAAGCGGTGTGCAACAGTTATACATTGGCTCTGGCGGTGAATACCGCGATCAAATTAGGGGTTAATGTGTTGAATATGAGTCTGGCCGGGCCTGAAGATCCGCTATTGGCAATGTTGTTGAATAAAGCAAAAGAGAAGGGCATCGTGGTGGTTGCCGCGGACCCGGGAAGCAAAGAGCCGGAGAATCGCTTTCCGGCCTCCATGGAAAGTGTCATTCCGGTGCAGGCCCTGGACAAGTTAAACAATGAAAGCAGCCCGGGAATCAGAGCGATTAATGCGCCGGGAGAACATATACTAACCACGCTTCCCTTTGGAACCTATGATTTTGTTTCGGGCAGTTCAGTGGCAGCCGCTCAGGTCACCGGTGTGGTTGCATTGATGCTGGAACTTAAGCCCGGTTTGAGCGTGGATCAGACCAAGGCTATTTTACAGCAATCAATCCGGGTACCGGGAAGCTACCACAACAGTGATTTGTCTGCCGGCCTCAATGCCGGGAAAATTGTCCGTTCTTTATGTAAAGAAACCCGGTGCCCCTGAAAAGGGTCTTATTCGCTCAATGCAACGTTTCTTTTATACATACCCAGTCCTTGCCAAATCCTTTTTGCCACGTACCGAGCGACGCAATCAATCAAGTTTATAGCGGTGACAATAATTTTCGTTCCTAATGAACCTTTTGTGGAATTACGGAGATAAACAGACGACATGTAAAGACTGAATGTTTCAACCGGGCATGTCATCTCGATTTAACTCACGCGCACTGATTGATTAGCGAAAGATACCTTTGATCGTAACGGCTGAATCGCGTCGATAATCGGCAGATGCGCTTGCAACCTATTCAACAAAGAATAAAGGAGCAAATATGAACATTAGAAAACTTATGATATCGCTGTTTTCCGGTATTACAATCTATTCACTATCGGCTGCGGGCGCATGGGCCGGAGATTTTGCTAAGTGCGAAAGCAGGAGTTCGCCAGCTAGATCAAGAATTTCCGTTCAAGCTGAAGACCTCACTCCGGGTGCCTTGTTCACTGCAACTGTTTCCTCAGGTGGTAATTCAGCGATGGCGACCATCGCTGCGGACCCTGGCGGCAAAGCCGATTACGACTTCGACAGTAATATTAATGATGTTCTTGGTGGCGCCACTGCGATTGCGGCGGATTTTATTGACGGCGAAGTAGTCGCATCGGTAACGGATGCTTTGGGTAACGAGGTGGCCTCCGAAACCGTTTCATGCGAAACAAAATAGCAATTCTCAAGCTTTATGTCTGATGCTGTAATAAAAAGTCGGTGAAGTCAGGAATTAACAGGCATCCATGAATTTCCACCGGAAATTTCTATCGATATTTCGGGGAGGTCGGTAGTAAATTCCGGTCCTGTCCGGTTGCAGTCTCAGTCACATCCTTAAAATTCACCTCCCTCCAACCCTGTATCGATAAACAGGGTTGGAATCGGGCGGTCAATAAAAACCGGGTTAGACTGTAAATAACAATATATCTGGAGAAAAGCCATGAGCAGATTTATCAGCGGTGCGTCGATTTTAATACTATGCATGGGTATTAATTGCGTATGGGCAGACCAAATCGGCGGGGTGCCGCTTGCTGATTTCGATACGAACGAATTGACGATACCCTGTGTCCAGGTGAATAAGCTTGACGGCATCAGCGATGGTTCGTTTTTTGATGTCATGCTTAAGAAAAAAGACGATTCGTTTACTTATGAATTGGTTTTTGTTCAAGTTGAAGACGCGGACCTTTGTCAAAGAATTGCCGATTTTTCAACTTTCGAAGATGATGATTTTGATGACGGAATGTCTGCAGAAGACGATTCCGTATCCGATGGCATAGGCGCCAAGTTGTTAATCAGCTGCGAAAAGCGAACCGGCCGGTCAAAAATATCCGTCGATGCAAAAGGTTTGATTGCCGGGAACTATTACTCGATTGTTAACTCGGGTGCCAGCCAAGCCCAAAGTTCGGTTTTATCGCCTATCGGCGGCGAGGTTGAATTCGATTTCGACAGTGATCCGGGGGATATCGCGGAGGGCGCTATTGCCATCAGTACCGATTTTATTCAGGCTAGTGGCTCAGTCAGCGCTGGGATTATCGATCAAGCAAGTGGCGAAACCATTAAAGCCGCAATTGCCGTTTGTTTGATTAAGTAGGTTTCAGCGTGCCGGGATAGTGGCGGCAATGATGCATTTTTACCGCAGCGAGGCAAAATAAATCTTTTATCCGCCATCACGGAGGACCGGCATTAAGTCCCATGGTTAGTCCGCAAACCATCTTATTACGCTGTATTTTATTGTATACTTCAATTGCACGGTGGAGCCCCTATTTGTTTTGCAGGGATTATTTTTAGATGTGAATTCAACAAGGTGTATACAATGACGATAGCAATTTTTCGGGATTTTCTATTGTGGTCTGCGGTAATCAATATGCTGCTGCTGTTGTGGTGGTTTTTGTTTCTCAAGTTTGCGCATGATTGGACCTATCAATTGCATAGCCGGTGGTTCAAGATAGCCCCGGAAAAGTTTGATGCGATTCACTATGCCGGTTTAGCGTTTTATAAAATCGCTATTTTTCTGTTTAATATCGTGCCTTATCTGGCGTTGTTAATCGTAACTTGATAAGGCTACGGTATTTCAAAAAAGAATGACGCGCTATTGTGTTTCGTCGTGTTGCTTCGATATCAGCCAGTAAGTGATGCCGAGCGCCAGCACCACCCCCGCTGTTGCATAAATATAGGATGCATCAAGATGCTTGAAATCAAAGACGATGACTTTTCGGGCGATGGCCATTAATGCGGTGGCGATCACCAGTTTGACCGGAATGACATCGGTCCTTAAATAAAGGGTAATGTTGATGAAAATCTCAATAGCGATCAGTACCGCGAGAAAAGCGCCGAAAGTCGTTAGAATATCGGTGATATCCAACAGCATGTACGGCGGGGCAACCATCTTCTTATACAACACATAAACGACATCGGCAACACCGATGAAAATCACTATCACCATCAGGAACGCCAAGAGGGTGACTGCTACACGGATGGCTTTGTGGAACATTATTAATAAATTGTTTTCGATATCCAGTGGCAAATCGTCATGTGATTTTCTTATTTCATAAGCTTTCTTAAAATAGTGCATCAGCGGCATCACCAATGTTTTTTGGATATCACCGGATTTTTTTTGCTCGATATCGGCGAAAAAATTATTGAGTCCCTCGATTCCTAAACGCTGCAGGGTTTCTTCGTCCAATTCCTCAAAGCCCATGCTCCAATCCGGAAATTCCCTTGTCGTGATCGGCATACGCTCTATTACTTTGACGTTGTTATGGCGCCGGTCCTTTTTGATTGTGTCGAACACGCGGTCGACGATTTGCTCATCGCCTTCCAATACCTGTACAAAGGTCTGATTGGAATATAGCAAGACCCCAGTAATATTTCTCTTGGCATTATTAGAGCGGCTTTGCGTCAAAATCGCTAACAATTCGTTTTTCGACATGGGTTTTACCGCGTTACTGATGTATACAAGCCTGATCACGATGTTTCACTCCACACAATTTGAGTTTTTGGTCTTCATCATTCCGAAGAGCAAGCGGTAATTCATACTAATTTTACGCTATCGCACTTCAAAACTGTCGAATTCATCAAGGCTTTCCGATGCCGAAACGGAGATATGTTCTACAATCGCCCCGCGCGGGCCAAGCCGGCACCAATCCGAGAGTTTCTGCAGTGCTTGCTGTTCGCCTTCGGCAACGACTTCAACCCGGCCGTCGGCAAGGTTTCTGACAAATCCGCGGACCTCCAGTTGCGTGGCGGTCTTTTGGGTGGTTGCACGGAAAAACACGCCTTGCACTCGGCCGCTTATCAATAGATGCAAGCGTCTGTTCATGCTTTGATTCTCCAGCAATAATGTATTTTCGGATTTCTGGCAAAATCTTCCGGGATAGTTGCCGCGCTGATATCGTCCAATGTTAAATGCGCCAATGCCTCTTTGTCCATTTTGAAACGCCGGAAATTAGTGGAAAAGTAAAGCACACCGCGGGGGGCCAATATTTTAGCCGCATTAGTGATTAACTCGACATGGTCCTGTTGCACGTCAAAACTGTGCTGCATGCGTTTTGAATTGGAAAAGGTCGGCGGATCGAGAAATATCAAATCATACTGCAACTGTTTAAGCGCTGCCTGCTCAGCTAACCAGGCGCGGCAATCGGCCTGGATAAAGGCATGCGCTCCATGCAGCTTGTTTAACGCCATATTGCGGTTGGCCCAGTCCAGGTAAGTTTTCGACATATCCACGGAAGTGGTTGATTTGGCTCCTCCCGCAGCGGCATGCACCGTCGCGCTGCCTGTGTAGGCAAATAAATTGAGGAAGCGTTTACCTTTGCTTTGTTGTTGCAACATCAGCCTGATCGGCCGGTGATCCAGAAACAAACCGGTATCGAGATAGTTTTCCAGATTGACATAAAGTTGACAGCCGCCTTCCCGCACAATATGAAATTGGCCTTCAATCGCCAGTTTTTGATATTGGTCGGTGCTTTTTTGTTTGCGGCGTATTTTAAAATAAACCTGTTCGGGGCTGATTTGCAATACTTTGGGAATTTCCGATAAGGCCTCGGCCAGACGTGTATCGGCTTTTTGCCGGTCGACTGTTTTTGGCGCCTCGTATTCCTGCACATGTACCCGGGTCAGGTCGCCATGGTATACATCAACGGCCAGTGCGTATTCCGGAAGATCGGCATCATAGAGGCGGTAGCAGGAGATATCATTGCGCTGTGCCCATTTTGCCAATTTTTTCAAGTTCTTCCGTAAGCGGTTAGCGAACATTTCCGCGCCGCCGGAAATAGTTTCAATGTCACCTTCCCGGACGATTTGATCGATACGCTGCTGCCGGTCTTTAGCCTTTGGGGTGAAAAATTCGGAGGTTTCGATCTTGAAACGCAATAATTTACATTCCAACGCGCCGTTATATAAGGTAACCGGCTTTTGCGAGCGAATGCCCAGCCTGAATCCAAGTTCGGGATTGCTAAGTATCATCGCTCCCTGCCAACCGGTAAAATGTTTTTTTAGCACTTCACCAAATTGTTGGTAAAGTGTGGCTGTTTCTTGTTCGTCACCGAGCCGTTCGCCATAAGGCGGATTGCAGATCACCAGACCCGGATGCCAGCTGGGTGCCGGTTTTGCATCAAGAATATCACGGCGCTCCAAGTGAAGTTTTTCCTGTAGACCGGCACGTTGAATATGGTCACTGGCGGCGTTGACTGCTCGGCGGTGGCGATCGAAGCCGACAATGACCGGTATTTTCAGCATGCCGGCAAGCTTGCGTTGTTCCGCTTCCGCCAACAATTGTTGCCAAAGTTGCGGTTCGTGTTTTTTCCAACCGAGAAACCCATAATAATCGCGCAGCAAGCCGGGCGCGTAGTCGGCAGCCATCAGTGCCCCCTCCAAAAGCAATGTTCCGGAGCCGCACATCGGATCAATAAGTGTGCCGTTTTGTTCGGCTATTTCCGGCCACTTACTGCGGATCAGCATTGCTGCCGCCAGGTTTTCCTTGATTGGCGCCGGAACGCGGTTGTCGCGATAACCGCGTTTATGCAGACTTTCACCGGATAAATCGAGACTGAGTTGTGCCTTGTCACCGTTGACATGAACATTGATGCGGATATCCGGCCGTTCGGTGTCAATGTCGGGACGCTTGTGGAATTTGCTCCGCATTTGATCGACAATGGCATCCTTGACTTTTAATGCACCGAAATGCGTGTTATTTATCGCCTTGCAATTTCTTGCGCTAAAACTGACGGCAAAACTGCCGCTTGGATTGAGATGCTCAAACCAGTTGATTTTGTTGATGCCCCGGTATAGATCGTGTTGGGTTGTTACGCTAAAATTTTCCAAAATCAAAAGTATCCGGTTCGCACAGCGGCTCCATAGACAACATCGGTAAGCGGTTTCCAGGGTTCCGTTAAAAGCAACCCCGGCGACGGTTTGTTTGATGTCTGTCGCCCCCAAGTTGCGTAATTCTTCCGCAACTGTTGCTTCCAGAGCCTTAGGACAGGTGGCAAAGAGTTGAAAATGATTCATCGGTAAAAATAGATCAGCCTTGCCGTCAAGACAAGGCTGCAGAATAGTGATTGACGGTTAAAACGGGCAGGGCGACTGCGTTTTCCCGTCACATAACGTATAGGAATACGAGAAAAATCGATCTGTTTAATTAACTTCAATTAATTCGACATCAAAGATCAATGTCTCATTGGGACCGATCGCACCGCCTGCTCCGCGCGGTCCGTAGGCCAGTTCCGAGGGGATGAATAGCCGGTATTTGGAACCTTCTTTCATTAATTGCAAACCTTCCGTCCATCCGGCAATGACGCGGTTAAGCGGGAAGGTGATCGGTTCGCCGCGCTGGTATGAACTGTCGAACACCTTGCCGTCAATCGTTGTTCCTTCATAGTGTACTTTGACACGATCGGTTGCGGACGGGCTGTCGCCGTCACCCTGAATGAGCACTTTGTACTGTAAACCGCTGTCAGTGGTGATAATATCGGGTTTTTGGGCATTTTCCTGCAGGAAGGCAATACCCTGTGCCTTATTTTCTTCGGCTGATTTGGCGCTGGCCATAGAGAACATAGTGAATCCTAAAATTAGTGTTAAAATAGTAATAAGCAGATGGGGAAATTTTCGCATTATTATCCTCTCTCATTGTTAGGAAGGGCTATTCTACCAAAAAAACCAGCCGCTGCTTTCCAATTCGTCTTTGCAACCGTTTAACTGGCGGCTATAAATTTTTGCTCTGGATTCGACTTTGTTGGAAACATCCAGCAGCCAGGACTTCTGTAAATGACTTTTAATCCTGAAACCTTCGTGTCCTTCATGGTAGGCCAAGTACTGGTTTTTGGCGTCCCACTTGGAGATTCTTAACGTATCGTAGCTGACTGAACAGTACCAGCCGATAAAGTCAGCCGCATCAGCAAAATCATCGCGGTCAGCCCCCCAATTGCCGGTTTTTTCCAAATACCATTCCCAGGTATCGTCTTTTGCCTGGGGATAGCCGTAGGCGGTGCTGGCACGGAACCAAGGAATAATACCAAGCAGCCACGGTCTGGGCGGTTGGGCATCGGCCACAAACCGCGACTCCTGATGCATAATCGCCATTTGCACATGGATCGGGACACCCCATTTTTCATAGGATGCTTTACTTTCGTCATACCAGTCGTCTTTTTCAATAAATACAGCGCAGATATTCTCCGAGTTTTGCGGGGGTGCGCTTACGCAGCCGACCAGCAGCGCAATAAATAACAGCGGCAGAGGTTTTTGCATATCCAATTGTCAGGACTTATTAGCGGTGATGCCTATCAATTATAGAACAGTGCGGAAAGATTTGGGATGATGACTCTTCCATTATTATGCTCTATAAGGTCCCGTGCATCGGTCGTTTTTTGAAAGCCGCGAGAGCCGATTAGAAAGCTTATTTCGCTAATCAACGGCAGCTAAAACCGTCTATACTATGAAGGTCCGGCTGGGTTCTATTTTAGTCCGGTTCGGCCAAAAAAAGACGGCACAGCATCCCGGTTCTCTTGGAAGGGGATGCTGCATAATAATATTTTGATCAATAACGCCGTAATAAAATTACTTACAAAGTAAAAAATTAGGCGCGATACTGGGAGCGGGTGGGCAAACAAATGACAGATGCCAGGCATAATTACCGGAAAAAAGTGGCTGCAAAAGGCCTGATATATTTTGCGGAAGAAGAACTGCAAATAACCGTTCGAAATGTCTCTCTGAGCGGCTTATTTGCAGAAATCGACGTGAGGGAAACGATTAAGGATGTTGAAGATTTACTTCATGGGTTCAGTCAATCACCACTTATCGATATTGTGTTGGAAGAGATGAACCTAGCCGGTGAAGCTGAAGTGGTCAGGGCCGAACATGCCGAAGGCAAAATAATGATAGGACTGGAATTCAGGAATATTACCTACGGCATTAAAGATCATCTTTATAAAAGGAAGTACTATCGAAAAGGGCTAACCGGTCCCGGGAATATCGTCTTAAACGGAAAAAATTACCATTTCACATCCTATAATGTTTCAGTTGCAGGACTGATGATCTATTTACCGAAAAGGATTCCGGTCAAGCGGGGATCCGTTACCAAATTCGAGTTTCCAATGCTGGGCCTGAAAGGCCAGGTAAAAGTGATGTGGACAAACTACGACGCAAAAGGAGGCACACTGTTGGGGCTGCAATATGTGTATATGGAGCGCTCTAATTTTAAAGGAATACCCCGGTTTCTGCGTAACAAATATAATTGATATTCATCTGGTCCGTTACCCTGCAGCGTATTTTCCATGGCTTTCCGCTAGTCTCCAGCAGGAAGGGATAGTACCGATCGTGATGCACGGCATGTAGCGTCAAGGCGTTGCGAATTTTTGTCTGGGCCGGCTCAGCCAATATTGTTGCGCCAGACTTTCAGCCTGTTGTTGAGTTGTCACCTTGCCCAGCAATTTTAAGGCGATAGCCGCTGTTCCGATGACCGCCGCCTCCGCATAGTCATTTTGTGTTGCGCCGCTCCAAAGGGCAGTGAGTTCGTCCGGATCAAGCCGGTCAGGTTTAATATGCCGTCTGTCAAACATCGCCGGCCATTGTTCATCGTTTAGCCGGCCGTCGCTGACGCATTGGACCAAACAAGGCGCATCGGGATTACGTTCGGCTTCACCGCCGTCGCCTTTCAATACCGCCATATTTGCTTGCTGTAATAATAACGCGGCTTGTTGATGCACCGGCCGATAACCGGGGTGGAAAATACCCTGAATGCTGTGTTTGCAATTAAAGGGATTGAGCATACGGACCAGAGTGTGTACCGGTGAACGTAAGCCCATGAGCGGGCGCAACTCGATAATTTGGTGCAGTTTCGGTGAAAAATTTTCTAAGGGCAGGTAGCTGAACCGGCTTTGGCTGATTTGTTCAGCCGCATGCTGCATCGAAGTCGCTGACGGCAATCCCATATGTTCCAATACGTCGCGGGTATAAATTCTGTTTGCGGTATGTCCGCTTGCACCATGCATCAGGACGCTGATACCGTTTTCTGCAAGCAGCAGCGCGGAAAGAATGAACCAGGGCAGGTGCCTACGCTTTCCCGCATAAGAAGACCAGTCGAGGTCAACGTTAACTGCACTACGGGCGGCATCGAATGATTCGCGTGCCGCCTGTACGAAACCGGCTAACTCTTCCGGCGTTTCTTCTTTTACCCGCATTAACATGAGAAAAGCGCCCAACTGGATCGGCTGCACTTGATCCTCGATAATCATTTTCATTGCTGCATAGGCTTCATCCTGCGTTAACGGCCGCGAGCCTTTTTTGCCTTTGCCAAGAATTCTTATATATTCAGCGAATGGATGTTCGATATTTGTCATAAGTCATTTCGTTCAGAGTGGTATTGGCTTGCTATATCCGGTATCATTTTCAGTATTTATGCGAAGTGCCGGTAATCCGATTTAACTTTAAAAGTCACTTTTTTACAATTATTGGTATGCTATAAGAGCCATGACTATAATGCATTAGTTTTCCACAGATAAAGAGCGATTTTTTTAGTTTTTAACGGTAGGTGCAACAGTGAAGATAGCAACATCGGTAGTTGTGTTTTTGGTTTCCTCGGCGGTTCATGCCGAGGTTTATAAATGCACCACCGAAGCAGGGCGTGTGATTTATCAAAGTACGGAGTGCGGCAATGCAGGCCAACAGACGGAAATTGCCATTCAGCCATACGATCAAGAGAAGGTTGAAAAAGCGCAAGCGAAATTAAAAAAAGAAATTGATGATTGGCAGGCAGCGAAGCAGGCCAAATCCAAAGCTGAACGAATGCAGCGCGAATTGCAAGCCGAGCAACGGAATTTACAGGCAGCCAGCGAGACAGAGGAGGCCATACGCAACCGTGAGGAATTGCTGCAGAACAATGAATTCCAAGCGATATTACGCAGTAACAACGGACGGACCAGAGGCTTCTATCAACAATCGGTTAGGGATGAAATGTTCCCTGAATGATTCCAGGAACAATCGTTCACGCATTATCACATATAATGATCAATCAATAGCGCAGCGAAAATCAGCATGAGATAAAAAATTGAATAGGCAAAGGTTTTCATTGCGATTTTATCGCTCTTCTTAATCATCATCATTACCGCGTAGTAAATAAAACCCAGACCCAGGGGCATTGCGGCGGACAGGTAAAGCAAGCCGCTCATGCCCGTTAAATAAGGCAGTAATGTGACCGGCAACAGCAGCACCGTATAAAGCAGAATCTGCAGCCGGGTGAATTCGACGCCGTGCGTTACCGGCAACATCGGAATTTCAACTTTGGCATATTCGTCCCGGCGGGCAATGGCCAGTGCCCAGAAGTGCGGCGGGGTCCATACGAAAATGATTAAAAACAAAAGCAATGCATGGGGATGCACATAGCCTGTCATTGCGCACCAGCCCAGAACCGGCGGAGCGGCTCCTGCGGCGCCGCCGATGACGATATTTTGCGGGGTCATGCGTTTGAGGTAGACCGTATAAATGACAGCATATCCGATAAGCGACAAGAAGGTCAGCAGGGCAGTGAGCGGGTTGACCAGCCATATCAGGATCACCATTGAAGTAATGCCGATTAATAATGCAAAAAATATCACATTGGTTGAGCTCAATTCACCTTTCGGTAGCGGCCGGTTTTGTGTTCTGGCCATCTGGGCGTCGGCTTGCCGGTCAAGATAGTGGTTAACTGCTGCTGCCGAAGAGGCGGCGAGCGCAATGCCGATGGTGCTGTAAATAAACGTATCCAACGGCGGCCATCCCGGAACAGCCAGCAACATGCCGACAATCGCGGTAAATACGATCAGTGCCACCACTTTGGGTTTACACAGTTCGAGATAATTACGCCAGGAAAGGGTGGTGATTTCTTTGGTCATTGATATAAACTGAATTTGGTTGCTCGTACATTGTATAAAATACAACGGAATTTTTCGCTATAGTTTTGGTCTCATTCGCCAACATAATAATATCTAAGAGGGAACAATGAAATTTCGATTGTTATTTGTCCTATTCGCTTTGCTGCCCGTGTTGGTGCAGGCATCGGCAGTTAAAGTTCACCAGCGCGTTTTATCTAACGGTCTGAAAGTCCTGGTCAAAGAAGACCATCGATCTCCGGTTGTTGTGTCACAAGTTTGGTACAAGGTCGGTTCCAGTTATGAATACGGCGGTATTACCGGGGTATCTCATATGTTGGAGCATATGATGTATAAGGGTACCGATGCCCATCCTCCGGGGGAATTTTCACGGATTATCGCTGCAAACGGCGGTAACGAGAATGCCTTTACCGGACGCGATTATACAGCATATTTCCAGACGCTGGAGAAATCCCGCCTGGCGATCAGCTTTGAACTTGAGGCCGACCGTATGCGGAACCTCAATCTGGCTGCGGAAGAATTGGATAAAGAGTTACAGGTGGTCATGGAAGAACGGCGTATGCGCACCGACGACAAGCCGCGCGCCAAGACCGAGGAATATTTTATGGCGATGGCTTTTTCCAACGGCCCCTATAAAAATCCCATTATCGGCTGGCCGTCGGATATAGAGAACTATAAAATCGAAGACCTTCAGCATTGGTATCAACGGTGGTACGCCCCCAACAATGCAACGATCGTGGTTGTCGGCGATGTGGATGCGGAGCAGGTTTTCAGTTTGGCGGAAAAATATTTTGGTGCAATAAAGCCGGTCGAAATAGAGCCGCTCAAACCCCGCAAGGAAGTGCCGCAGGTAGGGGTCAGGCGGATGACGGTCAAATTACCGGCAAAATTGCCCTATATTATCATGGGCTACAAGGTGCCGGTAATGAATAGCGTTGAACAGGAATGGGAGGCCTATGCGCTGGAAGTATTGGCCGGAATTTTGGATGGCGGTAGTAGTGCGCGTTTGCAGTCCCGGCTGGTGAGAGGATCGCAGATCGCTGTTGCTGCCGGAGCCGGATATAACATGGTGGCCCGCTTGCCCGAGTTGTTTACATTGGATGCCACCCCGGCGGAAGGAAAGACCGTTGAGGATATGGAAAGTGCGTTAAAAAAAGAGGTTGCGCAGTTGCAGCAGGACTTGGTGAGCGACGAGGAATTGCAGCGCATCAAAGCGCAGGTGTTGGCGGATACCGTTTACCAGCGTGATTCCAATTTTTACCAGGGGATGCAGCTAGGCATGTTTGAAACAGTCGGTGTGGGATGGCAAAAAGTGGATGAATATGCGGAAAGGATAAATCAGGTGACGCCGGAACAAGTGCGGCTTGTCGCTCAAAAATATTTAAAAGACGACCGGCTCAGCGTCGCTTATTTAGATCCGCAGCCGATTAACAATGAAAATCCAAATAAGGCAACGACAGGGGGACGTCATGCGCAGTAGTCTGTTTGCTGTATTATTGCTGTTGGTGAGTCAACTTGGTTTTGCCGCCGCTAAAATCGAGCATTGGCAAACGCCGCAGGGTAGTCGCGTTTATTATGTGCACAGCGAAGAATTGCCGATGGTGGATATTCGGGTTGCATTTGATGCCGGCAGCGCCCGTGACGGATCGCAGTTTGGTGTCGCTTCCCTGACTTCGGCTTTGCTGGATACGGGGGCGGGAACCTGGAACGCCGATATGATCGCGCAACGCTTTGAAGGCGTCGGTGCACAATTCAGTACCGGAATTTCGCGTGATATGGGCTGGTTGTCGCTGCGTACCTTGACCGGTAAGCAGTATTTTAACCAAGCCCTCGAAACCATGCATAAGGTCCTGACGGAACCGAGTTTCAACGACCCTGATTTTGAGCGGGAGAAAAACAGGACGCTGGCCGGCTTAAAGCACCGTGAGGCATCACCGGGGGCATTGGCTGATATCGCGTTTCACGAAGCGGTATACGGTAACCATCCTTATGCCCATCCTTCAACAGGATTTATCGAAACGGTCAATCAATTAACCGTGCAGGATTTGAGGGACTTTTACCGGCAATACTATGTCGCAGCCAATGCCGTGATCACTATCGTTGGCGACCTGTCAAAACAGGAGGCCGAGCAGACGGCCATGCGATTGTTGATCGGCCTGCCGGTCGGAAAAAAACCGGCGCCGTTGCCGGAAGTGGCTATGCCGGAGCAGGGGAAGCGTGAACATATTGAATTTCCGTCACAGCAGACGCATGTGCTTTCCGGTTTGCCGGGGACTTTCCGGAAAGAT
Organism: Methylococcaceae bacterium; assembly: GCA_050303615.1. GTDB lineage: Bacteria > Pseudomonadota > Gammaproteobacteria > Methylococcales > Methylomonadaceae > CAZDXJ01. The sequence goes on along the minus strand of JBNLCC010000013.1, from coordinate 13,402 downwards.
AAGGACTACTTTCCGTTATATGTCGGCAATCATATTCTGGGCGGCAGCGGTTTGGTATCGCTATTGTTTGAAGAGGTGCGCGAAAAGCGCGGCCTGGCATACAGCACCTACAGTTATTTTTCCCCGTTGTTTAGAAAAGGACCTTTTACAATGGGGTTGCAGACCCGCAACGACCAGACCAAACAGGCGATCGGCGTGATGATCAATACCTTGCAGGATTTTATTACGCAAGGGCCGACTGAAGCCCAATTGGCGGCCGCCAAGAAAAATATTACCGGCGGCTTTGTCATGCGGTTCGATACCAACAGTAAATTAACCGCTTATGTGGCAATGATCGGCTTTTATCAGCTGCCGCTGGATTATCTGGATACCTTTCAGCAGCATGTCGAGGCGGTTACTGTCGAAGATATCAAAGAGGCTTTTCAACGGCGGGTCAAACCCGAACTACTGCAAACCGTTACGGTGGGCGACAACACCGGCGAAAGTGAAAAATAAGTTAAGGATTATCGGCGGATCATGGCGCAGCCGGCAGTTATCGTTTGTCGATGCGCCCGACCTTCGCCCCACCCCGGCCAGAGTTCGCGAAACGTTATTCAATTGGTTGCAATACGATATTAACGGCAGCCGATGTCTGGACTTATTCGCCGGCAGCGGCGCACTGGGGTTTGAAGCGGCATCACGAGGCGCGATGCTGGTAGTACAGGTGGAAAACAACGATGCCGCTTGCAAACAGCTTAAAAGTAATGCGCTGGTCCTCGCGGCACAGCAGATCAAAATCGTGCAACAGGATGTATTTCGTTATCTGATGAGGGAAGAAGTGCAAGCTTTCGATCTGGCGTTCCTTGATCCGCCTTTTGGCAGAAATCTTGTGGCACAATGTTGCCGGTTGTTGGAAGAAAAAGGCTGGTTAACCGATAATGCGAAAATTTATGTTGAAGCGGAACGCTGTTGGCCGCTGCATAATCTTCCGCAAAACTGGCGGTTGTTAAAAAGTAAAACCGCCGGGGAAGTGGGTTTTCATTTACTCGAACGCTCTGTTTGAGTTTAGTCCTTCAGCAAAATTTTTACTTTTAGTATAAAATTGCGCTTCATTGATAAACCGTCAATCTCATCTTATTATGAATATCACGGCAATTTATCCCGGCACTTTCGATCCGATTACCAATGGCCATCTTGATTTGATCGCTAGGGCCAGCAGAGTATACGCCAGGGTTATTGTTGCGATTGCTGTTAACCGGGATAAATCGCCGTTACTGTCCATCGATGAACGGGTTGAGTTGGTCAAACAAGTCACCACGGAATATAACAACGTCGATGTAATCGGTTTTGATACATTACTGGTGGAATGCGCAAGAAAGTACGGCGCCGATGTTATATTGCGCGGGCTCAGGGCTGTTTCCGATTTTGAATATGAGTTTCAATTGGCGGGGATGAACCGCAGGCTTTCTCCTGATCTGGAGACAATGTTTTTAACGCCGGCGGAGCAATACGAATTTATTTCATCGAGTATGATTCGAGAAATCGCCAAACTTGGCGGCGATGTATCCAGTTTTGTACCCGATGTTGTACGGCAAAAATTAATCGAAAAATATACTTAGGGAGTATTTATGGCACTTCTTATTGATGATGAATGCATCAACTGCGATGTTTGCGAACCGGAATGTCCGAATGGTGCTATTAGCCAAGGTGAAGATATTTATGTAATTGACCCCGAATTGTGTACCGAATGCGTCGGGCACCATGAGACTGCCCAATGCGTCGAAGTCTGCCCGGTGGATTGTATCGGCAAGGATCCGGATCACGTAGAGGATTACGATGCGTTGTATAAAAAGTTTTTAGCGTTGCAGGCGTAATTTACTATCGTTCCGCGTCATTTTCGGTCCGTTCGGAAAAATCTTTGAACCAATTCAAACTTTGTTGCGTTGTCCCCACCGGATTGTATTCTGCACCGACCCAGCCGTCATATATCGAGTCTTGCAATTGTTTGAAGATTGCACTGAAATCGAGACGGCCGGTGCCCGGTTGGCCGCGTCCCGGACAATCGGCAAATTGAATATGGGCAATTTCAGCAGCATGCCGACTGAGGAAGTCACTGATATTTTCTCCCATCTTGGCCATATGATAAATATCGTATTGCATGGCCAGCGACGGATGGTTGACTTGTTTTAGAATATCCAGCATTTGTCGTCCATTGTGGATTAGAAATCCCGGCATGTCATCGGTGTTTATCGCTTCGAAAACCGTCGTGACGCCGAGCGGTGCGAAACAATCTATTGCAAGGCGTAAATTTTCCCCGAAGGTATCCAAGTATTCCCGGGTCCGCTGTTTATCCAATACTCTTCCCGGTAATACATTGATTGCTTGGGGTTTCAGGAGCTCCGCATATTCAGCGGCCTGAGCCAGGGCGTTGCGGAATTGCCGTCGTTTTTCAGGTACCGAGGCAAGGCCTTCCCCGCCCTGCAGCAAGTCATCGGCAGCGATATTAAACAGCACCAGCTGTAATTGATGGCGTTGCAACATTTCAGCAATGCGGCAGGCGGGTTCGGCGTAGGGGAATTGTATCTCTACCGCTTCAAAGCCATATTTTTTCGCTGCTTCAAAGCGATCAAGCAACGGGACTTCATTAAACAGTACGCTGAGGTTGGCGGAGAAACGGAGCATACTATGTCTTGCTGAATAACTTGATCAAGGTCGACGGATCCTGTTCCGCATAGCCGCGGCTCGCATGTAACTGCAACAATTGTGAGGCTAAACCGGAAATGGGTATCGCGGCACCTTGTTTATTCGATAAATCAACCGCCATGTTCAGGTCTTTCAACAAAGTCTTAACCCGCCATTTCACCGGTTCAAAGGATTCACCGGCCATTTCAGGGCCGACAATCTGCAGTGGTTTGGAGTCAGCAAATCCACCGCCCAGTGCCTGCGGGATTTTTTCCGTATCGACGCCTGCCTTTTTGGCTAATGCCATCATTTCGGCAATCACCAGTACATTACAACTGACAATCATTTGATTACATATTTTCGTAACTTGGCCGCTGCCGATGCCTCCCATATGAGTGAAGCGTTGATATAGCGGAGCCAATACTTCCCTGGCAATTTCGATGCTTTCTTCAGCGCCGCCGGCCATGACTGCCAATTTGCCCTGTTCAGCCCCGGCGACTCCTCCGGAGACGGGTGCATCAACCCATTCCATGCCGCATTGTTTTTTGAGTTTCGCTGCCAGATGCCGGGTCGTTTCGGGGTGAATGCTTGACAAGTCGATTAACAGCTTTGCTGCCGTGCCGCATTTGACGATACTGTCGAGCACAATCATTTCGACGATATCGGAGTCCGCCAGGCACAAAATAACGATATCCGATGCCGTGACCAAATATTCGACGCTGGTGAAAGCGACGGCCCCGGCTTCAGTGACCGGTTTCAGTTTTTCAACACTGCGGTTCCATACATTCACCTTGAAACCGGCATGTAACAAACGTTTGGTCATGGGGGAACCCATCAAACCAATGCCGATAAAACCTAGCGTGTATTTGTTGTGTGGCATTTTATCACCTGGATAATGAATCAAATAGTGGCTGAATGGTTTATGATATTACTAATTTGGCTGCAGTAGATAGGTCTACTATGGATTTATTTAAAGAAATATTGATGACGGTCAACGCGGCGCAGTCATTGAATTCGTCGGCGAAAGCCCTCCGCCGTGCTAACAAACAGTATATGGTGTAATCCGGTGTTTTTAGTTTAACTCCGGCAACAATTAAGTATAAATTTTTCGGAGATTCAGTTCATTCCTCAACTAATTCTCGATAAGGTGGAACGATGCTCGTAACAAGCGTTGCCCGATTTTGTAGCGTTGTCGGCATGATGTTGTTAATTGCTGTGCAATGTCATGCCGCACAGCACAAGACCGCCATTGCCAGCGCCCATCCCTTGGCCACTGCTGCGGGATTCGAAGTTTTGGAGCAAGGCGGCAATGTTTATGATGCGGCCGTTGCCGTCAGTGCCGCTCTTGCCGTCGTCGAACCGTCGGGGTCCGGACTGGGTGGGGGCGGTTTTTGGTTGCTGCACCGGCAGCGGGACGACCTGGATGTCATGATCGATGGGCGCGAAAAAGCGCCGATAGCCGCACATCGTGAGATGTATTTGGATGAGAATGGTGCGGTGCTGGAAGATTTGTCTATAAACGGCGTATTGGCTGCCGGTATACCAGGTATGCCCGCAGCACTGGTGCACATTGCGCAAAAATATGGCAAGCTGCCTTTGTCCGCCTCGCTGCAACCGGCGATCCGTTATGCGCGGCAAGGATTTAATATCGGCGACAGACATTTGAAATTGCTACGTTTCCGCGAGAATATATTGCAGCGGTCCACTGATGCAGCGGCTATTTTTCTCAATCATGGCGAAATTCCCGAAGCGCATGCGCTACTGGTGCAGAAAGATTTGGCCAATACTTTGCAGAAGTTAGCCGATGCCGGAAAAGCCGGTTTCTATCAGGGGGACATAGCTGAAAAACTGGTAGCGGGAGTACAGGCTGCCGGCGGCATATGGACGTTGGAGGATTTGACTGCCTACAATATAGTGGAACGTGAGCCGGTTCGCGGCAATTATCGCGGTATCCGCATTGTCAGCGCAGCACCGCCTTCGTCGGGCGGAATTGTACTGATGGAGGCGCTGAATATTTTATCCGCGTATGATCTGCAGGCGGCCGATGAAGTCGTTCGCAAACATTTTATCGTTGAAGCCATGCGCCGTGCATACCATGACCGTGCCCTGTATTTGGGCGATCCCGATTATGTGCGGATGCCTGTCGAACGGCTGCTCAGTATGGATTATGCGGCCGGATTAAGCCGCACTATACGCCCCGATCGGGCGCTGCCCAGTGTTTATCTGGCAGGTGAGGCGGCAGAAAACCAAGCCGGGCGCAATACCAGCCACTTTTCCATCATCGATGATCAGGGCAATGGCGTGGCAGCGACATTAAGCATCAATTTTCCTTTCGGCGCAGGTGTTGTGCCGCCGGGAACAGGCGTGCTGTTAAATAATGAAATGGACGATTTCGTCAGCCGTCCCGGCGTACCGAACGGCTATGGACTGATCGGCGGTGCCGCAAATGCTATCGCTGCCGAAAAACGCATGCTGTCCAGTATGACACCGACCTTTGCAGATGACGGGCAGCGGGTGGCGGTATTAGGCACCCCGGGAGGCAGCCGGATTATATCCATGGTGTTGTTGGCGGTGTTGGATTTTGCTGAAGGACACGGTCCGGAATCATGGGTCAGTGTGCCGCGGTTTCATCATCAGTATCTGCCGGACAGCATCCAATATGAAAAAGACGGTTTGCATGCCGATGAAATAAAAAAATTAACGGACCTCGGCCACCACCTAACTGAAGTCAGTTACCGATACGGTGACATGCAGGCGGTTTCGTGGCACAAGCAAACGCGGATGCTGTCCGCTGCCAGTGACCCGCGAGGGGAAGGTCTGGCCATTGTCCGTTAATCAGCTTATCAATAAAAATAATATTAATTATGTGGCAGACAATTATTGAAGAATTTATCAGTTTCTGGGTGGTTATCGATCCGATCGGCACCCTTCCGGTGTTTATTGCCGTCACCCGAAGCATTTCCAACGAGCAACGCAGATATACGGCGCTTAGGGCGATCATTTTTGCCACATTGATATTGTTGTTTTTCTTGGGTGCGGGCCAACTGTTGCTGGATGCGCTGCAAATCCCCTTGCTATCCTTCCAAATTGCCGGCGGCATTATTTTGTTTTTATTTGCATTGACCATGATTTTCGGGGATTCCAAACCGGAACAGGAAGAAAAGCTGCAAATCGAAACCGGCCATGATTGTGCGGTGTTTCCGTTGGCGGTACCTTCGATTGCTTCTCCGGGAGCGATGCTGGCGGCAGTGGTGCTGACTGACAATAATCGTTTCGATGTCTATCATCAGCTTGTGACTGCATCGGTCATGTTGTCGGTTTTGCTGATTACACTGATATTATTGCTGTTTGCCGGCGCTATATTGCGCTGCATCGGTAAAGCCGGGGCAAGTATCGTGAGCCGCGTGATGGGGCTGATATTGGCTACGGTTGCCACCGAAAATGTGTTATCGGCAATGAAACTTTATTTTAGTGAGTTTAACGGTTAGGGTGGAATTGATGAACGATACAAAAGCTAAACTCAAATGGCTGTTTTTGCTGCCGGCGGTATTGGCACTGTTAAGCGGGTGCGAGCCATTCGATGCGGATAGCGAACCGGCAATACCGAAAAAAACCGAAGATTCAAGCTTTTTTTATCCCTTGGCTGATAAGAATGTCCCCGTTAAAAACAAGCATAGCGTTTATATTCCGGTCTATTCCAATATTTTTATCTCCGGCGGTGGCTCGCTCGATTTGGCCATCACACTGACGGTGCGTAATACTGATTTCAATCGAACGATAATAATATCCGCGGTCAATTATTACGACACTGCGGGCCGGTTGATAGAAAAATACCTGCCTGCGCCTTATGTGCTTGCTCCGATGGCATCGACTTATTTCTTTGTTAACCAGGCGGATTCACGCGGCGGTTCAGGAGCGAATTTTATTGTGCAGTGGTCTGCCGAGAAGCCGTCGAACGCCCCGATCATCGAAGCGGTCATGGCCGGATCAAGGGGGACGCATGGAATTTCATTTATTACCCAGGGCAGTGAAATTAGGGACTAATCGGGATATATGCGAATTCCAGGTAAAAACGGCTGTTATGAGGCTGTATTGTTGAGAGATTTTGTATATAGACTGAATAGGAGTGTTAAAATTCTGCCAGTTTTTGCAAACTGGTATTTGCAATGCCGTTCTGATTGAAACTGGCTAGAATCATATTCTAGCTGCTACAATCATTCCGACTGGAACAATTAACGTGGAGAATAAAAATGATCGAAAATCAGGCAACGATGAAAGCGATTATTGAAGCGGCGGTCGCAATAGCAAAAAATCCGGTAGTGTTTTATCAAAACATGCCGAAAACCGGTGGTTATGTTCCGCCAATGGTTTTCGTTATTGTTATGTCGGTACTGGTCGGCGGTATCATGTTTGTTTACTTCCTGCTGGGGCTTGGCTTGTTAGGCAGTGCCGCAATCGGTTTGGGAACCATTCTGATGACCGTCATATTCGCGTTGATAGGCAGTTTTATTGCCGCGACAGTTATGTATGTCATCTGGAAACTGATGGGTTCCACTGAAACCTATGAGACGACATACCGTTGCGTTGCCTATGCGGCAGTCGCGTCTCCAGTCTCCGCGCTATTGGGGCCGGTTCCCTATATCGGATCGGTGATTGCTGTTTTGTTGATTTCATACTTGATGGTTACGGCAAGCGTCGAGGTACATGGTCTGCAGAAACGCAACGCCTATCTGGTATTCGGCATTCTGGCGGCGTTGGCGATTATCTCCAATATCAGCAACGAGATCGCAACACGCAAAATGGCTTCCAGCGCTGAACAGTTTGCCCGGCAGTTTAAGGGATTGGAAAATGTTGACGAGATGACGCCGGAACAGGCGGGACGAGCTTTGGGTGAGTTTCTTAAAGGATTGGAAGACGCTACAAAGAGTACCAACGAATAGTTCGGCAATGGCCGAAACGATTGCCGGCGGCTTTTTCCTGCCTTTCCCGTGAGGTTGCAGCCGGTCAATTGGTCCTGTCCGGCGACCCTTCGAATGCGTATTAAGAACTGGAAAAGGATTTTAAATTTGCTTTCAATTGCCCCTCACCAACCCTCCCCCCGGTGATGGCTTTTTTCGGGAGGTTTCGGATTTTGCGTTTAATTCGTGTTAGAACAAAGCGTTAATCCGAGCACAAAATAAATTATTTGGCTTTACCTGTGCTGATAAAAAGGCATGCAATCCTAGCCATTAGACTAAACGTCTTGTTACGCGATCAGTCAACATAATCGATACGCATGCTTAATGCGTTGCACAATCGGTATACACCGGAAATGGGAGGCGAAAACGAAAAATCGTACGTTTTTGTTACTGCACATTCTGGCTATGACGCTGACACTATCGGTTTCGACGCCGGCCAACGGCAAACTGCTCGTTGGCCCCGGCCAGCAGTACAGCACTATCCAGGCCGCCGTCGATGCCGCAAACGAGGGCAGCGAAATCCTTGTTTTTCCCGACACCTATAACGAATCGGTAGCCATTGCCAAGAGCAATCTGCGGATCATCGCCCAGGGCGAGGGAGTGGTCGTTGAACCGCCCGAGACGGCGGGCTTTTTGGTCCATGCGGACCATGTTTTCATTCAAGGATTCGAGATTGCCTACGGGGCCGAATGCGCTCGCGCAATCGAGTTTCTGGGTAGCCACAATACCTCTACGGATAACCATATTTTTCTCAATTCGTCATGTATTGGGGTCAATGCCCTTATCTGCAGGGATCCTGACGGGGGATCGGACAACAATATTATTAAAAATAATATCATCGAGGCCGCTGACTTGGGTATTGTAATAACCGCCGAGACGGATGATGCGATTAATACCGGCGATATTATCAAAAATAACACATTGTTGGGCGTTGCCCAGAGTCATATAGTAGTGGAAAACGCCAAAGGATTTCAGATACTTGACAATCTGGTTGAGGGGGCGCCTTTTGGCCATTGCCTGGCGGTAGGCAGCTTCGGCGATAATAAGATAGAACAGGGGTTCCATGAAATTGTCGGCAATGCTATGTTCAACTGTGCCGGCAACGGCATTTCGCTATATGCCTCCCCCGGAACGACTCTGACCCGCAACTTTATATTTGACAATACCATCCAGGGTTGCGGAAAGGACTGTCTGGCGTTGGAGGCAGGGGAAGGGGCTTTCCTGACGCACAATGTTGTGAGCGCTAATGAGACGAGTTTTTCCCAACTCTGCAGCGTCAAACTCGGTGCCTATGATCTCGAAAATACCGGCGGGGTTACCGTGAGCTACAATTGGGTGCGCGACAACACAGTGTACCGCAATCTTAGCGGCATCTGCCTGTTAGGAGGAGGTGACATCAATCTGGTCGTCAACAATCTTGTTGAGGATCAAAACGCAGACGGTATCCTCGTGGCGAGTGATAAAAACCTGCTGATGAGCAATAATTCCCACAACAACGAAGGGGACGGTATTCTGGTGCAGGGAAATATCAACAAGATGCTGCTCAATATAGCGTTAAACAACGGCGTTTACGATCTTGCCGACGAAGGGAAGGCTAACAGGTGGCAGGCTAACGTTTATAATACTTCGAATTGGTAGCACTTAGCGCTGATTTGGAGCTTGTAACGATAGTCGGTCGGACTTTCGGTGGTTGCCAACCACGCGGTTTTATCGGCCCGATGGCCTAACAAAGCGACTGCAAACCGTCGATTAGCCTTGTTATGCCGGCTTCGGCAGCGGCTTCATCGAGCATGGCATAGGCGATTCTCAAGTGACAGCCGTTGGTTAGGCCGAAGGCGGAGCCGGGAATTGCAGCAACCTTAAAGTCCGTTATCAGTTTTTGCACCAGCATTAAGTCATCGGCATCGGTGTCGACGTTCAACAGCAAATAGAAGGCGCCGCCGGTGACTTGGGTCTCGACCAAGTTTGATGCGGATTGCAGCAGATTGATCACGGTATTTCGGGTTTTTTCGATCTGCTGCAGTTGTGTCTTGCAGTAATCCTTGCCGGTTTCCAAACAACCGAGCGCTGCAGATTGGGAAATCATCGGCGGGCAAATCAGGTTGGTATCCTGAACTTTCAAGATTGCCGGGTAAAGCGCTTCGGGGACAACCATGTAACCGATGCGCCAGCCGGCAAAGCCGTAAGCTTTGGAAAGCGAGTACAGCGAGATGGTATGCTGCTCTGCATCGTCGAATGCTGCCGGCGAATAATGACGGGCGCCGCCGTAAGTAAAATATTCATAGGCTTCGTCACTGATATGATAAAGATTAAAGTCTTTACATAACTGATTGACGTTTTGCAGTGCTTGCTTGGAGTAAACCGCACCGGTGGGATTGTTGGGTGAAATTGTGACTACGGCGCGGGTTTTATCGCTGATCGCCCGCCGGATTGCAGCAATGTCCAATTGATAGGCGCTGTCGGTCGGCACGGTTATCGCCGTGCAATCGGCCATAGTGATCGCCATTTCCTGATTGAAATAATAGGGCAACGGCAATATGATTTCATCGCCAGGATCGGTGATAGCCATAATGGCATTAAGAAAAGCCATGTTCGAACCGGCCGTGACCACCACTTGATAGCCTCTATTACAGTCGATCCGGTTGTCACTTAATAATTTTGCTTCGATCCCTTGCCGTAATTGTGTACTTCCCTGGGCAGGGCCGTAACGATGGTTTGCCGTTTGCTGCAGGCTATGCTGTATTTTTTCCAGTGCCGCCGGCGGCGGCCCGTAAGCAACCATGCCCTGGCCTAGCGAAATAGTACCCGGATTATTACGCGTCCATTCGCCAACTATCGGGATGATGGGGTCTTGAACGGCACGGATCCGTTGACTGAGCGCTTGCCTATGCGGCAATTTATTTCCAGATGCTGATAATGTTGGTAAAGTCATCGGTCCACGGCTTCATGTCAAAGTAGAGAGGCATTTTTTGCCAAGTACCCAGACGGCTTTGGCGTAGCGGTTCCAGACTGGCCACGTTATCGCTCATCACCACCCAATCCGTAGCGATCACCAGCGGTATTTCCCGGTTCGGTTTAAATTCCTGAATTAATGCGGCGAGCTGCAATTGTTTGGCGTGATCGGCCAATACCTTTTTCAGGGCAAGGTGCCGGTTGGTAATGTGAAAAGCCAGCAAGCCGCCGGGTCTCAGTTTGCTGAAATACAGTTTGAGCGCTTCCCGGGTCAGTAAATGGGTGGGCACTGCATCGGAGCTGAATGCATCCATAATCAGCAGGTCAAATTTTTGTTCCGGCTCGCGGGCCAACGACAAGCGGGCATCGCCGATTATGATCGTGGATTGGTGGCTGCACCGCTCGAGGTAAGTGAAAAAATCCGTATTTTCGGCTATTTCAACAACTAACGGGTCTATTTCATAAAAAGTCCAGTGCTGCTGCGGTTTTGCATAGCAGGCCAAAGCGCCGGCCCCCAGCCCGACGACGCCGATATGCCAGTTGTCGTCCACGTTGTCATAGACTTTGAACAATTGTCCCATCGGCCCGGGGCGGCTGTAATAGGTCAGCGGAACTGTCTGTAAATCCGGTGCCAGTCTTTGCGCGCCGTGCTTGGTTGTCCCGTGAAACAATTCGTGATATTTTTCCGGCTGGTTGTTTTCATTCAGCAGCACGCTTTCGCGCACCGACAGCACGCCGAAAAAAGTACGTTCCTGGTACAACGTATTGGAAAGCAGACTGTGCAAACCCAGGGTAAAGAAAATGATAATGCCGGTGAATAACGACAGGCTTAACGAACGTTTATGAAAGCTGTAATTCAGGCCGGCCAGCAACAGCAGCGTGACGCCGATGGTATCCAGGTATTGGGGTAAGTCATCGAGACTGGCGTAGACGGTCAAACCCAAGACCAGCAAGGCAAGGGGAAAGGCAGCGTCCAGCAACAATTGTTTTTTCCAGTTGTGTTCGGTTTTCGCACTGGGACGGAGCAGCAGGGCCGCAATGATCATGATCGGATATTCGTATACCGCATTAAAAATGAACGGTGCGACAAAGGTGTTGAACATGCCGCCTAACATACCGGCGAAAGACATAATCAAATAATAGTGGGTTAGGTGTAAGGTTGCCGGACGGTTCTTTGCCAATTCGCCGTGACAGACCATGACCGCCAGGAAAAAAGAGAGTAGATGTAAACACAGGTCCACCCAATAAGGCAGAATCGCCGGGTTGATAAATGAATAGGCGATGAACGGCAATAATACAATCGGCTGTAGCATCAACATTACGCGGTGTATTTGCGGCGCCCATTTGGAAAACACCAGGATAAACGATAACAGGTATAAAACCAGCGGAATGATCCACAGTAACGGCACCGAGGCAATATCGGTACTGATGAAGTTGGTCAAGCCCAACAACAGACTGGAGGGTACGAAAGCCAATACCAGCCAGTGTAGTTTTCTGCGCGTACTGAGGTGCTGCTGTCCGGCTGTGTCGCTCTCTTCGGATGGTTCTGCTCGGCCATTGCCGCGCCACAGTATCCAGGCGCAACCGAATATCAGCAGGCAAAGCAGTAAATAGCCGGCACTCCAGATGCCTCTCTGATGTTCCAGGCCGATGTTGGGTTCCAGTAGAAACGGATAACTTAACAGTGCGATCAAACTTCCCGCGTTGCTGGCTGCATACAGATAGTAGGGATCATGACTGGTGTGGTGGCCGATATTGGCAAACCATTTTTGCAGCAGCGGTGAAGTGGTCGAAACAATGAAAAACGGCAGGCCGATGGCAAGCGTCAGCATCCACAGCAGCCAGAAAGTCGGATTGCTGTCCGTCGGCGGCGACATGTTGTCCGGTAGCGCCACCGGCAGACAGATAAATGTGGCCAGAATGACAATGCCATGAATTTGAATTTGCCGATGGCCGTTGAAACGGGTGGAAAGATAATGTGCGTAGAAGTAGCCGAGAAACAGAATGCTCTGGTAGAACACCATGCAGGTGTTCCAGACCGCCGGTGAACCGCCCAGCCAGGGCAATAATAATTTACCGAACATCGGTTGCAGCGCGAACATCAGTGCCGCGCTGATGAACAGGGTTACGGCAAACAAAAAAATCAGGGAAATACTACGGTCTGTCCCGGCAGAACGAAGGGCGGAATTGTTATTCATTATCTAGCTTGCTTCCAAGTCAAAAATGCTTTAATTGTCAATGGGGGATAATGATAAAGCATTTGGCTGGTTTATGTATGCTGAAATTAATGCGAATCCGGTGTGGGAAATTTAGTAGGTAATTAACCAGACCGTTCTGTCGATCCGTCCATTAACGAGTAGCAGCTTCCAAACCCGGGGTATATTTCTTGTTCATAACGCGCAGGGTTAAATTTAACCTACGGGATGTTATTCAGTGTGACCCGAATTTAATCCTTAAAAAACATTGCGATATATTGCCTTTAATTAAAGAAGTGGGTCAAAAATGACCCGGTTTCGGTAGGAAGGTGATATTTTTTATCAAAATAATCAATCATCTATGCATTGGTATGATTATTGTGTAACTATTAGGTTCTGTTGACGTTTTACCGAAGCCAAATCAATGCTGAGACGAAGCGTATAAATCCCATGTAATTTTTTGCCATTTTTTCAAAGTGCGAGAATACTCTTCGTTAATGTTTTATTTTGTTAAAGAAGCACTCAATCAAATGGTGCTCCTTATACTCAAACCAGTTAAATTCACGTGGATTGATTCAGTTGCTGCGGGGTGGAATGATCGGCTGAATTCCCCTGTCAATGACCGCTTGAATAAAC
>JBNLCC010000012.1:0-4049 GCA_050303615.1 Methylococcaceae bacterium | reverse complement strand
AATACGGTGCTGGCGCGCGCAATTGCCGCAGACGGCGCAGAAGTCACAGACTCCATTTCGGTCGCGCTCGATACCACTCCCCCTTACATCACTATCGAGTCGCCACTCGATGGGGCGGTGCTCAATCAGGATTCGATTTCGGTGTCCGGGTTGATCAACGACATCGTTCGCGGAACGGTTAGCGAGAATCAGGCCAACGTCGTCGTTAACGGTAAAGCTGCCGTTGTTTCCAATCGGAGCTATCTTGCCGAAGGTGTGAACCTGGTTGAAGGCGACAATACGATTACGGTGACGGGAACCGATGAGCAAGGCAATACCGCTTCCGCATCAATCACCGTACGCTTTCAAATCCCGGAAGCGAAACATATCGAGATGGTCTCCGGGCAGAATCAAAGCGGAAAAATCCTGAGTATCTTGAGTGAACCGCTCAAAGTTAAGCTGGTCGATGAAAGCGGCCAGCCGGTAGCCGGCAAACCAGTCGTTTACCGTGTCATTCAGGGTGACGGCATGGCCGGTGTCGGTAGCCAGGATGAGGGGCAAGGGGTGTTGGCTACCAGCGATGCCGAAGGGGTGGCGTCGACGGCGTTTAAACTGGGATCTCGATCCGGAAAGGGTAATCACAGAGTGAGGGCCAGGGCGGTCGGTTTTGACGGCGAGGTCGTGTTTTTTGCTTCGGCCGAAACCAATCCGGGCAACAAAGTCAGCATCAATTCCGGTAACAACCAACGAGGGGCACCTAACCAGGCCCTACCTCAGCCGCTAATTGTCGCTGTGACCGATGAAGGCGCAAACCTTGTTCAAGGCGCCGAAGTCGAATTCAAAGTAACGGCCGGTGGCGGGCGCTTTCAAAACGGTCAGACCTCATTGATTTCCATAACCGATAGTGACGGTCGCGCGACCGCCTCGTTGACGTTAGGCGAAATCGTCGGGTTAGACGTCCATAGGGTCAGCGCCACTTTGCTGGGAACTTCGCTAAATGCCGGTTTCACGGCTTCCGCGCTACAGCCTGCAGACCCAGGCTTAACCGGTATTAGCGGTATCGTACTGGATAATCAGGATAATCCGTTGCCTAATGTTACCGTACGAGTCGAAGGCACCAACCGCCAGGGGGTAACCGATGCCCAGGGACAATTCAAGGTCACCGAAGCGCCGGTCGGTCCGGTGCATTTGATTGTCGACGGCAGTACGACGACGGCCTTAGGCGAATGGCCGACCCTTTCTTACAATATCGTCACCATTGCCGGGGCGGACAATCCGTTGCCTGCGCCAGTCTACATGGTCAAGTTGGATACCGAACGCGCCGTTTATGTCGGTAAGGAAGACAAAGAATTGACCCTGCCGGAAGTGCCTGGCTTTAAATTGAAAGTCAAAGCCGGTTCGGTGACGTTTCCGGACGGGGCAAAAGAGGGTTACCTTTCGGTTACACCTGTGAATGCCAATAAGATTCCGATGACACCGCCAAACGGCATGCAACCGCAGTTTATCGTTACCATTCAACCGGCTGGCGCCAAATTCGATCCACCAGCGCCGTTGACGTTGCCGAACGTCGATGGTCACGCGCCGGGAGCACAAGTCGAAATGTACTCCTACGATCATGATCTGGAAGAGTTCGTTTCGATCGGTTTAGGTACGGTGAGTACCGATGGCAGTTTGATTGAAAGCAACCCGGGAATAGGGGTTATAAAGGCGGGTTGGCATTGCGGATCGCAGCCCGGAGGTAGCGGCTGTTGCGGCGGCGGAAAAGGAGGCGGCGGGGATTGCCCTATCTGTAAAAAGCCCGAAAACGATAATTGTAATAATGGAAGTTGCGTCAATGACGACACTCAAGACCCTGGCGAATGTAAAAAATGTTCGGGCGGTGTTCCGGTAAATGCCGATGAAGATCTAGGTGAATGTAAAACCTGCAAAGACGGTAAGGCGACTAATGATCCCAACGGAGCTACCTGTGACGACGGAAAGTATTGTAGTTCGTTTAACGGCGAGTATCCCGGACCTGATCAATGCGTCGATGGGCAATGTGTCGGAAAAGAGTTCAAGAGACGGAAGAAATTCGAAGATATTTTGGAGGGTGATTCGGCCAAGTTCAGAAAACTATTGGAAGGAGGAATGAGCTTATTTAAGAAGCTGCAGGAAACCGGATCGATAAGCCCGATAACCGTTACAGGAAAGGTTCAGAAAAAAGTCAACACTTATAGCGAGTGTTGCGAAGAGCTGAAGACCACCAAAGAATCCACTGGTTCGGAAACGACTTTTAATCTTGATGCGTTTGTCGATTTTAAGACTCCGCAAGTTCCGGTTCCGTTTTCGGCGGGAATCTTGGTCATTCAAGGTTTTGTTAAAGTTACAGGCCGACTTACCGGATCGGTAGAAGAACTGGAAACTGCCTGCTTCGAGGCCGGCGACTGTCTGGGGAACGGAGGAGGAAAAGGTTCGATGTTCTTGGAGGGAGGGCTGATAGGATCGATAGGTGTGTTGAATCCCGATATTCTTTCCGGGACGATCTCATTGCGCGGGACCGGATCGATCGGATTGACCTCGGAATGTGGAGTCGTTAGCGGGGAAGCTTGCGTCGGTCCTGTTCAACTGCGAGGAAAGGTTACGGCGATAGGGTTTATCTCCTACACAGTCGTTGGACAACTGGGAACGCCGGGTTGCATTCCTTTGGGTTAACATCATTTCTAATGGAAATCAAAAAATGAAGTATCAGATCGTATTATGTGTTTTAGCCTTATTTGCGATGCGGACGCATGCCTTCGAAAAACAAAAAATCACGTTCGAAAACGAGGCAAATAGTTCAAAAAAGGTCGAGTTTCAATTTGACGGCAAAGTGTTTGATCCGCCGTTGGATTTGTTCTCGAAAAAAGAGGTTAAGCAGCCTGAAGCCAGAAAAATATATGATTTTTTTAAGCGATTCTATGACGTAAACAAGAACGGCACAAAACAGGACGTCTTGGCGCTATGGGCGCCGAATGAGCGTC
Source organism: Methylococcaceae bacterium (assembly GCA_050303615.1). Classification (GTDB taxonomy): domain Bacteria; phylum Pseudomonadota; class Gammaproteobacteria; order Methylococcales; family Methylomonadaceae; genus CAZDXJ01. Next base: position 1,071 of record JBNLCC010000012.1, on the reverse strand, counting down.
CCCAATTGGAAAAAGATATCACCGAAGAAATGTTCGCGAACAACCGCGCTCGGTTTAATGCGGTCACTGCGATGCGGGTGAAAATGGTGATTGAATATGGAAATTATTATATTTGTTATATCGGTATGGAGTTTCCCGGGCATAAAGTTGTGATGAAGTATCCTTTGTTAATAAGTGATAAGGAGCTGTTTCTCAGTAATAAATTAAACGGCGATTACTTTTATGACACTATAAGTCACTTTTTGGACAGGGAAAACTATATAGATAACAGCGGAAGGCCCATAAAATAAAAGGTTAAACACATCCGACGATTGATGGCACGAACGTATGTATGAGGTCCAACTCGGACCTCCGTTTCGTGCGCCAAAGACGTGTCTCTGTGTCGTGAAAGCAATGAGGTCAATTGGATTAAAGTCGGTGGACTGATGTGCCTATACCGTAAAATGCCTCAATATAAAAACACTTAGAGTATGGCATAAATATATGGTTTACAGCGTATTTTTCTAAAATGCAGTGGGTATAAGACCTAAGTTTTATAGGTTAAAAAGTGAGACGTCTGAATCTAAAATGTTAATATTTATATTTCACGATCAGTGTTGATGCTATTTATAATAATTCTATCTGATATTAACTATAGGAATATCGGGAATGTATAAAAAAAATATATTGATATTTATAACGCTAATTTTAGATAGTATTGCATTTAATGTTGGCGCATTTGAGCTAGATGAATCGTGTATTGTCAATGTCTTAAATCGTACCGTCCAAGTTTCTTCGGATGGACGTTGGGCATTACCGAACGTACCTTCTTTTTTGGGACGTATCCGCGCTAGGGTAACTTGTATTAAGGATGGGGTTACTGTGTCGGGAATTACTCCATACTTTAGTGTTGAAACGAATAAGAAGACCATTGCCGAAAATTTTATTTTTGAAGAAGACGATAACGTAACCGATCCTGTGGAAATTACCTTTGTCACGGATGACGATTGGTATTTTTACGATAAAACTCCCAAGCAGTTATCCGTAGTAAAAAAGGAAGACAAATATTTTTATAGCGAACTTTCGGCTCAA
>JBNLCC010000011.1:0-17384 GCA_050303615.1 Methylococcaceae bacterium | reverse complement strand
GGCATCAGTGGCATCTATGCCCCTGTTTCGTTTTTGTTGTCATCCGTCGTCGCCGGTTTTATCGCTTTTTCATACGCTGAACTCTGCAGACGCTATCCGAAAAGCGCCGGTGAAGCCTACTACGTCAACAAAGCTTTTTCCAGTCCGCTGCTGACTTCATTGGTTGGCTGGGGGATCGTGTTGACCGGCATCGTCTCTTCCGGCGTCATGGCCAGAGGCTTCCATGGTTATCTGCAGGAATTTTTTCAGATTTCGGACAGCCTATCCATCACCTTGTTTATCGCTTCAATCACCATCATTGCCGTTGCCGGTGTTTCATTGTCGGCCAAAGTCGCGACTTTAATTACCTTGGTCGAAATCAGCGGATTAGTGCTGGTTTTATATGCCACAAAAGAACATTTCCTGGCGCTCTCCGATACTTGGACTGACTTTGCCCCCCCTTTCACGGCCGATATTTGGTTAAATATTATGTTCGGTGCATTTTTGGCTTTTTATGCCTATATCGGTTTCGAAGATATGGTCAATATCGCCGAAGAAGTGATAGAACCCGAACGGAATCTGCCAATTGCGATTACTGCCGCATTACTTATCGCTACGTTGTTTTACGTGCTGACGGCTTTTGCTTTAGTGCTGAGTTTGCCTATTGAAATCCTGGCTAAACATAATGCCCCTTTTGCACTGATTATTCAGCAAAACAGCCATTTGCCGGTATCGATCATCAGCCTGATCAGCCTTATCGCTATTTTTAACGGTGCACTGGTGCAAATCGTAATGGGCTCACGCGTACTTTACGGTTTGGCGGAAGGCGGAATCGGCCCCGAATGGTTTGCCCACATTCACCCGAAAACCCAAACTCCGGTCAATGGCACCGTGTTTTTTTCTTTCATATTATTACTGATGACACTTTGGCTACCCATTATCTCCCTGGCCAAAATCACCAGTTTTATTATTTTAATAATTTTTGCGTTGGTCAATTTAAGCTTGTGTTCCATCAAAATAAAAGAAAATCGAACCAATACTGACGGTCATCGGCATATCACGCTGATTATTCCTGCCATGGGCTTTTTTGTTTGCCTAGGTTTCATGTTGTTACAATTAATATAAGACTTTATGCCTATGTTTCCTTTTCCAGTAGATGATATCTGATTGAGTTAATAAATTGCGATTAACCTTGTAAACTATAGTGATTTACACAATTTTGTAACGGCGATTAAGCATAATGAAGCTATCGTTTTAGCTTTCAGGGAAGCAGGCAGCTGTGTTTCGATTGCATTCAAAAATACTACAAACACTGCAAAATTAAAGCCCTAGCTCTTGAAAAAACGAAATTCACTGTCATGAGGTTTTTTTATTTCGCTACAAGAAAAGTTGTGTAATACTAGTTAACCCGACTAACGAACTTTTTAAAAAAATGCACTTCAATCATTCAATTGTTCGATAAAATCAGTCTTTTTCCAGACTTCTGTAAAAAAACATCTCTGCAAATTATAACTACAATTTGAATAGCCTAAATTTACAAGAAAAGAGTCCTTTTATGCATTAAAATCAAGTGTAAAATTAAAAATAAAAGGCCATAAATATAATTTGACTAATAACGTAAAACTATGGACTATCTCAAACAATATCTAAAAATTACAATATTTAGAATCTCTCTAAACGAACTGCCGGAGTCCATCCCTTTTTTACAACAGTCGCTGTTTGTTTATTTAATTATCGGTTTTCTTATACAGGCAAATATAGGTGAGCCAGTAGAAGCGGTACTCGAAACGTTAATAGAGATTCTGTTCACAACTATTCTAATCTTTGTTCTGCTGCTATTTGCAGGAAAAACATCATCATTTATTCAGACATTTACCTCTTTCATCATCAGCGAGAACCTGATTTTTGTCCTGGCATTACCAATAGCCGTTTGGTTGGATTTTTTCGATGATATCATTTCTCTCTACATTGCGTGCATTCTCATAGTCGGACTCGTCTTCTGGTATTTATGTATTATCAGCTATCTAATGCGGCAACTGCTTTCAATTAGCAGATTGGCTGCGTTCCTGTTAGCTGTCGGTTATACGTTATTGACCTACATCTTTCCTTTTTTCGCATTGCTTTTTTAAAAAGCCCAATCTCGCTTATTTTTTTCTGATAAACCGGTCATCGGCGTAACACTAGGTGTGCCGTCCCTGCCGCGCTAAATGTAAAGCGCGGCAGTTATCCCGGACTTATTACGCCGTATTTGTAACCTACGTTTAAACAACCCTTGTAGCGAATTATTGAGCGGAAATTCTTATTTCATCGATATAAACGTCATCATTATTGCTACTGGCATCGCTGGTAAAACGGATCCTCATATCGGCGGGAAAATTATAATCGAGCTCATCAATGATGAGGGAAACTGAGTAAAATCGATTATTCGTAAAATCAGTTCTAAAAGTATAGGAGTCAACGGTCTGCCAGGCTGTCCCATCAAAGAACTGTACCCAGAAATCCTCACGTCTATTATCAAAACTTACCGCCATAAACCAGAATTCGATCTTGATTTGCGTATAACCCGGAACCGCCACGTCTATCGCGTTAGTGAGCCAGAACGAAGAGGCGATACCGCTGTTATCCTGGATATTAGCCGCCCTTGTACCTTGATGTGCCCAACTGCCGCCGCTATAAAGCGATGCGTCGGCACCGCCATCGGTATAGTTGCCCCACCCGCTTTCGAAGTCGTCATAGGCCAATTCCACCCATACCGGCGTCCCGGATGACACTACCTCCACCGTACGTTCGGCATGGGCCGCATTGCCCGCCGCGTCGGTTACGTCATACGTGACCACATGGCTACCCGGAACGCTGGTACTGATCGGCAATCCCCCGGTTACAATACTGGCAGTGATATTGTCGTCCACATCATCCGCTGCCGTTGCCCCGGCATCAGTATAATCGTCACCAACTGCTACCGACACGGGATTGTCGCCCAGTACGGTAATGACCGGTGGAACAGTATCAGTAGGAACGATAACCGGAACAGTAACATCGATATTCAGTTGTGCGCTATCGGTACCGCCGTTTCCGTCACTAACCTGTACCGTAAAACTATTCAGTCCTTCTTCGGAAACAGCAGGTATGCCGCTCAAATCGCCATTGGCGGCGATAATCAGCCACGCGGGGCCTGTAATTTTTGAAAATGCCAGTGTATCGCCATCGATATCGGAAGCAGTACCGGCCAAGGTGCCGGTCGCGCTTTGTTCGGCTTCGACGCCATCCGCTATAATCGGGTCCTGATCAAATACCGGCGGATTATTGGCCGGTGCACCGGCTGTCGGACGAAAAGCCGCGACCACCGGAGCCGCCAAATCGCCGGTGTAAGCATTATCCCTTTGGTCGACTATACCGGTGGCAATTCCCAGATAACTGACATCGGGATTGGAGAACCGTCCGACCCTTTGGCAATATATGGAACAGGGCGAACTGTAAGACATCACCGTACGGTAAGTCCCGTTGATGTAATGGCCGAAGGACCAGGGAAAGGAAGCAACATCCGGTGAAGCGCCATTTTCCGGATCATGTTCCATGCCCATGTTATGGCCGTGTTCGTGGGCAAAACTCAAATTACCCACTGCACAATCCCAGACCGTAACCTGAAACGGGTAGGGAGCGAACCACGTTCCAAGCGGACGCTGTACATAGCCGACGCCGCAAAAAGCGCCTCCGTTGTCGATAATCAACGAAACCATGTCTGCACCGTATTGATCACGTAGCGCCGCTACTTGCGCGTTATTCACCAGCCAACTAAGATCGGAGGAAATATTGCCGGAATCGCTATAAGCTACCTGAGCAGTATGCACCAATTGAAACTGAACAGTCATGTTGCTGTCAATGAAAGCCGCATTGGCAGCATCCACAGCCGCTTGAATAAGGGCCTCGATATTAGCCGTTCCGCCAACGGCATTTCGCGCGTCGGCGGTATAAAGGGACATGACGTCTATTACAACGGGGCCGTCAGCGGCGACCGCGGCAGCCAGGGAGGGAGAAAGCTGATCGGACAACGCATCAAACTGCTGAGCCACTGCAAAGTCGGCCGCCGGGATCGCATCATCGCTATCGGGAAAGGTACCGAGATCGAGCCGCTCGACAACAAACTGTTTGTCGCCGGTTTGAGGCCCGTAAGGCCGTACTTCGAATACATCCATACCGATCCTGATTCGCCCGAAAATACGTCCTTTTCTGATAGTAAATACCGCCCTGCTGTCATTATTGCCGACGATGCGCCCGCGCCAAACCGCGTTTCCTCTGCCGCGATTCTTATAGCCGTCACGGCTGATTTTAATGAAAGTCCCATCGGGCAGTTCCAAACCCAGTTCATCCGCTCCCTGCTCCGGACCGCTGGCATCCAACCGTGCGATATGCGCTTCAATGCCGTGATGTCCGGGCCAAACCACACTCGGGAAATTTTTCATCAATTCGACCTGTTGACGGGCCTGAGCAGCCGGGCTCAAAAGTAAAAAGCATAAAACCAATGTCGTTAATACAGTAACCGAATAATTATTTTTCATGGAGAAACCCTTTTTTTATAATGGCCCGAATATTATCGATTCAAGCATCGCTGCTGTTTTATGACGCAATCAAGCGAATCTTACAACTGACACTAATCGATGCGTTTGTCCCCTGCCTGTCCGCTTATAAAGCGGACAGCCCCAACGCTGGCTGATCCGATCCTTCCCAAAATAGATTAAGGAAACAACGGCCCTGCACTACTGAAAGATATAGCCGTCCCCTGATAGAGGAATTGTTGGTCAACGAAGGCATTCTACCAATTTATATCCGGCATAAATTGTTAAGCAGCTCACAAAATACTACTTATGTCGAAATTCCTTAAGATACTGAAACGCCTAAAATTTCACCGATCGTTATTGTAAGAACAATGGCGGAGACAGGCCTAGGTTCGCCCTTATTAACTTTGGGCTATAACCCCGGCAGATTTTCCCACCGGCTCATTCCAATCAATGGCATGCCGGTATCCGGCTGAAAATCAACCGAACTGATTCATAGAGATTGTGAACTATTCTATAACGGGGATAACAGAAAGGAGAAAGATATCCTCCCCGGACTTAAGGCGCAAATTAAAATAACCACTGAGGATTATACAATTTTGTCAGACAGATGCTGTTCCAGCTTCTTGCAAACGTTTTTTAATATCTTGACTCTGGCATAACGTTTATCATTGCCTTCCACCAATATCCACTGCGCGACGCGCGTGCTGGTCCGCATTACCATTTCGTTAACTGCTGTCTCATATTCTTCCCATTTATCACGATTGCGGTAATCCTCTTCGGAAATTTTGTATTGTTTATAGCTGGTTTGTTCTCTTTCCATAAAGCGTTTCAACTGTTCATCCCTGTCGATATGCAGCCAGAATTTCAACACCAGAATACCGTGATCGGTCAAAGCCTCCTCAAAATTGACAATTTCGGCATAGCCGCGCATCCATTCATTTGCAGTGGCTAATCCCTCCACTCTTTCGACCAAAACCCGTCCGTACCAACTCCGGTCATAAATCGTAAATTTGCCGGCACGGGGAATATGCCGCCAGAATCGCCATAAATAATGATGTTGCCGTTCCTCATCGGTAGGGGCGGCAACAGGAATCACTCGGTAATTTCTGGCATCCAAGGCATGCGTAATACGCCGGATGGAACCGCCTTTACCGGCGGCATCCCATCCTTCAAATAATAAAATTGTCGAAATTTTATGCTCCCAGGCTGTTCTGGCCAGTTTATTCAATTTGCCCTGATATAACGCCAGTTGTTGATGGTAGGTTTTTTTATCCAGCTCAAGCGACAGATCCAATGAATCGAGCAGACTTTGCTGTTCAATCTGAATGATACTAGGCTGGTCCGCATTTTCAGCGACGGAAACGGCAAGCGATCTTTGTGCAATATGCTGATTGATCCGCTCCAACACATGTTGTCCTACAGTCAGGCTGCTGTAATGTATGTCAGTGCCGTCGACGATCAGCCAGGGAGCGATGCCGGTACTGGTATCGGTCAGCACTTGTTCCGCAACATCGATAAAATCATCATACATTGCCAAATGTTTTTTATCCCGTTCGGTAACCCGCCAACGGGTTTCGGGATCTTTCTCCAATGATTTAAGCCGTTTTTTCTGGGCCTCTTTTTTTAGATGCAGCCAGCACTTTATGATCAGCGCGCCGTCATCGACCAACTCCCTTTCCAGTTGCTTGATGTGCATTAACTCAACGCGCAACATGTCATTGTCAATTTCGCCGTAGGCACGTTGCGCCAAAGGTTCGCTGTACCAGGAGCCGACATAAATACCTATGGAACCGCTGGGCGGAAGCGTGCGCCAAAAGCGCCAAAATTTCGGCCTTTCTTTTTCCTCGTCACTAGGCTCGCCGAAAGCAATGGTGCGTATATATCGCGTATCCATCCATTCGTTCAAAAGATTGATGACTTCTCCTTTGCCGCCGCCGTCGACCCCGGAAATAAGAATAATAACCGGAAAATCACAGGTTCCGAGTTTGCGTTGAGCCAGTAACAATTGAGTACGCAGCTCGGGGACCTGCCGGTTAAAGTCAGATTTTTTTACGTTATGTCCTAATTCGGCTATTTCAAACAAATTTAGTCCTCCGCAATGCGGACCATCATTGCCGGCATCCTGTCACCCTTGATTATTACTGCCGTTGCATCCAAAGACTTAACAGATATCATAGGTAAAAGGATTGAGTGTCATGTACGGACCTGGCAATGAAAAAACGAGAGATAGGTATTAAATGGGGAAATACTACGCGGCCGCTATAAATTGGTCGATTTCGTCAAGGTATTTTTTTCTTAGCATATCGTCCAAAAATGCGGCATTAAACGCATTTTTTATTAATTGAAGGATTGCTTGCCGATCAAAATTCAGTGTTTCCTGTACGGCCAGCAAATTATCCGTGATATAACCGCCGAAATAGGCAGGGTCATCTGAGTTAACGGTGACACACAATCCCAAATCCAGTAATTGTTTCAGGTTGTGATTTTTCAGCTCGTCCACTACGCCCAGTTTCACATTGGATAAAGGACAAACCGTCAAAGGGATTTGTTCACGCTTTAACCGATCCAGCAATTGTTTATCTTCGATACAACGCACGCCATGATCAATACGGGAAACTTTCAATAAATCCAATGCCTGCCAAATATATTCCGGCGGGCCTTCCTCTCCGGCATGAGCAACCGTCAAAAAGCCCTCACGACGCGCGCATGCGAAAACTTTGGCAAACTTTTGCGGCGGATTACCCACTTCCGATGAATCCAGCCCGACGGCAATAATCCATTGCTTAAACGGCAATGCCTGCTGCAAAGTTGCCATTGCCGACTCCGCACTCAAATGCCGCAGAAAACACATGATCAATCTGGCACAAATTCCCAGCCTAATGCCAGCGTCCTGCAATGCCCGGTGTATGCCTGAAATCACCGTTTCAAAACCGATACCCCGTTCAGTGTGGGTCTGCGGATCAAAAAAAATCTCCGCATACACTACGCCGTCCTGATGCGCCCGCTGCAAGTAAGCCCAGGTCATATCATAAAAATCCTGTTCCCGGATTAATACACCTGCCCCTTCATAATAGATATCGAGAAAGGATTGCAAATTACTGAAGGCATAAGCCTCCCGCACCTCTGACACAGAAGCGAAGCGAAGAACGATGCCGTTTCTTCGGGCCATCTCAAACATGAGTTCAGGCTCCAGAGAGCCTTCGATATGGATGTGCAGCTCCGCTTTAGGAATACCTTTAATGAGTTTTTCAATCGCATTAGTCACTTTCGTTTTGTCCCGCTTTTGTAATCGCCAGATTCAAATCCGCACGCTGTTTTTCCAGCAGCAGCAGTTCGATTTCCCTGCGCAGATAAGCGGCGGATTTTTCAGTGGCTTCAAAACGTTTCTTTTGTTCGGTGACTTCAGCTTCCAGTTCCATTTCCTTAATCCGCTTGTCATGCAGAATTTTCTCGGCCTGCAGTTGTTCCTGCATTTCCTGCTGCTGCATTTGATTATTTTTCTGAACCTCCAATTCAAACTCAAGCTCTTTTTGTTTTAACTGCTTTTCCAAAGCCAATTTTTCGTCATATAAGGCTTCTTTGATTTCATTCCATTTCTTCTGTTTTCCTTCAAACGCCTTAATTTCCTCCTCCAGCTCTTTTTCTTTCAGGCGGCTCTGATGCATCAATTTTTCTATTTGCAGCTGTTGTTCGCTGCGTTGCCTTAAAATGAGCGCCTTTTCCTGTTCCTGAAGCTCCGCTTCGATCGCCATTTCACGCAAATGGATTTCATGCCGTTTTTTTTCTTTTTGCAGGCGCTCTTCTATGACTTGCTGCTCGCGTTGCTGTTTTTCCTGTTCCTCAAGACGCAATCTCAGGTTTTCGGCATCCTGCTGCTGTTGCTGACGTTTTAATTCGTCTTCCTGGTTGCGCTGCTGCAATAATTTCTGCTTATGTTCAAGTTTTTGATTTTCTTCCTGCTCCTGCCGGCGGTACTTTTCCAGTTGCTGTTTTTCATGAAACTCGGAATTTCTCTGCAGTACAGTAAGGTAAATGGCTTCATGGGCAAAACGGCCGTCGATCTCCGCAGCGCTTTGGATCTTTTGAAAGCCGGCACGTAATGTTGTTAATGCCCGGCATTGGATATTTTTTAACAACAGCATTTCATTCACCGCGTTATCGATCCGTTTTTCAACTGCTTCCAATCCGTTTTGAATCCAGTCTTCTGCAGCAAGAGCGTGCAATTCCTTGTTAACCACATCGCGGACCAACCCTACATATCCGCCTTTGATATGGTTGTTAATTTCCGGTAATTCCTCCCGATTGGCCAACACATATTTAAAAGTCGCCTGAAAACGGATATCCACAGAGGCATCAATGGTACAAAAATCACCGTATAGTTTTACTTGCGTATCCACATGCCAATCTTCAACCGGCAACTTGTAAACCGTATGATAAAAGCGCTTGACAAACCTCTGCGGCCGCGGAAACAGTTTGCGATAAGGTCCGAGTTTGGAAATGACAACCCGCCGCTCCGCTTCAAAACCGGGTTCCCAGACTTCCCTGGCGCTCCCCAGGCGCGGATCGATCCCTGTTAACCACTGTTCGATGAGATAATCGTTATTGTTCATTTGCACCCTTTGCCTCCGCCGCTTCAGGGTTAGGCCGGGATTGTCTTTTCAGTTCCCGCAGTTTGTCCCCCATTCTCTCGGCGATCAACGGGTAGAGATTAGGCGCAAACTCCACGGTCCGCTTGTCAATTTTGCGCAAAAACCCGCGGCTCAATAAAAATCCGACGGCAAACATTCTGGACCAGTCGGAATACCCTCTGGCACGTTCTATTTCGGTTTTTTCGATAATCATTTCAAGTTCATCATTTTCATTAATTCTGAACTCATTGAACTGCCGGAGACATTCAAAAACCAGTTCCTGCTCCCATTCGCTGAGCGGTCCGGGAGCGGTGAATTCCAAACGGTAGGACAACAATACGGTAAAAAAATCGACCATCGCCGCGCATACAAACGCAAACCAGGAAAAACCCTTCCACATCGCGAATGAAGGTTTTACGCCCTGTACGAATTGCACATAAGGCATCAATTCCGGCGGATCAGGCACTTTTCGCCCGACCTTTGTCGCCAGTTCATTGAATTTGATCTGTAAATCCTGCGACTCCGACAACACCTTTTGATAAATAGGCTCAATATCCTGGGAGTCATTATCCAGTTGATTGAGATTATTTTGTAAATTCCTGACAATCCGGTCCAGCTCGGCGAAACCCTGGTCAAATTGCTCGAAATGTTGTTTTTTCTCCTGATAGCGCTGGTTATAGTGCTTCCAAAAAGGCCCTTCTCCGACTTGGTTTCTATATTGCTCCGGCGTAATCGGATGGATGCCGAAATAAGCCTGGGATACTTCCAAAGACGCATTATCCAACGCCACGCGCTGTTCATCCAGTATGCCGGTTTTAATCACCAATATCTGGTGCAGATAATCATCCACTTCGTTGCGGAGTTTGGTTAAGCGTTCGATACGGATCGAATCCTGTTCGGAAATCTCATAAAATTTAAAATAGGAAAAAGAAATCGATGCGCAAAGGGCAATTAATAATGAAGCAAAAATCGAAAAATAGCGGAATCGATTCGCCTTCCAATGGATTCCTGCGATTTCCAACGAGCAAATCACAATAATGGACTGAATGGCAATAGTAATGATCAACGCAATCCAGGGTAGGATGAAATGCGACATGCCGTAAAATGTCGTGAAGCCCGATGCAATGCTCAGCATCAGTACAATCGGTATCGACCAAATCCGCAGCAATCCGACAAACAGCGTTTGAATCCGGTTGATCAAACCACCCAGGCCGCCGCCGCTTTTTTTGAAAACGTTAGTTCTTTCCGTCATTGTAGTTATTATAATTATTGATAAATTAGGAAGGGGAACCGTAGACTATTATATACATACTGTTTATTCAACCCTAAAAAAAATTTACAGCAACTGATTGATCTTGCGGCAGTATAGATAATTTTGCCGTTTTAAAACAACTTCTTTTCCCGCATCACGCACCATAAAAGCGCAATCCGGAAGTCAGAATCGTTGCAGTTCCGAGTGTGCCAACTGTCCTGCGTGCACATGCATTGCCCCGAATTCCGCACAGCGATGCAAAGTCGGAACCGCTTTACCGGGATTGAGCAATCCCTGCTCGTCAAATGCCGCTTTCACGGCGTGAAACTGCATCAGGCAGTGCTCCGAAAATTGCAGGCACATATAATTGATCTTCTCCACGCCGACGCCGTGTTCTCCGGTAATCGTGCCGCCTGCAGCAATGCTCAACGCAAGAATATCGCCGCCTAAATGCTCGGCTTTCTGTAATTCCCCGGGAACATCGGCGTTGTATAAAATCAATGGATGCAGATTACCGTCTCCGGCATGGAAAACGTTGGCGACACGCAGTCCGTATTTTTCCGCCGATGCGGCAATTGCTGACAATACGCTTGCCAGCCGACGCCTCGGTATCGTTCCGTCCATGCAGTAATAGTCCGCCGATATTCGGCCCATTGCCGGAAATGCCGCTTTGCGCCCCGCCCACATTAGCTGCCGCTGTTGTTCCGACCGGGCGATGCTGAGCTCCGTCGCACCGAAAGATTCGAGCAACGCATAGGCCCGATCGAGTTCCTCCTCGACCTGGCCGACGGTTCCGTCAACTTCGCATAACAGAATCGCTTCAGCATCCCGAGGATAACCGGCATGAACAAAATCCTCCGCCGCATGAATGGCCGCCCGGTCCATCATTTCCAGTCCCGCGGGAATCAAACCTGCCGCAATAATACCGGCTACCGCGGCGCCGGCTGTTTCAATCCGATCAAATGCCGCCAAAATAACCCGGGCTGTTTCGGGTATCGGCACTAATTTTACCGTCACTTCGACAATTACACCAAGCATGCCTTCCGAGCCGGTCAATAATGCCAACAAATCATAGCCGGGTCCATCCAGCCCATGACTACCGACCGTTACCAGTTCACCATCCATGGTCACCATCTTCAAACGTAAAATATTATGCGTGGTTAACCCGTATTTCAGGCAATGTACCCCTCCCGAGTTTTCGGCAACGTTGCCGCCGATGGTGCAGGCTATTTGTGAAGAAGGATCTGGAGCGTAATGCAAACCGAATTGCGCTGCCGCTTGCGATATAGCTAAATTACGCACGCCGGGCTCAACCACCGCCATGCGATTATCGGGATCAATCCGAAGGATACGGTTGAATTTCGTAAGACTCAGCAACACCCCGTTGTCCAAGGGCAGCGCGCCGCCGGAAAGCCCGGTACCTGCACCACGCGCTGTGACCGGAATACCGCGTTGATGGCAAATACGCAGCAGCCGCTGTACCTGTTGCAGTGTTTCAGGTAATACCACCAGCCAGGGAGAACATTGATAAGCCGCCAAACCGTCACATTCATAAGGGGCTAGTTGTTCCGCGGCGGATAAAATGCAATGCGCCGGGAGAAATGCGGCAAACTCCCGTATTAAGGTTTCTTTGTCAACCTGATGACCAATTTTCTCGGAACTATGCGGTTGGATTATCATAATACCCTTTAAGCCAAGACAGATAATGAAACACAATAACGATACCTAGCAAAAAAATTACAATAAAAACCAATACCGATCAACAACATTAGCATAATGGGATATATAGTATGTTGCACAAACCACCCGATCCTTTGATAAACACGGAACATTGCCGGAAGAGAACAATTTTCTTTGGCAAACCTCCAGTTTACCTGTAGCCTGATGCGTTTTAATAAGTATTGTGGAGAGCCGCGTGTTTTGTGTCAGAGCAGCGCACAGCGTAGAAGACACGATTAAAAAATCCCGATTTATCGGTGTGATCATACCTTGTCAAAACGAACACGATATTATCCGCAGTTTGAAACAACTGCAGGATACACACCCCAATGCCTCGCATATTGCTTTTGCTTACCGGATAAAGACGGATAAGGGCATCACCGCTCGTTTCAACGATGCGGGGGAACCGAGCGGTACCGCCGGAAAACCGATTTTTCAACACATTGAGGGAAAAAACCTGATCAATGTGCTGATCGCGGTAATACGTTATTTCGGCGGCATCAAACTGGGTGCTGGCGGCTTAACACGGGCCTACGGCAATACTGCCAAAAAAGCCGTGGAATCCGCTGAAATCATAGACTATACCGAACACGCTATAATAAGGGCCAAACTGGATTATAGCCAGTTACAACATTTTGACTACCAGCTGAAAAAGCTGCAGGGCAAAATACTCAAACAGGATTTTGCCGAGCGGGTGGAACTGCTGGTCATGCTGCCTGCAGCCAATGTCGAGTCTTTAACCACGGTAATGAGCGACTGTCAAGTTGTGACGGATTGAACCAATACCCATGGCTTTACCACGACCGTCCAAACTGCAGCGCCCTGTTCATACCACTCCAATGCCTGCCGATCAGATACCTTACCGACTCTGCCCTCTTCTATCCATTGTTCAACCTGGGCTTTATTGTCCAGGCTAAACTGCTGTGCTACTTCAATCAAATCCAATGAAGTAGCCACATAAACTGCCGACCCGTTAGCAAAAAAGCGCTGCAGTTCTTTCCAGGAAATTTTAGCCGTTTCCAGATTCATTTTCTCTCTGCTTAAATCGTGCCGGGGGTGATGTTTGCTTGCCATATTTGCGCCTCATTTCCGCTACTGTTTGATCGCGCGTCCATTGTAAACCAGAGCCTCCATTGGGTAACAAAATTCATCGCTGATTGCTTGCTGTTTCACACTTTTTCCACAATCAAGCGTTCGATAAAATTGCCCCTGTTGCCGGACATTCGTCCCTTTGCAACAAAGCTGCGCTAGATTATATTGCTACAACGATTTATTATTGTCTTATGAAAAAGAACCAACTGCCGAATCAATCCGATGCCTTACCGGGCCGCGCCACCGCGATGCCGGTTGTCAACAGGCATTTTGTTACCGGCCATCCGATCCTACCTCCATTCCCCGGCAATTTTGCCCAGGCCCTATTCGGAATGGGCTGTTTTTGGGGAGCGGAACGGCGTTTCTGGCAAAATAAAGATGTCTACAGCACCGCCGTCGGTTATAGCGGCGGATTTACACCCAATCCAACCTATGATGAAGTCTGTTCCGGGCGCACCGGTCATAGCGAAGTGGTATTGGTCATTTTTCACCCCGAAAAAATCCAATATCGACAATTGCTCAGGTTGTTCTGGGAGTCACACGATCCAACCCAAGGCATGCGCCAGGGCAATGATCACGGCACCCAATACCGTTCCGGAATCTATTGCTATTCCGATGAACAACTGCAGAGCGCCCTGGAATCAAAAAAACAATATCAAATTCAATTGAGCCGGTCGGGATTTCCGGCAATCACCACGGAAATACTGCTCGCTTCTGAATTTTATTACGCTGAAGACTACCACCAGCAATATCTTGCCAAAAATCCTGCAGGATATTGCGGTTTAGGCGGCACCGGTATCCCTTTCAATTAGGCGCGAAACCCCTTTGTCTACAATAGTTCCGACCTTTTTTCATTTAACTAGCCAGTGATACTTAACCACATGGAATATCTGGATCCGTATTTAGCCCTTTTCACATCGTTTGCCAAACAACTTTTTATCGGAAATTTCGAGCAATGGTCCGCAGCGACAACAACCGCTTTCCTACTAATCGTTGCCGCGGAAATCGGTGACAAAAGCCAATTGGTGTGCATGACCCTGGCCGCTCGTCACCGTGCATGGCCGGTGATATGGGGGGCCGTCAGCGCGTTTGCCTTGTTAAACTCCCTGGCTGTGGTATTCGGTGCGGCAATCGCCGACTGGCTGCCGAAATATATCGTGGCCGGTACCGTCGCCTTGCTGTTTACCGTGTTTGGCATCCATGCCCTGTTCGTTACCGACGAAGACGGCGACGAACAAATCAAAGAGAAAAGCGGGCACGGCATTTTTTTTACGACCTTGATGCTAATTACCGTCGCTGAATTCGGCGATAAAACCCAGCTAGCCGTAGTGGCATTGAGCAGTACCGCATTGCCTGCCGCCGTATGGCTGGGTGCCACCTTGGCCTTGGCAAGCACATCGCTATTAGGCGTGCTTGCAGGGCGGACCATCATACAAAAATTTCCGCTATCCTTGCTGCATCGCATCAGCGGTTTAATCTTTCTGTGTCTCGCAGGATACGCCGGCTATAATGCCTATTTGCATCTGCCATTTCCGATCTCGCTTTAACAACGCATGAAAAATAAATTACGCGCATTCATTTTTGATGAATTGATTTTTGTCCCTGACCCCGATCAGTTTAGTGACGATGAAGACCTGCTGGAAGCCGGTCTCGACAGCATGGGTATCATGCGTCTGATTATGTTCGTCGAAAAGGAATTTGATGTGATTTTACCGGACATCGAAATAGATGCGGATAATGTGCAATCGATCAATGCACTTGAACGGTGGATTTTACAGCACAAAAATGCATAAACCGGACATTCTCCAGCCCTTAAACCCCGCTGACAGTTTTACGCTGGCCATCGACCAACAAATCCGCAACGAAGCGATGCCGGGCAGCCTATGCGCCTTTGCCTTGGAGTTGGATCAACCGCCCGATACCGAACAACTGAAGGCCCGTTTAACAGAATTCTGTCAACGTTTTCCGGTCGTGCGCGCCAGCCTGCAGCAATACGGCAGGTTTTTTTACTGGTGCCGCAGAGAAATTCCGAAGCAGTTTTTTTTTCAACAGCCCTGCCCCTCACAAGAGGATGAAAAAGCGTTTCTGCATCGCTGTATCTCGGCAATCATCAATCACCGTGAGTCCAGGGAAACAATTGCCCCGCTCGAGTTCCACCTGTTATCCGGCCGGACACGGCATATCTTGCTGCTGCGCTGGATCCATCCGTTATGCGATGCACGGGGAGTTGATTTAATTCTAAAGTATTTATGTACCGATGATGCCGAACGCAGAAAGCTATTCGATACCCCCAGCACCGAACCATTAGTGAATGCGGTTTTGAAAAAATTCAGCTTGTGGCAAAAAGTCGGTTTATTTATCAAGGCCCGGCGTTACATCCTGCAAATCGATCAACTGCGCAGCATTGTGCCGGCGCCGGCGCTGCAAAAGCCGCAACATCTGAATTATGCGATTCGCCGTTTGACTGAACAGCAAACCGCTGCCATCGCCGGACAAAGCCGCCGTCATCTCGGCCTGACCGCGACCAGCCTATACTATATCGGCTGTCTGATGCGAGCCCTACAGAAAATCAATCAGGACAGTGCCGGCGAAGCCTATTGCGTTCCCTACGCCTTCAATTTGCGCAAGCAGAAAGCCCTGGCGCCGTTGCTGGGCAACCACGTTTGCGCCCTGTTTGCCCAGGCACCACGGCAAACAGTACAGAATAGGGAACAGCTTTTCACATATTTGAAACAACAATACAGCGATGTTATGCGCCAACAATTGGACTATGCGTTTCTGCCCCTGATGTGGGCCGGCAGCCGGCTGTCGCTGGAAAAATACGGTACGACTCTGCGCCGCGCTTACCATACCGATAGCGAGCGCGCTTCCTTCTGGTTTTCGGATATCGGCACATCCGATCTGTCCGGGATGCGATTTTTCGGTGCCCCCATCAGCGGCCTGTTTCATCTTTGCCAAGTAACTAGTCCTCCCGCCCTGGGCCTGTTGAGCTGCAAGTATCAAAACAGGCTGACGTTTACCTATAATTTCATTGAACCGTTGATCAAAGCGCATTGGGTGGATCAATTGCATGAACTGATGCTTGCCGAACTGCTGGGCGAATGCTGATCGGCTATGAACATCTTTTCCGGCTTTCTAACCCAATGCCTGACCGCCCCGGACCAATACGCGTTGATTCAGGATCAGCGCCGATTGAGTTATGCACAAGTTAAACAGTACGCCGAAAAAATAACCGCCTTTCTATTGCAACAGCCTTGCCCACCGCAACGTGTCGCCGTAGCGTTGGAAAGAGGCATCGATGCGGCACTTGCCATTTACGGCATCAGTTTCTCCGGCGCATGCTATATCCCGCTGGATATCAAAAACCCGGACCACCGCTTACGCTTCATCAGTGAAGATGCCGATGTGCAATGTATCATCGGCTCGGGAAACTGCCCGAAGTGGGTGAAAAATCCAGACCAATGGCAGGACATAACCCGGCTTCTGCAACATTGCGAAGTTACTCTGCCCGGCGTAAGCGTGCCGTCCGAAGCATTGGCCGCAATCCTTTATACTTCCGGTTCAACCGGCAATCCGAAAGGTGTTGCCTTAAGTCATCGGGCTATGCACAACTTCAGCCAATGGGCCGCTAATACTTTCCGGATCAACGCAGCAGACCGCATCGCCAGTCTCGCACCGTTTCACTTCGATCTTTCCGTGTTTGACTTATTTACTACGTTGAGCTGCGGCGCCGAAGTGCATTTTATCACGGCCCGTCTGACCCTGTCTCCCAGCCGTCTGACCGCTTGGCTGCAAGACCATAAAATTACCGCCTGGTATACCGTTCCCTCGCTATTGAGTTTTATTACACTGAAAGGCGCATTGCAAACCACGCCGCTGCCCGACTTGCGACGCCTTCTGTTTGCCGGCGAGGTGTTTCCCGTCGCGCAGTTAAGCAAACTTTGCCGACTGCTGCCCGAAGTCGACTTATATAATCTCTATGGTCCAACTGAAACCAATGTCTGCTGTTATTGGCCGGTGGAAAGATCGCGCCTGAACATGCAGCAAGCTATTCCGATCGGATACCCGGCCTGTAACGCGGAGTTAAAAGTCAATCAGGAAACAGGCGAATTATCGGTCAAAGGCGCCAACAACTTTTCCGGTTATTGGCAACAGGGA
>JBNLCC010000010.1:0-46556 GCA_050303615.1 Methylococcaceae bacterium | reverse complement strand
CCCGTTTCGTAGAAAGTAACCAAAACCAGAAAAACACTCATGTTAGAAATTGACATCAAAAAAGACTTGGAAGCCGCATGACCACCCAATACGACGAAATCATCAAACAATCAACAGAGGAATATTTGCCAGGTACCGACTGGCGGCTCCTTAAAGCGCAGCTAATGGCGGAGTCATCGCTCAATCCAAACGCCATATCACCGGCCAACGCCATGGGCATAGCGCAATTCATGCCAAAAACCTGGGAGGACATCAAAAAACAAATGAAACTCCCCTCCAGCGCATCGCCATTTGACACCGAATACGCCATCCCGGCATGCGCCTACTACATGCGCACGCTCTACGATGATTGGTCCGTCCCGCGCCCCGACGCCGACCGCTACTGCCTCGCGCTCGCCAGCTATAACGCCGGCATAGGCAACATTCTAGAAGCTCAGCGCATCGCGAATAACGCACGCGGATACCACGAAATTATCAGTCAACTTCATCAGGTTACCGGCGATAACGCGAATGAGACAACAAACTATGTCCGGCGAGTTTTACAGTATTGGGTTAACTATGTGATTGATCCGAAATAAAAAAAGAAAGCGGGATAAACATAATGCGAACACTCGATCTAAAAGAGGCCTCAGCGCTGGTGAAATTGCACCCAAGCACGGTCAAGGCAAAAGCAGTCGCCGGCGAAATTCCGGCAGCAAAGCCCGGAAAATGCTGGGTGTTTATCGACACAGATTTGATTGATTGGTTGCGCGAGCAGTACACTTGTAACCGGCAGGATGTAAGTGCAAACAAAAAAGGAGAAAGCACATGCTCTTTAAAAGAAAAGGTAGTCCCAATTGGCATTACAAATTCACCGTCAAGGGAAAAACAATATACCGATCTACTGGAACCGACGACAAAGAAAAAGCCCAGGAAATAGCCGACAAAGTAAAAGCCGAAGCACATGACGTGCTCAAGCTTGGCAACCGGCAACGTTATCTGTGGCAAGACGCCGTTGTCAGGTGGATTACAGAATCCGAAAAGAAATCCATCGACACCGACAAATGCCACTTGAAATGGTTGCGCAAACATCTTGATGACGTTTACTTGGATGAAATCAACACCGACAAAATTGAAGATATCATCAAGGCAAAACTGGAAGTCGCCGGGAAAACTCGGGTCAACCGCACCACTGAGCTAATCCGCTCCATCCTCAATAAGGCCCATAAGGAATGGAAGTGGATTGACACTGTCCCGTATATCCGACGTTTTAAGGAAGGCAAAACCCGCATACGTTGGCTTACCAGCGACGAAGCGGACAGGCTGATGGATGAATTGCCGGAACATACAAAAGCAATGGCATTTTTCACATTGGCCACTGGACTTAGGGAAGCCAATGTTACCGGCTTGGAATGGTCGCAAATTAACATGCAACAAAAGATTGCCTGGATACATGCCGACCAAGCTAAAGGCGATAAGATGATTAGGGTCCCGCTAAATCAGGATGCCGTTGACGTTTTGATACAGCAATTAGGTAAACATCCTATCCGGGTATTTACCTATAAAGGAAAACCGATTGCAAAGGCTGGAACGAAATGGTGGCGCGAGGCGTTAAAGCGAGCCGGAATTAAAAATTTCCGCTGGCACGATTTACGCCATACTTGGGCAAGCTGGCACGTCCAGAACGGAACACCGTTGCAAGTGTTAAAAGAGCTTGGCGGCTGGTCCAGTTACGACATGGTACTAAAGTATGCCCACCTAGCACCGGACCATCTCAGTAACTTTGCAAACAATGTTAACGGAATCGTTGCAAAATCGGTAGCAGCCGATAATGTGACAAAACTAAAAAGTCGCTAAGATTTTGTTTTTAATGGTGGCGATGGGTGGGATCGAACCACCGACCTCAGGGTTATGAATCCTGCGCTCTAACCGGACTGAGCTACATCGCCATGCAGATTAGCCTTGAAGAAAGAGCGAGAATTATAATTAGCGAGCAGCTAATTGTCAAACATTGAAGCGGAAATGAATAACATCGCCGTCCTGAACAATATAATCCTTGCCTTCCAACCGCCATTTCCCGGCGTCTTTTGCCCCCTGCTCGCCTTTGTAGGTAATGAAGTCGTCATAGGAAATAATTTCGGCTCGGATAAAGCCTTTTTCGAAATCGGTATGAATGACTCCGGCCGCCTGCGGGGCAGACGCGCCTAGCGGAATTGTCCAGGCTCTGACTTCCTTGACGCCGGCAGTGAAGTAGGTGGATAAATTCAATAACTTGTAACCGGCGCGCACGACGCGGTTCAGTCCGGGTTCCTCCAGTCCAAGATCGTCGAGAAATTCTTTCTTTTCTTCTTCATCCAACTGCACGATTTCGGCTTCGATGGCCGCACAGATCGGCACCACCACCGCTTCCTCTTTTTCCGCAAGCGCCCGCACCTGGTCCAGCATCGGATTATTTTCAAAGCCATCTTCCTGCACATTGGCAATGTACATCGTTGGCTTAGCCGTCAACAAATGCAGATCCCTGACCATCAGCCGCTGGTCATCGCTCAGATGCATGGAGCGTACCGGCTCCCCTGCATCCAGATGCTCGGCTATTTTTTCAAACAGCTGCTTCCTCACCTGCTCTTCCTTGTTGCCGGATTTGGACGCTTTGGCAGCACGCTGCAACGCCTTGTCAACAGTCGCCATATCAGCCAGAGCCAGTTCGGTATTGATGACTTCGATATCGGAGACCGGGTCTATTTTGCCGGCGACGTGGACGACGTTCTCATCTTCGAAACAGCGTACAACGTGCGCAATCGCATCGGTTTCACGAATATTAGCCAGGAACTTGTTGCCCAATCCCTCGCCGTTCGACGCGCCGGCAACCAACCCGGCGATATCGACAAATTCTATTGTGGTCGGCAACACCCGTTCCGGCTTGACTATTTCAGCCAATTTTTCGAGACGGTGGTCCGGTACCGGCACCACGCCGACATTGGGATCGATAGTGCAAAATGGGTAGTTCTCCGCTGCAATGGTTGCTTTGGTTAGGGCGTTAAACAGGGTCGATTTGCCGACATTCGGCAGTCCGACGATTCCGCAATAAAGGGCCATAGAGTTCTCTTAAATAATGTATCTGAAATATATTGAATAAAATTGTTCGGTTTGAATTATCAATCATTGCCCTGGTGTTGCATGGTGATTTAGTTAATCGACAGCATATCTTTCTCAGGCAAGGTAAATCAGCCATTGCTGATTGAAGACGATTGCTAGATTCCTGACTTAAATTTGCGGGGCATTATACTTGATGATCGCTTATTTCTGAAAAAACAATTGCAAAACCGCTAATTTGCGGGCATTGCTTGATAAGGTTTGGGTGTAACAATCTCCTTTCATTTAGCATTCGATTGATGTGAATGCAAAACACCTTATCTTCTCCACAATCGGAGCGAAAAAACAAGAGGATTGGAATAAGTACTGCACCGCACTAATTTAGAGCTATACGACCATTGAACAGCCGAGAAAAGTACGCAGTACGTACCTAGCACGGCTGCCAACTGCCAACTGCCAACTGCCGATATGACTTTCATTGCCGCAAAAGATCCCCCTTCAGTCAATCGTCGATATTTTCAGTTCCATTCGCAACTGCCGGTATTGGTCAGGGGGTAGCGAATCCCTAAATATCAACAAGGCCTGTTTTTTTCCGTCCGGCTGTTGCATATGTACAATGCTGAGCAAAGCCGACGAAACCGTCGATCCGCACAACGTGACGGAAGAAAACTCGCCATTACCTTCGGCGAGTTGCCAGGCATAGTTTTCGCTATATCTCAGCGTATAGACCGGCGGCGCCTGAATGTATCGCTTCCAATTGAATCCAAAGTTCAAATAGACCGCGGCAATCAGCAGTGCTTGATAAGCAACCGGCAAATCATTATTGACAGCGGCAACCAACGCAAGCGCGTGTATCGAAATCAGATAATTCCGGCACAGCCGGGAAGGCCCCGGTGAAATTTGCAGCCGGGTTGGATAATTTTGCAGCAACAGCGGACTCTTTAGATATCGAGTTTAAAAAATAACGGTATAATTGCCATTTTTGCACATCACTACCAGTTTTGTATATTTTCGCATCCTATCCCGATCCGACAATAATGGGAAATGCAATAGCGAGATGTGATGTGTGACGCATCGCGGTCAATTACTAATGAGTTTGCCAAAGTCATGAATCAACAACGGAACAGTCATACCGACTCCGCCGACAATAATGTTTCTACGCAAGAAAACTGCCCCGGCAAGATGATTTATCCGGTGCCGAATTTATCGGTATTGGCGGTAAGCGGTACCGATGCCGCACAATTTCTGCAGGGACAGAGCACCTGCAATATCAAACAAGTCACCGATGCAGCGGGCAGTTTCGGGGCATTCTGCACCCCTCAAGGACGCACCGTGTGCACTTTTTTCATCGTAAAGCAGCAGGAGACCTTTCTGCTGGTTATCGCATCGGATTTGCAGCCCAAGGTTATAAAACGGTTGCAGCTTTACATCTTGCGTTCCGATGTGCAATTACACGACACACAGCAGGATTACAAGTTGTTCGGTTTTCTTTGTCCAGATTCGGTCCCTGCCGGCATCGATCTGCCGGACCGGCAATTCGCCGTCAGCCACGGTCAACAAGGGCTTTGCATTAATCTGTCGGAAGCAAGGCGCCGGTTTCTGTGCATCGTACTGGCAGCGTCGGCGACTGATTTTCAAGCCGGGTTAATTGAAAATGCCGCTGCTTCAATCGGCAATGCGGCGGACTGGCAATATTGGGATATGCTGGCAGGTATTCCTTGGCTGAATTGCGCAACTTCGGAACAATTCACGCCGCAGATGATTAATTTGGACCTGTTGCACGGCATCAGTTTTAACAAAGGCTGTTATACCGGTCAGGAAATCGTGGCTCGCACTCATTATTTGGGCAAAGCAAAACGACACATGTATTTGGCCTTAAGCAACGCGGCACTGCTGCCGCAACCGGGCACCGCCGTTGTTGATATAAGCGAAAGTCAGCCGCAACCTATCGGCACGGTTATCACCGCCTGTCAGCGGGCCGGGAAAATCGTCATGCTCGTGGTGTTGCCGATAGCCCATGCCGCATCGGAAGACCTGGCACTGGAAAACCGGAACCATGAGAGGCTTTCGGTGACCGAATTATCATATTAACTGCTTTAGCGAACCTACTCTAATACGCATGATCGACACGAATACCACTCTGCGTTTCCGGCGGTTGGGAACGATGACCATTTTTGCCGTTTATTTTGTGATTCTAGTGGGCGGCATTGTACGCGCGTCCGGCGCCGGCATGGGCTGTCCGGACTGGCCGACCTGTTTCGGGCAGTGGGTCCCGCCCACCAACGAGGCGCAATTGCCGGAAAATTATCATGAAATTTACGCGCAACGCGGTTACGCCGATACCCGGTTCAACCCGGTCAAGACCTGGACCGAATACGTTAACCGCCTGATCGGCGTCACCACCGGTATATTGATCGTGCTGACCGTCTGGTTTTCCAGAGCCTATCTTAAATCGGATAAAGCGGTCTTTTATTTAGCGCTGACCGTTTTTTTCATGGTGGCTTTTCAGGGCTGGCTCGGCTCGCAGGTGGTCGCCAGCAACCTGCATCCCTACATGATTACCCTACATATGTTGCTGGCTTTAGCTATTGTGGCGCTATTGATTTATGCCATCGCCCGGTCGCAAAAAGATTTTCTCAGGCGCATCGACAGTTCGGGGTTGGCGGAGAATTTTACCACGGTTTTGATTGTTGCGATGGGCCTGACCTTGGTGCAGGTGGCGATGGGCACCCAGGTCCGGGAAGCGGTTGATATAATCGCCAACCAACACAGTTACATCGACCGGCAATATTGGCGCGACGATTTTCCGATCATTTTTTATGTACACCGATCCTTCTCGGCGGTCATCCTGTTTACCAATCTGTGGCTGGCCTGGAATATCTATCAGTCCGCCCCGCGGGACCGGCTACTATTTCGCTCGGTTTTGGCGCTGGCCGGCCTGATCGTCACAGCGATCCTGGCCGGGATAACAATGGACCGGCTGGGCATGCCTGCAGCGGCGCAGCCGATTCATTTACTGATGGCCAATCTTATCTTCGGAGCGCAGTTTTTCCTTTATATTTGCGTGCACTACGCAAGCAAAGCTGCAGCACCGGCAGTGCGGTGAGAGCAAAACGTTAAATCCCCCGCCCAAAGCCCTCCGGGAATTGAATGAGGGAATAATCATCAATAATCCTTTATTTTTTTACACGTGTTGGTATTTATTCGCATTTCAACTGCGAGGTATTGATAAAACCTCGCCGATGCGCACCTCCTGGTCAGGCATGCCGTTGACTGCCTGTATTTTTCTCATGCTGACCCCGTATTGTGATGCAATTCCCGACAAGGTATCGCCGCGGGTGATCACATGCTTGATTTCCGCCACGCGGGTAACTGCCGGCGCGTGCCGCTGATAATAGCCCAATATGCCGTAAAAAATGGCGCTGGCTATTCTTTCCTGGTGCCGGCTGCTGCGCAATTTTTGCTCTTCAGTCGGATTTGAAATATAAGCGGTCTCCACCAGGATCGACGGAATATCCGGTGATTTCAATACCATAAAACCGGCTTTTTGTACGGTACTTTTGTGTACTTTACCGATCCCCTTGAAATTTCTCAGCACATGATCCCCCAGTTCCCGGCTGGCATCCTGGGTCGCGGTCTGCGACAGATCGAGTAGTACCGAAGCCAGGATATCATCTTTATCGTCCAAGCTGACACCGCCGACCAAATCCGCGGCATTTTCATGATCGGCCAGCCAACGCGCAGCCTCACTGGACGCACCGCGGCGAGACAGCGTATACACCGATGCTCCGCTGACGCTGGAACTTTTAAAGGCATCGGCATGAATTGAAACAAACAAATCCGCCCTCTCATCCCGGGCGATTTGCATTCTTTTACGCAGCCCGATGTAATAATCGCCTTTACGCACTAAAACCGGTTTCATGCCCGGTTGTTTGCGGATTAACTCATGCAATTTTTTGGCAATCGATAATACCACCGTTTTTTCCTGGGTTCCGCGCGGCCCATGTGCCCCCGGATCCTCCCCGCCATGTCCGGCGTCTATCGCAACGACGAATTGCTTGACGTCAGGGACAACCGCTTTGCGGGTTACTTTGGTTTTACTTTGCCTGGCCGCTGTCTGCCGTTTTTCGATCAGATCAACAACCAGGCGGTGCCCGTAAATGTCGTTCGGTTTTAGTGCAAAACTTTTCGGATCCACCGCTTTTTTTAAATCGATCACAACGCGCAAATTTTGCTTGCCTCTGGCGGAACTGCGAACGCGCGAAAAAAGCGGATGTTTTTTCGGCGGCTGCAGTAAAGGCCGTTCTAAGCCGGTATTTTCAAAATCGATCACCAGGCGATGCGGATTTTCCAGCATGAATATTTCATGCTCCGGCGAAGAGGCCACATCGAACACCAGACGGGTATGATCCGGCGCGGTCCAATAGCGCCAGGAGTCGATCAGATTCTTACCGGCTACAACCGGGGTAGTGAAAAACGATACAACGACAAGGCTAAGATATAGTGAATATTGACGCATAACTAAAGCCCTTTAAATAAAGTATTTAGTTAAATTATAGCAATATGTCGTTGTTTTTCTATCTTAAATTTATTTTAATTTTGCTATGTGGCGCTTTATTGATGTGCACAAGCCGCCTCTCGCCGTGTATCGCCAGCTCAATGCGCAGATCGGGTTCGGGCAGAAAGCCTTTCCCCTTATCCGGCCATTCGACAATACAAACCGCCTGCAGGGTAAAGTAATCCCTGATGCCGATCCATTCCAACTCTTCCGGGTCTGCCAACCGGTACAGATCAAAATGATAAAATTGGCGGCCATTAAGCCGATATTCTTCAACCACGGTATAAGTGGGACTCTTTACCGTACCGTGATGCCCGGCAGCCCGCAGAAAACCACGCACTAACGTAGTTTTTCCGGCGCCTAAATTGCCGATCAGAAACACCAGGCACTTTTCGGGCAGGCAGCGATACAATTTTGCACCGAGCGCTTCCGTTTCCGCCGTTGAATTCAACTCGAATGTCATGAACGGTTTACTAACCTTCTCAGATGCGGCAGTAAATCAGTTGCCAACATCCCCCGTTGGCCATCGGTGACGGCAATATCGGCGGCTTCGCCATGCAGATATACCGCCATTTTGCTCGCTTCGCTAAGCGTCAGGCCCTGCGCGATCAAACCGGCGATGGCACCGGACAAAATATCGCCGAAGCCGCCGGAGGCCATGCCGGCATTGCCCATGGTTGAAACTGAAATGTCGAAACTATCGTCAATCAGCGTACCCGAGCCTTTTAATACACAGATTCCATGATATTTTGTTTGCAGTTGCGTTACCGCATGAAACCGGTCCCGCTGTATTTCCGCCGTGGAACAAGAAAGTAACCGGCCCGCTTCTCCGGGATGCGGTGTCAACACCCAATGGCTATAAGATTGCGGGCTTTTGGCCAGTAGATTCAAGCCATCCGCATCAATCACCATCGGCTTTTGCGCGGCGATTGCGGCATGCAGCAAATCCCGAGCCCAGTTGCTTTGTCCCAACCCCGGACCTACGACAATAACGGTGGCTCTGTGCAACAGCGGCTGCAACTGCTCGGCATGTTCCACTCCGTGGCTCATTATTTCCGGCCTGCTGACACTGAGCAGCCCGGCATGTTCTGACCGTGTCGCGACACTGACCAGACCGGCGCCGACACGGGCAGCTGCCTCCGCGGACATGCGCGCCGCTCCGGAAAACCCTTTTTCGCCGCCGATTACCAGGACATGGCCATAATTTCCCTTATGCGCGCAACGGTTGCGGCGCAGCATGGACGGCCGGGTAATACGCAGTGCTGCATGATTGACTTGCCGGTAGATATCGTCAGGCACACCGAGGGAAGCGAAAGCGATACGCCCGCAATACTCCGCCGCATCGCCGGTAAACAAACCCTGTTTCAAGCCGATAAAGCTGACCGTTGCATCGGCATGCACCGCACTGCCAAAAACCTTACCGGTATCGGCATTTAAGCCCGAGGGAATATCCAAGGAGATCACTGGCGCCCGGCTGCGGTTAATGGCTGCCACCGCTGCAGCGTACAACCCGCCGACTTCTTTATTCAGCCCGGTACCCAGCAACGCATCCACGATCAGGCCTCTGTCAGAATCCACTCCTTGCTGATACATTTCCGTGCTGCCGCCTTTATCGGCGTATTGCCGATAAGCCGTTAACGCGTCACCGCGTAGCGTTTCCGGCGAGGCAACGGCATACACTTGCACCCTCATAGATGCCTGCAATGCGAGCCGGGCGACGATATAACCGTCGCCGGCATTATTACCGGCACCGCAAAAAACCGCCAAAGATTTAATGTGCGGGTAGTATTCGCGTATATATTGAAAAGCGGCCTGCCCGGCCATTACCATCAGTTGCGAGCCGGGTATACCCCGCTCTTCGATTGCAATGCGGTCTAATTCCCTGACTTGCTCGGCACGATAAAGTTTGGTTGGCAATGTATGCATGGGATTGTCTGTGGTTTTCAAAAAACACTTTTATTGTAAGCGCAATAGACCGGTTTAGCCACCGGATTCCGCCGGAATTTTGTGGCCCTCGGCAGCAGGCGGCGATCATGCACCGGCAACAAAACGGTACAGTTTATCGTTATGTTCACGGCAATCGGACTATCCATTTCATGCCGCCCAGCATGGCACTTTTTTCCCCGCTTAGCTGACCGCCGGACAAACGGACCACATCATTGACCACCGCCATGCCGATGCCATGCCCCTGCATGTTTTCGTCCGCTCTGACACCGCGCTTTAGAATCTCATTTACCTTGGCCGCGGGAATGCCCGGACCGTCATCTTCCACCTGCAAACAGAACGAATAGCCACCGTCCTTCAGTTCAAGGATCGCAATATGTATGCGCCGCCGGCACCATTTATAAGCATTATCGATTAAATTACCAGCCACTTCATATAAATCCCCTTCCTCATAATAAACCAGATACGGTTTAGCGGTGTTGACCTCAATGGTAACGGATTTGTCGGAATACACTTTATCCAACGAAGCGACGGTTCTGTCGATAATATTCGCTAAATCGACCGCGCCGGTCAATTGCTTTTTTCCTTGAGCCGCGGCACGTTTTAACTGGTATTCGACAATTTCATCCATGCGCGAAATCTGAGTTTGCAGATTTTGATCGACTTCCGCCGGAATACCATCGGATTTACAACATCCGCGTAAGATGGCCAACGGTGTTTTCAAGCTGTGCGCCAAATCCGCCAAGGTATTGCGGTAGCGCTCCGAATGCGCCCGTTCGCTACTGATCAAGGCATTGAGATTTCCGGCCAAGCCTGCCAGTTCCGAGCAATATTCACCTTCCAATCGGGTTTGTTTGCCTTGTTCGATCGCTGTTAAATCCCTGCCGATCACGCGTAGCGGCCTCAGACTCCAGCGCAGCACCCAAAACTGGATGAAAAGAGAGGCCAATCCGATCGCCAAAAGCCAGGCTCTTAAGGTTTTTTTGAAGCCGGCCACTTGGCTGGAAACAATTTGCGCGTCTTCCGCGACAGTAAAAACGTATTGCCGTTCGTCATCGATATCGTTTTCCCAAATGACGGCATAATGCAGCAGATACCTATCTGAGTCATCCAGTAAAAATTCAAACGTGCCGGGTTTGACCGCGTTCGATACCGGCAATTCGATACCGACTGCGGAAGGGGATCGCCAGACTAATTTCCGATCCGCTTTGCGAATGGCGGCATATAATCCTGAGCCGGGACTGGCATACCGCGGTTCGTGAAGACCTGCCGGCATGTTTAAGGTACCGGCACGGTTGAGCTCCGCTGCGGAGAGCAGCGAGTAGATTTGAACTTGAAGTTTTTCTTTCAGCGACCTTTCAGCACTTTCCTGAAAGCCTTTTTCCAACACGACCGCCGCCAGTGCGAAAAACGCGGCCAGCACCAGGCCGCTTGCTAGCAGTATTCTGAAACTAAGCGATTTGGTTTGCAAAATCTTATGTCGATTACAAGATGCGTTTGACGGTTTCGAGAACTCGCCTTGCGTAACTTAACGAGAGGAAATCCGGTAGCCGCGTCCGCGCAACGTTTCTATCGGTTTTAGCCGACCATCGGGATCCAGTTTCTTGCGCAAGCGTCCGATAAATACTTCTATCACATTACTGTCGCGATCAAAATCTTCATCATAAATATGTTCAGTCAAAGCCGATTTAGAAACCACTTCACCCTTGTGGAACATTAAATATTCCAGAACTTTGTATTCATAGGCGGTCACCTCCAGTTTTTTACCGTCGACAACGATTTCCTGTGCTACCGTATCCAATTCGATATTGCCGTGTTTTAAAACCGGATGCGCATTGCCGCTGGAACGCCTGATCAGGGCATTCAAGCGCGCCGCTAATTCCTCGTAATGAAACGGCTTGACCAGATAGTCATCGGCTCCGGCCTCCAATCCCTGCACTTTTTCCTGCCAGCGGCTTCTTGCGGTCAAAATCAGGATGGGGAAATTAATTTTTTCCTGCCGCAATTTTTTAATCAACTCAATGCCGGAAAAATCCGGCAGGCCGACATCAATGACTGCAGCATCGATCGGGTATTCCCGGCCCATATACAAGCCGTCCGCTCCGGTCTGTGCAATATCCACGGCGAACCCCCGCGCAGCAAAAAACTGCTGGATTTGCTCACAAAGCAACGCCTCATCTTCGACAATTAAAATCCGCATACTATTTTCTTCGCGGTTTACCCAGCCTGTTACCTGTCTGGGCATCAAACCGGTGGTGCTGAATGCGCCCGTCCGGTGATAGGGATTTAATGACGTAGACTTTTCTACCGTCAATTTGCTCGGTCTTTGCTCCCAAAACCCGTTGTTTGTCGCGTTGCATTACTTTTCTTGCCGCCTCATCAATACTGATCTGTGCCAGCTGCAGATAGCCATCAGCCATGCACACATTCGTCAACACAACAAGGAGCAAAAGCAAAGTCTGTTTCACGGTAACTCGCCCGGAGAAAAAAATTAATTTAGAGCATATAACACGTAAAATGAATTTAGGCTGAACCGGTTAACGCCAGGACCAGCCTTGCACAAAACTGCCGATTGCCTGGCCAAACGAAGCACCCAATTTACCGGCCAACTGGTCGATCAAACGTTCATGCGGCGTAAAATTGACCAGTTTTTTTTGTCCGATAACTTCCCTGGCGACATAATCGTCACTGCCGAAGCCATCCGCCAAGCCAAGCTTGACGCCTTGCTCGCCGGTCCACACCAGTCCGGAAAACATATCCGGGGTTTCCTTGAGCCGCTCACCGCGTCCTTGCCGCACCGCATCGATAAACTGCTGGTGTACTTCGTCCAACAGCGTTTGCATATGGCGGTTTTCCGCTTCATTAACCGGTGAAAACGGGTCAAGCATGGCTTTATGCGAACCGGCTATCAATAAACGCCGCTCGATACCGAATTTGTGCAATGTATCGACAAAACCGAAACCATTCATAATCACGCCGATTGAACCGACGATACTCGCCTGGTTGACGAACACCTTATCCGCTGCAGAGGCGATATAATAACAGCCGGAAGCGCACATATCGGAAACAACGGCATAAATAGGCATCTCGGGATTTTTTTGTTTGATTCGCCTGATCTCCTCGTAAACATACGCGGACTGCACCGGACTGCCCCCTTGGGAATTCATATGCAGTACAACACCTTTGGTGCCTTTATTTTTGACTGCATCGCGGATCCCTTTGATAATGTTTTCGGCAGTGGATTCTTCGCCTTCGGCAATCATGCCGACAATATTAACCACCGCGGTGTGTTTGTCTCCGGAGTCTCCTAGATCCGTCTCGAAACGCGGATATACCGCTATCCCCAACAAGGCAACCAGGTAAATAAACATTAAACTTTTAAAAAATATACCCCATCGCCTTGCTTTTTGCTGCTCAGTCACCGCAGCTAAAGCTAATTTCTCGATAATTTCCCGCTCCCAGCCGTCCTTACCGGCCGGTTGTTCCGGCGAAGCATGGATTTCCTTTTGAATTTCTGACATCTTTTCCTCTTTCAAGTATGCTTTTACAAAAGACCTAATATTTCCGTTGTTTGTTTCAGACAATATAACGGATTATAACGCTTTAAAATTTCCGGCGTATGTGCGCCGCAACTCACGGCAACCGACGGAATACCGGCATTGGCAGCCATTTGCATGTCATGTGCCGAATCGCCAATCATCAATGCGCGTTCTCCGGGTATTTTCAATTGCCGGGTAATTTCCTGCAGCATCACCGGTTCCGGCTTTGAAGCCGTTTCGTCAGCGCAACGGGTTATCGTAAACAATTCACCGGTGCCGGTAGCCTGCAAAGCTTTATCCAGCCCCTTGCGGGTCTTTCCGGTTGCTACCGCCAATTGATAACCCGCATCCTGCAGTTGGACCAACATATCATAAATCCCGTCAAATAAATCGTCACGATCGGTTTTCCGGGAAAAAAAGCTCTCGCTGTAACAGGCAACAAACCGTTCCCGGGTCCGTTGGTCGATATCCGGAAACAATTGCTGCATGGCGTTGTTCAAACTTAACCCGATGACATCCCTGGCGGCCTGCTCCGTCGGCACATCAAGCCGACAGTTTCGTGCGGCGTTTTGAATGCAATACACAATCCAACCGATCGAATCTATTAACGTACCGTCCCAATCAAAGACCAGCAAATCAAAATTATTTTTCATGACGTAACAATTGTTGCATTTCCGGCGGCATAGGCGCTTCTATCGATACCGATAAGCCCGAGAGCGGATGTTTGAATTCTAGCTTCGCCGCATGTAAAAACATGCGCTGGAAACCTTTCGTTTTGTATCGCCTGTTGATTGCATCGTCACCGTAGCGCGGATCGCCGATAATCGGATGTCCCATCCATGCCGCATGCACCCTGATCTGATGGGTCCGGCCTGTTTTCGGCGAAGCTTCGACCAAAGTGAGATGCTGCAGGTTTTGTCTCCGGACAAACAGGGTTTGTGCGGGCTTGCCGGATTTACTGACGATCACGACTCGCTCACCGCCCTTACTGACATTTTTTTGTAACGGTACATCGACCAGCAGCTGCTTACGGTTCCATCTGCCCGCCAACAAAGCCAAGTAAGTTTTTTTGATGCCGTCACCGCGAAATAGTTCATGCAGAAAACGTAAAGTGCTGCGTTTTTTAGCAATTATCAGGCAACCGGAAGTATCTCTGTCCAAACGATGCACCAGTTCCAGAAATTTCTGTTCCGGGCGTAATTGACGCAAACCCTCGATTACCCCAGAATTAACGCCGCTGCCGCCATGTACTGCAAAACCGGCCGGTTTATTCAACACCAAAAAGGCTTCATCTTCAAATAATATATTTTGTTCCAGACTGTATCGCAAAGTCGGCGGTAAAATAACACACTCACTTTTGTCGGCAACGCGGAGCGGCGGAATTCTCACCAAGTCACCTTTCCGTAATCGGTATTTGGCCTCTTTTCTGCCTTTATTTACCCTCACTTCGCCTTTACGCACAATTCGGTATATTCGGCTTTTCGGTACGCCTTTCAGGTGGGTCAGCAAAAAATTATCCAACCGTTGTCCTTCATTGCCTTCGGTTATTTCCACCCATTGCACTTTGGGTGAAATCGTTTGTTGTTCATTGCTCATCGGCTAATAATAGCAGTTTTTAATTTTTCCTGGATCGGCAAAACGCAACTTTCCCTTGGCAAGCGTCCGGTTCCGCAAAACGGCAAACAAATTGAAAAATCATTTAATCACTAAAAACATATTCCTTGCCCTTTCCTCGTCGACGTCAGTTAAATCAATGCACCGGGGGCATTTAGTTTCCGGAGTTAGCGGCTTTCGGCAAACTTTATTTATAACTGAATTGATGAAACGCGATAAGATTGATATATTACACTGTTCAAATTAATAAATTGAATATAAATTGCCGGACCTATGTAAAGTTTTTTGAACAGCGAATTAATGACTGTTCGTACAAAGGTCGGCGTTAGCAATATAACATTGAATTCCGGGTTTTACCGTTCAACCCAAGATGAGCGGTGCAGATCCTGTTTAGGAAAGAATTATCTAATTTAGGCCATTACAAAAACTATATAAACTTAGATCCTTTTTGATTTTTGCTGCTTTACCTACGTCGGTGAGATTTGCAAAACCAAACCCGGCGCTCCCGAATATGAAATTTTCATATCACAGACCGAATGGGCTTTTCGGGAGCACAACACCGGTGACATCTCGCGCATGTCAACATCTAAGTTGTTAAAATTGACCGGCAATACCTAAAGAATAAAACTACCGAGTCAGCTCATAAGTTAAACAAATTTTCAGGTAAGAATCCTCGCATCATTGACAGCACGATAAAATTTGAATCGTACCGCGCACGGGCTTGCGAGCATATTATCCGATTTCGACCGCTTACTGAAAATGTATTTGAACAGGGCCTATATTTTAAATTCTGAAAAAGGAGCAGGGCAATTACTAAGGAAAACTGAATGAAAAGAATGCTTATCAATGCCACGCAGCAAGAAGAACTGCGTGTTGCTTTGGTAGACGGTCAGAAACTTTATGATTTTGACATTGAATTACCTTCCAAAGAACAGAAAAAATCTAATATTTATAAAGGCATCATCACTCGGGTCGAACCCAGCCTCGAGGCGGCTTTTGTCAATTACGGCGCGGAAAGACACGGTTTTTTACCTTTTAAGGAAATCAACCGCCAGGATTTACCGGCAGCCAAACAGCAGGAGCAGCAATCTCATGCGGCCATTAAAGACCAGCTGAAGGAAGGCCAGGAAATCCTGGTTCAAATTGAGAAAGAAGAACGCGGTAATAAAGGAGCGGCTTTAACCACTTTTATCAGCTTGGCCGGCACCTACCTGGTATTAATGCCGAATAACCCGAAAGCGGGTGGAATTTCCCGGCGTATCGAGGGCGATACCCGCAACGAACTGCGTGAAGCAATGGCGGCGCTGGAAATACCGGAGTCGATGGGTCTTATCGTACGTACCGCCGGCTGCGGGAAAAGCACCGAAGAATTACAATGGGATTTGAACTACCTGCTGCAGCTTTGGGAGGCGATTGAACGATCCTCCGGCGAAAAAAGTGCGCCTTTTCTGGTGTTTCAGGAAAGCAACGTTATCATACGCGCCTTGCGGGATCATTTGCGCGGTAATATCGATGAAATCCTGATCGATAACGAATCTTCCTTTAAACTGGTTCAGAATTTCCTGAAGCAGGTGATGCCGCACTTCTTGCCGAAAGCGAAATTATACGAAGACAAAGTTCCGCTATTCAGCCGTTATCAAATTGAATCGCAAATTGAAATGGCCTATGGACGAGAAGTTCCGTTACCTTCCGGCGGATCCATTGTCATCGACCATACCGAAGCCCTGACCTCGATCGATATCAACTCCGCCCGGGCAACCAAAGGCAGCGATATTGAAGAGACAGCGCTCAATACCAATCTGGAAGCAGCCGACGAAATTGCCCGCCAATTAAGACTACGCGATCTTGGCGGCCTGTTTGTCATCGATTTCATCGACATGATGTCCAACCGTAATCAGCGGGCTGTTGAAAACCGTATCCGCGAAGCGCTGAAAATTGATCGCGCCCGTATACAGACCAGCCGCATCTCGCGCTTCGGCCTGCTGGAAATGTCGCGGCAGCGTTTAAAACCGTCACTCGGCGATGCTACACAACTACCCTGCCCTCGCTGCAAAGGCCAAGGTTCGATTAGAAATGTGGAATCGGTTGCCCTGGCAGTCTTGCGCGTCATCGAAGAGGAAGCGATGAAAAAAGGCACCGAAAAAGTGATCGCTCATCTGCCGATCGAATGCGCAACCTTCCTGCTCAACGAAAAACGTTCCTCCATCGAACAGATTGAAAGCCGGCTGAACGTTGGCATTGTCATACTCCCCAGCAAACATTTGGAAACACCGGCTTACGATATCGAGCGGCTGAAAACGGTGGAGAGCGCCGATGAAAAATCCAGTTATATGCAAATCAAGGAAGAGGAAATACCGCTTCCTGATTTTGCCAAACATACCGTGCCTAAAATTGAGCAACCGGCAATAAAAGAGTTTATGCCCGAATCGCCGGCGCCGATTCAGCACAAAAAAACGGCAGACGGCCTGATTAAGCGCTTTTGGCAGAAACTGGTGGGGAAAAGCGGCGCTGAAACAAAGGAAGAGGATAAGAAAAAAAAGGAAACTTCAGACGAGAAAGCCAAAACTAAACGCGGAGGTGCTGCACGCCGTGGCGGAAAAGGCGGTCGCTCTACCGGACGAAGCGCCAGAGGTCAGGGTAAAAACATCAACCGCCCGGGTAAAAAAGCCGCCGAGCAGGCATCGCCGGCAAAAGACCCGCAGCAAAACCAGGAACCTGAGGCGCAAGACAGCTCCGAGTCAAAGTCAAAAAGATCTTCCCGACCAAACTCAAAAGATCATCCAAGAAGGGGACCTACCCGCAGACGGCCCAGAAACCAGAATTCCGGCAGAACAACCAGCGGAGCGAACAAACAACGGGCCGATGCCGAAATTGAAAATGATACGGCGCCGTCACCGGATCGTACCGAAGATACAGTAGAGTAGCTTGAGATTCGGCGTTTTCCTGTCATTAGCCGGGTATGATCCTCATACCCGGCACATTATCTTGATTGTTCAAAAATTAACAAACCGTTACCCCCCCCTATTAACGGTACTGATATGCTACCGCCTCATCGCTGAACAAGCGCCGCAAACGGTAAAGAATTTCGTCACAGGGATGAATTCTCCAGCGGTCGCCCAATTGTACGGTGGAAGCAGCTTCGCCGGAAACATAGCGAATTACAACCGGGCAATTTCCGCCGCAAAACGGTTGCAGAATGGCCTGCAATTGCGTCATCAACGATTTACCCGATAAGGTTATTTTTCTGATATCCCAATCAACCAGAATGCAGCGGGCGAACTGGACTCTGGCTTGTTCGATACTGTACATTTTTTCCGCGGTCAGACGCAGCATATTTGAAAAATCGTCGATATTGGCGGTACCCTCAGCGACCAGGAGAGTATCCTTGGACAAAAACTCACGATAATTTTCATACACATCGCCAAAGGCCGCCACCTCGAGCCTGCCGCTGCGATCATCCAGCGTGGCAAAACCCATGGTTTTACCGTTTTTGGTTTGCCGGGTCCGCATCTCCACTACCAGTCCGGCGACCCTGACCTCCATTTTATTTTTTGAGCGCTCAACATCAGCCTGCAGTACCGCTATTTTTCCGTGAGTGATATTTGCCAGCTCCTTTTCATAACGCTCAATGGGATGTCCGGTCAGATACAATCCCAGCGTTTGCTTTTCTGCGGACAATCGCTCATCTTCCGGCCAAGGTTCGGTTTCCGTAGCATATTGCTCGGTTTCAAGCGGATCATCTTCGGCACCAACGGCCAATCCGAACAAATCCGTCTGACCGGTCAAGGCCATTTTGCTGTGCTGCTCGGCCACTTTCAACACAGTCGGCAGTTCAGCAAAGTGGGCCGCACGGTTTTCATCGAAAACGTCAAAGGCACCCGCCCGAATCAATGCCTCCAATACCCGGCGATTCACTTTCCTTAAATCGATTCGTTTACACAAATCGTAAAGTCCTGAGAAAGCACCGTGCAATTCCCTTTCGTTGAGCAGGTCTTCAATCGCTGACTGGCCGACACCTTTAATCGCGCCAAGGCCGTAGACGACTTGTTCCCGGTCGTTGACGGTGAAACGAAAATTGGAAACATTGATATTCGGTGCGCATAGGCCCATCTTCATGTTGCGGCATTCCTCAATCAGCACCACTACCTTGTCGGTATTATCCATATCCGAAGACAGTACCGCGGCCATAAAGGGGGCCGGATAATGCGCTTTCAGCCAGGCCGTCTGATAAGCCACCAGGGCATAGGCTGCCGAATGCGATTTGTTGAATCCGTAACCGGCAAATTTTTCCATTAAGTCGAAAATATAAGTGGCAATCTTCTCATCGATGCCGTTGGCTATCGCACCTTCGGTAAAAATAGCCCGCTGCTTGGCCATTTCTTCGGGTTTTTTCTTACCCATGGCCCGCCGCAACAGGTCCGCCCCGCCGAGCGTATACCCGGCCAATTCCCGGGCAATCTGCATCACTTGTTCCTGATACAGAATGACGCCGTTGGTGGACTTAAGAATCGGCTCCAGCATCGGATGCGCATATTCGGCTTTGGCGCCGTGTTTGACTCTGATATAGTCGTCAACCATGCCGGACTCCAGCGGACCGGGCCGAAACAATGCCACCAATGCAATAATGTCGTCAAAACAGTCCGGCTGCAGCTTGCGAATCAATTCTTTCATCCCCCGCGATTCCAACTGGAACACCGCGGTAGTCGCACTATTTTGCAATAATTGATAAGTAGCCGGATCGTCTCTGGGGATTTGACTGATATCGATCGGTGGTTCGCCGGCCTGTTGCTTTTTCAGGTTAATCGTCTGCAACGCCCAGTCGATAATGGTCAAGGTACGCAGACCCAGGAAATCGAATTTAACCAGGCCGACCGCTTCCACATCGTCCTTATCGAACTGGGTAACCAGATTTCCGCCGCCTTGTTCGCAATACAGCGGGGTAAAATCGGTTAATTTGGAGGGCGATATAACAACGCCGCCGGCATGTTTACCAGCATTTCTGGAAATGCCTTCCAGCGACAGCGCCATATCGATCAGAGTTTTAACTTCCTCTTCAGTTTCATACAACTGCTTAAGATCAGGGCTGCTGTCAAGCGCCTTGCTCAGCGTCATGCCGATTTCAAAAGGAATCAATTTCGCCAACTTATCGACAAAACCGTAGGAATATCCCAGTACCCGGCCTACATCGCGCACCACGGCCTTAGCCGCCATCGAACCATAAGTGATGATCTGCGAGACATGATCTCTGCCGTAATGCCGGGCTACATAATCAATCACTTCGTCGCGCCTTTCCATACAAAAGTCGATATCGAAGTCAGGCATCGAAACCCGTTCCGGATTGAGAAAGCGCTCAAACAACAAATCAAACTCGATCGGATCCAAATCGGTGATATTAAGTACATATGCCACCAGGGATCCGGCACCGGACCCCCTGCCCGGCCCAACCGGAATGGCATGTTTTTTTGCCCATTGGATAAAATCGGCAACAATCATGAAGTATCCCGGAAATCCCATTTGGGTGATAACTTGCAATTCCGTTTCAAGGCGCTGCTGATAGATTTTAATTTTTTCCTGTTCCGTTCCCGGTCCCTTGGCCGGATATTTTTGCAGGCGTTCCGCCAGACCCTGGCGGGAAACTTCGCAAAAATACTGATCCAGCGTCTTGCCTTCAGGCACGGGAAAATCGGGAAGGTAGTTTTCACCAAAAGTGAGTTCAAGATTGCAGCGTTTGGCAATTTCGACACTATTCTCCAGCGCTTCGGGAATATCGGAAAATAACTCCAGCATTTCTTCGCCGCTGCGTAAATATTGGGCTTCACTGTAATCTTTCGGCCTCCGGCTGTCATCCAGCACTCGTCCCTGGTGAATGCAGACTCGTACCTCGTGGGAAGCGAAATCTTCGGTTTCGATAAACCTGACATCATTGGTGGCCACAATCGGCAAATCCGTTGCTAACGCTAAAGCTACGGCTTGCTGAATATAGAGTTCCTCCCCCGGCTTACCCAAACGCTGCAGTTCCAGATAAAAACAATCGCCAAACAGATCCCGCCATTTCTCGGCTGACAATCTCGCTTCCTTTTCGTTACCGCTAAGCATCGCCCTGCCGATATCGCCCTCCAATGCGCCGGACAATGCGATCAACCCGCGATGGTTTTGTTCAAGCCATCGCCTTTGCAACATCGGCACGCCCTGATGTTGCCCCTCTTGATAAGCTTTGGAAATCAGTTCGGTAAGCGTGATATAACCCTTAAAATCGCGCACTAACAGCGTTAGTCGAAACGGTCTTGCAGGTTCTTCAGGGTTAAACAGATAAACGTCGGAACCGGCAATCGGCTTGATGCCTGCCGCCATGGCTGCCCGATAAAATTTTACCAACGCAAAAAGATTGGTTTGGTCGGTCACCGCGACAGCCGGCATATTTAATTCCACCAGGCGCTTTACCAGCGGCTTGATACGTACGATCCCGTCTACCAGGGAGAACTCGGTATGAAGACGCAAATGAACAAATACTGGCTGCATGGGCATAAATAAATTTTATCACACCCGGGAACAGGAATCGGTTAGCAGTGTTTGTACCGGTTTGTATGAGGTCCTGTGCATTTCCGTTACTCCCAGCCGTTGTAACATTTGCAGATGTAATTTGGTCGGATAACCCTTGTGCCTGGAAAATTCATAGCCCGGATACAATAAATCAAGCGTCTGCATCTCGTCATCACGCACAACTTTAGCCAGTATCGACGCTGCGGAAATTACCGGAATGGTTAAATCGCCTTTGATAACGGTTTCTCCGGGGCAGGCAACCGGTGGAAAAAAATTGCCGTCCACCAACACCCGATCGGCT
Source organism: Methylococcaceae bacterium (assembly GCA_050303615.1). GTDB lineage: Bacteria > Pseudomonadota > Gammaproteobacteria > Methylococcales > Methylomonadaceae > CAZDXJ01. The sequence goes on along the minus strand of JBNLCC010000010.1, from coordinate 24,988 downwards.
TGCACGGACAACATTGTGAAAGCGCGGCTCATCGCCAGTAGAGACGCTTGTAAAATATTGATTCGGTCGATTTCATGCGGTTCGGCGCGTCCGACAGCCCACGCCAAGCATTGCCGTTTGATAAGCCCGGCCAATTGTTGCCGCCGCCCGGCAGTCAGTTTTTTTGAATCGGTGAGTCCGCCTATCGGTTGTGCAGGGTCCAGAATAACCGCAGCAGCTATTACCGCGCCGGCGATACATCCACGTCCCACCTCGTCAATACCGGCGATAAGCACCCGTCTATTAACGGAGAATTCCCCGGGTTACATTGCGTAAAAAACTGACCATGTTAGACAATTCATTATGATCACCGGCAATATCTTCCATTTCTTCAATTGCATCTTCCAATTTTAAATTGGACTTATAAAGTATCTTGTAGGCTTTGCGAATTAATCTGATCGCTTCCGGCGTCGAGCCCCAACGTTCCATGCCGACCGAATTAATGCCGTGCGGTCTGGTGGGTCTGCCGCCAACCATGACAAACGGCGGAATATCCTGGGTAATCGCGCTGCCCATCGCCGCAAAGCTGAACTGGCCGATTTGAGTAAATTGATGCACCAAGGTAAAACCGCCGAGAATAGCATGATCATGCAGATGCACATGACCGGCCAAAGAAGCGCCGTTAGCCATAATCACGTTGTCGCCTATCACACAATCATGAGCCACATGGGTATAGGCCATAAATAAATTGTCGCTGCCTATTTTTGTAACCCCTTGATCCTGCTTGGTACCCCTGTGCATTGTGCAATATTCGCGAATGGTATTTCCGTCACCGATTTCGAGATGGGTAACTTCATTGGCATATTTCTTATCCTGAGGGTCTTCACCGATGGAAGCAAACTGATAAATATGGTTTTGCTTGCCAATGCTGATAGGTCCTTTGATAACCACATGCGGCCCGACCACAGTCCCCGAGTCAATCCGCACATTCGCGCCGATAACGGTAAAAGGTCCGATGGTGACATCGTCGGCAATTTCAGCACTGCTATCGATAACCGCTGTCGAATCTATCAAAGTCAATCCACCACCGCAGCACATTTAATGACCGCACTCGCCACAAATTCGCCATCAACTTCCGCCACGCAATCAAAAGACCATACATTCCTCTTACTTCTCAGGTACTTAACTTCCAGCATTAACTGATCTCCGGGGACAACGGGTCGTTTGAATCTCGCCTTATCCAGACCGACTAAATAGTATGTCATGCCTTTGCCGAGACTGGCATCGGATTCCGAAGCCAATAACCCGGTGGCTTGAGCCAGCGCTTCCATAATCAACACCCCGGGGAATATGGCAATATGAGGGAAATGCCCCTGGAAACAAGGCTCGTTGTAGGTAACATTTTTCACTGCCAATAATCTAACGCCAGGTTCGCACTCGAGCACCTTATCGACCAATAGAAAAGGATAACGATGCGGTAAAAACTCTTGAATTTCTTGAATATCCAATTTGACTACCTATTTTAATCAGTGAGATTACGGCAAAGAACGGTAATTGCTACTTCATTTTCCCCAGCTTCTCTTGCACTTGGCTAGTGACGTCAATTTGATCATTGGCAAAAATAACGCCGCTGGTCAATAACAGATCAAATTTTTCCTCCTTAGCCAAATCTTTAATTGCTTCCAAAATACGTTTTTGTAATTTTCCTAATTCTTCATTGCGGCGCATATTGAAGTCCTCACTGAACTCTTGCTGCGCTCTTTGAGCTTCCCTTTTTTGGCTGATCAGATCCCTTTCCAATTTCCTGCCTTCCGCTTCACTCAACACGGCTCTGTCCCGGGCAAGTTTTTCTTCCAGTTTCTTAATCTCTTTTTGCTGCGAAACCAGCAACTTATCCCGCGGAGAAAATTCCTGTTCCAGCCGTTTTTTGGCCTTTTCCGCCTGCGGCGCCGATTCGAGGACACGGGTGACATCGACAAATCCGATTTTTAATTCAGCAAAGCTGGCATTGGAAAGCATCAGCAACCCAATAGTAATGATCACATTTTTTAACATTGTATTAATCCATCTCCATTTAAAAAAAATAGTTATGTTTTATATAGTTCATATCGATAGAACGCTCCATTATATACCGCTTCCATTAAGTACAGCATTTATTTTCACTCGCCTGCACGAACTGCCCGTTGCGTGGCCAAAAAACCGATCAAAATTGCTGACCGAAGGAAAATTGAAACATCTGAACCCGGTCGCCATCTTTGTCATTCAACGGCACTGCTGCACTGACCGCCAATGCCCCGAAAGGCGATAACCATTGTCCCGATAAACCGACGGAATAGCGCATGAAACCGAAATCTATGCCGTCACTGACCATACCGGCATCGGCAAAAGTACCGATACGCACCGATTTTAATTCTTCAAGAAACGGGACCGGAAAAAACAGTTCAGCGCTGCCGACCAATTTGAAATTCCCCCCAAACGGGTCGCCGTTGGAATCGCGGGGCCCCAAGGTGTTGTCCTGAAAGCCGCGCACCGAATTAACACCGCCGGCAAAAAAGTTTTCAAAAAAAGGCAGACCATCGGTACTGCCGTATCCGTCGCCATAGGCGCCTTCAATAAAAAACCTTAACACCATATCCTTCGCCAGCGAGAAATAGTGTTGGTCTTTCAGGTCAATTTTATAATAGGTCAGATCCCCGCCGGGTATCGCCACTAACGCGGAAACCCGTTGCTGTCCGCCGCTGGTCGGAAAAATCGCCTTATTCAGGGTATCATGCGTCCAGCCAAGTGCAAATGGAAAGGTTAAAAACTTATTGCCGTTTTCAGCGATCCAGTCGACCACTTCTTGCGGTGAAGCGGTGGTGGTTCTGATTTTGGTGTGCTTAATATCGAAATTCAAACGAATCCGCTCGAATTCATCCAGCGGAAGGCCCATATTCGCCCCGGCACTGGCGATATCGGTCGTGTAACGGGACAGGTTATTCGCGGCGGCATCGGTTTGCCTGTATAACAAGTTATACCCTAAACTGACGCCGTCCAACGTAAAATAGGGATTCTGGAAACCGAGGCTATAAATCGTCGAAACATCGCTGTTATTGAAGTTGAAACTTAACTGTTTTCCGGAACCGAAGATATTGTCCTGCGTGACGCTGGCATTAAAAATAATGCCTTGCGTCTGGGAATATCCAACACCTGCCAGTAAATTTCCGGAGGACTTTTCGGTTACTGTATAATTCACATCGATTTGATCGGAGGTGCCGACTACCGGCGGGGTTTCCACATTGACCTCTTCAAAATATCCCAAACGGTCCAGGCGGGTTTTGGAACGCTCAATTTTCGCCGTTGAAGCCCAGCTGGATTCCATTTGCCGCATTTCCCTGCGCAACACCACATCACGGGTTTTAGTATTGCCGGCCATGTTGATTCGCCGCACGTAGACCCTTTTTCCGGGGTCGACGAAAAAAGTCATATCCACGGTTTTGGCTTCATTGTCGATGTCCGGCACCATATTGACGTTGGCAAAGGCGTAACCTTCGTCGCCCAGCCGCTCGGAAATCGCCTTCGATGTTTCGGTGGCCCGTTTTCTGGAAAATATTTCCCCGGGCCCCACCTGGACCAATTTCACCAATTCTTCGGGATCGACTACCAGATTTCCGGCCAGCTTGACTTTTTCCAAGGTAAAAACATCGCCCTCCTTAACGTTAATGGTGATATAAATTTCCTTTTTATTGGGGGTAATGGCGATTTGTGTGGATTCTATCGTGAAATTGATGTAACCGCGGTCCAAATAATAGGAACGCAGCCTTTCCAGGTCGGCTGAGATCTTTTGTTTCGAATATTGGTCATCCTTGGTATAGAAAGACAGAAGATTGGTGGTGCTGAGTTCAAAATCGCCCAACAGTGTTTTGTCATCAAAAACCTTGTTCCCGACGATATTGATATCCTTGATTTTAGCCACCTTGCCTTCGGATATTTTGATGCTGATTCCCACACGGTTGCGCGTCAGCGGTGCCACATCGGTTTTGATAACGACCCCGTACTTGCCATGGCTGTAATATTGGCGCCGTAGCTCCTGCTCCACCTTATCCATGATCTGGCTATTAAATACCCTGCCTTCCGATAAACCGATTTTATCCAGCGCCTTGGTCAGCTCATCGGTACTCAAGTCCTTATTGCCTTCGAAAATAATTTTCGCTATGGAAGGCCTTTCGACAACCGTTACGATCAGCGTATTACCCTCCCTCGCCAAGGTAATATCTTTGAAAAACCCGGTTTTAAATAAAGCCCGGATGGCCGGGGCCACTTGCTCCGGAGTTAATTCCTCGCCGACATTGACCGGCAGATAATTATAGACCGTGCCCGCGGTAATTCTCTGTAACCCTTTAATTTTGATATCTTCAACAATAAAACCGGCATCTCCCCGTACTGTACCGGAAAGTAATATCGAGATAACTAACAAACAAGGAAGTATTCGAAATTTCATGCTTTATTATTAAAAATTGTCAAATTTCTGGCGCGTAAAATTCGGGGCAGTATAACTCACATTGCACATTTAATCAGCACTTTAGATATAGCGGACAGACATTAACCCGTTCACCGTTGCGCGATTGTCTGCATACCTTATAAACGTTTTACCGGGCATCGATTGCTGTTCTCCTGATACCCGGGGATAACGTCGGCGGCAAAATTCGTTGCTCATGCCCTGCTTATCGGAAAGGCCAACACATCGGCCAGTGTTCCGCTGCCGGTTGCCAGCATCAACAAACGATCCAATCCAATTGCCATGCCCGAACATTCCGGTAACCCCGAAGTCAAGGCGGATATAAACCGGCCGTCAACCGTCACCGCCGGCTTCCGTTGGGTTTTTCGCAACTGGATTTCATTATGAAATCGCCGTTCCTGCTCAATTACGTCGGCCAGTTCATAATAACCATTACCCAATTCGATACCGTTGATAAACACTTCGACTCTTTCAGCGACCAAGGCGTTGTCCGCCCTTAACCTGGACAAACCGGGCTGACAGGCGGGGTAATCATAAATCAAATAAAGATAAGCACCGGTTAATTGCGGCTGCACGATATGACTAAACAGAAAATCCAGCCATGCGGCATGGTTCTGCCCGCAAAGCTGCTCCGCTTCGGGCAAGTTATGACTAGCGGCACAGCCTGAATAGCGTGAATGAGCGAAATGTAACGCATCGAGGCCGGTATAACGCTGAAACACGTCACTGTAAGTCAATCGCCTGGTCTCGTGGATGGGAACCTGCTGATCCAATAACAGTAACAGCAACTCGGCTATTTCATCCATTAAGCGGCTCAAATCAAATCCGACCCGATACCATTCGAGCAGCGTGAACTCCGGATTATGTAAACGCCCCGCTTCACCATTGCGAAACGCTTTGCAAATCTGAAAAATGGAACCGCTCCCGGACGCCAGCAAACGTTTCATGGCGAATTCAGGCGATGTTTGCAGGTACAAGCGTTGTTTTTGCGGCGGCAGTAAATATTCGGTTGAAAAAAAATCCAAATTCGGATCGGTTCCGATTGCGTGACCAAGCAAAGGCGTCTCGACTTCCAATACGCCTTGTTCGGCAAAATATTGTCTTATTTTATCGAGCATTTGCGCCCGGTTGCGCAAATGCCGCAGGGAACAAGCCGGTTTCCAGTCCGGGACCATCAATCTTTTACACGAGAAACATATTCTCCGCTACGGGTATCCACTTTGATCACTTCGCCCTGCTGCACAAATAAAGGCACGCGAACCACCGCGCCGGTTTCCAAAGTCGCAGGCTTGCCGCCACCGCCGGAAGTATCGCCACGCACACCGGGATCGGTTTCAACAATTGCCAACTCGACAAAATTCGGCGGCTCTACCGACAAAGGCGCATCGTTCCACAGCGTGACAACGCATTGATCCTGCTCTTTGAGCCATTTGCTCGCTTCCCCGACCGCGGCGGCATCGGCGGAATACTGTTCAAAGGTATCCTGCACCATAAAATGCCAGAATTCGCCGTCGTTATACAGATATTGCATATCGATATCGACCACGTCGGCCCCTTCCACCGTGTCGCCTGACTTGAAAGTTCTTTCAATGACCCTGCCGCTTTTCAGGTTTCTGATCTTAACGCGGTTAAACGCCTGGCCTTTACCGGGCTTGACAAATTCATTTTCAATAATGGAACAGGGATCACCATCCAACATGATTTTCAACCCGCCTTTAAATTCGCTGGTACTATAAGTTGCCATTGCTTCCTCGTTACTTCAAACAAAAAATTTAACCGAGTATTATAATAGACACGGCAATCGATATAAACCGAACACCCCGAATTGATGCAAAAAAAAATTTCTCCTTTATCAACACCGCGTTTGGACTGGCAGCAAGAACTTGCCGACTCGTTCACCGACATCACCGCATTGCGTCAATTCCTGCAATTGTCCGCCGAGGAACTTCCGGTCTCTGCTGAGGCGGAACGGGACTTCCCGCTCCGGGTTCCGCAATGCTTCGCCGAACTGATGGAAAAAGGCAATGCCAACGACCCACTGCTGCTGCAAGTGCTGCCCGACGCAAGGGAGATGCACAGCTACCCCGGATTCGGCAATGATCCGGTCGGCGACCTGAATGCGGCAAGCGAACCCGGCGTATTGCATAAATATTTCGGCCGTGTCTTGTTCATAGCCGCCGGGGGTTGCGCAATCAATTGCCGTTATTGCTTTCGCAGAAATTTTCCCTATGCGCACCACCAGTTAAGCCGGCAAAAAGAATATGCGGCAATCGATTACCTGCAAGCCCATCCGGAAATCAGCGAAATTATCCTTAGCGGCGGTGACCCCTTATTGTTGAATGACCGGCGGCTAGCTGCATTAATAGCAAAAATCAGCGCTATTGCACACATTCAACGCATCCGCATCCACAGCCGCATCCCCGTCGTTCTACCGGGACGCATCACCGATACATTATTGAAAGCATTGCTGGACAGCGGAAAACGAATCGTCATGGTATTGCATTGCAACCACGCCAATGAAATCAGCCTGCAGCTCGAAACTGTCTGCCGCAGCATGAAACGGCATGATTTTACGCTGTTGAATCAATCAGTATTATTAAATGGCATTAATAACGACGTCGAAATCTTAAGCCGATTAAGCGACAAACTTTTTTCCGCAGGGGTTCTTCCCTACTATCTGCACATGCTTGACAAAGCAACCGGCACCGGCCACTTCGAAGTGACTGAAGTCGAAGCGGCAACCCTTATGCGACAATTGCGAGAGAGACTGCCGGGCTACCTGGTTCCGAAACTGGTAAAAGAACAAGCCGGTGCGTTATCCAAACTTCCGATTGCATTATAAAACACAAAAGTAACCGAGCCAGCTGACTCTCCGCCGGACTGACTGCTGCACATTGAAACGTTATCGCCAATCAAACGCTGACCAACAAATCATAAACCGTACCCGAACCGGCAAATTCGGATTGATAGATCAGCTGCAGGATCTCCCCGGCACGGACCGGAAATCCGTGGTCAAGATAACATTGATATTGGCTGCGCACCGCTTGCCTGAACCGCGCTTCGCCGGACACCGGATTATTAATATTGTCCACGCTGACATCGAATTTGACGCCGCAGACGACGGATAACGCCCATTCAACCGCCTGCGGTTTAACCTCGCAGCGATAAAATTCATTCTGCAGCTGTTGGTTTCTACCGTCTGGCACATACCAATAGCCGAAATCCTCCAATTGACGTCTTGCGGCACCGGCGATACACCAGTGTGCCAGCTCATGCAAGGCGCTGCGGTAATAATCCCGAGTAAATCGAATCTCGGCCGGTGCTCCCTGTCGTTCGGGAACATATAACGGTTCATCGAATCCGCCGGCCAACACGGTGTTATATTGCTTTAGGTATTTATGATTGATGAAATCGAGAAATTTGGTTAACTGCATGGTGTTGTTGCAATAAATCTTTGCTGTTTGCCCAAAAAGCGCTCATTGTATATGTTTCCCTAAAGCTCTGCGATATCCTGCAGCCGGCCGCGGATCTTTTGGCAACCACAATCAAGATTGACCATACTATGCAAAGCATGGATTTACCGCATTCCGAGGTTCATGATAATATTTGAAATTTTCTTGTTACCCAATCTCGGTCATTCTATTACAAACCCTATGTCAACCAACGAAACCCAGCCCTTTCCCAATTTCATTCGCCAAATCGTCACCAGCGACCTGCAAGCCAATAAAAACAACGGCAAGGTAGCCACCCGCTTTCCGCCGGAGCCCAATGGTTTTCTGCATATCGGCCATGCCAAATCGATCTGTCTGAATTTTGGCATCGCGCAACAGTTCAACGGCGCCTGCAACCTGCGTTTTGACGATACCAATCCTGAAAAAGAAAGCGTTGAATACATGGAGGCAATCAAACAGGATGTCGAGTGGCTCGGTTTTAAATGGGACGCATTGCATCACGCCTCGGATTACTTTGAACAACTGTACGACTATGCCGTGCAGTTAATCAAAGACAGTAAAGCCTACGTGGACAGCCTCAGTGCCGAACAGATCAGGGAATACCGCGGCACCTTAACCGAACCGGGCCGGGAAAGTCCGGACCGCAACCGTCCCATGGAAGAAAATCTGGCGCTGTTCGAAGGCATGCGCAACGGCGATTATGCGGACGGAACTTACGTATTGCGCGCCAAAATCGACATGGCGTCACCGAATATCAACATGCGCGACCCGACCCTGTACCGGATCAGGCGCATGCACCATCACCGTACCGGCCACCACTGGTGCCTGTATCCGATGTACGATTACACCCATTGCATTTCCGACGCACTGGAAGGCATCACCCATTCGATTTGTACCCTGGAGTTTGAAGACCACCGCCCATTGTACGATTGGGTGCTCGACCAGCTGGACGTCCCCAGCCATCCGCAACAGATCGAATTCGCCCGGCTGTCCCTGGAATATACGGTGATGAGCAAGCGCAAGCTCAATCAATTGGTGCACGAAGGCCACGTCAGTGGTTGGGACGATCCGCGCATGCCGACCATTGCCGGCATGCGCCGCGCCGGCTTTACGCCTGAATCAATACGGGATTTCTGCGAACGGATCGGCATTACTAAAAAAGATTCCTGGATCGAAATGGGGGTATTGGAAAATTGTATCCGCGAAGATCTGAACGAAAATGCGCCGCGCGCGATGGCAGTGCTCCGGCCGCTATTCGTGGTGATCGAAAATTATCCGGACGACAAGATCGAATATCTGGAATTCGCCAACCATCCGCAAAACCCGGCATTCGGCACCCGCAAACTGCCGTTCAGCAAAGTCATTTTAATCGAGCAGGACGACTTTGCGGAAGTCCCGCCGCCCAAGTACAAACGGCTGACCATCGGCGGCGAAGTCCGATTGCGCAACGCCTACGTAATCAAATGCCATGACGTGGTCAAAGACAGTAAAGGCCATATTATCGAACTGCGCTGCACCTATGATCCGGACACGCTTGGAAAAAACCCGGAAGGCCGCAAAGTGAAAGGCGTCATTCACTGGTTGTCGGAAGAAAATGCCCATCCGGCGGAAATCCGACTGTACGACCGGTTGTTCAAACTGCCCAACCCCGATGCCGAAAACAACTTTCTCGACGCCTTGAATCCGGATTCCCTGGAAATTCTGTCCGACAGCCGGGTCGAAGCAAGCCTGGCACAGGCACTACCGGGCAGCCGCTATCAATTCGAACGGACCGGCTATTTCTCCCTGGACCCGATTGACAGCAGCGACGGCAAACCGGTGTTCAACCGCACCGTAACATTGCGTGATACTTGGGCGAAATTGGCGAAATGATACGTAAAAACACCTGTGTCCTAACATAAAGCCACTACGCCCCGTTCAGCCTGAGCCCCACACGCTATGATCGTTCCGCGCCGGGCGACAACGCATCCCGCAACACGGAGCATTGCCGGATAAATCCCCAGGCAGAGCATGGAAACTACGAAGACGTAGGTTGCGGTTGGCGATAGCCAACCCGGCATTCCACGTGGTTTCGGTAATTTGTCGGGTTGCAAACCACATGCAACCCGACCTACGCCGCTATTCATACTTGATAATACATAACATGTGCGAATCAATTCGCATCTACCCAAGATAATGCGCCCGAACTGACTAAAGTCTGGTTTTCACCAACTGGTAAATTTGTTCAGCCTCCACATCGGCTCCTTGCAGAATCCGCTCCAGCTCCGCTTGGCTGGCATCGGCGAACGCCCTGTCTTTCAGGCTGCCGATATTGATATACACATTCAACGCGGCGCTTTTTAGTGCGGCATAGGCGGCCATCACTGCTACCCCGGCATCGGTCACCACATTGGCATTGCCTTTTGCCGCAGCCTCACGGCTTAGAGCAATGGCTTCGGCGCAGGCTCTGGCACAATCCAACGGCACCTCGGTTGCCATCCGCAACGCCTGCTGGATTTGCGAGCTACGCGCCGTTTTTTGCTCCTCGCTATCCTTCGGCAGCCCGTAAGCCGCCATGACCCGGTTAAACACCTCGACGTCGGCTCTAATCATACCGGTCAGTTTCTCACGCAGCGCTTCGGATTTTGCCAGCAGCGCCAGCATATCTGACTCCACGTCGGCATATTGCGGCTTGCCGATGGTCAAATTGCATACCATGCTGGTCAACGCGGCCGCCTGCGCGCCCATAACCGCGGCGGCGCTGCCGCCGCCGGGTGTTGCCGCCTTGCTGGCCAATTGGTCTAAAAATATTTGTAGTGACTGGTCTTTGATTTCGCTCATGGCAATACTCTGGTTAAGTAGGAAAGAGACAATTGCGTCTGTCAGATTTCGCGGCTCTATCGCGACAGCATCGCGTACAATACGACAAGCCTTATATGCTAATTAGGAGATAAAAAGGTTATTTAAAACAATCCAAAAAGAACGCTGTCTACCGTTCACCCAATAACATTTATTCCCGCCGCCAATCGGTTTTTCCGCCCGGCAAGTCTTCAAGAACGACCCCCTGGGCCTTCAATTCATCACGGATTTTATCCGCTAGAACCCAATCCTTGCTCTTTTTGGCATCCAGCCGCAATTGGATTTGTTCTTCAATCCATTTTTCTCCTCTAATGAGGACGTCATCAACATGATCACCAAATTTAATACCTTCTTTTAAAAATTCGTTAGGATCATCTTGCAAAACTCCCAGAATTCCCCCCAGCGATTTTATTGTATTGGCTAACAATCCTGCGTTGGCAGAATCGGATTGTTTCTCCTTATTCAACTCCCTGGCCGCGTCGAACAACACCGACAATGCCAAAGGCGTATTGAAATCGTCATCCATCGCCTGTTCGAAACGATCTTTGTAGGTTTGATCAATATCGTCGGTATTGATTGCAACTCCGCGTAACGCCGTATACAGGCGGATTAAGCCAGCCTTTGCGTCACCGAGGTGTTCGTCCGAGTAATTGAGCGGACTACGGTAATGACTGGATAAAATGAAGAAGCGGATGACTTCCGGCCTATACCGTTTCAACACTTCCCTGACGGTAAAGAAATTGCCCAGCGATTTGGACATTTTTTCCTCATTGACCCGTACAAAGCCGTTGTGCATCCACAGGTTGACAAATTTTTCACCGGTTGCCCCCTCGGACTGCGCAATTTCATTTTCATGATGAGGAAACTGCAAATCCATGCCGCCGCCGTGAATATCGAAATGATGCCCCAGACAATGGGTGGACATCGCCGAGCACTCGATATGCCAACCGGGCCGTCCCCGTCCCCAGGGCGAAGTCCAGTACGGCTCGCCGGGTTTGGCCTTTTTCCACAATACAAAATCCAGCGGGTCCTGCTTGGCCTGGTCCACCTCGACGCGCTCACCGGCGCGCAGCTCGTCCGGTTTTTTGCCGGAAAGCTGCCCGTAATCTGCAAACCGCGATACCGAATAAAACACATCGCCGTTCTTGCCGATATAGGCCAAGCCCCTTTCAAACAAGGCGCTGATCATTACGATAATATCCTGCATCGAGCGCGTCGCCCGCGGCTCGATATCGGGCGGCAACACATTGAGCGCCCGCTCGTCTTCATGCATCGCTTCGATAAACCGTTCGGTTAATCGGGTAAATTCCTCACCGTTCTCATTCGCCCGGGCAATAATCTTGTCATCGATATCGGTCACATTGCGTACATAGGTTAACTCATAGCCTGCATGACGTAGGTATCGGGCAACGGTGTCGAACACCACCATGACCCGCGCATGGCCTATATGGCAATAGTCGTAGACCGTCATGCCGCAGACATACATGCCCGCTTTTCCGGGTACGATGGGGTTGAAGACTTCTTTTTGACGCGTCAGCGTGTTATATATTTTCAGCATTCTTTGATAATTCGATTGTACATTCGATGTTCAGCTTTCATTGCCGGTGCGATCCATCTCAGCTAAGGCCGTCAATTTTTCGGGAACGTGCTGCGGCACAAAGCGCATTATTCGCGAAAACTAAGCCACTTGGTCGGCACACCCCGTGAAAAATTCCTGCCGCGGCCCTTGCATAACCCAACTGACACAACACATGCAAACTGATAAATCTATCAATATTAAGGCTTCTCTTTCAAGCAAAAAACACCTAAAATTTTAGGTTCCTATCATTACCAAGGGATAAACTATGCGTTTCATGATCTTATCCATGATCTTATTTTTAACTTCAACATTCTCATTTGCAACGGAAAACAAGATGTCTGATGCTCAACAACCCAAAGTAAAATTACAAACCTCTCTCGGCGTCATCGTCATTGAACTCGACGCTGAAAAAGCGCCCATTTCTGCCGAAAATTTTCTGACCTATGTCAAGGAAGGCTTTTATGACGGCACTATTTTTCATCGCGTTATCCCCGGTTTTATGGCGCAAGGCGGCGGTTTTACCAGCGATTTCCAACAAAAAGCGACGCACGCAGCAATTAAAAACGAAGCCGATAACGGCTTAAAAAACAATCGCGGCACGTTGGCGATGGCCCGCACCCCGGCTCCCGATTCGGCGACGGCGCAATTTTTCATTAACTACAAAGACAATGCATTCCTCAATTACACCAGCCCCACACCGAATGGCTGGGGTTATGCAGTGTTCGGTAAAGTCGTTGAGGGCATGGACGTAGTCGACGCGATGGCGGATATCCCCACCGGCAATCACGGCGGACACCAGGACGTACCGAAGACAGATATTATCATTGAGCAAGCTGTTATCATAGAGTAGTTTGGTTAAACCACGAAGAGCGCCTGTAAATACCGTTTACCTTCGGATGAATCAAAACAGCCGATTTTGCCGGCTAACAACCGTAAAATTTTCAGTTTGCGCAACTGAAAACAAGGTTATTCAGTAATGCTTTTCGTGGTTAATAAAAATTGACACAAGACACATCAAACTTTTGAATAACGAAACCCTGTTTATTTCCGATCTGCATATAAGCCTGGATAAACCGGAAATTACCCGGAGTTTTCTATGGTTTCTTGAAAACCGTGCTTCAAAGGCACAGAGCCTGTATATCCTGGGGGATTTATTCGATGCCTGGGTAGGCGACGACGATTATACGCCGCCAACCAACAAAATCAGGAAACAACTTAAAAAGTTGACTGACGCCGGCACCAGGCTTTATTTCCAGCCTGGCAACCGGGATTTTTTGCTGGGCCAACGTTTCTGCCGGGAAACCGGCATGACCTTGCTGGGTGATTACCAATTGATCGATCTGAACGGCGTCCCGACTTTGTTGACCCATGGCGACCTGCTGTGCAGCGATGATGTCGCCTACCAGCAATTTCGCGTGAAATCGCGCAGCCGAGAATGGCAACAGCACGTTTTATCCAAACCACTGCTGCTGCGGCTGCTGATGGCCCGCTGGTACCGGTTCCGCAGCCACTTCCACAAGCGCAACAAAACCCCGGACATTATGGACGTCAATCAGCAGACGGTGCTTGAAATCATGCGTCAATTTGGCGCCTTGCGCCTGATTCACGGCCATACCCACCGTCCCCGAGTGCATCAGCTGGACATCAACGGTCAGCCGGCGCAGCGTTTCGTGCTGCCCGACTGGAAAAAAGATTCCGCGGGCGTGTTATGCTGGCATGCCGATGGCTATACCATCGAAACCATAGAGGACAAGCCATGAACGAAATTTTAATCGGTGGTTCAAACACAACCCAGGTATCGCTGAACGCGGCGATGGGCAACCGTCACGGCATGATTTCCGGCGCTACCGGCAGCGGCAAAACGGTGACGCTGCAAATCCTGGCGGAAGGCTTTTCAGATATCGGCGTGCCTGTTTTTCTGGCAGATATTAAAGGTGACCTATCCGGTATTACCCGCGCGGGACAGGCCGGCCGCCAAATCAGCGAGCGTATCGAAAAAATCGGCATCGATGACTTCCGGTTTCACGGTAATCCCGCTGTTTTTTGGGATTTATTCGGGCAAACCGGGCATCCGGTACGCACCACGATATCGGATATGGGACCACTGCTGCTGAGCAACCTGCTGCAACTTAACGATACCCAGTCCGGCGTGCTTTACAGTTGTTTCAAGATTGCCGATGACAACGGCCTGTTGCTATTGGATTTGAAAGACTTACGTGCCATGCTGAGCTGGACCGCAGATCATGCCAAACAGTTGAAAGCGGAATACGGCAATATTGCTTCCGCCAGTATCGGTGCGATTCAACGCCGCCTGCTGGTGTTGCAGGAACAGGGTGCGGAATATTTTTTCGGCGAACCGGCGATCAGCGCCGAGGATCTGTGCAAAACCGATTTCTCCGGCAACGGCGTGATCAGTATATTGGATGCCACCAAACTGAGTTCTCAATCCCCGCGCTTGTATGCCACTTTTTTGATGTGGCTGCTTTCCGAGTTATTTGAGACCCTGCCGGAAATAGGCGATACGGAACGGCCGAAACTGGTATTATTTTTCGACGAAGCCCATCTTTTGTTCGATCGGGCACCACGGGTCTTGATCGATAAGATCGAGCAAATAGTACGCCTGATCCGTTCCAAAGGGGTTGGCGTATTTTTTATCAGCCAAAGCCCGCTGGATATCCCGCAAACCATCCTCGGCCAATGCGGCCTTAAGATTCAACATGTTTTGCGTGCTTACACACCCGGAGACCGGAAGCTGGTCAAAACGGTCGCGGAAACTTTCAGGGCAAACCCGGCGCTGGATACCGAACAGGCAATTACCGAGTTAAAAACCGGGGAAGCGCTGGTTTCTGTTTTAAACCCGGACGGTAGTCCTACACCGGTTGAGAAAATCCTGATCCGCCCGCCACAATCACAAATCGGACCGATTGATACCGGCCAACGTCAGGACTTTATCTCCCGCTCACCGTTCCGGGGACGCTATGAACAGTCGACCGATAGGGAATCGGCCTATGAACTGTTAAAACAACGAGCCGAGTCGGAAACCGCGACACAGTCAAACAAACGCCCCAAAACAAGAGCTCGGCAAAGTATCGGCGAGGCCATGCTGAAAAGCGC
Source organism: Methylococcaceae bacterium (assembly GCA_050303615.1). Lineage (GTDB taxonomy): Bacteria > Pseudomonadota > Gammaproteobacteria > Methylococcales > Methylomonadaceae > CAZDXJ01. The sequence goes on along the minus strand of JBNLCC010000010.1, from coordinate 9,528 downwards.
GGCGCGCAGTATCGGCAGTCAGCTCGGCAGACAGATTGTTCGCGGGATTTTGGGATCACTGCTGGGAGGGCGGCGTTGATTTATTAACGCGTACCGGGTACTTCAACTACTCCGGGCGGATGGACAGCTTGGCCTCTAATGTATGCATGGCGTGTCTTTTCCGGCTAATCGCTAATTCGAAAGCATCAAAACTCTATGCGATACAGACTCTACATGTCATCCATCAAAGCTAAATTGAGCGAATTACTATAACAAACTTCATTTCCATGAAATCAGGAAACAACATGAAAACATCCACGACATTTATTTATGTTTTATCATTGCTGGCCGTGAGTTTGCTTTACGGCTGCTCAACCGCTCCGCAAAAGACGGAGGAAAAAACCGTTGAGAGCATCAATGACTTTCCAACCCAGGATCGCGTTGAATACGTGCTGGAATGCGTCGCTAAGCACGGCGGCTTAAAATACGAAACGCTGTACCCCTGCATTTGCAAAGCCGATAAATTAGCCGCCCAAATGACCTATAAAGAATATACGGAAGCCAAAACGTTCACTTATCTGCGCAGTACGGCGGGTGAAAAAGGCGGTATTTTCCGCGATCCGAGCCAGGCAAAAACATTAAGAAAAAAACTCGAAGCTGCGGAGAAAAATGCCGAGGATTCCTGTTTCGTCAAAATGTAGTTATTTAAACAGTAAGAACAATGTTGAATTGATGTACTAAAACGTGGGGTATGCATCGCATGCCGTTTTTCTTAATGCGTACCCCACATTACTTTTAATTCGTTTTTTAATCAGGGTTTTACCTGATACGTCTGGGTGAAGGTGTCGCCATGCGTGTCGGTAATTTCCGCTTTCAATTCACCCGCCTTCTCCGGGATGAAATAAAACCGGAAATTAGGATCGGCGCTGATTGCAATATCGGTTTTCGCGGTCAGGATCGGTTTGTTGTCAAAAAATACATTGATTTTATCAACATAATACTTCGGTCTAATATGCCGGCTTACCTGATCCATCTGCATGCCGGTAATATTGGGATGGCTGATTAACAATTGCGCCTGGGTCGGCTGATCCATCGCAATGCCCTCATCCAACCTGAATTTCATTTTGCCGAGACGCTGCAGCGCCGCGTCCAGATCGGCGCCGATCGGTGCGGAACAGCCGCCGCTGGCTTTAACGAATTTTTTATTCATATACAATTGGCCGTCATTCATTTCGGCAATGGCGCGAACATAACTGTAGGAATTGACCCGCACCCGCATGGCAAGATCCGCCTTACCGCTTTCGGGCGTGAATTCAAATTCGCCGACGAAAGGCACCGGATTTTTATCGATCAGTACCAGGATTTTTTTGATGTACTTATCTTTAATCTGCGGTATCTTGCTGATGATCTTAAGCGGCACCAGCGCAGGATCTTCCGCCCGGTAAGGCGCATCAATTTCAATAACCGCGTCGCCATCGTTAATGCTTTTGCCGGGAAAATACTGCTCTTTCAATACATTGTTCCAGGCACTTTCATCTTTGGCTGCAGCTTCGGTCAACAGTGGAGTCATGTATAAAACCAAGCTCAAGCAAAATAGTGGTATGTTGATTCGTCTCATTGGTTACCTCTCTTTAGTGGGTATAAAGTTATATGTACACCGAAAATTCAATCTTCCCATTCCAGTTCAGCATAAGCGGTAGTGACATTTTTTCGATGAAATTGCTCGAATAACTGCCATTGACCTTGAGCGGATAAGCCCACCGTATTAACCGCGTCTTCTAGATAAACGCCGTTGTTAATCGCCTCCCTGACTTCCTTCAACAGTAACTGCAAATAAGCTTTTTGCGGCTGAATGGCTTGCGGCCAATCCGTTACCAAGGGGCCGTGACCCGGAATGACTTTGCTGAATGACTGTTGCTCCAATTCTTCCACGACCTTCAGCCATCCCTTCAGGCTGCCGTCGATCACCGGAAGATGGCCGATAAATAGCAGATCCGCCAGCCATAGCGTGTCGGTATTTCGATCATATACCGTTAAATCGTTGTCGGTATGCGCAGTCGGATAAGCGGTCAACAACAATTTCCGCCCCCCCAGATCCAATTGCATATGGTTTTGTACCACCACCTCCGGCGGGATAATATCGTCGGCGGATAATTTGACCCCCAATTGCTCGATCGATCGATCGATATAGAAGGGTCCGCGCATCGCCATAGCACGGGGCAATTTGTGGTGTCCGACAAATTTGGCGCCGCTTTTGTTGAACGCACTGTTGCCGTAAATATGATCCGGATGCACGTGGGTATTGATCACGTAACAAACCGGCAATGGCGTTATTTCCTTGACTGTATTACGTAAAGCGTAACCTTGCTGGGGATTGCCGCCGCTGTCAATGACTGCCACACAGGAATCACCGACAATAAAGCCAATATTGGCAATTGCGCCATGATTGATTTTATCGGGCAATTCATGCTCCCCGAAATGCACATAAATTCCCGGCGCGACTTCGGTCACCGGCAACGACGCCGCTTCCGCCCTCAGCGAAAAACAACACACCCCGATCAATAACGCATAGATACTCTTCATCCGCTTAAACCCTTCAACTTTTTTGCTCCAAATCGCTTCGGCATAACTCCAGGAACGCCTTTGCCGCCCGCGACTGAATCACCTCTTTCGGAGCAACAATATTCAAATGCCAAATAAGACCGTCGGGGGGATTGATACGCCTGGCCACCAGTCCGGCATTCTCATAACGCAGCGCCTGGAAAGAAGCGAATCCGATCCCCATGCCGGCCCGCACGGCTTCCTTAATACCGGAAACCCCGGTCACTTCGATATTCACCGGCGCGATTATGCCCGCTTCCAGCAGCGCTTTTTCAACCACGTCCCGTGCACCGGACCCCGCTTCCCGCCAAATCACCTGATGTTCTTTAAAAACATCCAACGGCACACTTTCCGGATACTGTCTCGCCAACGCATGGTTTTCCGGCAGAACCAATACAATTTCATCGTCCTGCCAGGGAATCAACCGGTAATTTCCCGGCATACGCTGACTTTCTACCGGTCCTTCAATGAATCCCAGGTCTAACTCCGGCAAATTCTGCAGAATTTCCTTGGTATCGCCGGTCTTCATAAAAATTTGTACACCGGGATGCAATGTTTGCAATTGAACCACATAATGCGGCAAATAATAACTGGCGATGGTTGTCGTTGAACCCAAGCGCAAAGTCCCGGCATTGATGCGCTGCAGGCAGCGCACATATTTAATTGCCTGATCGAGATCGTCTTCCATTTTCTTGGCATAATGCAATACGCCTTCACCGGCCGGTGTCAATACGATCTGGTGGCCCCTTCGCTCGTAAAGCGGTTCGCCCACGTTATTTTGCAATAATTTCAACTGCCCTGAAACCGCGGGCTGTCCCAAATGCAGAAACCGGGCGGCTTGGGTAATGCTCTTAAAACGCGCCACGACGGCAAAAGTCAGTAAATGATTCGGATTCAAGACCAATTCCTGATAAAATTACTCAACTAATATCGGCATAGCAACCATTTTAACACCGATAAAATATTAGAAAAATATAATATTAATTTTTCTGATAGTATGTTAAAAAAATGATGACTTGAACCAATGTTACAGCTACGTTAAAGTGCGCGATATTTTGTCCTAACTGTGAGATATGATTGCAAACATAGCTTGCGAATACCGTGGAGGAAAAACGTGTGGCGGTAATTAGCATTACTCCGGAACAAATCACCAGAAAGAAACGCCAAGGCCCCAAAGGCCATGCGGTCGATCTGCAGGCCCTGGAAAACATTCGCGAGCTGTTGGGCGATGAATCCAGGCAACGTGATTTATTGATTGAACATCTGCATAAAATCCAGGATCATTACAAACATATCTCGTCCAAACATCTTGTTGCGTTGGCCCACGAGATGAACCTTTCCCCCGCAGAAGTCTACGAAGTTGCCTCTTTTTACCATCACTTTGACGTCGTCAAGCAAGGCCAAACGCCGCCCCCCCCGCTAACCGTCCGTGTCTGTACCTCAGTATCGTGCGCGCTCGCCGGTGCCGAACCGCTGTTAAGCGCGTTAAAAAAAGGACTGGGCGACCAAATCAGGGTAATCCCGGCCCCTTGTGTAGGCCGCTGCCAACATGCACCGGTTGCGGTAGTTGAGCAAAACCCGATTGATCAGGCCACCGAGGATCGCGTCGTAGCCGCAGTCAGCAACAAGCATTTCAGCGCCCCGATTGCCGATTATATCAGCCGCGCCGATTATATCGCCGATGGCGGTTATAAGACATTGCTGAATTGCATCGAGGGCAGAAACGATGCCGAAACGATCATTAAAAAAATGGAAGATTCCGGTCTTCGCGGACTCGGCGGCGCCGGTTTCCCAGCCGGCAGAAAATGGCGCATCGTAAAGGGTTTTGACGGCCCGCGGTTAATGGCGGTTAATATTGACGAAGGCGAACCGGGTACCTTTAAAGACCGCCATTATTTGGAACGTGATCCGCACCGTATTCTGGAGGGGATGTTGATCGCGGCCTGGGCGGTCGGCTGTGAAGCGATTTACGTCTATCTGAGAGACGAATATGCCGGCTGTCGGCAAATTTTAACGAAAGAAATTGCTGACTTGCAGCAAAACCCGCCGTCGTCCAACCATAAAATTCCGGCTATTTATTTACGGCGTGGCGCCGGTGCCTATATTTGCGGCGAAGAATCAGCCATGGTCGAATCGATTGAAGGCAAACGCGGCATGCCGCGCTTGAGGCCGCCTTTCCTTGCCGAAGTCGGTTTATTCGGCCGACCGACGCTGGAACACAATATGGAGACGGTTTATTGGGTCAGGGACATCATCGAAAAAGGCCCCGAGTGGTTCACATCATACGGCCGTAACGGCAGAAAAGGACTGCGCTCCTTTTCCGTATCGGGAAGAGTGCAAAACCCCGGCGTGCATTTGGCTCCGGCCGGCATTACCGTTCGCGAGCTGATCGACGAGTATTGCGGCGGCATGCTGCCCGGCCATGAATTTTACGCTTATTTTCCGGGCGGCGCTTCAGGTGGAATTTTGCCGGCCTCGATGGGCGATATACCGCTGGATTTTGATACCTTAAACCAATACGGCTGTTTTATCGGCTCGGCTGCGGTAGTTATTCTTTCCCACCTTGACAGCGTAAAAGATGCGGCAATTAACTCGATGCGCTTCTTTGAAGACGAATCTTGCGGCCAATGTACACCTTGCCGCGTCGGCACGGCAAAGGCCCTGGCACTGATGGAAAAACCGAACTGGAACACCAACCTGCTCGAAGAGTTGTCAACGGTAATGACCGATGCGTCGATTTGCGGTCTGGGTCAGGCGGCTCCCAACCCGTTGCGCAGTGTCATCAAATATTTTCCTGACGAATTAAAATAAAGCCCAGCATTTATTGGAGATTACCTCATGTCAGCTAACCCGGAATACATGAACCAACCGCAAGTCACCTTCTCTCTGGACGGAGAACAAATTACCGCTTTTGAGGACGAGACCATCCTGCAGGCGGCAAAGCGCCACGGGAAAAATCTGCCACATCTTTGTTACCGCGACGGTCTGCGCCCCGACGGCAACTGCCGCGCCTGTGTAGTGGAAATCGAAGGCGAACGCGTACTTGCCCCTTCCTGTTGCCGCATGCCGGCCGAAGGCATGCAAGTGAAAAGCAACAATGAACGGGCAACCAAGGCGCAGAAAATGGTGTTGGAATTGCTGCTTTCCGATATGCCGAACCAGGGGGCGTCGCCATACAAACACGATTCCAAACTGGATAAGTGGGCCAAAATACTTGAGGTCGACAAGCCCCGTTTTCCGGGCTGTGAGCCGCCCGAAGCGGACCTTTCCCATCCCGCCATTGCGGTCAACCTCGATGCCTGCATCAAATGCACCCGCTGCCTGCGCGCCTGCCGCGAAGAACAGGTCAACGGCGTTATCGGCCTGGCTGGCCGCGGCAGCCATTCGCATATCGTTTTTGATATTGACGACCCGATGGGCGCGAGCAGTTGTGTCGCCTGCGGTGAATGCGTACAGGCCTGCCCCACCGGCGCCTTGATGCCCAGCAATAGAAACGGCGAACTAATCGAAGACAAAACGGTCGATTCCACCTGTCCTTATTGCGGTGTCGGCTGCCTAATCACCTATCACGTCAGGGATAACAAAATTTCCTTCGCCGAAGGGCGGGAAGGGTTTGCCAATCATTTTCGCCTTTGCGTCAAAGGCCGCTTCGGTTTCGATTACATCAACAACCCGTTGCGTCTGACCCAGCCCTTGATTCGGCGTACAGATGCACCGAAAACCACTCAATTACTGGACCCGGCGGACATCGACAAGGTCTTCCGCAAGGCAAGCTGGAATGAGGCTCTGGATTTCGCCGCATCCGGATTCCTGAAGATCCGTGCCGAATACGGCAAAAAAGCGCTGGCTGGCCTCGGCTCGGCAAAAGGCAGCAACGAAGAGGCTTATCTCTTCCAGAAATTGGTGAGAACCGGCTTCGGTTCCAATAACGTCGACCATTGCACCCGCCTTTGCCATGCCTCCTCGGTCGCGGCATTATTGGAAGGCATCGGTTCCGGCGCCGTTTCCAATCCGGTACAGGACGTGCTAAAAGCGGAAGTCGCCATCATCATCGGCTCCAACCCCACCGTAAACCATCCGGTCGGCGCTACATTTATGAAAAATGCCGCCAAAAACGGCACTAAACTGATTTTGCTGGATCCGAATAAAACTGAAATCGCTAAACATGCCGCTTACAGTCTGCAGTTCCGGCCGGACACCGATGTGGCATTATTGAACGGCATGCTGCACACCATTCTCGACGAAAATCTGCAGAATGATTATTACATTAAGCATTATACGGAAGGCTTCGAACAAATGCGTGAGCATTTAGCGGATTATGCGCCGGAAAAAATGGCTCCGATCTGCGGCATCGACGCACAAACGATTCGAGAGGTGGCGCGCCTTTATGCGACGTCGAAAGCTTCGATGATCTTCTGGGGCATGGGCGTTTCGCAGCACATTCACGGCACCGATAATGCACGCTGCCTAATTGCATTGGCATTGATGACCGGACAGATCGGCCGGCCGGGAACCGGCCTGCATCCGCTGCGCGGCCAAAATAACGTCCAGGGCGCTTCCGACGCCGGCCTCATTCCGATGGTTTTCCCGGATTATGAATCGGTTCAAAACCCGGTATATCGGTCAAAGTATGAAAACCTGTGGGATACCAAACTGGATTCCGAGATCGGCTATACCACGGTGGAAATGATTCATGCGGTATTTGACGGCCATATCAAAGGCATGTACATTCAGGGTGAAAACCCGGCGATGTCGGACCCCAACCAGCATCATGTCAGGGAAGCGCTGGCATCGCTGCAGCACTTGGTCAGCCAGGATATATTTCTCACCGAAACGGCCGGCTTTGCCGACGTCATTCTGCCTTCCGCAGCGTTTTATGAAAAAAACGGTACCTTCTCCAATACCGACCGGCGCGTGCAAATGGCACGGCAGGTGGTTACGCCGCCGGGAGATGCCCGCCAGGATTACTGGATCATCCAGGAAATAGGCAAGCGCATGGGTCTGAACTGGAATTATCAACATCCCAAAGATATTTTCAACGAAATGCGCCTGGCAATGGACAGCATTGCCGGCATTACCTGGGAGCGCCTGGAGCGGGAGGATTCCCTGACCTATCCGTTGCGCAACGAAGGTGATCCGGGGCAACCGGTCATTTTTACCGACGGTTTCCCGTCTTTCAACGGCCGAGGAAAATTCGTTCCGGCCCGTTTCGTCAACGCCGATGAATTACCCGATGACGAGTATCCGCTGACATTTATTACCGGCCGCCAGCTGGAACACTGGCATACCGGCAGCATGACCCGCCACGCAACAATACTCGATGCCATCGAACCGGATCCGGTGGTTGCCGTGCATCCTGAAGATTTAAACAAAATCGGCGTCGAACCTGGCGGACTGATCACCATCGAATCGCGGCGTGGCAAAATCACTGCTTATGCGCGGGCCGATGTCGGCATTCAACGCGGCAGCATATTCATGGCTTTTTGCTACAATGAGGCCAGCGCCAATCTGATTACCAACGAAGCGCTGGACCCCTACGCGAAAATCCCGGAATTAAAATTCTGTGCGGTAAAAGCCAACGCCGGCGGTGAGATTGCTCAGCGCATCAACTGACCCGATGCTTTACCCGTCCCATGCGGCTGTTTGCTTTCTCTCTCCCGCAGGAAAGAGAAAGCATAAAGGGCAAACCGCGATTAATGCAAGGCAACCGGAAACATGAGACTGAAAGCTTTTCCGGCCATTCGCGCGCTACGCCATGAAACGCTTTTTGTCTACGGAACGCTCAGAAAAAACGTAACCGAATCGAAATATGAACTGATTGCCCGCCATGCCGAGTATATCGCCGACGGTTTTATCCACGGAAAATTATTCGAAATCGATCATTATCCGGGAGCTGTCGTTACCGAGAGTAACGACAGCAGAGTCTATGGTGAAGTCCATCGTATTAAAAATCGCCATCGTGTCTTACAACTAGTGGATGACTACGAGGAATGTTCCGCGGCTGATCCGCAACCGCACGAATATCGGCGCACCCGAATCGATGTCCGTTTATTAAAAGGCGGTAGCCTAAACTGCTGGGCGTATCTGTATAATCTTCCGATTGACAACCTGCAGCCAATCCCGTCGGGCGATTATGCATCCTATTTGCACGAAAAACTGATTAGGATACAAATTCGGCATAACGGTCCTTAATATCATCTATATGCGAGCCTTGCCAATAAACCTTGCCGCAATCGCGGCATTGATAAAAACGCTCGTAATATTTTTTGGTTTTAGGCAGCAGTTTATCGATCACCTGCTCCTTTGCCACCTTTTCAATCACCCCGTTACAAACCGCACAACGGCTAAACGGCCTGATACTACCGGACAAATCAAAACGCCTGATCACCTCGCGCAGTTGGATTTCGGGATGATCCGAACGCACCCAGTAGCCGTGGGTAACGTTTTTGTGATACAGCAAGCGCCTGTCACGGGTTAAGATAATGCGCTTGCTGGCGACGGACATGGCAACAATTTGCGGATCGTGGCAAGTATTGTCAAACAACGCATCAAAGCCCAATAAACGCAGCAGCCTGGCCAATTTTCCCAAATTGACATCGACGATAAACGCGGTTTTCCTTAACGGGCTATCGCGCAATTTAACAATCGGCTGAATATCGAAACTTTCAAAAACCGGATACACAGCGACCCGGTCGCCATTCTGCAATTGATAATCGAAGCCGACCGACTCGCCATTGACCACGATCAAATCGACCTCCGTATGCGGGACCCCCAATACCTCGATCGGATCCTTGATTCCCGGATGGCCTTTAAATGCATAATCGATCGTCTGTTTTTTATGCTGCGCCGGCAGGAAATCATTCAGCTCTTCATAAAAACGGAATGCCGCCCGATGCTGCAAACACCGTGCGGAAGAATCGGTTTTTCCATCTATTACAATCATCGTAC
>JBNLCC010000009.1:0-3023 GCA_050303615.1 Methylococcaceae bacterium | reverse complement strand
ATGTCTTGTTCGGTTGGCCGCAATGGGCCGGCGCGGTGATGGGTACCGTCCTGGTGATCCTGTATTGTTTTGCCGGCGGCATCCGCGCGTCGATGTGGACCGACGCCGCACAGTCCGTCGTCATGATGCTGGCGATGGGATTGTTGCTGTTGGTGGCGGTCGATACGCTGGGCGGATTCGAGGCCGCGGTCAGCCGGATGGACAAGGTTCCGGGTTTCATGAGCTGGCTCCCGAAAGACGCGGCGATTCCGGGGCTGGCCGGCGGCGTCGTATTCGTCGTCGGTTGGATGTTCGCCGGCTTGTCGGTGATCGGTCAGCCGCACATCATGGTTCGCTTTATGACTCTGAACGATATCGACAACATGCGCCTGGCCAGGCTCTGGTACTACCTGTGGTTCGTCGTTTTTTACGTCATGGCGACCGGCGTCGGCATGTTGTCGCGCGTCTATTTGGGAGAAATGGGTGCGTTCGACGCCGAACTGGCGTTGCCGACGATGGCTCAACAATTGCTGCCGCCGGTGCTGGTCGGGCTGATCCTGGCCGGCATTTTCGCCGCGACGATGAGCACCGCCGATTCGCTAATCTTGAGCTGCTCGGCCGCCTTGACCCACGATCTGTTGCCGCACAAAAGCGAAAACATGCTGTTGCTGAAATCGGCGACGACGTTGATCGCGGTATCCGCGTTGCTGTGGGCCTTCGTCAATAGCCAAAGCGTGTTCAGCCTGGTGATCATGGCCTGGTCCGGTTTGGCCAGCGCTTTTGCACCGCTGTTGATCGTGCTGTGTTTGGGCGGAAAACCCGGACAAAAAACCACCGTGTTGGCGGTCTGCGGCGGGCTGTTGACGGCCTTGACGTGGCGCTATATGGGCTGGAACAACGCGGTCTACGAAGGCATGGCCGGCATGTTGACCGGTTTGTTGATATTTTTCGGCGCGGCGCAGTATCGCAAATTTCGACTTAGTAGGTTGTATTCGTAATATGCTCGATTGCCGCTGAGCACACATCATAAGGAACCGTTGCTTTGGGTTGACTCCGCGTCGTTTGTGTGTCGTGGCGTTTGATCGAATGAGCCTTCCAGATAACGCTGGAAGCCTTTCTATGGGATTGGGCGGCGTCCTTGCCGACATATATCCAGAGTGTTCAAACGGATTCCTTTGTCGATAACGGTACGGCAAACATGAGAGTACCCGGACCAAATAGCGCAGGCAACTGAGTAACATTACATTGAATATAGGTAAAATCCATCGTAAGCGTACAATCCCTCTTACGTCATGTAAATAAAATTTAAGGTAAGTTATATGATCAATAATCGTTATTTATTACTAATCTTTCTTATATAGTATCCTTGTAAAAATATATTTAGAATAAGTTTGGAGTTAAAATACTGTGTAATTCAGTAGATGTTTCTGTGCTAGTATTTTTTGATCTGCGTTTTTAATTATTGCTATTGTTTAAGAATCGCTATCTGTTGGTTTTACAGGCTCTGCTTTTTCAGCAGCACCACCTAATTTTGGTGGTGGAGGCGGAGTTGGTGTTTCAGTGTCATCGGGTTTTAAATAAGGTAGGAAGGGAATTTCTGCATTGATTAGGTTGGTAACGTTTTGTAATAATTGATCTTGTTTTATAGAAAGTTCGGACGCGCTAATTGCACCTATAACGAAACTCTGGCATAGACTATACATCCCATCTCGATACAACTGAACTCCCTGTGATCTAAAAAACAGTTGTTTGGCATTACTGGCAAAGGTTTTAGCAAATTCTGCTGATAAATCTAGCTTACCGTCAGAGCCTTTGAGTGCAGCCGCGAAAGAGTTTGCTAGATTTTCTGCCGCATCAGAGGGAGGTTCCGCACAGAAAAATTTATTTCCCGTACTGTCCATGCCGAATATTACAGAACGTCTTTCAGGAGTCATTGATAAAGTTCTAAATCCTGTCTCGCCAAGCTTATCTTCTATGATTGGTTGTTCTTTCGGATTAACAAACCAACTAACGCCACATCCTCCAAAAAACAAAGAACAACACGTGATTGAGATTACCCAGAGAAATTTCATTTTGGTCTCCTTTATTATTCTTGTTTAAATACAATTAAATTGAATTTATGTTGTTGACCTAACTTTAACGATCGTACCTCACAGCAATAAATTCAGTTAAAAAATACCATAATTTTGGCGTTAGAGTAAATCCTTAATTTACTAATTGTGAGTTTAAATAATGGACTTCGGCCGGATAATGATAGCTACCATAACCCAATGTTCGATGTGGTAATAGATTGTAAAAAAAGTAATAGAACGGCAAAGTAAATTGACTAGCATCTATTCAAGGTCACGAGCATCGGTACATAAGACAGCATTCTGGAATAGAATAATGGATAACAAATTCGACATGCAGCACCTGCGAACCATTTGATATATGGGTTGTGACAAGGGGTTTCAATCTCGCAAAGTTCCGATTGAACAAAGTACAAATGGCGGATTATTATTTTGTCGTCCTTATAATTTAGGGGCGATATGCTTTCATCATTAACCCGATGGAGCGTTGTGTTCAAGCAATGCACTGTTAACGTCTGGTTGATCCGAACCGTCCTTTTCAAGCGCTTTTTGCTGCACAGAGTTAACAAGCCTTTGATTTGGCGGTGGGAGAGCTCGCGCAATAATATCAGCAGATCTATCGAATTCATTGACATATAACGGGGGGAATATAAATGGCAATTTCGATTTTTTTTCCATGCATCGTGGTCTTTCAAGCCGTGTCGGTACATGCTGATAACTCGCCACAGACCGAGAGCCTGGGATCGCCTCCTATCCTATTGAGTTTCTTGGTAATCGCCATAGCTGGTAAAATAGCCGCATGATTGCCTCTACGGCCCTGTTTATTTAGCTTCTGAATTTTCACTCGTTAAAAATACTATGAAATTAGACAAATCTTCCCGTTTTTCCCCTTGTCCCGGTCCCGTCGTTACCATCGTGCTTGACGGCGTGGGCATTTCTCCGCGAGAAGACGGCGATGCGGTCAAAACCGCCCGC
>JBNLCC010000008.1:0-11593 GCA_050303615.1 Methylococcaceae bacterium | reverse complement strand
TTGATACTTCATTTAATTGTCTCAAAGCGTTAATCACTAGGTCAGCGGTTCGAGCCCGTCCCGGGGGTAAACGAAATCAACGGCTTACAGAAATGTAGGCCCTTTTTTTGCCCGCCATAAAATCGAAAAGTCTCCGGGTCTGCCAATCAGCTTTCGCGAGATTTTTTCAGATTCACTTCTCATCTTCATATGGTATGTTGTACAGTAAGATATGAAAATGCTAGGAATTGATTCAGATATTGCGCATGAACCTAACAGATCTACTCGGGGTGGAATTACCAATTATTCAGGCACCAATGGCCGGCGTACAAGATCGGGCATTAGCGATAGCAGTATCTTCAGCTGGTGGATTGGGATCGCTACCCTGTGCAACGCTCAGCTGCGATGCCCTGCGAGCTGAATTGCTTGCTATTCAGACCCAAATCGATAAACCCGTTAACGTTAATTTTTTTTGTCATGATCCACCAGAACGGGATGCAGAAAGGGAGGCTAAATGGCGGTCCGTTTTGCAGCCCTATTTTGCTGAGTATAAACTTGGCGCGAACGATATTCCTATAGCCTCCTCAGGATTAAAGCCGTTCAATCATGAAATGGCGGATGTATTGGAGGAATTTAAGCCGAAAATTGTAAGTTTTCACTTCGGCTTGCCTTCAACTGATTTACTAGCTCGAGTAAAAAGTTGGAAATCAACAATACTTGCATCCGCCACCACTATTAGAGAGGCGCAATGGCTTGAAAAACAAGGCGTCGACGGGATTATTGCCCAAGGGCTTGAGGCGGGAGGACACCGGGGAATGTTTTTATCCGATGACCTAGCGAATCAGCTCAGTACTTTCGCGCTGATATCGCAGATCATAAAAGAGGTAAGAGTACCTGTCATTGCCGCTGGCGGGATTGCGGATGCAAAAGGCGTTGCTGCGGCATTATCACTTGGTGCGGTTGCTGCTCAAGTTGGTACTGCCTATTTACTCTGTCCTGAAACGAAGACAAAGCCTATCCATAGAGCTGCCTTAAAAAGTGAGGCAGCAAAGCATACTGCAATTACCAATATTTTCACCGGCCGACCTGCTCGCAGTATCGTTAACCGTATTATCAGAGAAATTGGTCCGGTTAATGAGAATGCGCCGGCATTTCCATTAGCCAGTGCGGCTCTTTCCCCATTACAAAAACAAGCAGAAAGCCGTGGTGTGGATGATTTTTCACCACTTTGGTGTGGACAAAATTTCAGCGGCTGCCAAGATATTCCTGCTGCTGAATTGACACGTAAATTAGCTGTGTATGTTATGGCGGATCTCAAATCATGAAAAGTTGAGAGAATAGGCTCAAGATTTGTTTTCTTTCAACAGTTTTTTATTTGTCAACCTGGCTACTCAGGGAGGAAAAGGGCTGTAAAGGGACAAGCACATTTTTTGCGGATTAGCCGGTCAAACTTGAACGATGTTTGAAAGTCGTACTGATTCCAATTTAACTTGGTGCGAGTTAAAATTGAGCTTGATTGGTATCAGGTGAATTCAATTTTTTGAACGTCAAATTTTGGCCAAAAGGTGTCTACCGATATCGTCCCGTGAATAGCAGGTATGCATCTCTGAAAGAAGCCGTTTAAAATCTAATCTTACCGGTTAGTATTTCCCACCACATACGCCAGTCGCTTAGAAAACTGAACCAGGGATATTTAAAAGTAGCGGGCTTGTTATGTTCAAAACAGAAATGTCCACCCCAAGCAAAGGCATAACCTTGAATTAGAGCAAGTAAAACCAACCACCATTTCGAAAAGATAAAAGCCATGACAAGTAAAGCCAGGGCGATAGAAGTCCCAGTGAAGTGCAATCGACGGGAAATACGGTTGGTATGTTCATTCAGATAGAACGGGTAAAATTCGCTCAGCGTGTGGTAAATCTTTTTTTCATTCATTCGAGGGCTCTGGCTAGATCTACACTTTTAAATTTAATTGAAAACTGTTTTTGAAGCGAGGCTAAACAATTTCTTTGGCAGAAGGCACATCTTTGAAAGTGCTATTTTTCATCCAGGAAGAAATATCACGAGTAAGAAAGCTATCGCCCACGAGAGTCAACAAACCTGATTTTATCGCTTTTCTATAAGTTGCATCGCCTATCCATATATCGACCATCGTTTTAACGGTGGTCGTAATATAAACATCGATGTCTTTGCCAGGGTCGTTAACGCATAAATCGACATTGTTTTCAACGACCACGATCCACCAATCAGGATATGTTTCAATATCAGTGAACTTGAATCGTATCACGGTTTGCCTGCCGATCAATTGATTCGGGTCGATGCTGCGTTTCAAGTAAAGCATGAGGAGTTCTACGTCATAATCTTTCTCGGTCAGGTTGCTACGGGCCCAACGCATACCCCAATTGCCCAAATTTTGAATGATCGGCAATAGTTCCTGACAGGAGCTTGTCGGAAAATATTCAACCCCCTGTTGACCGGGAATCTTCTTCTTCACGATCAAACCATAGTCGCACAACGCATTCAAGCGTTTGGACAAAATAGTCGGTGAAATCAGACTGAGGCCTCGCTGTAGCTGATTGAATCGGGTACTACCCATCAGCAGTTCTCTGATAATCAACAGAGACCATTTTTCACCAATGATTTCTGCGGCTTTAGCAATCGGGCAAAACTGACCATATTCCATAGCTGGTTTCCTCGGGCATTCAAATGAATAGTTCATTACTACATTTTATGTAGTTAGATACTACAGCATAGAGAGTATTTTTCAAACGTGCTCATCTTTATAGTTTTATTCACGCACAAAATGTGTCGTTAGACGTAATCAACTATAGAGGTGAAACATGCACTTATTCAAAATATATACACCAAATGATGCCAAGCCAGCCTCAAGTGGCGTGTTGAGATTGATCAAAGAACAATACGGGTTTATTCCGAATGTGTTTGGGGTGATTGCCGAATCAACACCTGCCTTAAAAGCATTTGTCGAATTGAACCGACAATTATCAGAGTCTTCTTTTGATCCGACTTGTCGCGAACTGATACAGATTGTAACCAGCATTGAAAACCAATGCGAATATTGTGTGGCGGGACACGCGGCCTTTGCTGAAATGCAGCATGTTCCATCCGATGTCATCTCGGCAATACTAAATGAGCAACCGATCGAAAATAAAAAACTCGACGTGCTGAGAAATTTCACACGACTTCTAGTGCGGAGTAAAGGCATGGTGTCAGGAAAAGACATAAAAGTATTTCTGGATGCAGGCTACACATATGAACAGATTTTTGAAGTGATTTTGGGTATTTGCGTTAAAACATTCAGCAACTTGGCAAGCAATGCACTGGGTATTCCTTTAGATGATGAATTTGAAAGTTATGCACGTAATCGCGTTTCCCAAGACAAAGCAGCCTGATGGGGAGGAATAAAAATGTTTGCAATTAAAACAGTCATCATTACAGACGCTCCGTCCGGGACCGGTAAAGCTATCGCTACCCCATTTCTTTACCACGGGGCCAATATCGTCATTAATGCACGCAATAAGGAAAGACTGGATGGATCTGTAGAACAAAATGTTCAACTTCGGTCACGTTTTGTTAGTTTGAGCGGCGATAGAGGTCTGAAAAATACTGGACAATCTCTGCTGGAAACGGCACTAAACCATTTCGGCAAGGTTGACGTTCAGGAGAACAATGCCGGCAAATTTGTCCCCACGGAGCAAACTTTTTTGCGGATGGCGGCATAACGGCAGGCGCACATAACATCCCTATTCCGGTCGTTGACTAAATATTTAACAGGAGATTAGCCATGTTACCCAAAAAATACCGTTATAAATTGTTTGAACGCCTTTCCATAAAAACCATGCGTTACGTGCATGCTGTACCGAGGGCTAGGGCAGAGGGGCTGGTTAAGCAAATCTATGACATGATCGCCGAAGATTTCTTCATTAATGGTTCGCTCACTAGCCATTCGCAAGTACCCGAGTTGATGGCAGGTGTTTGGATGGGCGGACGGGAAACAATACTGGTCACCGATTTCATTGATCAAACCACTAAAGAAGCGATGACGGCAACTCTTTCGACAATTAATGATTGTCCCTATTGCGGCGATATGCTGGTTAGCTTGGTACACAGCGGAGGTGATCATCAGGCCGCAGAAAAAATCTTTGCGGTCAAGGAAGAATGCGTGGATGATACGGCTCTCCGCAATAGGCTCTTGTGGGTAAAAGCCGTTGCGACACCGGGCCATCTTGGAGAGATTCCGGACGTATTCACTCGGGAAGAAATACCCGAAGCTGTCGGAAGCATTTTGGCAATGAGCCATATCAATCGATTTAGTCATGTTGTGATGGACGGATCGCCCGTCAATGAGCCTTTCGGATTACAAAAAATTAAGCAAACCGCTTTACGATTGATCGGAAATGAACTCATATCGACGAAACAACGTGTTGTGCAACCTGGCAGAGCGCTGAGTTTATTGCCCGAGGCCGAATTGCCCGATGACATGGCATGGGCTATAGCCAACCCTAGGATTGCCGATGCACTATCACGCTGGGCGAATGCTGTTGAAAAGCATGCTCAAGGTATTGTCAGCAACGAAGTCAAAGCTTGCGTGAAACACAATTTGGCACAATGGTATGGCGAACGAATGCCAATTAGTCGTAGCTGGGTCGAACAAGACGTTGCAAACCTCAGCGGCAGAGACAAAGTCACTGCCAAGCTCACTTTGCTGCTGGCAAAAGCACCCTATCAGCTCGACGACATATTGGTTCAATCCGTACTCGACCAATATAAGGATGAGGCGACGTTTATTAAATTTCTGGCATGGGCTGCCTTTACATCGGCACGCCATGTTGCGCATCGAATTTCGAAATCAATTGAATATTCAGTAAAAAAAGCGGCTTGAACGGCGCTTTTATTATACAGGAGGACACATGATGACCAAACTACTAACTAAACGTATTTATGATGCCGTATCTACGACGGACGGTACAAGAATTCTGGTCGATAAACTCTGGCCAAGAGGAATCAGCAAGGAAAAAGCAAAACTGAGTTTTTGGGCTAAGAATATTGCCCCTTCGACGGAACTCAGAAAAAAGTTCCACCAAAGGTTATACGATAGAGATCAGTTTAAACAAGCTTATTTTGCTGAACTAGACACCAAGAGTGAGTCGGTGAAAGAACTGATGGCCTATTGCCGGCAAAACGATGTGTTGACCTTTTTATTTAGCAGTAAAGAAATAACATTCAATAATGCTACGGTATTGATAGACTACATCGAGCAACGAATGCATCGTGAAGCTTGAGAAATTCGAAACTGATTTATAGAGTTTTTGAATCGAGATCATCAACCGTTAAAGAAGTTAAGGAGGGCGGTGAATGAATACTATAGAATCTTGGTCCGTCGATAGCCATTATGGTGTTGGTGGGATCATGGAGATGATAGAAGCCGGACTTATATCGGCCGGAAAAAATCTTCACTCATTGAGTGTGGATGACTTGGCGCCTATCGATGGATTTCATACCCGAGGGAGAACCTCGACGCTTGAAGTTGCTCAATTAACCGACATTAAATCGGCGGATCTTATCCTCGATGTAGGTTGCGGCCTGGGTGGAACGGTCCGATATCTGGCAAATCGTTATCAGTGTCATGTAACTGGCATCGACTTGACCAACGAATACATTTCGGTAGGAAAGAAGTTAAACAAACTTGTCAACATGGATCATAAAGTTGAATTACGACAAGCCAGTGCGCTGGAAATCCCTTTCGAGGATGCCTGTTTCGATATTGTGTGGACAGAACATGCGCAAATGAATATAGCTGATAAAAATCAGTTCTATTCCGAAGTAGCCAGAGTTTTAAAACCAGGAGGGCGGCTACTATTTCATGACGTTTTCCGGGGAAAAGGAGGTAAGCCGGTGTATCCGGTTCCTTGGGCGGAAGATGAGTCGATTAGCGCTTTGATTACCGAGGAGTCCGCTCAATCCACCATGGAAAACAGTGGCTTGCACGTTGCACAATGGATTGTCAAAACGCGAGAATCTGTTGACTTCTTCAAAACGGTATCAACCAGCATCGAAGCAAACGGACCGCCTCCAATTGGGATTCATTTATTAATGGGAGACAATGCGAAGGAAAAACTTTCGAACCAAGCTCGAAATTTGAATGAAGGTCGGGTATCAGTAGCATTAGGTATGGCGTGCAAAAAAAAGCTTGATTGAAACAAACAGTATTCGTTTTATGTAAAGTGGTGAAAATAATTCTTTAAAAAAATGGTGAGAATCATGAGACAAGAAAGCAAACTTAAATATTTAAAAATAGCTTTATCGGTAATTGGCGTGATTTACATTGTCGGTGTTCCGGCAATGATGATGCTGATTTGGCCATCGGGTTGGGGATGGACGCCGGCACAACCCGAATACGAACACATGATAATGGGTGTCTATGCTACATTAGGGGTCTTTTTATTCTTAGCTGCGAAGGAGCCATTAGCCCATTCCAGCCTCATTTGGTTTACGATCTGGTCGAATATAGTCCATGGAAGCATTATGTTTTATTACGCTATCGTGGATAAAACCGACCGAATGAATTTGTTGGGTGATGTTCCGGCTTTATTTATTGTGGCATTTATTTTGTGGTATCTGATGCCTCCAAAAACGCGTTATGTAGGCTAAAAAACAATACTGGTTTGTCTAGTAAAAAAGCTGACTATTTTTTCATAGGGAACCACAGATTCATGAAACATGAGGGCCAATAATTATGTGTACTGAAGTGATTGCCGAGGGATTTTGTCGTTACTGTCTAACATTTGCTAGATAAACTAGCAATTAAATAATCATCGCTACAATGACTACTCAATCGGTTCTGGAACGGGAAAATTCAAACTCGCAGCGGCAAATTCGAAGTTATCTCCTACGAAAAATGCTGCTATGGTGGCTGCCATTAATGCTGTTGCTGTTAGTAGTTTTATCCTACATCTATTATCAACGGATCGAAGTCGATAATGTGCGGCTGCGCAATGCCAATAAAGTTGCCCTGCATAATTCTGCCCTAGCCATTCAACGTAGATTGAATTGGATATTGAAAGACGTTCATTTTTTGGTCGATCTGACCAATGATTCAATCACCAATCCCATCAGTTTGACGTCGCAGTTTCGTTCTCTATTGCAAAATCGCCTTGGAGTTTACGACCAAATCCGATTGTTGGATATACACGGGAAAGAGCAGATTCGGATCAACGCGATCGACGGCCAAGCGCGAGCTATTCCGGATGCTCAATTGCAGGACAAATCCGACTATTACTATTTTCAGCAAGCACAAGCACTTAAACCTGGTGAAGTGCTGATGTCGCCCTTCGATCTGAATGTCGAACTCGGACAGGTCGAATTGCCGTATAAACCGATGATTCGTTTCATCGCTCCTGTTTACGGAAAGCAAGCAGAGACGACGGGCTTTATTATAGTGAATTATTTGGGCAACGACTTGTTAAAAAAAATTTACAAAAACTTGCCTGATTATTCTGAGACACTCGATCAGCTTTGGATGTTGAACGACGAAGGCTATTGGCTGCAAGGGCCTGATTCGGCGCAAGAATGGGGCTTTATGTTCTCGGACAAGCATAACCGTACTGTCTCGCAGGATTATCCCGAGATGTGGACGGCCATTCAGAACGCCCCGGAACAGGGGCAATTGCACGTCGAGGGCGGGTTACTCACCTATGTCAGCCTGCATACCCAAGGCCTTTTCAAGCTGGAAGAAAACGTGGTCTACCGTAACCCAAAGGAGCGTTGGTTTTTGGTCGACTATATAACGAAAGAGCAGTTGGCGAAGCGTCACCAGGGTTTGCTGGATAATCTGATAATGGCTTTTTCGATCATTGCCGTGATTGCAACGCTCTTGTTATGGTTACTGTTTCGCAGCATGGCAGGACGCTGGTTGGTCACGCAACATGAAAAGCTATTTATCGATATCATGGAACGTATCCCGACCGGAGTCTTCGTGCTGGATGCACAGGGCAAGCCTTGTTATATGAATCAGACCGCGGCGGCTATTGTCGGCGATAAAGTCAGCGGAGATTTTTGTATCGATGACTTGCCAAGGCAGTGCCAAGTTTACCGGGAGGGCCGCAATGAATTATATGACAGCGACCAGCTACCCATCGTGCAGGCCTTGCAGGGAAAGACGGCGACAGCCTACGACATGGAAATTGTACGAAACGAAACTAGGATTCCGGTCCAGGTGACTGCGACCCCGATCAAAGATGGTCAAGGCCATATTACCCATGCGGTGGCGGCGTTCAGCGATATCAGCCAACTCAAACAACAGCAGGCCAGAATCCGTGAAGAGGAAACCCTGCACCGGGCACTGTTGGATAGTGCCATCGATGCCATCATCACGATCAATGAGCAGGCTGAGATCATTCGCATCAATCCCGCGGCGGAAAAAATGTTCGGTTATAGCAAAGCGGAACTGCTTGGCAGAAACGTCAAGCTGCTCGTTCCCGAACCCCACCAAAGCTTGCATGACCACTATGTTCAGCATTATCTGGAAACAGGACAAGGCAAAATTATCGGTATCGGAAGGGAAGTCAACGTGCGCTGTAAAGACGGCAGCCAGATCCCCTGTGACTTGGCGATCACCGAGGTTAAATTACCTGATAAGCTTTTGTTTAAAGGCATCTTACGCGACATCAGAGAACGCAAACGCATCGAGCAGATGCAAAAAGAGTTCATCGCCACAGTCAGTCATGAGTTACGCACACCCCTAACGTCAATCAGCGGTTCATTGAAACTGTTAAAACATGAGCTGAATGCTGAAACGCAAGCTTTGGCGAAAGAGTTGCTGGAAATCGCCGATAGCAATGCCGAGCGCCTGATTCTGCTGGTCAACGATATCCTCGATATCGAAAAACTGGAATCAGGAGCGATGAAATTCGACATGAAACCGCAGAGCGTATCGGATTTGCTCAGTCAGGCCGTCACCGTGAATCAGTCGTATGCCGAACAACACGCGACCCAGTTCCAACTGACCGAAAAGGCATCGAATATCAACATCATCGTCGACAAGGACCGTTTCATCCAGGTGCTGACCAATTTATTGTCCAATGCTGCCAAATTCTCGCCTTCCGGATGTCCCGTCGAGGTTATCAGTGAACAATCCGGCGATACGATCAGGGTGACCGTTGCCGATCAGGGGCCCGGCATACCGGAAAGCTTCAAAGAACAACTGTTCAACAAATTTGCCCAGGCCGAACGTGCGGATAGCCAACGGAAAGGCGGCACCGGACTCGGGCTCTGCATCGCCAAGGCGATGATTGAACGAATGGACGGTCAAATCGGTTGTGAATCCGAACCAGGACAAGGCAGCCGTTTTTATATCGAGTTGCCTGTTTATCATGAAACTGTCTCCCACCCCCGAGAATACGACATCATCAGCGGTCCAAGGATTTTAATTTGCGAAGACGACAAAGATGTGGCGAGGCTTTTGAAAATCATGCTGGAAAAAAACGGCTTCCAGACCGATACCGCCGCTAACTGGGCACAGGCGAGACAAATGCTGCAAAGCCATGACTATGCCGCGATGACATTGGACCTGATGTTGCCCGATATACACTGGGCGCCCCTGTTTGAGGAACTGCGTCAAAACGACAAAACACAGCATCTGCCGGTAATCGTGGTCTCGTCGATAGCGAAGGAAGCCAAATTCGATGTCAACGTCAGTGCGATCAACATTTTTGATTGGTTATCCAAACCGATCGATGAAAACCGTCTGGTTCGGACCGTGAACGAAGCGCTGACACCGAAAAAACACTCTGCAAGACAGGCCGGAATTCTGTATCTGGAAGATGACCGGGAACAGGCGCAACAAATAGCCCCGCTGCTGCAACAATGCGCGCAAGTCGTTGTCGCCCATTCGGTCGAGGAGGCAAACAGGCAATTGACAGAAACGGCGTTTAATCTGATCATCATCAATATGAATCTACCCGATATTCCCGAACTGATATTACAGCCCGGTGTCAATAAAGGACTGCCACCGACGCCGGTGATGGTGTTGTCCGGAAAAAATAATGAACAAAAGATCCTGTTCGAAGTGCAGCAGATTTCGCGTAAAGCGCAATACAGTGATGCATCACTTATTGCCACGATTCAAAAACTGATCGCGTCCAACACATAACGAGGTTTACGAATGACAAAAAGCGAGTTAAACAAAATTCTTTATGTCGAGGATGACCGGGATATTCAGCGTATCGCCCAGCTCGCGTTGGAAAAAGTCGGCGGATTCGACGTCAAGATCTGCAACAGCGGTCATGAGGCATTGGCCGAAGTCACAGGCTTCGGCCCCGACCTGATTCTGCTGGATATCATGCTGCCGGAAATGGACGGCTTGACTATTTTGGAGGCGTTGCAACAGAACGAGACTACTGCACACATCCCGGTGGTGTTTATGACCGCGCGCGTTCAGGCCGACGAAGTTGCGCAATATCAGCGGCGCGGCGCATTGGACGTCATATTTAAACCGTTCGATCCGATGACGCTGGCCGGTAAGCTTAAGGAAATCTGGCATCACCAACAAGCATGTCAGCATGAGTAACAACAATATCGAACGGGAACTTCAGGAGCTGAAAGACGCTTATCTGGCCAGCTTGCCGGGAAAAGTCGGCGAAATGCAGCAGTTGCTGTCGCAAATCAGCCAACAGCCAAGTAGCGAACCGCTTCGGCAGCTGCAATTGTTGTCCCACCGCATCAAGGGTACCGCTGCCACCTACGGCTTTCTAACAGTCGCCGAGTGCGCCGCCGACATGGAACGTAACCTGATTTCTGCGGCAGCCAATCAAAGCTATCCCATAGAGAGCCTGGAGCAACAGCTGGAAAGTCTTAAACAAAACATCGATATTGCACAGGCCGAGCATCGTGAACGCGAGCGGACCGTTACTAAAGTCGACGCTGCCAAGCTAATGGTGGTCGATGACGATCCGGATTTTCTAAGTTTCATGTCGACGACGCTGGCCCAGCAAGGTTTTAGTGTGGCGACGACTAGTGACCCGCAACAGGCGCCTAAGCTGATCGACGAACATCACCCTGAATTGCTGTTGATCGACGTCGATATGCCCGGCATGAGCGGCTATCAATTGTGCCAACTACTCAAAAGTGACGAACGCGCAAGGGATTTGCCGATCATTTTTCTGACCGCTCATAACACTCAGCAGCATCGCATCGCGGCATTCCAGGCCGGTGCCGATGACTTCATCAACAAGCCTATCGTGACCGAGGAGCTGATCGCTCGGGTCGGCGTCCGCCTGGCTAGAGCACGGTTGGCTCTTGAAAAACAAGAGATTCTCGAGCGTCTGCAGCATCAGCATGAGTCCTTGCTGGCGATTTTAGATCAATTGCAGATCGGAACGCTGATGATCGACGCCAACGACACGGTTTTGTTCATGAGCCAGTCCTGTCGCACACTCGGCGGACTGTCACCGCAACAGGCCGTGGGAAAATCCTGGCGCCAGGCGCTGCCGTTCACTCCGACAACCATACAAGCCATCGCAAGGCAATTGCAAGACGAAGAGAGCAGGGCATCCCGGCTGCATGCGGACTGGCGGCATCACGGCAGGCATTATTTCGTCGA
>JBNLCC010000007.1:0-12682 GCA_050303615.1 Methylococcaceae bacterium | reverse complement strand
TATGGTAGGGAGAAAATTGCGGGTCGATAAAATGTTGACAATACCTCATGTGTGCAAGCCCGAAGGAATATTTATCCCGTCCTAAACGTTTCATATTTGTGATACCGCAAGCAATTTTCCTTTGTTGCAAACATTTCGTGGATCGAAATCTTAAGAGGCGGTTACAAACCTCGTCCTGCAACAATTAATATTTTGAAACCACTAAAGCGCATTGTTATTATTAAAGGAAATTGACTCAAATCACGCTTGTAAAAAGCGTGTGAATTTTAACCAGACAGCTTCTGTGACTTTTCTTTTTATGGGAGGGGATGTTTACGCAATATGCAATGGCGAGGCTATTTGAAAATTTGCCGGTTGATCGGTTTATTTTTACTGTTCGGATGCGCCGATGAACATCAATTTCATTCATTATCGGTTTTCGGAAAGCCAACTGAGCAACATTACCCCGGCAAATTTGTCTGGCACGATCTGCTGACCAACGATATCGCCGCCGCCGAACGGTTTTATGCCGGTTTATTCGGCTGGCGTTTCAAACAGACGCCCGATTCGGAAGGGGTATTGATTCTCAACCGCGGCAGAATAATCGGTCGCATCGTCGATCATTTTCAGAATACGGTAGCCGCTGAAAATGCGGTCTGGTTGAGTTGGGTTTCGGTTACGGACGTGGAGCGAGCGACAAAAGCGGCGCAACGTATTGGCGGTGAGGTGATCGAAAAGCCGCAACAAATCGAGGGACAAGGGGAAATAGCGCTCATCGCCGATTCTCAGGGTGCGGTGTTGGCGCTGTTCCATTCGGCGACCGGTGATCCCCCGGAGACTGTGATACAGCCGGGAGACTGGTTGTGGATGGAGTTATGGACGCAGGATATCGACAAGGCCGCTTATTTTTACAAAACGCTGTTTGCGTTTTCGATCGAACCGGGTAGACAAGGCGGGGCTCAAAACTATTTATTACTGAAAGACGGCGAAAAGCAACGGGCGGGGATGATTCAATCCACATTGAAGCAGATCAAACCGAACTGGCTGCCCTATGTGCGGGTAACGGACATCACGGAAACGATATCCGAAGTTACGAGTTTGGGTGGGCGGGTTGTTATCCCGCCGGACCCGCAATATGATCAGGGCCGGGTGGCGGTTATCGCCGACCCAACCGGCGGCGTGTTAGCAGTCCAGCAGTTGTAGGGTATGCGCTGCGTACCATTTGCGGCTGATTGGGAATGTGTGGCGACGGATTGTTATTGCCGATGGCAGTCATAAAGCAATGCTCCGGTTTCAATCAATCCTCAGCAATCAGCTTCAGCCCCGGCGGCAACGCCTCACCGAAGATTTGTTTTTCTTCCGCCTCATTCAGTTCCTTAACCTGCTCGATCATTTCCAGCCAGGAGGCAGGCGCCTTGGCGAGCTTCAATTGCTCAATAATGCGCAGCCGCAAATCATTGTCAATATCCCGGTTTCGATCGCCGCTCATGCGGCTTATCAGCGTCGCTGCAAATCCTGCCTGCGGTATTTTTTTCCAGTCAACTTTGAGGGTCTGCTCCAGCCAGCCGCTGACGATGTCTGCCGGAATGACATTGTGGCTGCTGCCGTGAAAGGGAATACGTGCGCCGATACGGCCCACTGCCCACCAGGTCTGTTTCGATTCGCCGGCCTTCTGCAGGCGTTTTAACAACCATTCGCCCAGTTGAATTTTATTGGTGATCGATAAACGTTCCAACACTGCCGCCAAGCGCACCATGTCGTCATAACCGCGCTGTTTACTTTGTTTGCTGATGCTGGCCTGCCTGGCTGAGGCCGGGTTGAGGTATTTTGCCAGATCGGCAAAGATTTTTTCCTGGGCCTCGGCACTCAGCCCGCCGGCGATGCGCCGCCACAATGTCCACCATTCAGTCCAGTTCTGGATTTCATTGACGAACTGAATATTCTGCTGATAGCTTTTCCAAAGCTGTTCCACCCGCCAATCGTCCAGCGGAAAGCCGAATCCCGGCCGCAGGCAGTAACCGCTCAGGCTGAGCCAAACCCGCTCATGGTTATCGGAACGGCGGCGGTTTTTACTGTTTTCCAGCAGCGCACCGAATAATTCACGCAACAGCGGTGTCTGCCATTCCGCGCGGGGGCCCAACAGTTTTTCCAGGTCAGCGCGTAAACTTTTCACCGCTTTGGGTGAAACCTGTTTGGATTTGCTGCCGAACACCATTTGTATTATTTCCACCGCCGCCGGAAATTGAAGGGGTAATTGCTCGCCGCCCTGTTTTGTGCCGGCGCGGCCTTTGTTTCTGATTTGGAACTCCACATCCCAGCGTTGGCCAGGATCATTGACGGCAACGCATTGAATTTGCAGAGTACCGATTTCGGTCAGGGTTACCGCAAGATTGACGGTGATTTCCGAAGGCGTTTGTGCGCCGCGCTGCTCAAAAGCGACGGCCAATGGCGGCAGGGAATGAAATGTTTCATCGACAATGGCAGTGAGATCGCCGGCCTTGAAGGGGGCGTCGCCGCTCAGTGAAGCCAGGTGGAAACGCACCGGCTGGCCCAGGCGCAGGGCGAATTGGCGGTCCTTAAGAATAATTTCCCGCCCTTCCTCACTGCCGCGAGGCAAAATACAGACACCCTGCTGATGGTCGGCTCGGCCGGTATCGATCAGCAGGAAATAACTACGCGCGGAACCGCCGCCGATTTTGAGCTGTTTGCCGCGCCTGGCCAACGCATAACTGACTGCACCGTAGGCGACGGCCAGTTCGGGATGGAGGTTTTTTAAATACTTCGGCGGCATGCTTGACCACGAAGCCAGTAAATCCAGGAGTCGCTGGGTAATCGTTTTACTGCGGAATACACCGCCATTGAGCAGAATGGCATCCGGAACGCCGTCGGGGTTGCCGGTGGCCTGCTGCGCAACCTGGCGATGCGCTTTCAGGAACGCGGCGATATGTTTGCTGACCGCCGGTTCCGCGGCATAGGGCAGGCCGAATTCCACAACACCGCTACGTTTTTTATTCGGCAATTCATCAAGTTTTGATAGCGGGAAAAAACCGTCCAAGGCGATGGCGCGGACTTCTTCCCTGCTGAATTCCATCGAACGGGAACCACCGATCAGTTTCGAACCGCCGCCCAGTAGGGTGACTTTAAGCCGCTCGGGTGCATCGCTGCTGAGCAGTTTTTCCTTGGCGATGCGGCATTGCTCGATCAGTTGCGATAAATCGGCAGTCGATAAACGCTTATTATTGCCGGTAAGGCGGCTTTCCGCCAAATGCGCCAAGGTCAAATCGATATTATCGCCGCCCAGCATCAGGTGGTCTCCGACGCCGATGCGGGTCAGTTTCGGTTCTTTGTCCGCCTGTTCGACTTGAATCAGAGTCAAGTCGGTGGTACCGCCTCCGACATCGCAGACCAACAGCAAATGTACGTCTTGCAGCGCCTGATCGATATGGTCCTGGTGGCGGCGCAACCAGTCGTAGCAGACCGCCTGCGGCTCTTCCAGCAGGCGCAGCTTTTTCAGTCCGGCGATGCGTGTTGCTTCCAGCGTCAAAGAACGTGCCGCCTCGTCAAAGGAAGCGGGGACGGTCACGACTATTTCCTGCTGCTCCAGCGGGGCATCCGGAAAGCGCTGGTTCCAAACGGTGCGCACATGATTAAGGTAACTGGCGCTGGCTTCGATCGGCGAAATTTTGTCGATAGCTTCGCCGGAGCCCCAAGGTAAAATTTCCGCACTATGGTCCACCGAAGGATGCGATAGCCAGCTCTTGGCGCTGGTAACCAGACGGCCTTGGGTCTTGGCGCCTAAGACACGCGCGGCTTCGCCGATTACCGCCTGTTCGCCGGCCGGCGAGAAAGCGGTGTCCGCCTCGGAAAGTTCGCCGGGAGCCGGGTGATAACGCACCGAAGGCAATAGCGCACGGGGCGCGACTTCGCCGGGAGCGATCAGCTGGGTAATTTCAAAAATCTTGATTTCGGCATCTGGCCGGGCCGCTTCGGCGTAGGCCACCACGGTATGCGTGGTGCCGAGATCGATGCCGATTAAATAGCGTGAGTCATGAGATGACAAAGTAAAAACTCCTGATCAATAACCGGCTAGGCCGGGCACCGCACTTGTAAGGTTATGCGTACACTTCAATGCCCACCCATCCTACATTTTTTTGATCAACAACACCCTGAATCGTGCTGAGCGTTTTATATCTCTTCAGACTGCATTTCCTGCGGTGCTTCGTCTTCCTGCTCCTCGCCGGCGCGAACGTCGAACTCGATTTTCCAGCGATGACCGTCTTTCCGGGATACCGCTTGCAATTCCAGGGTGCCCACTTCGGTCACTGCCGCACATAGGTGGACGGGAACGATCTCGCCCGGTTTATGGTTTTCCGCCGGCAGTGTGATTTCTATCTCGTCCAGTTCTTCCAACTCTTCATCGGTCCAGAAGTCCAGACGGGCACCGACCACGTCCTCGCGGCGGGTATTGGAGCCGAAGAAGCGGAAGCGCACCGGCTCACCGATAACCAGGCCGAATTCATCTTCCGGCAATTGTTCTTCGGTGCCTTCCTCCA
Source organism: Methylococcaceae bacterium (assembly GCA_050303615.1). Lineage (GTDB taxonomy): Bacteria > Pseudomonadota > Gammaproteobacteria > Methylococcales > Methylomonadaceae > CAZDXJ01. The sequence goes on along the minus strand of JBNLCC010000007.1, from coordinate 8,150 downwards.
TGCCGAACGGCGCAATACATAATGCCTGCAGTTCCGGCGGCATACCGGGAACGGCGGGCATCGCGCTTTCCACGCCGACATAATAAGAGGCTGCCGTGCCGCCTTTGATGCGGACGCCTTTGCCCTTGCGCACATGGCCGTAATAGGCCGCGCCGCGAGCTACCGCGAGATCGAGGTCGGTGCCTTCCAGCAGCCTGGCTTGCGGTGCCTGTTCCGAGCTCAGCCAGGAATTTAGGACTTCCATCAAGCGTTCGGCAAGGGTTTGCGCTTTTAGTACACCTCCATTGAATAACACCGCAGTCGGGTGCAGGAAGGTGGCGTTGTCAGGGATTTCGATATCCTGCAGTTCGTCGGTAGCATTGAGCTGTTTGGCAAGGAATGCCGCCAGATGACGGGTGATACCGGCGTCCTGAGCATAAGGCAAACCGGCTGTCCTCAAGCCGGTACGGGTACGGGATACCGGACGCTCGTCGGCCGCAATCCGAGGCAGAAAACCTTCCACCAAAACCCGGTCGACTTCCTCCCGGGTCAATTCGGTGCGTAGCGTGCCGCCGATCATCGAGGAACCGCGGTTCGGTACGACCAGCGGAATATTATCCGCATCCGGCTCATTGAGGATTTTTTCCTTGGCGTCGCGGCAGCCGTGTGTCAGTGCCTGAATCTGCCAAGGCGCCAGCCGCGAACCCTCTTTTTCTAGTTTGGCTTTAACGGTATAGGCCAGGGCCAGATCCATGTTGTCTCCGCCCAGCAGGATGTGATCGCCCACCGCCACGCGGGTCAACTGCAGATTGCCGTCCTCCTGGGTGACGGCGATCAGTGACATATCGGTGGTGCCGCCGCCGATGTCGACGACTAAAATAATGTCACCGATCTGGGCATGATTTCGCCAATCGCCGTGGCTGTTTTCAATCCAGCTGTATAAAGCCGATTGGGGTTCCTCCAGCAAGATGGCTTGCCCCAAGCCGACGGATTTTGCCGCTTCCACGGTCAATTCACGCGCCGCGGGATCGAAGGAAGCCGGCACGGTAATGGTTAGTTCCTGTTTTGCCAACGGTGCCTCGGGATGTTGCTTATCCCAGGCATCGCGCATGTGCTGCAGGTAGGCGACGGAGGCTTGGTAGGGTGAAACGCGCGGAACCTCTTCCGGAGCCTCCGCCGGCAAAATCGGAGATTTGCAGTCCACGCCGGCATGGCATAGCCAGCTTTTGGCGCTGGATACCAGGCGGATCGGAGTTTTACTACCCAGGTTACGGGCAATTTCACCGACAATGAATTCCGGTTTGGCGGTCCAGGGCAGGGTGGTCTCGCCTTCGGCCAATTCCGCCTCGTGGGCCTGATAAAGAAAAGAGGGTAATTGTTTTTGTTCCTCTACCACGCCGGGCTCGGTTAATTGCGGGATTGACATCACCTGCAAAACGATGTGATCCTCGTCGCTGCTGCCGATATCGAGGTAGGACAATACGCAGTGCGTCGTTCCCAGGTCGATACCGACCGAGTATTTTGCGCCTTCCCGGGTATCGCTAATGGTAGTGTCGGCCTGTTGCGCTGTATCCGTTACCGATTGCTGCTCCGACGAAGTTTCGTGTTCGGCTTGGTTTTCAACTTCAGCGCTGTCTTCGGATTCGCCGCTTGCCGTCAATTCCCCGCCGGGTTCCTGATTTTCAGGTTCATTTTTGGCGTTGTCCGAATTTAATTTGTCAAATAGACCCATTATAGTTCAACCTCCGCCGCGGCCACGATGTTGACATTATGGCCTTCGGTAATTTTGGGTAAACGAATGTCGGTGATTTGCCAGCCTTTGTGAATCAACGTGCCGGTAAACGGCGGTTTGCCGACAATGTTGCCGGTCAGGCGCACTGCCGAGGCGTCAAAACCCTGCGGCAGCGTGACTTTGGTGTTTTCCTGCTCGGTGCGTACCGGTTCCAGGTTAAAATGTTCGTTAATCGCTTTGTTACAGCCTTCATGCACAACCCGGGCAGCCGCGCCGATGTCCGCATCACCATACTGGCTGATGTCTTCTTTGATAAAGTCGATAAAACGCGCTTCTTTTTGTAACAGGCTCAATAATTGCAAAGCGGCATCCGGTGTGGTTTCTTTGAGAATGACCGGTTCCGGTGCGGGTCCCGGTACAATTTTTTCAACTTCGACTATTTTTTCAACGATTTTAATTTCCGGTTCCGGCGGTGGCGCCGGTTCCACTACCGGCAGCGGCTCGGCTGCCGGAGCCGGTTTATTTAGTCTGCGAGCCATGCTGATGACCATCGACAACAGCAGAATAACCAGAATCAGTGCTAAGACCAGCACGGCTGCCGCCAGGCCGACATGGAACAAATCCAATGTACTGGGGATTTGCGTAAGGTCAATATTAAAATTAGTTTTCATTTTTTCAGTTCTTCGTGTTGGTTTCTAGCGCTTTCCCTGTTGTGGTTTTCCCCATTTTACGGGCAGCTTCCGCAAACATCAGTTGTTGGAGAATTTTACGGGCCGTTTCGGTACGTGTTTTTTTCAGGTAGCGGTCGGAGATGGTTGCCGGAACTTTCTCCGCACTGAACACGGTGCGGATATTCGACAAAGACGATTCACATTTTTTCATTACTTTGTCGGTGGCGGTGCGGCTGTCCATGCCGACGTAGGCAGCGTTTTGCATCTCCCGGGTAATACACTGCATGTACTTGTATTTGGCTTGCTGTACTTGTTTTATGGTCGTATCCGACAGCGTCGTTGCTTGCCATTGATTGCTTTGATCTTCCGCGGCGCTTGCCTGAAATGCAGCCAGTAATGACATTAACAAAAAAAACGGTTTCATGATGCTCCTCGATCTTTTGGGTTTTTATCCTGCAATTTTACGCGAAGTCATTCAAAAATGATAATCAAGCGGTTGTATAGAAATTAGGGATGAAATGTAAATTATCAAGTCATCCGCCAACGAATCGCCGCGCCGAAACTAATTTGGCCGCAGGCCGCCGGTTTTATCCGGATTGGCTTGCAAACAACGTTGTCTTTTTGTGGTGTAATATCCACGCCATTGATAATGTTCTGGCCAGAAAAAACAAGCATAGCGCCAACCATAAACCGTGGTTGTGCAGAAACCGGGTGAAATACCAAGCCGGCAGGAAGCAGCAGGCTGTGGAAAACAGCATGGTATTGCGCATTTCTTTCGATAAGGTCGCGCCGATAAAAATGCCGTCCAGCAAATAACAGCCAAAGGAAACGAACGGTGTGATAACCAGCCAGGGTAAATAGCGCGAAGCGGCAGCTCTTACCGGCTCAAGACTGGTCAACATGTTAATCAGCCCGGTTCCGGACAGTTGGTAGCAGCCTGAAAACCCGACGGCAATCAGCAACGACGAGATCGCCGCGGTTTTGATGGTTTGCGTAAAAAGTGTTCTATCGGCTGCGCCTAAAGCCCGCCCGACCAACGCTTCCGCAGCGTGGGCAATGCCGTCCAGGGCATAGGCGGTAAATACCAGGAAATTGAGAAGCACTGCATTGGCGGCTAAAATGACTTCGCCGAGTTGGGCGCCGCGTGCGGTGAAAAATGCAAATACAAAGATCAGGCACAGCGTACGGATAAGAATATTATTATTGATCAGCAGCAGTTTTTTCAGCCGGTGGCGATCCAAGACGCCGAACCATGACCAAACGCCGCCATGCCGCTTGAAAGTACCGGACACTAATAGCATTCCCAACAGCAATGCGGTGTAATCGGCTAATACCGAGGCCAGGGCGACACCGCTGATGCCCATCTGCAAAGCAACGACAAACACGATATCCAACACGATATTGACGATATTGCCGGCCAACACGATGAGCAACGGGCTTTTAACATCCTGAATGCCTAGGAACCAGCCCAATATGGCATACAGGCTTAAGGTCGCCGGCGCGCTCCAGATGCGGATGTCGAAGTAGGTGGCAGCAAGCGTTTCCACACCGGGAGTGCTGCTAATGATTCGGAAACTGATGAACCTCACCGGGTATTGCAGCAGTAACAAACCGATAGCGATGCCGACAGCGAGCAGCAGCGCGCGCATAAAAATCGCTTTGACTTCGTTATCGTCGCGATTGCCGAATGCTTGCGCAGTGACGCCGGTGGTGCCCATGCGTAAAAAACCGAAACCCCAGTAAATGAAATTGAATATCAATCCTCCCACGGCGGTTCCGCCCAGAAAGCGGGGGTTGTCCAAGTGCCCCATGACCACGGTATCGATCATGCCCAACAGAGGTGTCGAGATATTGGACAGAATCATCGGCAGCGCCAGGGAAAAAACTTGCTTGTAGTTATAGGGACTCGTCATGGTCATGCCCGGGGTGCGAAAGTAGTTGATCTAAAGTAGTCGTGGTCTCTTTATTAAGTGTACAATATTTGCTGCAAACTATTTCCCGGTAAAATTGCCTCAAATTAAAACGTTGAAAGGCTATTGCCGGCGCTTTCGAACGGTATAACGTGGATTCGCAACAAATATTCGATCAACTTACTGCTGAATTTGGCTTGAAACCGGCTGATTACTATTTGCTGGACCTGATACCTTTAATCGAAATGATCTGGGTTGACGGACAAAACCAGGAGGGCGAATTAAAAATCCTCTACCGTTTTGTAATTGACCATATTGCTTATCTCGATCAGGCAACAGGATTACGCACGGTGACGGTCCGCGAGGCCAACGATTTTTTAGATCGTTTTGCACACAGCAAACCCTCATCGAAATTACTCAAGGAATTGCGTAAGTTAGCCATTTCGTCGGCAAATCATTCAGACCGGCGTAAAATGACTATTCTTGAGTATTGCCTTGATATCGCGGCTGCCTGTGTGACCTGCTACCCTTATAAATTGCGCGACAGATTCATGATTTTGGAAAAACAGTTTTTGATGCAGTTACTCATCGAGTTTGACATTTCGGCGCAGCAATCGGCCGACTTCCTGGCACGCTATGAGTGATTCCGCTGTTTTGCATGCAAATCATAAAAAGCGTGCGTTTGATAGACTCTGCAGTACCGTTCATTATTATTCGTTTGTTCAGCGCTAAGCGCAACGGCTATGCAAAAATATAACGGCAGAGTGATTTATCAAAGTCACGATGAAGAGGGGATTCTGGAAGTGGTCGAGGCGGAAGGGGTGCGTTCATTGCATTTTGGCAGCGACTCCCGGCAGAGCAGCATGTTGTTGGCTAATAACGATTATCTGCACTTAGCTTATTCGCGGGCAATGATGACCTGGAATTTGTTTCGGGAAAATTTTGCTACGGCGCTGATGATCGGACTGGGGGGCGGATCGCTGGTCAAATATTTGTTACGGCAATTTCCTGAAGGGCGTATCACTGTCATAGAACAACGCAAAAGCGTGGTAAAAATCGCGCGCAGTTATTTTCATTTGCCCTTTGATGACAGATTGAAAATCATCACCGGCGACGGCGGGGCGTTCATTCGCAATACCGCCAAAGACTTACAGAAACGATATGATTTAATCCTGATCGACGCCTTTAGCCATGATGCCGTATCCTCGTCGATCAACGGTGCCGCATTTTTTGATGCTTGCCGCACACTGTTGACCGGGCAAGGCATTCTGGCTATCAATCTGTGGAATACCGACCGGTTACTGTTCGATCATATCATGTTGTCCCTGAACCTCAGTTTTGACGATAAACTACTGTTATTGCCGGTCAGAAACCGGGGGAATGTCATCGTGTTTTGCTTTCCCGACAGGTTGCCGAACACTGCCTTTAAGGATTTGCAAAGTAAGGCCCGGCAATTGCAAGCCCTATCCGATATTGAATATCCGCTTTTGCTGAAAGACCTGAAAAGACATAATTCCCGTATGATCAATCGAATGGCGCGATGATGCGCGATACTACTATGCAAGCAGCTACCAACATTTTTTCTTATCGCAAATACTGGGCGCAGCGCTTTGGAGTGGCGCCGGTGTTACCGATGACCCGTGCCGAAATGGACGATCTGGGCTGGGATTCCTGCGATGTGGTGTTGGTAACCGGCGATGCCTACATCGACCATCCCAGTTTCGGTATGGCCTTGATCGGAAGACTGCTGGAAGCCCAGGGGTTTCGCGTCGGCATCATTTCACAACCGACCTGGACCTCGGTCGATGATTTCCTGCGTCTGGGCCGGCCCAACCTGTTTTTCGGAGTGACCGGCGGCAACATGGATTCCATGGTGAACCGCTATACGGCGGATCGAAAAATCCGTTCCAATGACGCCTACACACCGGACGGCGTGGCAGGAAAACGTCCGGACCGGGCGGTTAACGTCTATGCACACCGCTGCCGGGAAGCCTATAAAGACGTGCCGGTGATCATCGGCGGCATCGAAGCCAGTCTGCGGCGCATTGCCCATTACGACTACTGGTCTGACAAAGTGCGCAAATCGATCCTGCTGGACTCCAAGGCGGATTTGCTGGTTTACGGCAACGCCGAACGGCAAGTGGTGGAGATCGCGCATCGTCTGGCCAATGGCGAAGCGATTAAAGATTTAACCCATATTCGCGGCACCGTGCATTTTTGCAAGCAAGTGCCGGCCGGATGGCGGGTGAAAGATTCAACGGAAATCGATCAGCCGGGGAAACCGGCGCCGGCAGCGGACCCCTATCAAATGCAAGCCAACTGCTCACCAGGCGAGAAAGGGACGCAAGCGCAAGTTATCCGTTTAGACAAGCATGCCGCCAAACAATTGCGCGCCAATACGGTCATCCGCTTGCCGGCCTACGAGCAGGTGCGGGATAATCCTTTGTTATATGCGCATGCCTCTCGGGTCATGCATGGCGAAACCAATCCCGGCAATGCACTCGCGCTGCTGCAACGGCACGGTCAGCGGGATATCTGGGTCAATCCGCCGCCGATCCCGCTCACCACCAAGGAAATGGACGGTGTCTATGCTTTACCCTATCGCAGGTTACCGCATCAGCATTATGGCGGGGCGCATATCCCGGCATTTGAAATGATTCAGCATTCGGTCAACATCATGCGCGGCTGCTTCGGCGGCTGCACATTCTGCTCGATTACCGAACATGAAGGGCGCATCATTCAAAGCCGTTCGGAAGATTCCATTATTCGGGAAATTGAAACGATACGCGATACGTCGCCTAATTTTACCGGACATATTTCCGATTTGGGCGGGCCGACCGCCAATATGTACCGGCTGGCCTGTAAAGACCCTGAAATCGAAGCGGCCTGCCGAAAATTATCCTGTGTCTATCCCGGCATTTGCTCAAATCTCAACACCGATCATACTCACCTGATCAAACTATACCGCCGCGCCCGCAAGTTGCCCGGTATCAAAAAAATCTTCATTGCTTCCGGGCTACGTTACGACCTGGCCGTGGAATCGCCGGAATATGTCAAGGAATTGGTGACTCACCACGTCGGCGGCTACCTGAAGATTGCCCCCGAACATACCGAAGCAGGGCCGCTGTCCAAAATGATGAAACCGGGCATGAGCACTTATGACCGCTTCAAGCAAATGTTCGACAAATACTCGCAACAAGCCGGCAAGGAGCAATACCTGATCCCCTATTTCATCGCCGCCCACCCCGGAACCACCGACCAGGACATGCTCAATCTGGCGCTCTGGCTGAAACGCAACGGTTTCAGGGCCGACCAGGTTCAGGCTTTCCTGCCGTCGCCGATGTCCATAGCCACGGCAATGTACCATTCCGGCAAGGATACGCTGCATAAGATCGGCCGCAATACGGCGGATATTCCCATCCCCAAGGGCATCCGGCAACGCCGCCTGCATAAGGCTTTTTTACGCTACCACGATCCGGCGAACTGGCCGCTATTAAGAAGCGCATTGAAAGAAATGGGCCGGGCGGATTTGATCGGCAACGGCAAAAAGCATTTAATCCCGTCGTTCCAGCCCAAAGGCACCGCAACGCCGGAAAAAAGCGGTGCAAATGAGAAAACCGGCAAAACCCAACGCTTCAAAACCAAGCATACATTCGGCAAGCAGAGGAATGTCCCATTACGCAACAGGCCGGGGCACAAGAAGAGTAGAAAAGTACGGGTTTAATTAAAAAAATTGCTTTGCAACACAGAATATTTCTGTATAATGACGGGCTCTTCGCTGGTGTAGCTCAGTTGGTAGAGCAGCTGATTTGTAATCAGCCGGTCGCGGGTTCGAGTCCCATCACCAGCTCCATATTT
>JBNLCC010000006.1:0-16134 GCA_050303615.1 Methylococcaceae bacterium | reverse complement strand
CCGATGACCAACGTTGGCATGCTGAGTCAGATCTATGGGGCGGTAACGTTCAAGAGCACCCTGCAGCCCCCCGAAGTATCAAAGCCGTTCCCGCCGGGCGCCCCGCATCTTAACATGGAGCAAGCGATCAAGGCAGTCACCATCGGCCCGGCCTGGCAGTTGCGGATGGAAGACAAGATTGGATCGATCGAGGTGGGTAAGCTGGCCGACTTCGTTATTCTCGATCGCAACATCATGGAGTTAAAAGACCCCGAAAAGCTGCTGGAAACCACAGTCCTAGCAACCATGGTAGACGGACGCTTCGCCTTCGACCGGGCCAAGGAAATGGCGCAGAAGGAAGTTGTAAAGGTCGAGGTGACTAATCCCGCCCTCCAGGATGCGATCGATATCGAGCAGTTGAATCTGCTGGTGACCGACGAATTGCGTGGTGCCTTCAATCCATGGTGCGGCGACGTAAATGATGAATACGACCGCGAAGATCATGCGCTGCGCTTCGCTCCGGCGGAGGCCAAGAAGGCCTTCAGCGAACTTCCCGACCAGGGCTACACCTTCGCCCGACCGGCCCGTGCCATTCACTGGGAGAAGGACGGTCAGACCTATTGGATTCTGTGGACCCTCAAGAATGGCGCAGCGGTTCTATGGGCGTACGACCCGGAGGACGGCAAAGCCGTAGAGATCCTGCAGATTCAAGACAAGTGATAGGCGGACATAGCCGTTGATGGACCTCATAAAACTGAATCAACAAGAATAGATTTATTAATACAAACAGTTATGGAGAAGATGATGCATTACTTTACGAGAACACTTCTGGTTAGTATGTTGATACTGGGTGTTGCCTGTTCCACACAGAGAGGCGCCGTCAAGCAGACAACTGAATCATCAACAGCGAGTGCAGAGTCAGCGGACTTTGTATTTACCGGCGGTAAGGTCTATACCCTCAATGATAAACAACCCTGGGCAGAAGCTGTTGCCGTCAAGGGCAACAAGATCGTCTATGTTGGAGACGCTGCGGGTGCCAATGCGTTTATCGGTAAAGACACAAAAACCATCGATACGACCGGCAAGACCGTGATGCCCGGATTTGTCGATGCGCACGATCATTTGATTGGGTCGGGCTGGACGAGCAAGGGCGTTCATCTCTTCGATGGCAAGAACAAGGAAGAGTACATCGCGATTGTTAAAAAGTATGCCGAAGAACATCCTGATCTCGAACGCATCGTCGGCATCGGCTGGTCCACTGGCAACTATGGTAGCCGTCCCACCGCGAAGGATCTCGACCAGGCGGTCCCGGATCGCCCAGCTCTGATCCTGGACTTTACCGCACACGACGCCTGGCTGAACACCAAGGCAATGGAGATTGCCAGAGTCACCAAGGACTCCCCCGATGATCAAAAAGACGTGATCTACTGGGTGCGCGACAAGGATGGCACGCCGACCGGCACCGGCGTGGAAGGCCAGTGGATGGAGGCATATGTCGCCATCGGCGCCTGGAACCCTGACAAAATCATCAACGAGACGATCGACAAGCTTCACGGCATCGCCGCGAGCAATGGCGTGACCACTTATCTGAATCCTGGCATCGTGACCCCCAACATGAAGGACACCAACGGCAAGATGCAGGATGACATGAAGGCCGCGATGGAAAATTTAAGCCAGCGTGAGAAGGCCGGCACACTGAAACTTCGTACCTTCGTGCTGCCCTTTTTCAAGAGACCCAACGCCGAAACCGAGCAGGTGATGAAGTTCATGGACGAGATGAACAAGCAATACCATGGCGACAAACTGTTTGCCCGTCAGGTGAAGATCCATCCCGAATCTAACTGGAACGTTGAACTCGCGCCCATGATTGAGCCGTACGAATCAGGCAAAAAGGGTGTCTTCGGCATCCCGCCGGACAAGATCAAGGAGATCATGGTGGCCGCCGCCAAACACGGTTTCGATAGCGTGATCCACACTGACAGCACGGGCACGGCCCGCGCCGGCATCGATGCCATCCTGGCTGCGCGCGAAGTTGATCCCGACAACCGCAGCGCACTGCATCATGCTACCTGGCTAACGCCCGAGGATCAGAAGCGGGTGATCGACAACAAGATTCCGGTCAACTCGACCCCGAACTTCACCAACGACTGGAGCGGCACCGACAAGGATGCGCTGACCTACCTGGGTGAAAAACGGACGATGACCAACTTCGGCCGCTACCCGGATTTCGCCCGTGCCGGCGTCCGGGTCAGTCTGGGCCCCGACCTTCCGAGCACACCGCCGACCATGCAGGCGCCATTGTTCGTGGTGCAGGGCGCCGTGACCATGAAGAACCCGGCCGATCCAAAAGCCAAGGCGTTTCCACCCAATGTGAAGCCGATGAGCGTCGAGCAGGCGCTGCGCGCCGTCACTATCGATGCCGCCTGGCAACTGCGCATGGAAGACAAAATCGGCAGCCTGGAGGTTGGCAAACTGGCGGATATCGTTGTCCTCGAGGGCAATCCCCTGGAAGTCGATCCGATGAAGATCCAGGACATCAAGGTCAGTCAGACGATAATGGATGGCAACTTCACTTTCGACCGTGCAGAAAAGTTGGCCAAAAAAGACGTAGTCAAAGTCGAGGTGACCAATCCCGACCTTCAGTCAGCGATCGATGTCGAGGCGCTGAACCTGCTGGTGCAGAGTGAAATAAATCGTGGTGGATCCCCTATTTGCGGTGATCAAGATAAGAATGATGCTCCTTCCGATGTGAACGTTTTCGCCCCGGATGAAGTCAACAAGACCTTCGCGGTCCTGCCGGGCAAGGGATACAAGTTCGCCCGCCCTGCCCGGGAAATCTATTGGAAAAAGGACGACAAAAACTACTGGATCCAATGGACCTTGAAGGACAAGGTTGCTGTGCTCTGGGCTTACGATCCTGAGGCCAAAAAAGCCGTTGAGATTCTGCAGGTTCGTGACAAGTAATCGGCAAATTTGGAGATGCATTCCCCCGATTCCTGGTCAGTCGGGAGAATGCCCCGAGGCCCATCACGCACATGAAAACCAATTTCATGAAGTCCAATACGATGAAGACAAAATCTTATTCTCAATTTGATAAACAACACAATCCGAAAGATGACAGAACAAGGAGACCTGTGATGCACTTTAGAATAATCAACTGCATGCTGCTGAGCATGGTTTTCTGTCTGCCCGCTTCGGCTTCAGCACAGGGGGAAGAAATCAGAACAATTGACAGCTGCCATACTGACACTTGAGCGCAAGCGTGATGTCAGCATCCCCGACTTCGAAGCGGCCATTAAGAAGCACCTCGATTTTAGGCTTACCCAAGGCGAAGGACGCCATTACCAGGTATACACTCCAACCGAGGGCGGAGATTATTTTAAATTCTTTGTGCGCTTCGCTACGGTCAAGCTTGCAGAGCAAGACAAGGCCGATGAAGTTGTCTTTTCAAGCGACATTCCTGCGAACTATGTCGAAGTACTCTCGCCGCTCCTGCAAGAGCTGTCCTATAAACAGGAATAGATCGACACGGAGAACAGTAACTGGACGTGGCCAGCATCGGACCAAGCCGAGCTGGTCGGGGTAACGACCTGGTTGGTGAATCCCGCAAAATCAATCCAGATGAATAAGGCCTGTGCCCGTCTGAGCCAAATCGCCCTGGAGAAGGGCAAGCCAAACAATTGGGTCTGGTTCACGACGGTCGGCGGTGAGGAAACCCTGAGCCTGGCGATACCTTACAAAAACAATATCGAACGCGGACAAGTGCAGAGTTTTGCCGACTTTGCCTCGCAGCACATTGGTAAGAAAGCGGCCGAAGAATTGGAGCAACAGTTCAACGAAGGCTTTTGGAGCAAATCCTATCAAACACTCCACTACCGATCCGACGTTTCCCTTGTTTCCAAAGGGTGAGAAAACAAAGTAAAGCCATACTATTATGGCACGAAACCTAAATATTCCTTCCTGTATGTAAACTACTGAAAGGACGGCGCCGCTTTGGGTGACTACTCCAAGAAATGGACGAGCATTTGGCAAATGAAGCCGACTCCAGAAGGTCTCGGAATCATCGGCCCCTATGCAGAGATTGTGAAGGGGCGGGGGATCCCCCACGTGCTCTGGTCCACCGCTATGGTCCGACAGCCCAAAACGCAGAAGATCACCACAGAATCAGTGCTTGTCTTGCAGCGCGGCACGTTCAAGACAACGACTTTAATTCTTCGGTTACTTTTTCTATGAGGTAATACAATTAGCCGGCTTCATGCACCTGTTTTATTCGATCTATTACAGGCAGGATAATTCGGCCAGGTAAAAAAATTGAGGCCGCAGAGGAAGCAGCTTAATCAACAGAAGGCGCCACCGATCCAAAATTCTTGCACTACCAAATGCTTAAGAACAACCCTTGACAAAACCCACTCATCTTTTCACAATTTTTATATGGCTTGTTTTAAACAGTTTATTTTTTGGTGTGATATATTCGCCTTACATCAATTTTAATCGGGACTTTAACACATGGGCAAAAATCGAATCCTGCCATTTCTATTTGCGGCCTCTTTCTCAATCGGCATGATATATGGCCAACCAGCGTTGGCAAGCGAAAATACCGACGCCTTTATCGGTAAACTCAGTAGTTCTTGCAAAAACCGTGTTTTGGAACAGTTCGGTGTCCCTGAATCGGACATCAGTATACGCCTTGGCGCAACTTTACTCCAGGAAATCGACTCTGGCACGTTGACTGTCAAAGACCTGAAGGAGTACGGGGCTTCTTTCAATTGGAGTGTTAGTGGCAAAAACGCCAGCGGCTATTGTAACGTAAATGGTAAAAGCGAGATTGTCGAGTTCAAACAGTGGTGAAACACTAATATCCAACCGTATGTCGCCACCATGTATTTCTAAAATCCGACCTGAGTAACGATAACTTTTCGAATGACCGAGACTCAACGCCTTTTAATTTTGGCTTAGAGCTTCATTGGGATAGATACTTCGCTCCTTAAAGCAATTTTTCTTTAGCAACTGTTGTTTGCATTGTGTAGTGATCTGATTTGACTAGCCTCATATTCTGCCGATGACTCGGAGTGAAAAACGGTGTTAATATGTTCAAAAGCCTAAGTGTTTGAAGCGTAAGAAGCTGTCTTGTAAGCTACTATTTTACTTAAAATTCAATTCATTTAGGTCCTTCAGGTTGTGGTTCTAATTCTTAACCGGACAATAGTGGGGGGAGATAAAGAATTGTCGAAATCTAATATAGAAAGTGATCAAAGGCAGTTAAGACGCTTAGAAAGGCTGATTGATGTCGTTTTCGGCATCACCATTTGGTGGTTGTTTATTTTATTGCCTCGGCGAGAAGATAACACCGAGTGGCAGAGTCTTGTTGATATGTTAGCGGAAAATCAATTTCTTCTCACGCTTGTTGTTATCGCATTAATCATCGTCATCATCTATTGGATACAGAGTAATTTGTTATTCAAATACTTGGTTCGTACAGACAGTTGGCATATAATTTTCTCAATTGCACAACTCTTTTCTCTATTGCTGTTTCTCTATGCAATACGGTTGGGTGTTGAATTTGAAGCCCATTCGAGTTTACGTATCTTTGAAAGCTTGATGGCGTTCCTGTTGGGCGCATTTTCGTTTAGCGCATGGTATTATGCCTTAACAAAAGGTAATCTGGTCAGGGACGATATTGAAACCGATGAGGCAAGAACAATCACCGAACGGATTAAGGCCGAACCTATTACTGCATTAATTACCATCCCCTTCGCTGCAAGTCCATGGTTGTGGGAATTGTCGTGGTTTGTTTACCCAATGATTGTCTATTTATATAAGCGCAAAGTTAGACCAATAAAGTGAAAAAATTTATTAGCCCGGATATCTCATAAGAATAGCGGGCAAAGCCCTTGTAATATATTAAGATTTAGTTGCTTAATATGAATTTAAACAAGGACCTGCCCCTGATAAATGGTACCTCAGCTGAGATAAAATTTCCCGCCTTTAAACGCAGCATCATAAAAGCCAAATTCAGTGGTGGAGCGATACACTTAAAACTGGAAATTGCTATCCAAACAATCGGAGCTCGGTGTGACTAATACGCTAATCTGCCTGACATCGAGCAGCACGATAATAAGAACTGCTTCGGTAATTTGATTGAGCTCTGCATAACCTAAAAGAAATGAAGATAAATCTTTCAATTTCATTTAATTTAGTAAGTCTTCCCAAAACTCAACCAACTGTTTTTCACCCCAGGCATATCCACGTTGATAATCTGGAATTCTGAAAATTTTCTTATTAAAAACATCATCAAGCGATTGCAGCTCTTTCATTTTATAAATCCATTCAAGATCGTTTTAAATTTTTCTTCGGCTTGTAAGCTTGCTTCCCAAGCTCCTTTTAAATCGCTCAAAGCGTCTTCCACGCTGGGCAGATTGTCTTCAATGATTTTTTCCACATACAACGGGATATTCAGGTTGTAATCGCTTTCTTTCAGGTCTTCCAGCATGGCGACCTTTACGTAATTTGGAACATCTTCAAAGGTCTGATACCAATCGTAAATTTGCTTGACGTGGTTTGGCTCCAGGAAATTTTGGGCCCTGCCGACACGGATTTGATCAGATGCATCGATGAACAATACTTTGTGCCTCTTCTCATATTCTTTGTTTTGTTTAAACACCATGACGCATGCTGCCAATTGCGTTCCATAGAAAATATTTGGCCCCAGACCGATAACGGCCTCAAGCAAATCTTGTTCTATCAATGCCTGTCTGATTTTCCCTTCCGCACCTTTACGGAATAATGCACCATGTGGCAACACGACGGTCATGCGGCCTATACTGTTCATGGATTTGACCATGTGCTGCACCCAGGCCATGTCTCCATTGCCTTTAGGCGGTACGACGGCAATATTGCGACCATAATGATCATTTACCCACAGTTCAGCGCCCCAATCTTTCAGCGAAAATGGCGGATTGGCAATCACACAATCAAAGATTTTCAAGCCATCGGCTTCAAAAAATGCCGGGTTGCGTAAGGTGTCGCCACGCAGAATTTCAAAATCTTCGATACCGTGCAAAAACATATTCATTCTGGCGATAGAACTCGACGTCAGATTTTTCTCTTGACCGAAAAGTTTTAGCGTACGTGCATCTTCATGGTTGTGTTCAAGATGATCCACACATTCCAGCAACATACCACCAGTACCGCAAGCAGGATCATAAATGCTTTCGCCTTCATGCGGATCAAGTATTAGCCCTAACAGATGAACTACCGAACGTGGCGTATAAAACTCACCAGCTTTTTTGCTGGTCAGGTCGGCGAAGTGCTTGATGAGATACTCGTAGGCTTGACCCAACATATCGGGATTGACGTTTTCGTTACCTAGCCGATATTGGGAAAAATGTTCAATCAGATCAATTAACAGCTTGTCGGAAAGCTAGTTCTTATTGCTCCATTGAGCATCACCGAAATTGCCGTACAGAAACTCCTGATTCGCTTGTTCTATGCCGCGTAGTGCTTTTTCTATCGCTAAGCCAACATTGGTTGTGGTTTCTCGGACATCATTCCAATGGCAATCTTGCTGTATTTCAAATCGATGGAATTCTGGTAAAGCTGCATACTCTTTGTCGCCGTCAGATTCCTTCATAGCCTGATTAAATTCTTCATCATAGACATCGGAAATGCGTTTGAAGAACAGTAAAGGGAAAATATAGACCTTGAAATCAGATGCATCGACCGGCCCTTTCAGAATCCAGGCGGCTTTGGAGAGATATTGTTCAAGTTGAGAGATCCAGTTTTATTTCAGCCATTCAAAAGAACAATATCCGTATTGTATTTGTAGTCTAGGATTATAGCGAAAATGGCTTTTATACAGTTTCCTTTTTTTACGCAATGGGCTATTAATTTGGAATTATATTTCGTGTAACATCCCAGTTCACTAAATAGATTAATTTTGAATACATATGTTTGTACCGAGCACAACCTTTCTTGATGTTCAACGACCCGGAGAGTGCCGGTTTATCGGAACTGCCGTCATGTCATCATAGACAATGATAGAAAATTGCAGGACGTTTTTTCATTCGCTGCCCGCCATGGACAGCGAAGCGAGGGAAGTTAATCCCCGATAACAACACGTTTGCTGAACACAAAAAAACAGACCTATTTTCCCGAAAACAGGTCAATAGTAAGATTGCAATGAAAAAACTTTAACCTTTCGGGATTGGGTCGACACCGAACAGGCATTTACCGCCACGTCTTTGAACAACTAGAATTTAACTTTTCCGTCCGCAACCGCCTGCGGCTCGAAACTATGCGGGAGGTAGACGGAGGGGACCTGTCCGCGCTACTCACCTGGACAGAATAGTAGGATGAATGCTGGGCGCATTGAAGGCTTAAGTTAATTTTTTCGTTTTGTGTATAATTGATTTTTAGGCGGAGTATGCATCATAAGTCGATGGATTCGTTTGAACATGATTTCCATCTTACCGGCGTTTTAACATCCTCCGCTTTCCCTAATCATGAGTCGAAACGATTTCAATAAAGCCATGGCAATTAACAATCATGTTGAAATCATGTCCGCTTTGTCAAACGCGGCTATTTTGTCGGGTTGCCATCGTCAGGACGTAGCCCGCATCGTGCCGGATGTTAAGGAAAAGCAGATTGCCGTAGGCCAGAAACTCTTTGCATCAAATCATCCGGCCGATACAGTTTATTTGATTTGTTCCGGCACGGCAGCACTGGTTTTCAACGGTAGTGAGGTTGATCGGGTCTTCTCCGGCTGGCTGGGAGAGGAAACGCCGCTCGATATGCGAACTTACCTTGCCGATGCGGTAGCCGTTACCCCCCTGACCGTCATCGCAATTCCCCGGGAAACCATTCGGCTCCTGGTCAGGGATGTCCCGGAGATCGCTTCCGAATTTTCATCCTCGCTCATCGGCCATTTTGCAGAGCCGACACACGACATCGCTGCTATGGAGCGCGAAAACAGGAAGGAAAAACCTGTCTCAGTGATGAAGCCGATCGGGTGGTTGGCGGCCATGCTTATTCCGGCGATCGTATACTACTACAGCACTGTCTCGGGGTTCGACTCCAGAGCGGTCAACTTCCTGGCAGTGTTCTCGGCCACGACGGTGATGTGGATTTTTCGTTTACTCCCCGAGTTTATTCCAGCCGTTTTTCTGGTGCTGGCGTCCATCATCCTTGGAGTCGTACCCATAAAGACGGCGCTCTCCGGATATGTTTCGGGGAGTTTTTTCATGGCTCTGAGCGTATTCGGTATTGGCGCCGTCCTTGTCCGGTCGGGGCTGACCTACCGCATTGCCCTTTGGCTGCTCAAGCGATCGCCGGAGTCTCAGCTGGGCTACCAGTTCTCGATGCTGTTGCTGGGAATCTCCCTGACCCCGCTGCTTCCGTCTGCAAACGCCCGGGTGACCTTGACCCTGCCGCTGCTTAGGGATATCAGCCAATCCATCCGCTACAAGCAGGGAGGGAGAGCTGCGAGCGGGCTGGCTGCTGCAACATTTGCCGGGGTGGGTGGTTTCTCTCCGCTTTTTATGACGAGCAAATCCATCAATTTTGCTGTCTACGGGCTCTTACCGGCACAGGTGCAGTACCAGTTCAGTTGGGGCTACTGGACGATGGCCGCCGCCGTGGCCGGTTTGGTTTTGCTGCTTTTTCATTTCAACGTTTCGCACCTGGTATTCCATAATAACGAGAGACCCGAACTCGATCGCGAACAGCTCATTTCCCAGCTGAGCATCATCGGCCCGATCAGCCACGACGAGTGGATCGCGCTGGGGGCACTGGGGCTCTTTCTGCTCGGCGTGCTGACGACCTCTTTACACCAAGTTCATCCTCCCTGGATCGGTATGGCAGTTCTGTTCATCCTCCTGGCGCTCGAACTTTTCTCCGAAACGAATGTCCGCAGAGACATAAACTGGCCGTTCCTCCTGTTGCTCGCAGGCATGATCAGCATCGTTCATACGATGAATTATCTCGGACTGGATGCCGTAATCACTAATCACCTCGGACGGCTCGGTATCTATATGCACGAGAACATCTACGAGTTTTTGCTTCTTTCGTCACTAATCATATTTTTGATACGACTGGTGGTCCCCAACAATGCCACGATTATTCTTATGTGCAGCATCTTGCTGCCGATCGCCGCAGCCCAGGGCATCAATGCCTGGATTATTGCCTTCATCGTATTGCTCATCAGTGACGGCTGGTTCATGAGCTATCAATGTACTTACTATCTCGTATTCCGCGACGGCGCCGTGAATGGCGGGGAGGAACTATACGACAAACGGAGCATGCTGCTTTATAACGCATTCATGAATCTGGGCCGTATCGTCGCGGTTTTGATCTCGGTCCCCTACTGGAAATGGATGGGCCTGCTATGAGCATTAAGGCATTGAACAAAACCCTTTCCATTGTTTTTCTGCTCATGGTTAGTCTGTTTCTGATCTATAAGGCGGTGGAGCGGCCCCGTGTGCTTATCTTGCACAGCTACGCCACCGATTTCAGTTGGACCCATGACATGGATGCCGGCGTGGAGAGGGCATTGGGAGACAGGCCCTATAACATTCGCTACTATTACATGGACACCAAAAAACATCCCGGGCTGGAGTACAGGAAAAAAGCCGGAACTGCGGCAAGAAAGTTTATACGTGATTGGGAGCCGTCCGTCATTTTAGCCTTCGATGACAATGCCCAGGAGTTTGTTGGGAAGTACTTCGTCAATGACCCAGATATCGACATAGTCTACGCGGGAATCAATGCGGATATCGCGATGTATGGATATGACAAGGCCGACAACGTGAGAGGAATCTTGGAAAAAATTCCTTGGGCTGCGGCCCAAAAAGTACTGATAGACCTGCTGGATGGTCGCGGACGCCTGCTTCACCTCTCCGATGACTCGGATACGTCGCGTTTCGTCCATGAATCCATCATGGATTTCGATTGGTCCCCCTTTCAACTTGTAGGGTCTAGATTGATCGGCAATTTCGATGAATGGAAAAAAGCTGTCAAGGACGCCGAAGGCAAAGTGGATTGTCTGCTGATTACGCACTATCACACGATCCGAGACCCCGAAAATCCGGAAAAAGTTGTCAAACCCGAAAGCGTCATCAAATGGACCGTGGAACATTCCGACTTGCCAATGCTTGGATTCTGGAGATTTTTTATGGAAGATGGCGGGATGATGGCGGTAGGGTTATCACCTTTCGAACAGGGTGAAGTATCGGGGCGCATGGTTATAGACATCATCGAGCGGGGGATAAAGGCGGGAAAGGTCGGCCACAAGTTAAATCGTCTCTTCGTGATGTACATACGAAAATCCGCCTTCTACGAACGGCTTCCCGGCAAGAAAATCCCTGTTGAGATCGAAGCTTTCGCCGATGCTGTGGACGGCTCTTACGACTAAAGGGAGCCTTTCACCCCTTCCTAACGTCTCGATGGAAATGCGGAATAACACATATGAGCCGCCCTCACGTCAATAGGCATAATTAACCAGCTCGGTCACCGTCAGGGTGGCCGAAACCATTCGATTAAACAAAGTCATTTACTTCGTCTGTCATCGTCACCGTCAGAGCAATCGTCTACGGCAAACACATATAGTGAGGGGTCTCTTATTGCGAGCTCATCACTGCCATTAAACCTGGTAGATGGTTATCAGTTGACCGCCTTATTTCTTATTTCAAGAGATGAACTATCAGTATATGTGGGTAGCGGTTGTAGGTTACTCGGACCGAAACGGGCACGATATTCGGAAGGAGTAATGCCTAAGTTACGAATGAATGCTTTTCGCATCTGCTCATGATCTCTGAATCCTGCTTTGTCCGCCGCGGATTCTATCCGAACATTAGTGTCACCTAAGTACTGGCGCGCGGCATCGATTCTCACTTTTTCAATAAACTTTGCCGGGGTTAAACCTGTCTCTTCACGAAAGACTCTGGCGAAATTACGGGGGCTCATCGCTAATCGCTCGGAGAGTGCCTCTACGCGCAGGTCTTCTGCCGGATGTTCCATGATCCACATCAGTAGTGAACGCATATCAGGTTGGTTTGCTTTCTCGCTCACCAGATAGGCACTGAACTGGGTTTGACCGCCTGGGCGCTTGAGATATACCACCATGTACTGCGCGGTGGTCAAAGCCACTTCCCTTCCCCAATCTTCTTCCACTAACGCTAGAGCAAGGTCAATACCCGAAGTAATGCCTCCAGATGACCAAATAAAATCATCCTTCAGAAAAATGCGATCTGATTGCACCTCCACCGACGAATAATCGGTAGAGAATCGATCGCAATAGGCCCAATGGGTAGTTGCGCACCGCCCGTCAAGAAGACCTGATTCCGCTAACAGAAAAGCACCGGTACAGACAGAAACGATTCTACGCACATTCGGAGCTATGGTGCGGACCCAATTCTGCAAAGATGGATCAGATAATAAACAATCAACATCCGGTGTTCCCGGAATGATCAAAGTATCAAGCCCTTCCTCAATGTCGCTATACGCACAATCGGCAATGATCTTTAGACCGTTATACGCGGTGACCGGCCCCGGCTTTTTAGCTAATACTTTGTGGGGATAAACTTTTTCGTTATGAATGCCGAGTAGCTTAATACCCAGATCGGTAAGTGAAAATACATCCAAAGGCGCGATCATATCAAGGATCTCCATACCTTCGTATGCAACGATACCAATGTTTCGGACTTTTGGTTCGCTGGCTTCTTTGGGTGAAGTAGAGGATTGCGTCATTTGTAAACTCCTATCGTTGGAATATTGATCATCGACTAGTATGCTCACGGTACTGAATGCACTCATTTAACCGTCTGAATTGCTGATACAGAATAAAAGAGCAAGAAGTTATTATGACCTCAATGATTTCGCCCGGAACAATCTACATCATTGGATAATAATCTCAATGCTGCTTTCCAATTTTAGTGTTGAAAATACCGTATACCTTTTCAATAGGATCATGCAAGTAATTTGTCACGATTTGGCAGGAATCAATGGCACTTTGTCATTGAATTTACTGCTACATTGGTAACAATGATAATGTATAGTTCTGTGCTGTAAATTTGGATTAGTTATTGGCCGCTCAGGCTGTTAGTAGTAATCGGATCTGGTTGATACCCGTCTTCTCGCAGCTGAGAAACATGTGAAATACACATGAACAAATATGCAATTTGAAAACGTGTCCCTAAAAACTGGCGTACCGGTTTCCAGAGGCTCTCGTTACCAAACCAACTGTCCGTAACCGCCAAGAGGGGTGATGTGGAGAAAGAGATTGCTATCTCAATCAACATCTTTCCTGCTTGCGCTAACTTGGTCTGGAAAGCAACCACTGCTCCCCTGATCTTAGCGGTGTCCTTGTTATCGGCCGGCTTCAAGTCATCCAAAATCACTACGGTATTGAATAGTGGCCTTAAAATTGGAAATTGCTATCCAAACAATCGGAGTTCGGTGTGACTAATACGCCTTAGCCATTTTATTTGTTCCGATCAACGCTCTACTTTGAATAAAAAAAGGGTGGGCATCAGCCCACCCTTTTACTTTATCCAGCTCGATGACTCTTTATCTTCAGAATCCGCAGACCGTGGCGTGGGCTACGACATGAATATCGCCTGACAAGCCGTTGACAATATAGGTATCTGACTTGGTGCCCGCTGCTAAGGTGTCATGGATCGTCGGGTATTGCCCTGGAGCTACGGTGAATTCATTGTTCACATCTCTGGGCAGAATTTCATTACCTACATACAGATGATTTTCTTCCATGTAGTAAGGCGAGCTCTCATCAATATCGAAGGTAACTATCGCACTACCTGGGATCAACGTATCGTAATTAACTGTCAGAGTGCCCACCAACGTGCCTTTGCTAATGTTGCTTTGGCCGGCTCCGGCATATATATCCCACTGATAATCGCCGCTTGCGACCGGTCCATTGGACCAGCCCCAACGGTTAAAGTCGCCTTTGCCATCGCCGTTTTCATCGATGTCCAAAAAGCTGTTCGTGCTGTCTCCATCGACAACATTGGTTCCGCCGGCATAGGCAAATGAGGTTTCACATTCCCCGACCGGGTCTGCAGGTCCGCCAACTGTCGCACAACTTAACGTGATCGTGGAGAACGTTCCCCACATCCCTTTTTCTACGAAGCGGTCACCATCAGCCCAGGCCGTTTCCGATTGGATCACGTTCCCGCTGCCGTCGGTCAATTGCACCGCAGCATGCGCCGCAACATAATATTCTGCATCGGCGGAAGGGCAGCTAAAACCCAACTGGGCGAGCGGAATACTGTAGGAATCGGCGCCTTGGTAGGGAAAGTTTCCAATTTTCGGGTTGCCTTGACGGGTCTGCGGCATATCAGCCAGGTCGGTGCCAATCCACAGATGGGTTTCGCTGGATTCCCACCCGCCGCTGGTGTTAAAGGTGACCACCAGGTCGTCACCGACCACTTCGACAGTCAGACTGCCGGATTCGATAGTTTGCCCGGCATACAGTGTTTGAGTGTCTCCGTTGCTCACAAATTCACCCGCCGCATTCGCGCCGATGCCGAAAGAAAGCAAGCCAGCACCCAGTGCCAGTGCTGCTAAATGATTTTTGCCATGATCATTTTTCAGTGTGTCGTTTAACATTGTCATTCTCCAATAAGATGATTCGCGATAAAAATTCGTTACTAGAAAGTTCATATTTGTCTATTAACGTCTCATCAAGCCTGCTCTTGCCAGAAAGGATTGATAGTTGACTCATCTATGGCAACAACAATGCCAAATACTGAAATTGTTATAAAAAATAATAATAAAACAAACAAATTCAGCCAGTTATAGATTAAATAGGAAAAGAGGTTGATTTAGAAAGACAGGGAGGTCGGGTCTGAATTACTGTCTCACCCTGTCTCGTGAGACAGTTGTGATACGGTTGCGATACATTGTTGAGACAGTGGTTATTAAGAGAGCGAAATGCCCAGATCTTTTAGATGACGATAAAACGTCGCCCGGCTAATGCCGAGCAGTTTGGCCGCCAGCGTACGATTGCCTCTGGCTTGCTCTAGGGCGTTTAAGATACATTGACGTTCCTCTTCTGCACTGAGGTGCATAGGTTGGGGTGAAACAGCGGCGGTTGCGAGATCTAAGTCTGTTATTGGGCCAGGGCTATTCTTTTTGGTCGCCGACGAATGCTTCAATTCCGGGGGTAAATCCTCGGCATACACCATTTCCCCACGGCTGCGGATCACCGCGTAGTCGACGGTGGCTTTCAGTTCGCGTACATTGCCGGGCCAGTCATGGTGTTGCAGTAAATTCATCGCCTCGTCGGCGAAATGCTTGGCCGGCACATGGGCCGTGCGGCAGCTTTCGGCCAGAAAGGCCTGCGCCAGCATCGGAATGTCCTCCTCGCGCTCACGTAACGCCGGCACATAGACCCGAGCGACACGCAGACGATAGAGTAAGTCCTCGCGAAAGCGGCCGGCCCGGACTTCGCCGGCCAAATCCTTGTGCGTTGCGGCGATGATGCGCACATCGACCTTGCGGGTGCGGGATTCCCCAAGCCGGGTGATTTCCTTTTCCTGCAATACTCTGAGCAAGGCCGCCTGCATCGTCAACGGAATATCGCCGATTTCGTCCAGGAACAACGTGCCGCCCGAGGCCGCCTCAAAAAAGCCCTCCTGGTCGGAAACGGCGCCGGTAAAAGCGCCGCGGCGATGGCCGAAAAGCTGGCTGGATAACAGGGTTTCACTGAGACCGGCGCTGTTGACTGCAATAAAGGGTTTATCCTTACGCGGGCTGGCGGCGTGAATGCTGTGCGCGACCAGTTCCTTACCGACGCCGGTTTCGCCTTCGACCAATACAGTCCAACTGCCACGCGCGACCTGTTCGATCAGGGCGAACATCTGTCGCATCGGTTCGCTACCGCCCAACATTTGATGAAAACGACTCTGCTCGATCTGCTGTCGTAGCTGATGCAGTTCCGATTGGTCATAGAGATAAAGCAAATGCCATCCGGGTCTGGACGGCACCTCTCTAATTTCGCAATCGACGAAATAATGCCTGCCGTGATGCCGCCAGTCCGCATGCAGCCGGGATGCCCTGCTCTCTTCGTCTTGCAATTGCCTTGCGATGGCTTGTATGGTTGTCGGAGTGAACGGCAGCGCCTGGCGCCAGGATTTTCCCACG
>JBNLCC010000005.1:0-21481 GCA_050303615.1 Methylococcaceae bacterium | reverse complement strand
AATAACGTGAAAACCGTTTTGTTGCAAGGCGCGGTACAGGCGCCGGCCGCATTTGGCGCCGCCGGTGGCCACTCCTTGCACACGCCGGCGCTCCATTGATGCGTCATATTCAGCCAATATCCCGTCTTCGAAGCCGCTATCGTGATAAGGCGGGAAAATGACCGTCTCGCTGTCATAGTTTATCGTGCCGTAAAATAAACCGCCCGGTTTTAACCAGTTTTTAAAAAGTGCCAGGCAGGGCGCCAGCGGCACCAGATCCATGAATGCATGCGCGGTGATCACATGATAACTGCCGGCGCCACCGACAAAGTCGGATAAAGCGGCGCAAACCGGTGTGAATGCAATTTTGTGTCGTTGTTTGCGGGCACTAAGATGCGGCGTTGCATCGCTCAGACTGAAGCCTGTATGTTGCAGAAGCTTGGCAATTTCCGCTTCTGCCGTGGTCAGCAGCGCGGGTTCCCGGTCGAGGCCGGTTAACGTTAACATGCCGGTATGGCGTGTCCGAATGAAGCGGCGCAACATGGAACCGGTACCTGTACCGGTGTCCAACAGGTTGATCTGCTCGTATTCGGCGGTTAAAGCAATAAAATGATCCCAAACGTCTTGATTAAGGCTGCGTTGGTCGAGGGCAAACTTGGCTTGTAAAAAATCCGTTAATTCAGCCAAGATTCAATTCCGGTTTTCTGCACAATAGGCGGCCCAGTCACGGTCGTTTTCCCACAACTTGACCGTCAGCTTTTGAGTACCGTAATCCAAACGGGTCAGCAGGGAGCGGTAAAAAATACGCGCGAAGCGTTCCAGCGAAGGATTGAGATTTTTAAATGCTTCAAGTTCGTTTAAAGTCCGGTCCCGGAAGCTGTCGATGACGTCAGCCAATGCCTCGTCCAGATCGACCATGTCGATTAAATAGCCGTGCTGATCCAACTCATTGTCTTCGATCAGAACTTCAACGCGGTAATGATGGCTGTGCAGTTTGTTTTCCTCCCCCCAATCACCGCCGATCAAATAATGTTGGGCGATGAAGTCTCTGCTGATGGCTAATTGATACATTGTTTGCCTCCATTAATCGTTATATTCAAAAATTACCTGAATAACCCGGTCTTTCCGGTTGCTGTTGCACTCGAATGCCTCGCGGCAATCATGCAGCGTAAAGCGGTGGGTAATGAAATGTTCCGGGTTTATGCCGCCGATAGTATCCCATACCAGCGCTAAGCGCCTCGCTTTATCCCATCGCCCTGCAAGAACGGGATCGACAGTGCTGACCTGGCTGGACAGCAATCGGATGCGGCGGCGGTGAAAATTGCTGCTTAAATCCAGACTATGCCGACTGGTGCCATACCAGGAGCCGATTAAAATCCGGCCGGCAAACCCGGTTAGGGCGATAGCCTGGTTGAGGGCATCGATGTTGCCGGATAATTCAAATACCAGATCCAAGCCGTCGCGGTGTTGGTCGGACAGCAGTTGCTCCAGCTTCAGCCAGTCTGATTGTTGCTCGGGGTCTATAGTGTGCATCGCGCCAAGCTGTAATGACATGTCCCGTCTTAAAGCAAAACGGTCGGCGGTAATTAGCAGCGATAACGGAAAGCGATGCAGCAATGCGGTGGTCAACAGCCCTACGATGCCTTGTCCCATGACCAATACATTCTCTCCCAGCAGCGGCGCGGCATCCATCACGAAATTGACGGCGGACTCCGTATTCGGCAGCAATATTGCCTGCAGCATGGAGATCTGCTCGGGAATTGCTACGCAATCCTGTAGTGCAACCAGGGCATATGTCTGGTGAGGATGAAAAGCGAATACCTTTTTATGCAGCCAGCGTTTATCCACCTGCGATCCGATCGCGATAATCTCCCCGGCCAGCGCATAACCGTAACGGAAAGGATAACGGAAATTTCCGCTTAAACTTTTGATGGTGGCGTCCTGTGCGGCATTTTGCGGGAAACGGCCCTCAAAAATCATGCCTTCGGTGCCGGGGCTGATGGCCGAATAGCGGGTTTTGACTAATACCTGGTCATGTTGCGGCGGCGGTAACGGTAACGATCGCAATTCTACCCGTTGCTTGGCAATATGAAAAACCGCTTGTGCTTCAAGATTCATTGCGGCTAACTGAACCGAACAGGATAAGGTCGGAGCCCAGTTTATGATACTGGCAGTCTAGAATTTGCACGATCGGTTGGCATAAGTGTTCAACCGCCTTCAGCCCGCCGATGATTTTCGGCGTGATAGTGATAACACAGTAATCGACCAGTTGCTTAACCAGAAATTCGTTAATCACTTCCGCGCCGCCTTCGACCATCACTGTATGTAAACCCAAGCCGGGCAACAAGGTCAGCAGGGCATTTAAATCAACATGGCCTTCCGAAGTTTGTTCCACTTCAAAAACCTGTATCCCTTTAGCCTGCAGGCGGCATTTTTTTTCGGCAGGTGCCTGAGCGGTAGTGATAATAATCGGTAATTTGGTTGATGCGCGCAACATGGCTGCGTTTTCCGGAAATCGCAACAAGCAGTCCAAAATAACCGGTTGGGGATCTTCACCCTGAAAATGGCGGACGTTCAGTTTTGGGTTATCCACCAGCGTGGTATTGATACCGATTAACAACGCGTCATGATGCGCCCTTAAGACATGGGTCATCGTCAAAGAGGCATCGTCGCTCAAAGGCAGCGAAGTGCCCGCGTCCTTTGAAATACTGCCGTCGATGCTTTGCGCATAACTTAACGTGATAAACAGTTGGTTGACGCTGCTGTTGCGTGTTGCCTCCAACTGTTCGAGAAAGGGTTGCATAAAAGACAACTCTGCCGGTAAATGGGCCGGAGAGGCATTGGAAAACGTTAACAGGTGCTTTAATTTTTCCGCCTTGGTTTTTAAATAACCCAGATTATCATGATGAAACCCGGGTTCGACCGGAATACGTTTCTCCACAATAATGCCCAGTTTTGTCAAATCGTCGATTTTATTCGGATTATTGGTGATCAGCTGAATCGATTCGAGTCCCAGATCGTGCAAAATTAACGCTGCCAGCGTATATTCCCGCTCATCGGGCATATGGCCCAAGCGAATATTCGCATCGACGGTATCCAATCCTTCGTCCTGTAAATTATAGGCTTGTAATTTTTTCAACAGGCCGATGCCGCGGCCTTCCTGACGTAAATAAATCAAAACGCCGCAACCGGCGTCTTCGATGATCTGCAAAGCCATATCCAACTGATCCCCGCAATCACAGCGTCTGGAACCCAGCACGTCGCCGGTAAAACATTCGGAATGGATTCGTACAGGAACACCTCGTTTTCCGGCAACAGTGTCTTTTACCAAGGCAACATGTTCTTTGTTATCGATATTATTGCTGTAATAATGCAGCACAAACCCCCCATGCTTGGTCGGTAAGCGGGTACGGACCAGATTTTTTAATTTCGGTTTAACTGCAATGCTCATAAGTTTCGTAGTTGGGCAACACTTGCTTTATTGAAAAGACCTGGAAAAAATAAGTTTTAAGGAGATGTATTTGGTTGTCTATCGGGTATTTTACTCATTTCGATAGGTTTTCAACGAAAAAGTTTTCCAATCTTCCGGGAACCATTGCGCCCCATAGCTTGGTAATGGAAATGATCCTTCAGCTGTATCAACGGGCATTTCGGTACGCGCCCGTTTGAGCTTGGTTTACTTTAAAAACTGATTGTAATAGTATGCATTTAACCGCAGGGTTCCAAAGCGGTACAAGCTAACGCATAAAAATAATTTCCCGAATAATGAACGCTATGAATAATCAATCGAAACTCCGTTGGGGAATCCTCGGCGCAGCACGCGTCAATGAACGTCTTATGCCGGCCATTGTCGAAGCGGCTAATGCTGATTTGGTGGCTATTGCCAGCCGCCGGCCCGGTGCAGCCGCGCAAACACTGGCGCAATATGCGCCGCAGCAACAGGGAGTCAAGACTTACGATGATCTTGATGCATTGCTCGATGACGACCGGGTGCAGGCCGTTTATTTACCGCTGGCCAATCACGAGCATGCGGAATGGACATTACGTGCCATCGAGCGCGGCAAGCACGTGCTGTGCGAAAAGCCGATGGCGTTGACCGTGGCGGACATTGCGGCGATTGAAACTGCTGCTCGCGAGCACCAAGTGACGGTGATGGAGGGATTTATGTACCGCTTCCATCCGCAACATGCCCGTGTTAAGGAATTGATCCAATCCGGTCTGATCGGCGAAGTGCGCTCGGTGCGGGCCAGTTTCTCATTTATGATGCGTCCGGCGAGAATGTATCGCCTGGCGGAAAGCGTAGAATGCGGCGGCGGTGCGATGTGGGATATCGGCTGTTATGCAATCCACGCTGCGCGGTTTCCGTTTTTTGACGAATCGCCTATCGCGGTATCGGCCATAGCCAAATATGTCGAAAGCGGTGCCGATATCACCACTTGCGGTGTGATAGATTTCGGATCGGGAAAGCACGCCTATTTTGATTTCAGCTTTGAACGTGCACGGCGTTCGGAATACGAGATCACCGGTACCAAAGGCGGCATAAAGTGCCATACCGTCTGGCAACTGCCCGGCGATGTGCCGGTGCTTTCCTGGTGGACCGAAGACGGGCAGCAGTGGGAACAACGACTACCGCCCGCCAATCATTTCCGCCTGGAAATCGAGCAATTCAGCGAATTCGTGTTAGCCGGCAGCGAGCCTTTGCTTTCGCTGGAGGATGCTAAAACCAACTGCCGCACGATCGTCGGTGCCTTGCAATCGGCGGCACAGGGGCAGTTAATCGAACTTGGCTAAAAAACTTGACCTGTCAGTCAAGGCCGGGGAAATTCTGTCCGGTAGCCGGATTCGGGTCTATAAAGGTTGTATTCTCCTCAAACGCATCGGTTAGCGACACACGGGGATAGATATCCGTGACGTCGGCGGGACTCATCCCCGGCTGCGTCACCTGGAATTTGGCGACATAGTTGCTGTCTCCAGGGGAGGAAACGACTTCCACCAACTGCATCATGCCGTTGTCTTCATGCAGCAGAATATGACAGTGGTTGACATATTCTCCGACATAGTCGGGAAAGCGCGAGCGAAATACCGCGCGTCCGCGATTGCGCGGCAGCCAAACCACATCCTGCCAACGCGGTTGATCCAGGATATTGACCATAGTTCCGTCTGCAAGCGGTACGTCAATGCGGCTGAGCCAGAAGGGATTGACGTGGATGTGGAACGGATGATCGACGGTGGTGGTGCTGATCGAATTCAGCCCGAAAAAATCAGCATCGTCCCTTGTAACCGGTTGGCCTGTAACATGCGATGGCCAATCGGATGCGGTGCCGTCGTGCCAAAGCGTTACCGAGTTGTTATAAACAGCCCATTCTTCGGCGCTGTTCAGCCAAATCTGCGGGTGGATCGAATCTTCGGGATCGAATTTGCGTCCGTCAATTGACATGGTACGGATGTTAGGGGGCAGGATGACCATTTGGTTGCTGCCGGGGGTTATCGGCCCGTAAGTAATATTAAGCAGTTCCGGATGCTGGTCAACTGCTTCCTGAGAGACTTCGATAAGCGGAAAGTCGGCGTTTCCCCAGCCGGCGTAGGTGACGGTCCGCGTACGGAAACTGCCGATGTCGACACCGCGCGCAACGGCTTCCTGCGTGGTGCTCACCTGCAATTCCTGGTCGCTGACCGGAATAAGGTAATCGGGCACCGGAGGAAATGCCTTCACATCAATGGCCGCACCCTTCACCGCATCGCCTTTAACCACAATAACCGCCACGACGGTATCGCCCGGCCAGTCGGGGAGGGTATCCTTGCCCTGTGCGACTCTTTGCCGCAGCTGTTTTTCGTAATTGTCGTTATGCAGAATATCGAACTGAGCAACGATCGTGTATACGGCGTAATCTTCACCCTCTGCCAGATGCGGCGCCACGAAAAACAAATCGCTGCGGTTCGCAGGCGCCAGCAATACTTCGTTAGGACGGTTGTAAGCGGCTTTTGCGTTGTCCTCATTGGCATAACAGGCGGCTATTTTACCGATTCTTTGCTGTGGCGTATCGGTTGATTGTAAATTCAATGGATTAGGCGGAGCGTTGAAATTCAGGCTTTTCAAATAATGTTCGTAACCCCCGAAGTTATCGGATCGCACCAGCGTGACTCCGTCCATTGCCATCTGGAACAAGGGGTGTTTCAATGACTCGAACGTCGTTGTATCCAGTATTGTGCAGCTGTCATCTTCGTTAATCGTGCCGAGCTGCCCGTTTTCACAAAGCCCGATATCACCTTTTAATACTGCAAACCTGATATAACCGCGACCGTCGACACTGCCGTTCAACACCCGCCAGCGTTCGATCGTTCCGGGGTTCATAACCATCACTTTGGGCTGAAAACTGCCGTTGACGGTCGGGAAGGTCGCTGCCGGCCGAACGCCTCCCGGTCCGTCCGGATCTTGAGCGGTGGTGCCGGGGTTCACCCGTTGCATGAAAATCAACCGTTCGCGATAGTTGAACGGGCCTGTAGGCGTTTGCGGGTCGGGATTGGGCGTTTTCGCCAGCTGTTGATTGACCGCTTCATCGACGTCGCCTTCAATAATTAAAAAGCCTGCCATGCCGCTGGCCACCTGATTGTGCGTGGCGCCGTGGGAATGGGGATGATACCAGTGAGTGCCGGGCGGATGGGGTTCTCCGGTATCGCCGATATTGCCCAGGCGGAACTCGAAACTCCCGTCGCCGACCTGTTCGTTAATGCGCAGAAACCGGCAGTCCGGATCGGGTGAATTTTCACGTGCTTTGAAGTCGTCTTGGGGCATAATCCTTAATATGATGTTATCCGACACGGTACCGTCAGGGTTTAAACCGGGGCGCACGTGCAGGCCGTGGGTATGCAGATTGGTGGTGTGCACCGAGTGAACGCCGTTTGTGTGTTCGCCCAAGCACCAGTCCGCTTGCGCGTCTTGCGGAATATCCGATTTACTGACGCCGGGCGGCAAGGCGTTCGGGTCCGGATAGGGACCGACGATTGTTTTGCCTTCGTCCAGGCCGAGCATATTGCGCAGTTCCAATGATAAGGTTTGGTCTCCTCGCATGCGGATAGTGGGTCCCGGTGTGATACCGCCGTAACTGAATAATAATGGCCGCAGATTTTCAAAGCCGGTGCCGGTGATGGCGACAGGCGCAGCGTTTTCCACAACAGTCAAATGCAGTTGTCTCCCCGGCCAGTCCTCGGGGCGCCAAACCCAGGGTTCTACCCAGGTATCCACTGCTGTGGCGGGATCGATATTCAGAAGCGTGGCTAATCTCGGACTCGGCGCGATTTTGCCGTCAACTTGGTCTGCGGCAGCGGCTCTGGCTGTTGTCGGATTGAGTTCGCCCAATGGCGTAGCGCCCAAGGCTGTCGCGCCCAGGGCGGCCATGCCGGCGCTTTTAACGGTAGTATGCAAAAATTCCCGGCGGCTGAGTAGCTCGGTATCGTCTGCGGTAGCGGTTGCTGAAGCGGGTTTATTTGAATTGGCTCGATTTGACATTGCTGCCTCCTCTGGAAGGTATTATTTTTATACTTAACACGGGTATTCCAGGGCGAAGTTCCAATTTGACCAAAAGGAAAAACTACGCCGTTTTCCCCATGTCGTTACATTGAAATGTAACTGTTATGGCATATTTTTTCAATAAAATTAAAATGTTAAAAATTGTAAGGGATTACGGCGCGTTGTTGTCCGCGTTGCGCAAAACAATGCCCGCGGTTTAAGCATCGCGATCGTCAGTGAAGATAGGCAGCAGACTGCAAATTCTAAGATTGCCGATATTACGCGACAGGCAGTGCCCTCCACCTTATTTATCATCGTGATAGTTTTTATGTTGGTTTGAAATTTGCTTGGTGGTAAGACGCAAACTTTTTTTTATTAACCTTAATTAACGAGGACTAATTTATATGTCAGTTGAACAGATCAAGGCATTTTCAGAAAAAGCAAGAGCTGATGCGACTTTAGCTGAACAATTGAAAGCCTGCCAAAAAATGAAAGAGCTCTTTGCTTTGGCTGGCGAACACGGCTTTAACCTGGATGAGAATTCCCTCTATCCGCCCAATGAGCCGCAATTTACCGAAGACCAGCTTTCGGAAAGGCTGGTTAAGGCGCTACTGAGAGTGTAGTACTACGGTCGGTTGACAAGACTGACGAATTGCTACCACAATGCTGTCCGGTTTACCTTAGTCTAACTGTTAGGGGATGCAACCGGACAGCCCGCTGAATTCTTGCCGCATGCAACGAATCAAAAACCAAGCAAGCAGCCAACGGCTTAGTTGCTTTTCACACTGATTTTTTTATTTAACATCGCGATATTCACAGAAAGCTGTGCGCCGGTATCAGGGGATCCATTTTCGCGACGTTGCAATAGCAAGGCTATGGCTTAAACCGCTTCCCCCTTGATAATGCCGAATCACTCATCCCGGTACAAGCGACGAAGCGTGGTTTCCGCACTGAATATCCACATTGGAATAGGTAAAACGGTCCTTTGTGAGTGTCATGTTTTGTTCAAAATGTCATAAATATCGCAACGATTGTCGTTAAATTGACACGAAACATTTGGGAATATTTTTTTGCTTTGCCAATCACCTTATTGGTGATATGGTTTTAATGCCGTTGTGCGTAAGTAGGTAACAATGGAACGGATATTGCCTAAATATGACAACTAAACTGACCGTTTCGGGTGATGAGACCGGGGGGGGCGGTTAAATAACAGCATATGAGGAGAGGAGTTACGGTATGAATGAAACATTTTACGAGGTGATGCGCCGGCAGGGGATAACCCGCCGCAGTTTCCTCAAATTCTGCAGTTTAACTGCAGCATCATTGGGCCTGTCTCCGGCCTTTGTGCCGAAAATAGCCCATGCCATGGAGACCAAGCCGCGTATTCCGGTGTTATGGTTGCATGGCCTGGAATGCACTTGTTGTTCCGAATCTTTTATCCGTTCCGGGCATCCGCTGGCGAAAGACGTCATTTTGTCGATGCTGTCCCTGGATTATGACGATACCATTATGGCTGCAGCCGGCCATAACGCCGAAGCGATTATCGATGAAATCGTCGAACAATATAAAGGCAACTATATTCTCGCCGTCGAGGGCAACCCCCCGCTGGCTGAAGACGGTATGTATTGCATTATCGGCGGCAGGCCGTTTGTCGATCAGCTCAAATATGCCGCACAAAACTGCAAGGCGATCATTTCCTGGGGGTCCTGCGCTTCCTGGGGTTGTGTGCAGGCCGCCAAGCCCAATCCGACTCGGGCGACGCCGGTGCATAAAGTTCCCGGATTGGCCGACAAACCGATTATTAAAGTTCCGGGTTGCCCGCCGATTGCCGAAGTGATGACCGCTGTGGTCACCTATATGCTGACCTTCGATAAATTACCGACGTTGGACCGCCAGGGGCGGCCGCAGATGTTTTATAGCCAGCGCATTCATGACAAATGTTACCGCCGGTCGCATTTCGACGCCGGCCAGTTTGTCGAGCACTGGGACGACGAGGCGGCGCGACAGGGGCACTGCCTGTACAAAATGGGCTGCAAAGGACCGACCACTTACAATGCCTGTTCGACAGTGCGCTGGAACGGTGGTTTATCGTTCCCGATCCAATCAGGCCACGGCTGCCTCGGCTGTTCCGAAGACGGCTTTTGGGATAAAGGCAGCTTTTACCAGCGGGTCACCGACATCAATCAATTCGGCATCGAAAGCAATGCCGATGCCGTGGGCGGCACCGCCGCCGCGGTGGTGGCGGGCGGGGTCGCGGTGCATGCCGGTATCAGTGCCGTGCGCCGGGCCAAACAATCAGGAGACCAGCAGCAATGACAGTTATTAATACCCCCAATGGATTCAGTTTAAATGATGCGGGACGGCGCGTCGTGGTCGATCCGGTGACCCGCATCGAAGGCCATATGCGTTGCGAAGTGAATATCGATGATGACAATGTCATTCGCAATGCCGTTTCCAGCGGTACGATGTGGCGCGGTCTGGAAGTGATTTTAAAAGGCCGTGATCCGCGCGATGCCTGGGCGTTCGTACAGCGCATCTGCGGCGTCTGTACCGGTACCCATGCACTGACTTCGGTGCGTGCCGTTGAAAATGCGTTAAATATCGACATACCTGAAAATGCCAATTCGATTCGCAACCTGATGCAATTGAGCTTGCAGGTGCATGATCATCTGGTGCATTTTTATCATCTGCATGCGCTTGATTGGGTGAATCCGGTCAATGCGCTGCAGGCAGACCCGCAGGCCACATCCGAACTGCAACAAAAGACTTCGCCGCATAACCCGAAATCGTCGCCGGGCTATTTCCGCGATACGCAAAACCGTTTAAAAAAATTCGTCGAATCGGGACAATTAGGTCCCTTTAAAAACGGCTACTGGAGCAATCCGGCCTATCTGTTGCCGCCCGAAGCGGATCTGATGGCGGTGACGCACTATCTGGAAGCGCTGGATTTTCAAAGAGAGATCATGAAAATCCGCACGATATTCGGCGGCAAGGACCCGCATCCGAACTGGCTGGTCGGGGGTGTACCCTGTGCGATCAACATCGACGGGGTCGGTGCTGTTGGAGCGGTCAACATGGAAAGGTTGAATTTTGTCTCATCGATCATCGACCAGTCCATTACCTTTATCGATCAGGTCTATATTCCTGACTTGTTGGCGATTGCCCAGTTCTATAAAGGCTGGTTATACGGTGGCGGCCTTTCCGGGCAAAGTTTGTTGGCTTACGGCGACATTCCCGATAAAGCCAATGATTATACGGCAGCCAATTTATTGATGCCGAGAGGCGCGATCATCAACGGCGACCTGAGCCAAGTGCATGAAGTGGATTTGACCGATCCGGAACAAATCCAGGAGTTTGTGCCGCATTCCTGGTATAAATACCCTGAAGGGTCAGCCGGACTGCATCCCTGGGACGGTATTACCGAGCCGAATTATAGTTTGGGGCATAAAGCCAAAGGCACCAAAACCCACATCGAACAACTGGATGAGTCTTTCAAATATTCCTGGATCAAAGCGCCGCGCTGGCGCGGTCATGCGATGGAAGTCGGGCCGTTGGCCCGCTATGTGGTGGGCTACGCACAGGGTAACGAGGAAATTACCGAACAGATCAATTATGTTTTGAAAACACTGGACCTGCCGGTCGACGCACTGTTCTCGACATTGGGCAGAACGGCGGCCCGGGGTCTGGAAGCGCAATGGGCGGCGGGCAAAATGCGTTATTTCATGGACAAAATGATGGCCAATCTCAAAGCCGGCGACTTGGCCACCGCCAATGTCAGTAAATGGGAACCGGCGAGCTGGCCCGCCGAGGTCAAGGGGGTCGGCTTTACCGAAGCACCTCGAGGTGCATTGGGGCACTGGCTGAAAATCAAGGACACCAAAATCGATAATTACCAGTGTGTGGTGCCGACGACCTGGAACGGTTCGCCGCGTGACGAACAGGGTAATATCGGCGCTTTTGAAGCAGCGTTGATGAATACCAAGGTGGCGCGCGCCGAGGAGCCGGTGGAGATCTTACGCACGTTGCACAGTTTCGATCCGTGCCTGGCTTGTTCCACTCACGTGCTCAGCGAGGACGGAACTGAATTGACCCGGGTTAAAGTACGCTGACAGGAGAAATTTATGCAGAAATATAGTTTGCCATTCCTATTAATCTGGTTGTTGTTATTTACCGAAAGTGTAGCGGCGCATACCGGCGTGCTCCCTGCCGATGGTTTTGGCTTTGGTTTTATCCATCCGTTTTCCGGATTGGACCATTTTCTGGTTATGTCGGGACTGGGATTGTGGGCCTCAACTCAAAACCGCCATTTTGCCCAGCGCCTGCTCGCGGTGTTTTTATTGAGCATGACCGCGGGCGCGATTCTGGCCATGTTCGGCGTACGTTGTGCCTATGTAGAGACGATCATTTTGGCGTCGGTATTGTTGACCGGGGTATTGCTTGCCGTAAACCACCGACGCATGCCGACTATGCCGGGATTGTTGCTGATTGTCACCGTGGCGCTGATGCACGGACAGGCGCACGGCAGCGAGGTTCCGTCGGCAAGTCCCGCTATGGCTTATATCGTCGGATTTATCCTGGCGACCGCCGTGCTGTTGGGCGGCGGTCTGCTGCTGGGCCGGTTGCTGCAGTATTATCGGTCCGGTGCATGGTTGCGCATCTACGGCAGTCTGACCGGCATAGCCGGAGCCTGGTTGTTATACGCCGCCTGACGGTAGGAAGGAGATTGCACATGAGTTCTCAAATTTCGCTTTCCCAGCCACAAACCGTCTATGTCTACGATGCACCATTGCGTGTGTGGCACTGGGTCAACGCCGCCGCGATCGTGGTATTGTGTGTCACCGGTTATTTAATTGCCTCGCCGCTGCCTTCGCCCGGTGGTGAAGCCAGTGCGCATTATCTGATGGGTTATATTCGCTTTACTCATTTCAGCGCCGCTTATATCCTGATCGTAGCGTTCCTGTTTCGTATCTACTGGGCGTTTGCCGGAAACGAACATGCCCGGCAACTATTGCTGCCGCGGTTGTTTTGCGCGGGTTTTTGGCAAGGCGTATGGCATGAAATCCTCTGGTATGCGTTCGCCGTCAAAAAGCCCCGTAAATATGTCGGACATAATCCGCTGGCGGTGTTGTTTATGCATTTTCTGTTCGTCTGGGGAACGGTGTTTATGATCGTCACCGGTTTGGCCTTATATGGGGAAGGCGCCGGCCAGTTGAGTTGGCAATATAGCCTGTTTAGCAGCTGGGTGATTCCGCTGTTCGGGCAAAGTCAGGACGTACACAGTTGGCATCATCTGGTCATGTGGCTGATTATCTGTTTCATTATCGTGCATGTGTATGTCGCGATTCGCGAAGACAAAATGTCCCGCCAAAGCATATTGCAAACCATGCTGACCGGTTGGCGCACCTTCAAGGACGCCGAACCGCCGGACGATGGCCATTAGACGATGATGGCGCAGCCGTCGGTTTTGTTGCTGGGGATAGGCAATGTATTATGGGCCGATGAAGGCTTCGGGGTACGAGTAGTCGAGCAGTTGCAAAAAAACTACCGTTTCCCCGAACAGGTGCGGGTTATGGATGGCGGTACCCAGGGCCTGTATCTCGTGCAATATGTTGAACAGGCTGATGTGTTGATCATTTTCGATGCCGTCGATTTCGGGTTGCCGCCCGGTGCGATCCGCTGCCTGGAAAATGACGCGGTACCGAATTATTTGGGGGCAAAAAAAATGAGCCTGCATCAAACCGGTTTTCAGGAAGTGCTGGCAACCGCGCAAATGCTCGGCCGCTATCCGCAACACATCCTGCTGGTGGGCGTACAGCCTGTTGAACTGGAAGATTACGGCGGCAGTCTGCGTCCCGGCGTCAAAGCGCAAATTCAGCCGGCGATTGATTATGCCTTGAATTATCTGCAGCAATTCGGCCTCACTGGGGAGCCGGCGGAAGTCGAAGCGGTATCCGGCGATCCGGTGCTGGACATGCAACGTTATGAACGGGAGCGCCCCTCTGCGGAAGCGGCATGCCGGGTCGGTGATGAGCGTGTTGTTGCATCCGCGGCGTATACGATTCAACCACCGGAACCGTGCAATGGTGACATGTTGCAGGTGGATGTCGATTACCGGGGGAAATACTGATGTGTATCGGCATCCCGATGCAGATCATTGCCCATCAGGGCGAATGGGCACTTTGCGAGGGGCAGGGGCAACAACGGTTGATTGATATGCTGCTGCTGGGACAGCAGCCGCTTGGCACATGGGTATTGGTGTTTCTCGATACCGCGCGGGAAGTGTTGACCCCGCAACAGGCGGCTCAAATCAGCGATGCTTTGCAGGCAGTGCAACTGGCAATGCACGGCGAAGCCGGCGTGGATCATTTATTCGCCGACCTAGTCGGCAGAGAACCCGCATTACCGGCTTTTTTATCGGAACAGGAGACGCCATGAGTACAACATCGATCGACAGACTGCTTGAACGTTACCACTATCCGTTACTGGATGCGGATAATTACGACAATTTTGCTTATGGTGCGGAGTACAGCGTACTGTTTTTTCCCGGCGATCCGGCGCAATTTGCAGAGAGCAACGATGTCGCAGTGATTTTACCGGAACTGCTCAAAAGCTGTAATACCAAGCTGCAGCCTGTTGTTGTCGACCGTAGCATTGAGCGGGAATTGCAGCAGCGTTTTCGTTTTACCCGCTGGCCGGCACTGGTATTTCTGCAGCGGGGCGAATACTTGGGTGCACTGAGCGGAATACTGGATTGGCATGACTATATGACTCAGATTGCTCAAATACTGGCCTCCCCACCGAGCCGGCCGCCGGAGTTCGATCTCGACCGGGTTTGTAACCCAGTACATTGACAGGACAGCTATGACCACCATTGAATTACCGATAATCGGCCAAGGCAGTCAGCCAGCCGAGGAAGACGGTGCGGCTCTGGAATACATGCAGATGCCGCAGCAAATGAGTACCTATGCGATGCCGGAAATCGCTGCCGATTTGTCCGACAAAACCATGCAGCCGGCCAAAGAGCAGTTGTACCGCTTGCTGGAGCAATTGTCGGCACCACTGTCGCGAGCAGTGCCGGAGCCGATTGAATTAACCCATTTGGACCGCGAAAACCTGTCGATGGTCAATCAGGTGATCGGCGAAGGTGAAGTCAGCATCGTTTATCACGGCAGCCGGCAATTGCGTATCCAGGAATCTATTCTAGTCGGCGTATGGCGCCTGCAGACCCTGAATTCCGGGCAACAAGTGATCAACGAGGTATTGGAAGTGGGGGCGATACCGGCCCTTGTCGCGCAGCAAACTTTCAGCGATGCCGCCAACCAAATTACCCTGGATGAGGCGGCAATACCTGCAGGTGTGATGAACGCACCGTCGCTGATCAGTGAACTCAATGCCAAAATTACCAACCGGCAACCGAGTGCGGAATCGCACGTTATCAATTTAAGCCTGTTGCCGCATGCCGAGCAGGATCTGCAGTTGCTGGACCGCTGTCTGGGGGGCGGCAGCGTGACGATCTTATCGCGTGGTTACGGCAATTGCCGGATTACCAGCACTGCCGTGCGCAATGTCTGGTGGGTGCAATATTTTAACTCGCAGGATACATTGATTCTCAATACCCTGGAAGTGACCGAGGTGCCCGCCGTCGCCTGTGCCGCTGCCGAGGATCTTGAAGACAGCCGGGAACGGCTACAGGAAATACTGAAAATCCTGTAGGCTATGCACTGTGCACCTTTTGCCGCCGTTCGGCACATTGCAGGCAAATGCTATGCGATACTCGGGAGCGAAACAGGGGCCCGATAAATGTTATTGCGTAAACTCGGGTGACAATCATGACTAAAAAGTTTGGATAGCAGCTGTGAATAATTCCGGCTTCAACAGCGAAATTGCCGGCCTGTCGGCGGCAACCCGTTTGGAATGCAAGATCTGCTGGTATGTCTACGATCCGGCGGAGGGGGACAGCTACTGGCAGATCCCCCCCGGCACGCCTTTCGCGGAGCTGCCGGATTTTTGGTGTTGCCCGAATTGCGACGGCGATAAGCAGGGCTTTTTGGTGCTTGATGAATAATCCTCACTGGCACAACAGCGAACAGATCCAGTGCGACTTGGAACAGGTATTTAATCATATTCAGCGACATCGCATGTCCGGTATGCCGTTGCTCAACGCGAAGCTGACTGTTCAGGCTTTGCCGTTTCGCGAGTTTCAGGGGGAGTGGGCCGGTATTTTGATTACGCCCTGGTTTATGAATTTGCTGTTGATGCCGGGCCTATCGTCAACTTGGCGGGACCGGCCGGCCGGCGAAAAAATCAATTACCGTTTTCCCAATGGCGAATTTGTTTTTACCGTTGCCAGGGAATCACAACTCGGTGTTTATGCGGCTTGTTCGCTGTTTTCGCCGATGTTTCAGTTTTCCGAGCAGGCCGTTGCGGTAACTGCGGCGCAAGCGGCTTTACAGGAGCTATTTAGCGATACAGCGGCTGCGGCCCAACCTTCCCGGGCTCTCAGCCGCCGCGATTTGCTGCGCGGTAGGATAACCGGCAGGCATTCCCCAACTTGATAGTCGAAGGCGGTTTGCAAATCACGATTGGCCGTGCTGCGGCAGCGGTTGACCGAGTGGATATCCGTTCCACCCGGCCGGTTGCGGCAAGCAATGTTTTTATCGGCAAATCGCCGCCGCAAGTGCTGGAAATTGTGCCGATGTTGTTTTCCGTTTGCGGCAATGCACACGCCTATGCGGCATTGCTGGTGTGCCGGCAGGCTTTAGGAATCGTGGCCGACCCGCTCGCCGATCGAGCCCGGCAAATGCTGGTCATGCTGGAAACATTGCGCGAACATTGCTGGCGGATACTGTTGGATTGGCCCGCCCTGGCGGGCTGTACCGCCGACAAGCGGCAACTGGCGCCGTTTATGGCACTCGAGCGCAGCGTGAAACCG
The DNA here is from genome assembly GCA_050303615.1 of Methylococcaceae bacterium. GTDB lineage: Bacteria > Pseudomonadota > Gammaproteobacteria > Methylococcales > Methylomonadaceae > CAZDXJ01. Next base: position 5,063 of record JBNLCC010000005.1, on the reverse strand, counting down.
CTGTTATTCGAACAGGGAAGGGCGTTTCGATTGGACGGCGCCGTGCACATCGATACACCGGCCTTAAACGGACAAATTGACGAGCTGAAGCGGTTAGTCGACAGCGCGGTTTTTCACGGTCGGCGGCAAAGTTGGCTGCAACTGCGGACGGAGAGCCAATTAACCGCTTGGCTACGGGACAATGATTCGTTGCCGGCTTTGCTGCTCGACCGATTGTATCGGCGACAATGGTCGGCCGTCGGTCGCAATGACATTGAATTGCTGCCGGAACTGGATCCGGTATCGTTGGACACACGTCTGGCAGGAGCCAGTGGCGCGGAATTCGCCCGATTTCCCGATTGGCAGGGGCGCTGCTTCGAAACAACGGTGCTTAACCGTCAACAGACGCAACCGGTAGTGGCGGACTGTTTTGCGAAGTACGGCAACGGTTTGTTGACCAGGTTGGTGGCGCGCCTTACCGAAGTGGCGCGTATTCCCGACTGTTTACAGCAAATGCTTGTACACGCGGTCGGTCCGGAGGCTGCTCTGCCGTTCGAAACGGATGTGGTGCCGCGAGCAGGCGGACTGGCCCAGGTGCAGGCGGCGCGCGGCTTGCTGATTCACCGTTTACAGCTAAAACGGGGCTTGGTCGAAGGCTACCGGATCGTGGCGCCGACGGAGTGGAATTTTCACCCATGGGGGGTGTTGGCCGCAAGTTTAAGACAACTGTCTGCTGAGGATGATACGATGCTGCGGCAACAGGCGGAATTGCTGATCAAAGCGATTGATCCCTGCGTGCAATATCAATTAATCATCAGTAATGAACATGATAAGATAACGCATCATGCATGAGATGTCACTTTGCGAGAGTATCCTGCAGATCATGGAACAGCAGGCTAAACAGCAGCAATACCGGAAAGTCACGGCGGTATGGTTGGAAATCGGCGCGTTGTCCGGCGTCGAAATTGAGGCAATGCGCTTCAGTTTTGATGTGGTGATGCAGGGTACGCTGGCCGACCGGGCCCGGTTGGAAATCGTTTCTGTGCCGGGGCAGGCATGGTGTTTACAATGCCATGAAAACGTAGCCGTGCAGCAACGCTATGATGCCTGCCCGGTTTGCGGCAGTTATCAATTACAGGTCAATGACGGTGATCAGATGCGAATTAAAGAATTGGAGGTACAATAATGTGTAGCGTTTGCGGATGCGGCGAAGGCGAAGCGACCATCGGCCACAGCCATCATCATCAACATGAACATCATCATGATCCGGTCGCTATTGCTGCGGGCCACTCGCACAGTCACGACTACGGGCAGGGGCCGGCACACGCACATGCGCCGGGCATGAGCCAGGCACGGATGGTGCAGATCGAACAGGATATTCTCGCCAAAAACAACCAATACGCCGCCGCCAACCGCCGCTATTTTTCCGAACGCGGTATCCTGGCGCTCAATCTGGTTTCCAGCCCCGGTTCCGGTAAAACGACGTTATTGGCCGAAACCATCGCGCTGCTGAATAACGAGCTGTGTTTGGCGGTGATCGAGGGTGACCAACAAACGGCCCGCGACACCGAACGCATTCGCGAAACCGGCGTCAAGGCGCTGCAAATCAATACCGGCAAAGGTTGTCACCTGGATGCGCATATGATCGGCCATGCGTTGGAAAATCTGGCACCGGAGGAAAAAAGCGTGTTATTTATCGAAAATGTCGGCAACTTGGTGTGTCCGGCCGCCTTCGATCTGGGTGAAGCACACAAGGTGGCGGTGCTGTCAGTAACCGAAGGTGAAGACAAGCCGCTTAAATACCCCGATATGTTTCATGCCGCCGATTTGATGATATTAAACAAAATCGACCTGTTGCCCTATGTGGACTTCGATGTCGAACGCTGCATTGCCTACGCAACCCAAGTCAACCCGCGCATCAAGGTCCTGCAATTGTCCGCCAAAAGCGGGGCAGGCATGGATAGCTGGGTACAATGGATCAAGGCGGGCCGCGCGCTGCAATTGATCGACTATGCCGGTGTATAGCTCAAATCGAGTTTGTTCGTTCTGCAGTCCGGCCGTCGAGGCGATAACATTCGCCGATACCTTGCCGGAGGGGAGTAGCATGTCATGTGCTTAGCCGTTCCTGCGCAAGTCGTCAGTGTCGACCGGGAGTCGGATACCGCCGTCGTCACCGTTGACAACGTCCGGGTCGAAGTCTCATTGGCATTGGTGGACGATGTGCAGACCGGCGATTACGTGCTGGTCCATGTCGGTTATGCGTTGAACAAAATCGATGAACAGGAAGCGCAGCAGACACTGGCGCTGTTCGCCGAAGTGGGACTGGCGCAATAACGTGAAATATATCGACGAATTCAGGCAGCAGGCAGTAGCGAAGCAGTTATCCGCAGCGATTGCCAAAGCAGCGGAGCGGAACAGAAACTACCGCTTGATGGAATTTTGCGGCGGTCATACCCATGCCATCTTTCGTTACGGGGTGCAGGATTTAATGCCGGATAACGTGGAATTCGTGCACGGTCCCGGCTGCCCGGTATGCGTGCTGCCGACCGGCCGGATCGACAATGCCATCGAACTGGCCGAACGGCATGATGTGATTCTGTGCACTTATGCCGATTTGTTGAGGGTTCCCGCCAGCGACCGCCGCTCGCTGCTCAAAGCTAAAGCCGGCGGATGCGATATCCGCATGGTTTATTCGACCCGGGATGCCTTGCAAATCGCCCGCGACAACGCTTCGCGGCAGGTGGTGTTCTTCGCCATCGGTTTCGAGACTACCACGCCGCCGACCGCCGTTGCCATCAAACAGGCGCGGGCCGAAGGGCTGAACAATTTTTCGGTATTCTGTAATCATGTGCTGACTCCGGCGGCGATGCGGGCGATACTCGATGCGCCCGAACCGGTAGCCATCGATGCGTTTTTGGGGCCGTCGCATGTCAGCACCGTTATCGGCAGTAAAGCCTATGAACCCTTTGCCGAACGTTACGGCAAGCCGATCGTCATTGCCGGTTTTGAACCGCTGGATGTGATGCAATCAGCTTTGATGCTGATCCGGCAACTCAATGAAGGCCGCCGGCAAGTGGAAAACGAATATACCCGTGCCGTGACCCGCGAGGGCAATCAAAAAGCACAGCGGGTGATGCGCGAGGTGTTTACGTTGCGCCACAGCTTTGAGTGGCGCGGGCTGGGGTTGATCCCGGACAGCGCGTTGCGGATCAAAGCGGAATACGCTGAATTCGATGCCGAAACGCGTTTTAAAATACCGGCCGTTCAAGGAAGCGATGTGAAAGGCTGCGAATGTCCGGCGATACTGCGCGGTGCCAAACGCCCGGCCGATTGCAAATTATTGGGCACGGTCTGTACGCCGGAAAATCCGATGGGCTCCTGTATGGTATCGTCGGAGGGGGCTTGTGCGGCCTACTGGTCATACGGACGTTTGCGGCACAGTGCCCGGGCAAGGGTTGCCTAATGAATTTTGAGCCGAATTTCCCCGGTGCAGCGTCGGCTTTCGGGCAGGATAGCGTCGACCTCAGCCACGGCAGCGGCGGTCGGGCCATGGCGCAGCTGATCGAACGGTTGTTCGTCAAACACTTTGACAATGAATTGCTGCGCCAGGGCAACGATCAGGCATTGTTTGCTTCGCCGGGCGGACGTCTGGTCATGGCGACCGATTCGCACGTGGTCTCGCCGCTGTTTTTTCCCGGTGGTGATATCGGTTCGCTGGCGGTACACGGCACGGTGAACGACGTGGCGATGTCCGGCGCCAAACCGGTATTTTTGTCTGCAGGTTTTATTTTGGAGGAAGGTTTTCCGCTCGCCGATCTGGAACGCATTGTCATCAGCATGGCGGCAGCGGCCAGAGAGGCCGGCACGCCGATTGTGACCGGCGATACCAAAGTGGTTGAGCGGGGCAAGGGCGACGGCGTGTTTATCAATACCACCGGTATCGGCGCGGTGCCGGATGGGGTCAACATATCCGGTGACCGGGCGCGGCCGGGAGACAAGATTTTGCTCAATGGTGCGATCGGCGAACATGGCGTGGCGATTTTGTCCAGCCGGGAGAATCTGCAATTCGAAACCACTATCCGCTCGGATTCCGCTGCGCTGCATACGCTGGTCGCCGACATGGTTAACGAGGCGCCCGACATCCATTGCTTGCGGGACCCCACCCGCGGCGGATTGGCGACGACCTTGAATGAATTGGCGAAACAGTCTGCAGTGGGAATGCGGATCGACGAACAGCGTATCCCGATCAAAAGCGATGTCAAGGCGGCCTGTGAGATTCTGGGGCTCGACCCGCTCTATATTGCCAACGAGGGCAAGTTGCTGTGTATCTGCAAAGCCGATGACGCCGAACGGTTGCTGACGGTGATGCGACGCCATCCGCTAGGCAGGGAGGCGGCGCTGATTGGGGAAGTGGTTGCCGACGACAACCATTTCGTGCAAATGGCCACCGCCTTTGGCGGCCTGCGTATTGTCGACTGGCTGGCCGGCGAGCAATTGCCCCGCATCTGTTAATGCCGGGGCAGGCCGTTCGGGTACGCGGTATTGTCCAGGGTGTCGGTTTTCGTCCCTACATCCGTAACCTGGCAAAACGGCATCGGTTGCGCGGGTCGGTGTGGAACGATGGACAAGGGGTGATGATCCATGTTTGGGGAGAACGGCAAAATCTGCAGGCATTTATCCGGCAAATTCCCGAGCAATTGCCGCTGCTGGCACGTCTGTACAGTATAGAAACCGATGCGCTGACCGGGGCGCCGGCATGCGACGACTTCATTATCGCGCCAAGCCGACAAAATCAGGCTGCGCAAACACCGGTTGCCGCCGATGCCGCTACCTGTAGCGCATGCCTGGCTGAGATCGACGATCCGCACAATCGCCGCTACCGCTATCCGTTCACCAATTGCACGTACTGCGGACCGCGCTTGTCGATTGTCCGGCGCATTCCTTACGACCGCTGCAACACCAGCATGGCCGCGTTCACGATGTGTCCGCAATGCCGGCAGGAGTACGAGAATCCCGCAGACCGGCGCTTTCATGCGCAGGCGAACTGCTGTCCGGCGTGTGGGCCGCAATTGTGGCTGCAGGAC
>JBNLCC010000004.1:0-2318 GCA_050303615.1 Methylococcaceae bacterium | reverse complement strand
ACTTCATCGGCGGCAATAACATCCTCGATCGTGACTTGCAGCATTCGACGGGTATTGGCATCCAAGGTCGTCTCCCAGAGCTGTTCCGGATTCATTTCGCCGAGGCCTTTGTAACGTTGGATATGCTGGCCTTTTTTGACTTCGCGCATCATCCATTCGAAGGCTTGTTTGAAACTGGTAATGCTGTGTGTTTTTTCCCCAATGCGGATAAACGAGTTTTCATTGAACATGTCGGCTGTATCTTCCGCATATTTGGCCAGCAAGCGATAATCCTGGCTGGCGAAAAATGATGGCTTGATGATAAAGGCTTTGGTGATGCCGTTCAGCCGCTTATTGACCGTTAAAATGAAATCTTCGTTGTTGGCATATTCCAGAACGAAGGAAAAACGAGCCTTTACGGTATTTTTATTGATTTCGGTTTCCAATCCTTCTATCCATTGGGCAAATTTTTCCCGGTCCTGCAGTATCTCGGCCGACACTATCGGGGAGGCACTTAATTGCTCCAAAAACAGTTGGTCGTAGCGGCGTGCAAGCCGGTTGATAATATTGTCGACGGTGATGTATTCCTTGGCCAATTGCTCCAATCCCTGGCCCTGAATCGGCAGTGCGGTTTCATCTATATGCAACTGCGCTTTGCCTAACGCCATCTGAATCAAATATTCATTCAATCCGGCATCATCCTTGACGTAATGCTCCTGTTTTCCCTTTTTGACCTTGTACAAAGGAGGCTGCGCGATATAGACGTGGCCGCGTTCGATTAATTCCGGCATCTGCCGGTAAAAGAAGGTTAGCAGCAGCGTCCTGATATGCGAACCGTCGACATCGGCATCGGTCATAATGATAATCCGGTGATAGCGCAACTTATCGGGATTGTATTCCTCTTTGCCGATACCGCAACCCAACGCGGTAATCAGGGTACCGACTTCATCGGAGGACAGCATTTTGTCGAAGCGGGCTTTTTCAACATTAAGGATTTTGCCTTTCAACGGCAATATCGCCTGGGTGCGCCGGTCCCTGCCCTGTTTTGCCGAACCGCCGGCGGAATCCCCTTCCACGATAAACAGTTCCGAATGGGCCGGGTCTTTTTCCTGGCAGTCCGCCAGCTTGCCGGGCAGGCCGGCGATATCCAGCGCGGTTTTGCGGCGCGTCATTTCCCTCGCCTTGCGCGCGGCTTCTCTGGCTCTGGCGGCTTCGACGATTTTATTGGCGATAATTTTGGCCAAGGGGGGATTTTCCAGCAGAAATTCCTGCAGTTTTTCATTCATCGTTGATTCGACCAGTGGCCTGACTTCGGATGAAACCAGCTTATCCTTGGTTTGCGAGGAAAATTTCGGATCCGGTACCTTGACCGATAGAACCGCCGTCAAGCCTTCCCTTGCGTCATCGCCGGTGGTAGCTACTTTTTGTTTTTTTGCGAGCCCCTGGAGTTCGATATATTGATTGATGGTTCGGGTTAAAGCGCCTCTGAAGCCAGCCAGATGGGTTCCGCCGTCCCGTTGTGGAATATTATTGGTAAAACAAAATATATTTTCCTGATAGGAATCGTTCCACTGCATCGCCACTTCAACGGTCACCCCTTCCTTGATTGCGTTAAAGTAAAACACCTGATCGAACAAAGGTGTTTTATTTCTGTTCAGATGCACCACAAACGCCTTGATCCCGCCTTCGAACTCAAACGCGTCCTGTTTTCCGGTCCTTTCGTCTTGCAGAAGAATGCGCACCCCAGAGTTCAGAAAGGATAACTCTCTCAATCTTTTGGCAAGAATGTCGTAATGAAACTCAATATTGGTAAAGGTTTCTTTGCTCGGTTTAAAGCGGATGGTGGTGCCGCTGCTATCGGTGTCGGCAACCGCTTGCAACGGGGCTTGCGGTTCACCCATGTGATATTCCTGCTTATACAGTTTGCCGTTTTTACGTATTTCCAGCGTCAATTGCTCCGATAGCGCATTTACCACCGAAACCCCGACGCCATGCAAACCGCCTGAGACTTTATAAGCATTGTCGTCGAATTTGCCGCCGGCATGCAGCACCGTCATAATCACTTCAGCCGCAGATTTCCCTTCCTCCGGATGAATGTCTACAGGAATCCCTCTGCCATCGTCGCTGACAGTAACGGAATTGTCCGTATGGATAATGACCTTGACTTCATTGCAATGGCCCGCCAACGCCTCATCGATCGAATTGTCCACGACCTCGAACACCATGTGGTGTAGGCCGGTTCCATCATCCGTATCGCCAATATACATGCCGGGCCTTTTGCGTACCGCGTCAAGACCTTTTAGCACTTTTATATTGGAACTGTCATATTGATCGTTATT
>JBNLCC010000003.1:0-10406 GCA_050303615.1 Methylococcaceae bacterium | reverse complement strand
AATGACGACAGACTGCAGCGCCCTTTTGGCGCCTCTATTGATTGCTTTAACGACACCGGCTCCGGGCGAGGTAAAATTAACCCCCGGATTTTTCTTGTCGGCAAACAGAACCTGGCCCAATTTGACCGTATCCCCTTCGCTGACGAACATTTTAGGCTTCATGCCTGCATATTCCGTTCCCAACACGGCAACGGAATTAATTTTATTCCCCTTGTCAATGACTTGTTCGGGCTCTCCGGTTATCGGAAGGTCCAAACCTTTTTTTATGTTAAATTGCATAGTGAATGAGCCTGTATCCAGACAAGTTGCGGCAAAACAATTCCACCCCCTTATTCATCGCTATTTGAAATAAGGAGCACCCCAAGACGTAAAACGCATCAATTAAACCATATTTCAATAATTTTCTCAATGTCATTGCTTAGAGCTCTGCGCTGGAACCGAAACCCGTTCCACACCCGTACAACACACAAAAAAGCCTTATTTTCATGAGCTTATAAACAACAAACAAAAACCTTGATGGGCATAGCGTACGCGATAAGCAACTGCTCCAAGCGCTAAATCTTTTCCGCATATCGGCTATTGCAATCTGGAGGATCTCGCAGCAACCCTTCCGTTGTCGCATCGCAACGACATTACAACCTATCGCATTAAAAACCATACCGGCTTTTGTTGACTGCCCAACTTCCCTAAATAAGGGAAAATTTCTTAACAACTCAGTCATACCCGGCTCCTTGATTAGTGGTGCAAAAATTAGCCTGCCGTTTTTATTATGCTGCGATCGCCATTATAATCGCTGCCAATTTATTGAGTGACAGGCAAATGAATACGGTATTAGTCGGCATCATCATTTACATCCTGGCCCAGCTGCTGATCGGAATACTCGTTTCACGTAGAATAACCGACGAAGCTGATTATTTATTGGCGGGAAGAAGTTTGGGGCCGGTACTGGCTACGCTGAGCGTTTTCGCCACTTGGTTCGGAGCGGAAACCTGCATCGGCTCGGCCGGTGCGGTCTACGAGGAAGGATTGGTCGGCGCATCGGTGGACCCTTTTGGCTATGCCCTGTGTCTGGTGCTGATGGGGCTATTGTTTTCGATACCCCTATGGCGGCGCAAAATGACCACGCTGGCCGATTTATTTCGCCAACGTTATTCCGCAACGATAGAAGGGTTGGCGGTGCTGCTGATGGTGCCCGGCACGGTAATGTGGGCCGCAGCGCAAATACGTGCATTCGGGCAGGTGCTTTCCGCCACCTCCGGTTTCGAGGTGGAATTGACCATCGCCATTGCGGCGCTGGTAGTCATTTTTTACACAATGTACGGCGGCTTGCTGGCTGATGTGGTAACCGATGCGGTGCAAGGCGTGGCATTGATTATCGGATTATTTATTTTGCTGGTATTAGTCGTACAGGCTGGCGGCGGTCTATCCGCCGCAATCAGCCATATCGAACCGCAAAGGCTGCTTTTGTTTGGCGTTGAGGAACGCAGCCCGCTGCAAATCCTTGAGCAATGGGCGGTACCGGTCTGCGGATCGCTAATGTCCCAGGAATTGGTTGCCCGGGTGCTCGCCAGCCGGTCGCCGGAAATTGCCCGCCGCGCTTGTGTCAGCGGAGGCCTGCTGTATCTCATCGTCGGGTTGATGCCGGTTTTTATCGGCCTGGCCGGGTTCCATTTATTGCCGGGACTGGAACATCCGGAACAAATTTTACCGCGCCTTGCCAGGGAATATCTGAATACCTTTCTGTATATCATTTTTGCCGGTGCACTGATTTCAGCTATTTTATCGACTGTCGACAGCGCGCTATTGGCCGCTTCGGCATTATTGTCGCATAACCTGATCATACCGTTTATGCGTACGGTCCCCGAACAGCGCAAAGTTAAAATTGCCCGTTATATGGTCATGATTTGCGGCGTTATTGCCTATATACTGGCTTTACATGCCGGCCGGGTTTATACGCTGGTTGAAGAAGCCTCGGCTTTCGGCAGTGCCGGTATTTTTATCGTGGTAATCTTCGGTCTATTTACACGTTTTGGCGGCATTTACAGTGCCGCCGGGGCATTGCTCGCCGGCATCAGTGCCTGGATTTTCGGTCAATATATGATGCATTTCTCGGTCCCCTATCTCATATCGCTGGCTTCGGCTTTTATCACCTACATCAGCATTGCGTTATGGGAAACTCGGCAGAAAACTGTTTCAATCTGATAAAATCATCGTATTACGGAGGCACTCATGCGAAGTAATTATTCAGATCCCGGCTTGTTGTCGCTCCCATCCTGGTGGTTGAACCCTGTTGACTTAACGGAAAAGTAAGGTGCACATTGCGTTCCTTTGGTAGCTGTTCAATAGTCTGAATCCATTAAAACGGTATGCGATGCATTCCCTACCATTTTATCCGGCAGTCCTAAGTTGTCATACCGCAAACCTTCTCTCCCATTATAGAAGGAAAGAACAATGAAAATCTCATTTGAAATAGTGCCAAGATCCCCTGAGGCGTTTATCCGGCAGTACGAGTTCGTGTTAACGCTCGGACAAGCTGTCAACATGATAAACGTACCCGACATTCAACGTTTTGATATCAGAAGCTGGGAAGTGGTTAATCGGATAGATCGGCACAAACATATCTTCGTACCTCATTTCAGGGCTATCGATTTTACCATTCGTGACGGTTCCATTTTTCGTATCATTGAGCAATATCAACTGGATCATGTGCTGCTGATTACCGGCGACCCGCCCGAAGGCATCCGCCGAAAATTTTATAATACCAATGTCCTTGATCTGATCAGGGCTGTCAAACAACACTTCCCGAATATTAAAATTTATGCCGGTTTTGATCCGCACCGGTACGGTATTCAGGATGAATACAATTACGTGATGCGGAAAATCGACGCCGGTGCTTCCGCTTTTTTTTCCCAACCTTTTTTCGATTGCAGAATGATCGAAATCTATGCGGAACTTTTACAGGGACTGGAAACATTTATAGGCATCAGCCCCATTACCACAGACTCCTCTAAACACTATTGGGAGGTAAAAAACAAGGTAAAATTTCCAGCCGATTTTCGCGCCGAATACGATTGGAATATCAATTTTGCTAATCAAACAATGCAAATTGCGCGTCGTTACGGACTGAACATTTATTTTATGCCGATCCGAATTGATTTGGAAAAATACTTTGCCGGCATTCAGCTTTGAAAGTTACGGCAGGCAGTCTGTATTTTTTATCGAATATCCACATTCACAATGTCATACCGGATTTTGGCTGATATGAATATAGTTGGGCTGCAGTTCAATGCGGTTGAACCATGCCCGGATATGCGGATAATCCGATAAGTCAAAATTTCCTTCTTCGGCAACGTGGGTATAGGCATAGAGAGCGATATCGGCAATGGTATATTGTTCCGCAACAAAATACCGATGCGTACTTAAGTGGTTTTCCATAATATCCAAGGCCGCGTATCCCCTGACTTCATTCTCCCTTAACTGTTCCTGATATTTGTGTTCTGCATTCAGTATGGATATCCAATATCTTGATTTAGCGATAAACGGCTCATGGCTGAACTGTTCAAAAAACATCCACTGCAATACTTGCGCTTGCTCAAATCTGCCTTCGGGTTGGAATTCGGTATCCTGCGCCAAATACCAGATTATTGCATTTGATTCGGTCAATAACCGTCCTTGATGTTCCAAGACAGGAACCTTGCCGTTGGGGTTAATTGTAAGAAATTCCGTTGTGCGCGATTCGTGTTGCAGTATATCGATATTGATTCGTTGATAGGTTTTTTGCAATTGATTAAGCAGCAACCTTACTTTGTAGCAATTCCCGGAAGGAAAAAAATCATAGAGTTTGTACATGTTTTGCCCTTATTATAATTAATTGACTTCCGGTTTCAATGGAATGAAATTTGATTCTAGGTTTTATGCATCGTCTATTCGTTGTTATAGTATTTTAATTATTTTTTAATGAAAAGAGGTATATTTCTAATGAGTCACTACCAAGAAGGGAAAAAAACCAGGCGTATCGCTGCCGTTATTTATATTTTTATAATGACGGGAATCGTCGGCGGGTCCTACTTGGCCCAACAGCAGGATGCCGCGATAAAAGCCAAGCCCGGAGACTTCTCCGACGCTATTGAAACCACAACTTCTCTCTCAGCTTATCACGATTGAAATTTATTCATGAACAACAATTCCAAACAGCTTGATCAGCAAGTCGACGAAATCAAACCGGCTGACAAAGCCTTGCATGTTTTTGCGGAACTTTCCGACAGTATTCCGGATATTGGTTTCCTGAACCGTAACAAAAGGTTGCGCGCCTATATCACCGTGACGGAAAAGGCGCAGCAAAAAATTGAAACGGAACAGATCAACAACGACGAAGCTTTATTTCTCTTGTCGATGCTGGCACGGAAAAATAAAGATTTCCAAAAAGCCGCGATGATGGCGGCGCTCAGTTTGGCCAAGCTCGACCTCAAATTGTTTTCCGCCATTGGGGTCCAATTTGCCAACGAAATCAGAACGAATCTCAAATTAATTCCTGTTGAAGAAAAGACCACTGTTCACCTCTAAATTTTTCCATCCGGCTGCATTATCATACAATACGAAGCCTTATAACGGCTGAACCGGCTTGACGAGCAGCACCACGTCGGTATCGTATGAATGACTGATATGTTTGACGACAGGTCTGCGTGCGATTATTTGAAAGCCGTGCCGAAGATACAATTGCACCGCTCCTGAATTCTGTTCAAAAACCTGGATACTCAATTGTCCGCAGCCGACATCGATCGCCAACGAATCGGCAAAAGCCAAAAGCCTTGAACCAAAGCCCCGCCCCTGAAATAGCGGATACACTGCTAAGGCATTGATATAAAACGAGCCTGGCACCAGCAATTCAAGCTCAACAAACGGCCGAACAACAGGCGGATATTCGGTTAAATCAATGTTTTCAACGCTGTCCGGTAATTTATAGCCCAGCAACATGGCAACGACTGTGTCTTGATGTTCGGCGAGAACGGCATTGCGATATGAAAAATTCGCATCTTCGCGCAAAGCACGCTCAGTACCGACGTCGATCGCCTGTCGCCCCTTCACTGCCGACAACTGCCAATAATAACCGGGAATCCCTTCCCCTGCTAATTCAATCAGTTCAGCAACGCTACGGGCATCCTGCTTTGTCGCAGGACGTATCGTTGTTGTTGAGTCCAAAAATGCAATACCGTTACAACGTTTAATTTCGACATGCCGGCGGCACTGGCACCTCCGGTATGGCGCCAAACAAGCTCCAACCACTGGATTCCTGTATTTCAAAGGTATAGGGTTCGGGTTGCGCCTTAAGGTAAGCCGGTGTAAACGGTCCCGAAGCAATACTGAACGCATCGCCTTGATCAGCAGCCTTACAGCGAATGTCCACTTTGACCGGTCCGGCCTGCAAATTTTTAAACTGTGCCGCATTCCCGATCCTGCCGCAAATGGTATGTTGAGTCACAGCAGCGGAAAAATCCGCCAGAACATCCTTTCCCGGGTCGCCGTAAAATACGATACCGGAATCAGCCTCGACAAATGTAATGCGGCGCGTACTGCATTCCGTCATTAAGATAGCGGGACCGGCTTTGGGCTGACCAAACAGTTTGTCGGTTTTAGTCCAATAGAGGATGACCTTGCTCTCCTGCTCAGCGGAATTCACCGCATCTATTTCTCCACGGTAGAGATAATTGCTGCACCCCTGCACGTGTAGTAACATTAAAGACGGCAATAAAACCTGAAACAACGCTTTCATATCGTTCACCACTTAATTTGTTACCAGATCAACCAAGCCGTCTCCGACCATCGGGTTTTCCCAATAAGAAACATGCGCCGGCAACCAAATCTTGCCGGTATCAACCGGAATATCGCGGATCACCCAGCCCTGTTTCGTCAACCCGTTGAGGTATTTCTCGGCAATTTGATGGCCTTGCAAGGTTTTGCCGAAAATTTCCCCGGAAACGACCGGATCATTCCTGTCCCAGTAATTAAGCCAGCGCAACCATTTGGTGCCGCTACCCAAGGCGGCAACACTTTGCCGCCCTTTTCTGAACATCGAAATACCGATTGGGGAGCCGATGGTTACCAGCCCTTGTACCGGCCAGGTTCGCCGTGAATTTCTATCGAAAAACCGATTATCACGAATCAATTCGCTGATAACATCAAGGGCATAAATCGATCCCAAACTATGTGCGACGATATAGCAAGGGCTTTCCGTTTCGAATATTCCCACAATTTTATCTTTAAACCCCTTACGAATTTCCGCCGCGGTACTGGTATCCAGTTTTGCCGTTACCACATCCCCGACCAGATCGATGGCTTTCCCGGAAAGGAAAGCCCCCAGCGGGGTGGTCAGAATGAGCTTAATTAATTTTTGATATTTGTTTTGTGCTTGATCATTGAGATCTTCATAACGGAAAATATCGGTTTCATATTGTAGTGGAATATTGCCCAGCCGGTTCTTCAATAGCTCTTTGACGGTAACATGTTGGTTCTGGTCTGCATTGTCACCCAATTGGACACCATGAATCACCAGAACCATGCGGGGTTTTGTCGGATCAACAGCCATAATTTTTCTCCTCAATAACTATTTGCCTAAACCATTGCGAACCCAAGCTGTTTTTAGAACGGAATCCTTAATCTCCTGCATTGTTAACTGGTTTGTAATTATTGATAACGCATTTTTTTTCGACGACGTCGCTGATAAAGAGAAAACGGGTCTGCCGGTATAGGGAAAAGCGGAGCGTATCGCTATTTTTAGTGAGTACCAACCAGGTTTTTATCGAAGTGGAAAAGCTGTCGGTAATCTTCTGTTCCAAGGTTAACAGATCGTTACTCAGTTCCGTTTGCAAAAATGTATTTTCATCCTCTTTGAAATAAATACCGTCGCCGATGTTTCCCGCCGGAGTGAATTCCCCAACAATGGTTAAATATTCGTTGCCGGGCCTGGAAAAGTCCACATTAACTCGGCAAGCTTCGCCAAACTGCGGATCGGTTTCAACAAAATGGCCTTCAAATATCAGTTTTTGATCATTGATTTGAAAAAAACGCTTTACGGCATCAATTGCCTTTTGTTTGTTACTGTTTTGCGCGGGAACGATCATGGACATCACTAATAACACCGATAAAATTATTAAATTCCACACTCTAAGCTCCTTTAATAAAACAGTAAATGCCATAGCTATCCGGGATGCAGTTAACTGTTTGAATTTTATTCATTTTGAATATAGCACGATTTTCGGATCAGATTCGGTTTTTCTAAGTTTTTCACAGTGTCATTCAAAAAAAGACATGGCGAATAATTTATCCGGTTTCTTCCGCTTCTTTTGCTGTGCCCAACATAATTGATACCATTCTTACCTCACGCTATCATACGATTTGTATGCCTGAAATATAACGAACATCCAGTGTTCGTTCCATCTGCAAAATATAAGAATCCGATCATGAAACGAACCCATTTACATTTCTTAATCGATGTCGTCGCTTTCGCCGGTTTTGTTTTTCTCACGACAACAGGCGTTCTACTGCATTATCTGTTGCCACCCGGTAGCGGTCATTTTTCAACGCTGTGGGGGCTTGACCGGCACCAATGGGGAACGCTGCATTTTTGGGTTTCGGTGATCTTTTTTAGCGTCCTCGCCTTGCACTTGGTGCTGCACTGGCGCTGGCTGTTCAATTTAGCGGCCGGGCGGTCGCCGGAGGGTTCGGGATTTCGGCTTGCTCTGGGGTTGGTGAGTGCGCTGGCGCTGATCGCCTTTTCGGTCACACCGTTAATATCTCCGGTGGATATAGCGTCGACAAAAAGCGATATTCCGATACCGTCCAGTCATCCCTTTGAGGATATCGAGGTCAGGGGGACGATGACATTGCTCGAGCTGGAGCAAACTACCGGCGTATCTGCCGACTATATTATTGCAAAATTGAACCTGCCTCCCTCCGTACCGAAAAACCAAAAGCTTGGCAAATTAAAACGACAGTACGGGTTCCAACTCACCACAGTCAGGAAAATTATTGCCGCTTACAAAAAATAATTCCGCCGTGTGGCGGGCAATGCCCATTATGTCGTTTGTATACTATTTCATCCGACAGTACTAAGTCAGGGTGAAATCGCCGTCTCCGTTATTGACGGATTCCATTTGCCCGCTGATGCCGGTAAATTGACCGGTACCGCCGACGATCTTTATTTGGCCTTGTTAATCAAGCCTTGCACCGCCTGAAGCAGATCGGCTGGCAATACGACAGTCTTGCTATTGTCAGATTCAGCCAATTCGCGCATGGCTTCAATATATTTTTCGCCTAGTAAAAATGTGGCTGGCAGTTCTTTTTCTTTTATGGCCGCAGAAATGCTTTCAATCGCTTTACCGCTGGCATCGGCAAGTAAAATTTTTGCTTCCGCATCCCGCCGCGATGCTTCCAGCCGGCCATCCGCTTCAAGTATTGCCGCCTGTTTCGCGCCTTCGGCCCGGGTCACTGCGGCTCGGCGTTCACGTTCGGCGGCACTCTGTTCTTCCATGGATGCTTGCATCGTATTCGAAGGATTAATATCCTGAATTTCCACGGTTTTCAGGGTTATGCCCCAATCTGAAATATCATCGGAAATGCCCTCTTTTAGCTTATGTTTGATATGCTCGCGGGACGATAGCGCGTCATCCAAGTTCATTTCTCCGATGATCGCTCTGAGTGAGGTTTGGATCAGTTTCTCTATAGCTAAACCAAAATCCTCAACGCCGTAAACCGCTTTTTCCGGAGAAACAATATTGATATAGGCGATGGCATTGGCGACGATCACCGCATTATCCTTGGTAATCACTTCCTGGGAAGGAATGTCCATGACAATATCTTTCGTCGTCAATTTATACGCGATCGAGTCGACATAAGGCACAATTACATTCAGTCCTGGGTTGAGAGTGCAATGGTATTTGCCCAGCCTCTGGACAATATGTTTATAGCCCTGGGGTACAATCCTGACCCCTTTGATGACGGTCACAATGACCAGGATGACAAATACAGCAACGATATATAAACCTTCCATTTACAGTTCCTCGTTTTTTAAATGAATTACTTTGCTTTACTGACAATGAGTGAATTACCGGAAAATTCACGTACAATGACCCGGCTACCGATTTCGACCTCGTCCGAGCAGATAAACTGCCATTCATCATCGCCCAAAATAGGCGCGGGAAAACGCATTTTCCCCCTTCCCGGCTGGACTGAATTATAGTCAATAACCGTTCCTACCTGGCCGATCATCGATTCCCGGGCCATGCCTGACAGCGAAACATTTTTTATTCGGGGTGCGATCCATTTAAACCAGCCGTAGACGTTAAATAATGACAACAAAACCCAAAAAAACAGCTGCATGGTAAAGGAAAAAGGAAAAATCCACAGCGCAGTCCCGACAATAATGGCGCTGATACCGAACCACAGCAAAACGAAGCTCATCACCAATATTTCGCTTAACGATAGGATTAAACCGAATACAATCCAATGCCAATAAGCGATATTGGCATTCAACCACTCTAACATTGTTTCATTCCTTACTTTGGTGCAATTGTTACAGACCGAATTTCTTATAGAGTATAGCCTACGACGTTAACCTGGGAACCCTAAAAAGGTTTAAACATAAATCATTGGTATGGTGCGACGTTGAATGCAAAACAGCAAAAAAAGAATTCTGTTACCCTTTCTTTTCCTTGAACTGCCTTTGTTCCAACCCTGCAATATCGTTTAAGGAATTTCTTAGCCAAGCCTGAACATCCTGATCCCAACCTTCGGTAAATTCGGTATCGAACCAGACGTCGACAATCTTTTTCGCGGTCTCCCCGCTGGTCAGCATCGCTCCCAGCGTTAATACATTCGCATTGTTGATCGATCGGGACTTTTCGGCGGCAACGGGGCTTTCGCATGCCGCGGCATAGATGCCCGGATGTTTATTGGCAATAATAGCCATCCCCATACCGGTACCGCATATCAGAATACCCCGTTCATAATGGCCTTGTATAATACCATTCGCTACGTGATCGGCTATTTCATAATAGGGTGTGCTCTGTTTCGCGTAGGCGACACCGAAATCTTCAATGTCGAAGTCGCCGGCAAGCAAATGGCGTTTGATCGTTTCTTTTAATGGAAACCCATAGGTATCGGCACCCAGCGCCACTTTCATCATTTTTCCTTTAATAAAATTAGTCTATAAACAAACAATTTTTCTCAATGCAGTAAAATAAGAAAATTTGAGGCGTCTTAAACCACACCAGGACCCACAGCCTGGAAATCAGCCAACCCTAAACCTATCGATCCGTCCCTTCCACAATCACCGGTATCTTGCCGATCCTGGCCTGCCACTGCTTCGGCCCGGTTGCATGCACCGATACCCCGTTGACGTCAACCGCCAC
>JBNLCC010000002.1:0-2198 GCA_050303615.1 Methylococcaceae bacterium | reverse complement strand
GGCCATACCGCTCTGGGTGATGATGATCGGCGCGCTCGGCATTTCTATCGGACTGGCGCTGTACGGCCCCAAATTAATCCGCACGGTCGGCAGTGAAATTACCGAACTGGATAAAATGCGCGCGTTCTGCATCGCCATGTCAGCGGCAATCACCGTTATCATCGCCAGCCAATTGGGCCTGCCGATCAGCTCCACTCACACCGCTGTCGGTGCAGTATTCGGGGTGGGATTTCTTCGAGAATACCTAAAGCGCAGTTACGCGGTAATGATTGAGGAAATCAAGGAACACCATATGCATGACGAACCGGAAAAGGTCGAAGTGTTTCTTATCGATTTTAAAAAGGCCTCAATCGAAATCAAAGGGCAAATGTTAAAAGATTTGAAGGCTAACGCATCGGAAACGCATTTAACTAAGAAGGAGCGTAAAGGATTGAAAAAAGTTTACCGCAAGGAATTAGTAAAGCGTTCACATTTATACAAAATTGCAGCCGCATGGCTCATTACCGTCCCCTTGTCCGGCATCATGGCCGCACTGATTTACTTCACCATCAGAGGGGTGATGCTGCCGTAATTTTATTCCACAGCAATTCAACAAACCGCAAGCCGCCCTCGTGACTTCATCTCAGCAACAGCGTTTTTTATTCAATAGGAACGAAAAATATTACCCAATCGATGCAAACAATTTAACTTGCCAAGCTGTCGCCTTTAACCTGATATCACAGCCAACAGCAATTGTCCATAAAATGACGCAAGGCGCCATATTGACCCCCAAATTTGTCAACGCAATAAATTATATGAACTGAGTCTCATTTCCGGATGCCATTTTTGTGATTTCAATCACAGTGTAACTATTCAGGTACTGCTTCCCCTCTGTCATACTGATTTTCAATTCTTACAGTTTTATGCAGGGGACCGACCATGTTGCAGAGTAATGGCCATAAATGGGAAAAAAGCATAATAACCGGTTTATTGTTGTTTTGTTGTTCTTTCAATGCTAGCGCAATAGAAGCGACGGCAGCGACTGCGTTTGCAACGTTGCAGGTAAATTTTCCGGGATTATCCAGCGTCCATACAGAAGTACTGTTGCAGACGGCTTGCAGAACGCCGCCACCGGCGCATCCATTAAGAAATCCAACTGGCAAAGCGACAGTACCAGCATCGATGTGCCGTCGGGGCATTATGACCTGATTATTAAAAAAGGCTCGGGAGTACTGATCATTGACAATGTCGACTGTACAACGGCTACCTGTACTGTCGATAACGTGGCCGCCACTTTAACAGTAAACTTTTTGGGTCTTAAAAACGTACACACGGCGGTGCGCGTTCCGGACGCCGTCAATGGCGAGGCGAACAGCGGGGAAATAGCCCACAAAAACTGGCAAAACGATGTAGTGGAAATCAGCGTCCTGCGCCAAATTGTCGATTTACAGATTCGAAAAGGCGGCGGCAATTATATCGTCGATAATGTGGACTGCCGGTCCGGCTCATGCACGGTCAATGACATAACGGCGACGCTGACCGTCGATTTCCCCGGTTTGTCCAGCGTGCACACCTCGGTTTATGTCCCTGACAATGTACTCGACTCCGTTTCCGGCGAAGAAATTACGCACAAAAACTGGCAAACAAACCAGGCAGTTATTACCATTTTACGGCAAATCGTCGATCTACGTGTCACCAAACAAGCCGAAACCGTGTTTGTCGATAACGTGGATTGCACATCGGGAAGCTGTTCTGCAGGCAACCTGACGGCGACAATGATGGTGAATTTCCCAGGCTTATCCAGTGTCCATACCTCTGTCCGCTTGCCTGACAACAATCCCGGAGAAGCCTCCGGCGAAGAGGTGACGCATAAAAACTGGCAGACGGATCAGGCGGAAATCACCGTATTCAAAAAGTCTTACGACCTATTCCTAAGAAAAGGTTCAGGATCACTCGTTATTGACAACGTAGACTGCAGTTCCGGCTCCTGTATCGTCAATGACGTGGTTGCCAACCTGACCGTTCATTTTTCCGGCCTGGCTTCGGTGCATACCTCGTTTCGCCTGCCGGACGGCAGCGCCAATTCCGCTGCCGGCGAGGAAGCCACCCATCAAAACTGGAAAAATGACCAGGCGGCACTGACCGTATTCCGGCAAAATTATGACGTTACCGTGCGCCGCGGCAAATCGGAAGCGATGATTTTCGACAATGTGGACTGC
>JBNLCC010000001.1:0-2253 GCA_050303615.1 Methylococcaceae bacterium | reverse complement strand
ATCCAGTACTACCGGTGAACCCAAGAGGATCGGGCTATTGTAATCCGCCAGTTTATCCAACAAATTACTGCGGTAGGTGCCACTGTTGGTATCCTGGCAGTTTACAACGGAGATCAGAGTTTCCTGCTGATCGTTATGATTGCAGCTGCCGATATAATCGCCCAAGCTGCGCTGGTGGGCTTGGTGACCATCATTGCTGTGATCTACAGCGCCAAACCAACCATTGTCGTCAATCGTTTCGGTGGCCGGTTCATGATTGGGATTATGGCAGATGGTCATGCTGATAGAACCTGACATTACAGGCCGGACCCAGGCTATACCGACGACCAAGCCGGCGATCGCGAGAATTGAAGTTGTTGATTTCATGTTATTGCCCTTTCCGGTTTTCAACCGGTTTGTTGTTGTTATCAAAGTAGTATTTAGCATTCTCAAAAAATTACCTTGTGCCCTCGCCATCAGATCAGGTTCAAAACTCGCAGGCAACACTATATCTCGATTCGACAGCTCTATATGCGCCGGAGCTGTCGGTAAACTGGACACGTATGGTATAAATTTCGGATCCACACGCACCGTAGATTGAAGCACAAGCGGAATCATAATTATTACAAAAACAATCTTCAATCGTTGCTGTCGCATTTGCGACGCCTAGCGGAATGTCGCCGGCAGAGAGCGGCGTGGATTTGCCGTCGGCATCGACGACGCATTGTTTATCATCATAACCGGCTGGCTGCCGCTGCAATTTGACGTATTCCTCGGCAAGGGCAAGCAGATTTTCGGCATTGCTCAAGGTTTCCGTCTGCTGCCGGGTATTGCCGGCCATTAAAAACTGCAGTTTGTTTTGCTGGATGACCGAAACACTGAGAAATGTTGTGGACAGAAGAATGATTAAGCTAATAACCAATGCAATGCCCCGTTGTTGTTTAGTTTTCATAGGTCTACCAATTGATTGCGCAGTGCGGTGGTTACCGAAAAAACCCGGTACAGGCGTTTTTCCGAGGGATTACGGGTGTCATGGGTGTAACGGCCGTTCAGCACCACGTTTGACACAGCCTGCGAGGCGGTATTTTCATCTTCGCTTTGCAGAATGAAACTCATTCGAATGCTGGTTATTTGTGTCCAGTCAGAAACCTGGTTCACGCTGACATAAGATATATTGCCGACACCGTCGTCTTCACCGTACAGCACCCGCATCCCTTCAACATTGGAGATAACGGTTCTGGCGGTATTTGAGTCGACTGAAGTTCCTGCAGTCAAGTTGTCCCTGCGGGCCTTGCAATACAGTACCGGAATATTATTTGCGTCATTGCTGACATAGAAATAGATGGTGACTGTGTGCATCTGGACGGAAGGATCTTCACCGGCCACCAACGCCAAATCACGGGTACACGGCGAATTTGCAAAGTTGGGGCTGAGTTCGTCGGCATCGTGCAACTGGTATCGGATAATAAACTGATCGATAAATGTCGCATCGGCTGCGCCTTTTATATATTCGGTCTCGTTTAATATGGCAAGATTCCCCGAGGCAATCGAGAATGGATTATTTAATTCGGTAAAGACTTTATCAGCAGTATTTTTCAGACTATTCCTCAAATACCCGGCCCTTCTTGTTTCCTTGCCCATTATTTCAACGAGATAACGCCCTTCCTCCATCAAATTGCTGAGATTGCTCTGAACGCGGAAGTTATTTCGGGTATTGACGGCTACCGGAATAATGCTGGCCACCACCAGACTAGACAAAAATAAACCGACCATCAGTTCGATAAGCGAGAACCCTCTACGGACGCGGTATCTAGTCATGGCCTGATATCCAGTGAATAACTGGGATTGTTCATACTGCCGAGACCGGCATTGGACATGTTCCAACTCAACGAAAGTTGCAGGATTTTCTTTAGCGCATCGTTTGGATCCGTAATGCGGGTTAAGCTCACGGTCAAGCCCGGCAGAATTTTTTGAGAATCGGTAAACCAACGATATAAATCGTATTCCGCCATTTCCGTGACGGTACAGCCGTCGGGCATCGTGCCCGGTGATGTTCCGGTAGCGGGGTCGTCGGTGCTGCAAAAATCATGACTGGCTTCGGTATCGGCCCCAGCCGCCGTTTGAACGGCGCTCAGCGCGGCAGCCCCGTTCGCCGAATCTTCAGTAACTTTTGCCGCCCAAAAATCCGGATTAGCACGAATCCGGTCACTTAAATCGTATGCCTGAAATACTGCTTGCGTATATAAATAAGCGTCCTGGTTATCCTGCAGCGCT